>NZ_CP019937.1:497500-1097500 GCF_002117445.1 Ketogulonicigenium robustum
CCTTACTGACCGATAGCGAACCAGTACCGTGAGGGAAAGGTGAAAAGCACCCCGACGAGGGGAGTGAAACAGTACCTGAAACCGGACGCCTACAAGCAGTCGGAGGGACCTCGAGTCCTGACGGCGTACCTTTTGTATAATGGGTCATCGACTTGGTCTCACAAGCAAGCTTAAGCCGTTAGGTGTAGGCGCAGCGAAAGCGAGTCTTAATAGGGCGAATGAGTTTGTGGGATCAGACCCGAAACCAAGTGATCTAGCCATGACCAGGATGAAGGTTGGGTAACACCAACTGGAGGTCCGAACCCACACCTGTTGAAAAAGGTCGGGATGAGTTGTGGCTAGGGGTGAAAGGCCAATCAAACTTGGAGATAGCTGGTTCTCTGCGAAATCTATTTAGGTAGAGCGTCAGACGAATACCCTCGGGGGTAGAGCACTGGATGGGTAATGGGGTCCCACAGACTTACTGATCCTAACCAAACTCCGAATACCGAGGAGTAATATCTGGCAGACACACGGCGGGTGCTAACGTCCGTCGTGAAGAGGGAAACAACCCTGACCTACAGCTAAGGCCCCTAATTCATGGCTAAGTGGGAAAGCAGGTGGGACGACCAAAACAACCAGGAGGTTGGCTTAGAAGCAGCCATCCTTTAAAGATAGCGTAACAGCTCACTGGTCTAATTAAGTTGTCCTGCGGCGAAGATGTAACGGGGCTCAAGCCATGAGCCGAAGCTTAGGGTGTGCATTTATGCACGCGGTAGCAGAGCGTAGTGTGACATAGCGCAATGCCTCTTCAGTCTTCGAAAGAAGATTTTGGAGGCAAGGCGCTTTCTGTGAAGCCGGGCTGTGAGGCATCCGGTGGAGAGATCACTAGTGAGAATGATGATATAAGTAGCGACAAAGAGGGTGAGAGACCCTCTCGCCGAAAGTCCAAGGGTTCCTGCTTAAAGCTAATCTGAGCAGGGTAAGCCGACCCCTAAGGCGAGGCCGAAAGGCGTAGTCGATGGGAAGCAGGTTAATATTCCTGCGCCAGGAGATGGTGACGGATCTCAAAGGTAGTTCAGTCTTATCGGATTGATTGGGCTGCTCAGAGGTCCCTGGAAATAGCCCTCCATAAGATCGTACCCTAAACCGACACAGGTGGACTGGTAGAGAATACCAAGGCGCTTGAGAGAACTATGTTGAAGGAACTCGGCAAAATACCTCCGTAAGTTCGCGAGAAGGAGGCCCGTTCAGTAGGCAACTATTGGGCGGGGGCACAAACTAGGGGGTGGCGACTGTTTACTAAAAACACAGGGCTGTGCGAAGTCGTAAGACGACGTATACAGTCTGACGCCTGCCCGGTGCTGGAAGGTTAAAAGGAGAGGTGCAAGCCTTGAATTGAAGCCCCAGTAAACGGCGGCCGTAACTATAACGGTCCTAAGGTAGCGAAATTCCTTGTCGGGTAAGTTCCGACCTGCACGAATGGCGTAACGACTTCCCCGCTGTCTCCAACATAGACTCAGCGAAATTGAACTGCCCGTGAAGATGCGGGCTACCCGCGGTTAGACGGAAAGACCCCATGCACCTTTACTCCAGCTTCACATTGGCATCAGGCCAAGCATGTGCAGGATAGGTGGTAGGCATTGAAACAGAGACGCCAGTCCCTGCGGAGCCATCCTTGAGATACCACCCTTGCTTTGCTTGATGTCTAACCGCGGTCCGTTATCCGGATCCGGGACCCTGTGTGGTGGGGAGTTTGACTGGGGCGGTCGCCTCCCAAAGTGTAACGGAGGCGCGCGAAGGTTGGCTCAGACCGGTCGGAAATCGGTCGTCGAGTGCAATGGCATAAGCCAGCCTGACTGCGAGACTGACAAGTCGAGCAGAGACGAAAGTCGGCCATAGTGATCCGGTGGTCCCGAGTGGAAGGGCCATCGCTCAACGAATAAAAGGTACGCTGGGGATAACAGGCTGATGATGCCCAAGAGTCCATATCGACGGCATCGTTTGGCACCTCGATGTCGGCTCATCTCATCCTGGGGCTGGAGCAGGTCCCAAGGGTATGGCTGTTCGCCATTTAAAGAGGTACGTGAGCTGGGTTTAGAACGTCGTGAGACAGTTCGGTCCCTATCTTCCGTGGGTGTAGGATACTTGAGAGGAGTTGCCCCTAGTACGAGAGGACCGGGGTGAACGGACCACTGGTGGACCAGTTATCGTGCCAACGGTAGTGCTGGGTAGCTATGTTCGGACAGGATAAACGCTGAAGGCATCTAAGCGTGAAGCCCCCCTCAAAACAAGGTATCCCTGAGGACCGTGAAAGACCATCACGTCAATAGGCTAGAGATGTAAGTGCAGTAATGCATTCAGTTGACTAGTACTAATCGTCCGATAGGCTTGGTTTGATCCAGAAATAGCTCAACCAAATCAAAAATCATACATAACAGTATACTTGAACAAAAATGCTTCTTTCCCGGTCTGGTGGATATAGCTCTTGCAAAACACCCGATCCCTTCCCGAACTCGGAAGTTAAGTGCAAAAACGCTGATGGTACTGCGACTTAAGTCGTGGGAGAGTAAGTCACCGCCAGACCTGATAAGAAGCATATCTCTCTCTATATACAAAAAATCCAAACAACGCGGGGTGGAGCAGCCCGGTAGCTCGTCAGGCTCATAACCTGAAGGCCGCAGGTTCAAATCCTGCCCCCGCAACCAACAAATCCTACACTTTCCGCAACCTCCCCTAAAACGGAGGTCTTTTGATGCACAGACATCAGGTCCGCATTCAGGCTCAAAGCCAGAATAATGCCGGACAAGACAGCGAACAATCATCGAGCTGAGGCTTGAGCACCCATTGGTGCAGGTCGAGAAATCGAACGACGCGCGGATGGGTTTGACGCGCGAAGAGTATAGAGCCCTGCGCACCCCTAGCGCCAGAAAATACTATTCTTGCTGTATCATGGTATTATACTGGACCTATATTTGGCTTTGATCTTGCAGGGGCATAGTGGAAGACCAGATCGCGACCCAACCGCGCCTTCTTGCTGATCGCATTGCTGCTGCCCTCGCGCAGGACGCGGGCGAGGACCCGCTTTATCGCCGTTTGGCGCGGGCCATGCGCCTCCTCATCGCGGCGAGCGAGATGAAAAACAACGACAACCTGCCCTCCGAGCGACGCCTCGCCGAAGTCACAGGGCTGTCGCGGGTGACAGTACGAAAGGCGCTGACAGCTTTGGCCGAGGAAGGCATCATCGGTCGGCGCGCCGGGGCGCGTGCGCATGTCGTGAAAGATATCGACCAATCGCTCTCGGTGCTTATCGGGTTTACGGCTGATATGCGACGGCGCGGGGCTGATGGCCGCTCGATCCTGCTGTCGCAAGATGTCGGGCTCCCGACCCCTGACGAGGTTATTTTGTTAGGGATATCACCGACCGACAAGGTCATGCGGTTGTCGCGGGTGCGGCTGGCCGAGGATGAGCCGGGATCGGCCGATATCTGAACTTCTACAACACCCGCCGTCCGCATTCATCGCTTGACGGGAAAACCCCCGATCACGCTTACTTCAACCAGCCAATGCCCGAAGTGGCAGACGCCTAACCGAAGAGGAAAACCACTTAGAAAACGCCCGGAACATATTTAGATAAACCGAACCACCTCTATACCGGGGGGCAGGGCATTGCGCAACGTCACCCAAAGGCCTGCCAGAATCTCGGGCGGGTATTGCGGGATGAAGTCGAACCTGAAGAAGGTGGTCAGAAAATGGTCCATGGCTTTCAGTCCGGACGTATGGGCAGGGGGGGCGCAAGGCACGGCACAGAAGTGGCGGATCAGTCGCAGCTGAGGGTGTGTTCGCTCGCGTCATACCCCTCGTAGTCGGGGGCGCCGTAACCGGGGAAAACCTCGGCTTGGGGGGCTGCGGCGGGGCGATGCCGAACCATTTGGTGTAGATTTCAGCGAACGCGTCGTTGGTCTTCATGCATTCCAGCGCGACTTCGACTTCGTTGCGGAAAGCGACGTCGTCCTTGCGGAAGAAAAACGACACGTTCACGCCCACCGGAATGCGTAGCGACACTTCCAGTTGCGGGTTTTCGGCAGCGAAATACCGGCTGGCCGACATATCGGCAATGGTGGCGTCGGCGCGGCCCGTCAGCACTGCGCGGATCGCATTGGGCTGCGAATTGTAACGGTCCGACTGCAGGCCCGTGAAGATCGACGAAAACGGGGTGTCGATCAGGTCGGTGCCGGGGCGGCCCATCTGCGCGGCCAGTGCAACGCCAAGGTCGTAGGTAAAGCCGGTCAGGTCACCGTCATCGCCGACGAAGGCAAAGGGGGCGAAGCCGCCATCATCGGCCGCGCGCAGGGGGCATTGCTGTCTTGGGCAAAGGCGCCCCGCGTTCCGAGGAACGCAACTGCAGCAAGAGCGTCTTTCAGAATATTGGTCGTTTAGGTCTTCTGTTGGATCTGTTGCTGTCGGGGCGGTGGGCCGACCCGAGGGGGTAATGGCTAGGATGTGGCTTGTTCGGCGGCCAGAAAGCCTTGCGCCAGCGCGACAGCCGCCAGTACCAGGTCGATCACCGGAATGCCGATGGCCGCTTGTAGGCGTGCCCGCGCCGGTCCCATGTCCGCGCAGCCCAGTACCAAGACGCCAGCACCCGCTCCGGCAAGGTCGGCTCCGATGGCGCAGGTGCGGTCGAACAGCGCGGGGTCGGTGCTGGTCGGCAGCAGTGGTGCCGGCGGGCAGGGGCAGCTCGCCTGCGCATCGCGCTTCGATTCCCATCTCGCACATGCGGCGGCGGTGCCGCAGCAGCGATGCGGGGGTCATGGCGATGATGCCAAATCGGTCTGCGCGCGTGCCAGCGCGGCCATCAGGCCTGCCTCCGTAACCGATCACGGTGCGGATGGTCACTTAGCGCGCGATATGGCCGCAGGGGCCGAAAAAGCATGCGCTGATATAGGCGCTGGCGGCGCGCGCGCGAACCTCGGCGGCAAGGCGCAGGCCAGCGGTCGCGACGCCTTCTTCGGCCGCGATGGTGGGGGGCATGTCGTCCAGCCCCGATCACGTCGACCCCATCAAAGGGCGCGAAGCTGGTTCAGATCGACGATACTCGACCCACCAATCATGTGGTTGCCATCTTAGGTGCCGCATTTAACGACGGCGAAGGCGCAGGTGGAATTCTGATACGCCTCTGCGCAGACCGACAGTTCTTGGTGATAGAGGCGCTTTTCCAGCTCTTCGGATTGCGACGGGTTGTTTTGCGACGGGGTGTTGTAACCGATGCTGACCAACTGCACGCCCTGTAGACCCAGAATGCGCCATGTTTCTGGCCAGCGCCGGTCGTTACAGATCGCAAGGCCCGTGATCACACCGGCGTTGCGCACCACGTTGAAGCCGGTATCGCCTGACAGGAAATAGAGCGCTTTTCCAAGTGCTGGTGCGTGCGTTCAGCCTCGAATTCGGCGTGGCCGGGCAGGTGGGTCTTGCGGTATTTCAGGGTGATCTCGCCCGATGCATCGACCAGAATAGCGGTGTTGAAATGCTGACCTTCGGGCGTTAGTTCGCAGTAGCCGAAGCTGAACGACATCCCATAGGCCTTGGCGCGGACGAGCAGCGGCTGGACGGCGGGGTTCGGCATTTGCGTTTCGAACCATATATCGAAATCCGCGCGGTTTTCCATGTCAGAGCGGGGAAAGAACGTCGTCAGCGTCATTTCGGGAAACGACAGAAACTCTACACCCTGTGCATGGGCCTGATCCATCAGGGCCAGCATGCGTGCAACAACCTGATCGCGCGTTTCCGCACGTCGAATGCCGCCGATTTGCGCCGCGCCGATTTTCATTTTCGTCATGATGTCGATCTTTGTCTTGAGGGTGCTTAGTCGAGGACGCGTGCAAGGAATTCGCGCAGCCGTTCAGATTGGGGGTTCGCGAAGATGTCCTCGGGGTGCCGCTTTCGACGACGTGGCCCTTGTCCATGAAGACGACCCGGTCGGCGGCCTCGCGCGCGAAACCCATCTCGTGCGAGACGACCAGCATGGTCATGCCGCGCGCCTTCAGGTCTTTCATCACGCGCAGAACCGACCCAACCAATTCGGGATCAAGCGCGGATGTCGGCTCGTCGAACGGCATCACTTTGGGGGCGAGCGCAAGCGCGCGGGCGATGGCAACGCGCTGTTGCTGCTCGCCCGACCCCGACGGCCCGATCACGAAGACCAATTCACCCTTGTTCACCTTCAGGTCGATCGACCAAAGAACCTCGACCTCGCCGAAGCGTTTTTGCAGGGCGTGAATTTCTGACATGGGGGGTGCATCGTCTTCCTTCCTTAACGGCGTCCACTGCTACGGCCTCGGTCGCGACAGCGGCGGGCGATAGCGGACTAAAGGCGCGAAAACGCCTGATATGTGAGCCGGTAAATATGGTAAGAAGATAAGTGAAACTTATGCGATGGCGCGCGGCCCTAGGGCGCGGTGGAGGTTAAGCATATGAAGTTTCGCGGGAAAGTGTCCTTCGTATCGCGGGGGGCCGGGCTGGCGCTGATGGGTGCGCCAGCGGCGGGCATGGGGCGTTTGTGTGATTCTGGGCGACTTCGCGACCCGTGTTTGTTTTGTGGGCGTTTTACAGACGGTCTTTTGGTGCGGGTTTGCGCAGGCTAAGGCCGCCGAATATGAAGCCCGCCCCGATCAGGCCGTAGAAGCCGCCAAAGATGATCACCATGAACACGGCCGCCGCAGGCCCGCCCGGGTCACCGTCGTTTGCCAGTGCCGCGCCGACCAGCGCGGTGATGATGACTGCAGGCAGCGCTAGCAGGAACAGCGCGCCCGTTGCGATCAGGCCGCGGCTGATCCGCAGCGTGGTGCCGCTGATCCGCGCCAGCCAAATCAGCGCGGCGATAAGGGCGATCAGTTGAATGACGACCACCGGTATCAACCCGATATCAGCCGAGGCCGTCAGGCTGGCCGCCGCTACCAAAGCCGAGGTCAGCGGGCTTGCAGCATAGGCGATCAGCACGGCCAGACCGATGATCGTCGCCCATCGCAGAAAAGGGCGCTCGGCGGGCGTGGGGGTGTCCATGGGGGCGTCCTTGGGTAGGTTTCAGGGTGCTCACCATGGCGTAACACGGAAAAGTCAGCCGCGTCAAAAGCCTAGCGCGGTGCGGGGTGCGCCGCCCGATTGGGCGGATCCCCGCTGGTTGGTGGCGGGCGTGGATGCAAGGTGCTGGCCCGCGTTGCTTTGGCGAGCTGAATTCATTTAAGTCACGGGACATCGCGCGTTCGTGAACGCGCGGCAAAGTCGCCTTACCGAGGAGCCCCCATGCGCCACCTGAAATTTGCCTGCGGCGCGGCCGCACTAGCGCTGCCGCTGCACGCCCATGCCGACGTGTATGACCATGTCAACAGCGCGCTGGACGCCTTGCCCGCGCAGGTGTTCGCAGGGGCCGAGCCGGCGCAATTCGTCAATCTGCACGCGATTTCGATGGTCTTCGGGACAGCCGATTTCGCGCCCAGCATGGCAGGTCGGGCCAGTGTGGGGTTGGATTTGCCGGTTCTGCAGGCGCTTGGTAATGGCGATAGCGCGACCTTTGCTGATAAGGCTGGCGTCAGCCCCTGCGAGGTGAACTTCTTTGTGTCGCTGGGCGCGCGCCCGAACCAAGCCGTTATCTGGGGTGGCGAGCAAGGCATGCCGGGGGCGATCGCCGCCAGCCTGCCCGCCGTCGGGTTCGCGCCCATCGCGGACGATGTATCTGCCAACGGCCCCGTGGGCGAGATGAACTTTGGGGCGGTCGATGCGCAAAACCCGTGGGTCGGCCCGATGGGCGAGGCCAGCCTTGTCGCGGTTACGCCGACCGTCGTGTATCAGGCATCCTCGCAGGCCGCGCTGGATGCGGTAATGGCGACGCCTTCCGCCTATGACACGCCGACGGGCCAAGCGCTGAGCAAACTGTTCGCGGCTGGCGGCCAATACGTAGTACAGGGGGTGTTCTTCTCGTCCGCGTTCGGGCGGTCTGTGGCCGAGGGCGGCGGCGAGACGGTGCCCGCCTATGCTGGCGGGGCCTTGGTCGATATGCAGGGCGAGCAGGGGCCGATCACGCTGCTGGCGCTGGTTTACACCGACTGCACCACCGCCGAGGCCGCGCTGGCCGCCCCGTGGCCGCAAGAGGTTGAGGTGCCGCTGCAAACAGTGCTGGCCGAGACAGAAGGGCTGTGCATCGCCGTGACCCGCGCTGGCGTAACCGACGGCAGCCAAAACGCCAATCGGGTGTTTGACGCGGCCTATCGCGGTATGCTCTCGCGCAGCTTTGCCCCCGTCGCCGTGGGGGGCAAGTAAGGTGCCGCGCGCATCAGCATGGGCGATTGTCGGGCTTTTTGCAGGCGTTCCGCTGGCCAGCCTTGCCCAGCAACCCCAAGTGGCCGTCGATGTGGTGGCCCAATGCACCGGCCAGATCCTGATCGCGTGCCCGCTGGAGGATGCGGGGCGGCTGCTGCTCTGCGTCGATGGGGCGGGGTTCAAGATGCAGTATGACGGCGGCGAGGGTAGGCAGGTCAGCGCTGTCAGCCCGTTTGCGGCGAATCGCGTGACGCCCGCGTGGAACGGCTTTGGGTCGAGCATCAACAGCGGCGTTTATTTTGACGCCGATGGGCAGGACTATCTGGCCTGGATCAGCTTTGATCGGTTCAGCGCAGGCGAGGCGGGGGGGACAACTGCAGGCCTCAGCTTGTTGGACGGTGATCAACCGCCCCACGTGCTGCACTGTGCACCTGGCGCCCAGACACACGCCGTCATGCCGCTGGTCATCGAAGATGTCATGGGCGAGGCGGGATACGTCTACAACGACGCGGCGGACGTGTAGGAGAGCGCATCGCGCTGATCTGGGGCCCAAAAAACCAACGGGTCACAGCGGTCGCCTCAAAAAATCGCAGCGTTGTTGCGCTGCGTCAGTATTTGTCTTGCACCCGTTCCTATGGAACAGATACGCCCGCATTGAAAAGCGGCGCGCCGATATTGCAAGGCAGGGGCGCAGCCACGTTGCTTCGCGCTTTGGCGCATGGTCTGAAAGAGTGACACCATGAAGGTTCTTATTCTGGAAACAACTGCCGATGCTGAGGCGCGCGCTGCCGGCATCATCGCCGAGACCGTCAAGGCCAAGCCTTCGGCGGTTCTGGGGCTGGCGACAGGGGGCACGATGTTACCGCTGTACGCTGCGCTGCGCCGTATGCACACCGATGAGGGGCTGTCGTTCGCGCAGGTGACCACCTTTAATTTGGATGAATACGTCGGGCTTGCGCCCTCGCACCCTGCGTCCTACCACCATTACATGCGCGATGTGCTGTTCGACCATATCGATATCGATCTGGCGAATACCCACCTGCCGCGCGGCGACGCGGCAGACCCCATCGCCGAAGCTGATGCGTATGAGGCGCTGATCGCCAGTGCCGGCGGGATTGATTTGCAGCTGCTCGGCATCGGCCGCAACGGCCATATCGGCTTCAACGAGCCAACCTCGAGCCTGTCGTCGCGCACGCGCATCAAGACCCTGACCGAGAGCACCCACGCGGCCAATCGCCCCTACTTTGCCGAAGGCGAGGCGCTGCCCAAATACGCCCTGACGATGGGCATCGGCAGCATTCTGGCGGCCCGCCACTGTGTTCTGCTGGCTACGGGTGCTGCCAAAGCGGATGTCGTCGCTGCGATGATCGAAGGCCCACTCGCCGCCGTCTGCCCCGCATCGGCACTGCAGCTGCACCCTTGCGCCACAATCGTGCTGGACCGCGCTGCGGCATCGACCCTGAATCTGACAAGCTATTACCACCTCGTCCACCAAGACGGCGCTAAAAGCGCTTTCGAGTAACGCAAGACGACCAGCCCGGCGCACCCGCGCCGGGTAAGTTGGCTAGCGTTGTTTGGGTGTTGGCGGAGCAGGTGGGATTCGAACCCACGGGACCATTCCTGGCCCGGCGGTTTTCAAGACCGCTGCCTTAGACCACTCGACCACTGCTCCGAAGGCGTAACTACCTGTGCGGATGGGTGTTGCCAAGAGGCAAAACACTCAACAGTTTAGCTGTGCGGCGGCAGTGGGGCGATCGGTGGGTTTTGCACGGTTTTGCCGAGGCGGTAGGGCGTTTTAGTGGGGTTCACGCGGATTGTTAGCATTGATTCCAAAGTGAAATAGGCGCGCAGCAGCCGAAACGCGATATAGCTGGGTACGCCCAGAATGCTGCGCGGTTTTCCGGCCAGCAGGCAGGCCAGCACCGCAACGATAAGCGACGCGCTGAGCATGAAGGCCACTAGTGGCTGCCATTCCATCATCCCGCGTGGGCCCGAGCCGAATGCGAATTCCAGCACGCCGAAAAGCAGCAGCGGGATCATCGCGGTGCGGCGCGCCGAATTGAACAGCATGTAGGGCAGCACGATCCGGCCGCGAATGCTGGCGGGGCCGCCCAGCACTATCTGGCGCCCGCGCGCGCTGATGTGCAGAACCGACCGGAACCACCGCAGGCGTTGCTCGCGCATGTGGGCGAGGCTGGTCGGAACTTCGGATATATAGCGGATGCGCGGGTCGACGACGATGTCGTAGCCAATTGCGCCGATACGCATCGAGATATCGGTATCCTCGCCGTTCATTCCGCTGACAAAGCCACCTAGCGCGCGTAGATCTGCCGTGCGGTAGACAGCAAGCATGCCGGGCACGCCGACTACCCCGTTCACGGCTTGCAGCGCGACGGAGTAAAACCCGTGCTTTACAAATGTCTCGATCTGGCGGGCAGGGTCAAAGGGGCCGCCGCCGGGCACCAAGGGCAACCCGCCCACGACGCCGACACGGCCGTCGGAGAACCAAGACAGCGCTCGCGCGATTGATCCGGGCAAGATCTGTGTATCGGCGTCGACGCGGATCAGAATGTCGGTCTCGGCAAGGCGCAGGCCTGTGTTCAGCGCATGTGATTTGCCGGGCGTCGGCTCGCGCAGGACGCGGCCCGAAATATGCTGCGCCGCCGCAAAAGCACGGGTAGCGATCGCTGCGGTTGCGTCGCGCGAGTTATTGTCGATCAGCAGGGCGTGCACCGTGCCACCGTAACCTGCCGCGGCCCGATCTAGCGCCTCGATCGTGCGGGCAATGATGTATTCTTCGTTGAAAGCGGGAATGATGACAGTCACGTCGGGGGTGTAGCTGTCATCGCGGCGCGTGCGCCAGTGCTTGATGCGGGCGACGACATACAGCATCAGAAAAAACAGCGGCAGCACAAGAAAAACGCCCGGGCCCAAGCCGCCGATGATGCCGCTGTGACGCAGTGCGCTGACGATTTGGCGGGCGTGCGCCTCGACCCAGTGGGCGGCCAGAATGGCGATGGTCAGCAGCACCAAGCCTAGCAGCACGTCACGGCCAAAGCCGATGACGCGGCGGCGAATAGGGATCTCGCGCGGCAGGCTGGCATGTTCCAGCAGCTTCAGCGCAAACCAAAGCCACGCGAAAATGCCGCTCAGCACCTCGACCAGATGTAGGGGGATGCCGAGGCCGGACACGCTGGAAATGCCCGCCAGCAGCAGGTCTGCTGCCAAACAGATCGCGATGTAGCCTGGCAGCATATCGGCGATCAGCCGCAATCGCGTATGCGCATCGCGGCCCCAGAACAGGGCAAAGCTGACCAGAAACGACAGCGCATAGGCGCGAAAGGCGATGGCATGCTGACCGGTAAAACCAACATCCAGAACATAGTCGCCCGCCGGAAAGACGCGCGCCAGATCGCCGTGGTTCAGCACATAGATCTGCAGCGCCGCCAGCGCGGTGAACAGCGCCAGCATGCACGGCGCGCGCCAGACAGGCACCGGCGCGGCAAAGCTGCCCGGTGCGCTGTCGACCGATGTGAAAACCGCAGGCGCACCATGCCCGACCGCGACCGCCATTTGTCTGCCCCTTCGCGGTTAATGCGTGGTGGCCGGTGCCGCGATCAGCAGGGCGACGGCGTGGTCGTCCAGCTTGGATCGCAGCGCGGGGTCATCTAACCGCATGACGAACTGGTCGCGGGCGTCGTTCACGTAAACCCAAGCGCTTGCTGGGGCGGCTGCGGGCAAGGCCGATGTTTGCAGCACGCTGATCGTCGCTGATGGCGCGTGGGTGCCCTGTGCCGTTGCGGGCGCGAATGGCAGATCGGCAAGCATGCGCGCGGCGGCTTGCGCCTCGGGCGGTGTCAGGCGGGCTACGCCATCCGTCAGCAATTGAGGCGTATTTCCAGTCATTTGGCCTAGCTGGTCGGCAATGCCGGTGATCGTGGTCGACCCCGGAACCAGCACGGAATCGCTGGCAAGTTCGGCGACCAAGGTCGGGCCGTCGTTACAAATTCCTTCGGCCCCAAAGCCGCGCCCGACCGTCACCTCCAGCTGGTTGACGGCGCCGGTCAGGGTGGGGGGAATGGTGGCGCTGCGGCGCAGCGACCCCTCGGCTGCGGCAAAGCTGTCCAACAGGTGGCCGTTCAGCATGACGGAAACCATCCAGCCGTCGCTACCTTGTGGTAGGGGGGCGAGGCCGTCAATTCCCAGCGGCCCAAGTGTCAGCCCATAGTCCAGACGGGCCGGAACGCGCCGGTCGGGCAGATCGTCGGCGCTGAAGCTATAGCGCCAGCTTTGCGTGCCGGTGAAACTGCGGGCGGCGCCCGCGGCCGGATCGGTGATTTGCAGCGGCCACTTGGCCTGCGTGCGTGCGGTTGCCGCATCGAAAGTCTCGGTCAGGGCTGCGATGGTTTGGGCGGTGGTGATAAAGGCCGGGTCCGCCGCCGCATCGCTGCCCAGCACGCTGACGTTCAGCCCCTGCCGCAGCGCGTTCGATACCGCCAGCACCGTGGTAGTCGCACGTGAATCATCGCCGGTCACGCCGGCCCACCGCACGCCCGCCCGTGCCCCCGCCAGCCGGTATTGGTCGGCGGCGGATTGCGGGGCCGACGCGGATCGCGCCTGCACCGTGCTTCCGGGCAGCAGCGACACCAGTGCGTTGCCGGTATTTATGCTGCACACGCCAGTCGTCGATACGCCGGTGATGGCAAAGGTCACCTGCGTTGAATTCAGCGCAAGATCTTGGTCTTGCAAGGGAATGCGCACCTCGCGCGTGTCGCGGCCTGCGGGCAGCAGCACTTCGGCGCGGCGCGTGCCGTTTAGCGAAATCCGCAGCGTGGCATTCACGTTTTCGGGGATTTCCGAGGCGAACTGCAGCACGACATCGCCCGCTGATACACGGGTATCGCGCGGCAACAGATAGGTCATGCGACCGTACCCGGGCAGGCCGGACACGACCGGCTCGCGCTCGGGCAGCGTCGCACCCACTGGCAGGATCACGGTGTTGGCCGCGTTTGGCCCCTCGGCTGTGCGCGGCAGGGGGGCGCCCGCCGCCCAAGGTATATAGGCGGCGTTCACCCGTGTTGAGGATAGGACGGCATCTGGGTCACGGGCCAATTGCACGGTGACATAGCTTGCCCACCCCGCCGCGCCGAGGACACCCAGCCCGATGACTGGTAAAACCCATTTCATATTAAAACTCCGGCGCGGCGGGGCCGCGTTTACATCGCCTTAACTGGCTTTTTTGATCGTGTGGCTGGCCGCCTCGGGCATATCCTGACGCCATAGTGAGGCCGCAGGGATCTTGCTGCGGTCGACACGATCGGCAAAGCGTTGGCTGATCTCGATCGTTTCGGCCAGCAGGCCGTTCGACAGGGTAATAGGCTCCAGCCCCAGCGCGATGAACGACCGGTTCGAGACGAACAGCTCGTTCTCGGCGGCTTCCAAGCGCGGGTTTTGAACACGATCTACCCTCGCGCCTGTGATCTTGGCCACCAACGCCGCCAGATCGCGCACGCGGTGCGTTTCTGTCATCTGGTTGCGTACGCGCACGCGTTCGCCGCGTTCGGGTGGATTGGCCACGGCCAGCGCGATACAGCGCACCGTGTCTTGGATGTTGATGAACGCGCGCGTCTGCCCGCCGGTGCCGTGCACTGTCAGCGGGTAACCAATCGCAGCCTCGATCAAGAAGCGGTTCAGAACCGTGCCGTAATCGCCATCATAGTCAAAGCGGTTGATCAGCGCGTCATCAAGGCGGGTCTCATCGGTCTGGGTGCCCCAGACGATGCCTTGGTGTAGGTCGGTTATGCGGATCTGGTCGTTCTTGGCGTAGAATTGGAACAGCAGCTGATCGAGCGATTTCGTCATATGGTAAACGCTGCCCGGGTTCGTTGGATACAGGATGCTGCGCGGCAGCAGGCGACCGTCGGGCGTTTCGACCTTCACATCCAGATAACCTTCGGGAATTTCCAGCCCGTCTCCGTCATAGCCGTAGACGCCCATGGTGCCCAAATGGACAACGTGGATATCCAGCTTCAACTCGGCAATCGCTACCAGCAGATTGTGCGTGCCGTTCAGGTTGTTGTCGACGGTATAGCGTTTTTGGCGCGGCCCCTTCATCGAATAGGGCGCGGCGCGTTGTTCGCCGAAATGGATGACCGTATCAGGCTTCAGCAGGTTCAAGACCGCCGCCAGACCGTCGTAATCCTGCGCGACGTCCAGATTGACGAAGCCCAGTTGATGGCCGGACACGCGCTGCCATGCGGCGATGCGGTCTTCGATGCTTGCGATGGGGGTCAGGCTTTGCGCCCCCAACTCGTCCGCGATTGCGCGGCGCGACAGATTGTCGACGATTGTCACTTCGTGACCCAAATTCGACAGGTGAAGGGCAGTGGGCCATCCACAGAAGCCATCGCCACCAATAACCAGGATATTGCCCATTACGGCCCCCAACAAAAACACTGTAGCGCAGCTAGATCCGGACCCTAGGTAAATCAATTCACCTCATGGCGATGTGATGGGAAAAGGCGAATTTTGCAATTATGAGGTGCATTTTTTGGCCAAATCTCATCGAAAGGTTGCGCTAACAGGTTAATGAAATCTGTGTTTGATGTTAAAAAAGGGCGGCACACCGGTCGTGTCCTCGCTGCGGGGCGGATGATTCTAGTCTTTATCCGGGCGTGGATGCGGCGGTAGATGCGTTAAATATAAGAACAATAGTGCGTTGTTGACGTTCCTGCGTCACCATGTGGTTTGTGCTGGGCCGCGTGCAGCCTTGTATCTTGTTAATTCCTGCTTTCACGAAACTTTGCAGGCTGTGGTGGTTTTGTAGTGCACGTATAGGTTGTTTTTCTTTACCTGCCCGTTCAGCCCTATCAGGGCCGCGCCCGATGGCAGGGCGTTGCGCGAATGTGACGCTTGGGCAGCACGCATGTGCGGGACACTGGCGTCGCCGCACAAAGCGCGCGACAACGTGCGGATCACCATTCAAGGCCCACGTGCATGTCGACACTGACCCGACCCAAGACCCAATTCGCCGTTCTGATCGTGCTGGGCTTGTCTCACTTCCTTAACGACCTGATGCAATCGCTGATCCCTGCGGTTTACCCGATCATCAAGGAATCCTACGCGCTGGATTTTGTGCAGATTGGCATCATAACGTTCACATTCCAGATCGCGGGGTCGATCCTGCAACCCGTCGTCGGGGCGGTGACCGACAAACGCCCTGCGCCTTATTCGCCGGTTGTGGGGATGATGTTCACGCTGTCGGGGCTGGTCTGTCTGGCCCGCGCGCATGACTACACCCAGATCCTGATTTCGGTCGCGCTGATCGGCATCGGCTCGTCGATTTTCCACCCCGAGGCGACACGTATGGCGCGCTATGCCTCGGGCGGGCGGCAGGGGCTGGCGCAGGGCATCTTTCAGGTCGGCGGGCAGGCGGGCGGTGCGCTGGGGCCGTTGCTGGCCGCGCTGGTCATTGTGCCAAAGGGGCAGGGCAGCCTGACGTGGTTTGCCGTTGTCGCGCTGCTGGCGATGGGCCTACTGACGTGGACGGGGCGGCAGCACCACCAGAACATCAAGCAACTGGCCGCGCGCCGCGCGAGCGCTGGGGCAGCCCCCTCGCCGTTCCCGCCGTCCAAAGTCGCCTTGGCGATGTTTGTGCTGATCTTCCTGATGTTTACCAAGAACGCCTATGGCGAAAGCTTCCGTTCGTTCTATACCTTCTACCTGATCGAACACTTCGGCCTCAGCGTGACGGCGTCGCAAATGATGCTGTTCGTGTTCTTGTTCTCGGCGGCGGCAGGCGCGTTGATCGGGGGAATCGTCGGCGACAAAATCGGCCGCTATCGCGTGATTTGGATCTCGGTTCTGGGGCCGCTACCGCTGACGCTGATGCTGCCCTATGTCGACTTGTTCTGGACCGGCGTTTTGTCGGTCGCCATCAACCTGATCATGGCCAGCGCGTTCGCATCCATCATGATCTACGCGATGGACCTGATGCCGAACCGCGTGGGGCTTGTCGGAGGGTTGTTCTACGGGCTGAACTTCGGGCTTGGCGGGGTGGCTGCTGCGATTTTGGGCGTGATGGCCGACACTTATGGCCTGTCGACCGTTTATCGTATCTGCGCCTTGCTGCCACTTGCGGGGCTGATGGCGTGGTTCTTGCCGCGCCTTGATACGCGCGGCAGCTAGCGCGTCGCACCTTGCATTTTCCGCCTTGGTCTGCGCCTTTGGACCCAAAGCAGTACGGGGGCCGCGGCCAAGGCAATGGAAAACACTTTCTTTCAAACTCTGGCGCTGGGCTTGGCGGGCCAGCCCAATCTTGCACTGGCTTTGGCCGCACTGGGCGGGCTGTTTTTCATCTTGTTCGTTGTGGTTGCCGTGCAGTTGCGCGCCCATCGCGGCGTGGCGCAGCAGCGTCTGGCCGAGGCTGACCATCAAATTCAGATCCTGCGCGAAGGCGTCGCGCGTGGCGATAGAGCCGAGACCCTGCTGCACGAGCGCCGCGCCGAGGCCGAACGTTTGGGCCAAACCGTCGAGGCTCTGCGCGAGCGGATCGAGGCCGGGCAGGGCGAGAACCGCACCCTTGCGCAGCGCTTGGCCGCGCTGGATATGCGCCGCGCGGCGGATGGCGAACTGCTGACGGCGCGTGACGATACCATCCGCCGCCTGACCGGCCAGATCGACGGTCTGCGTGATCGCCTCGAGGAAGAACAACTGAGCCATCAGGGCCTGAAAGCCCGTATCTCGGCCCTCGAGGCCGAGCTGGAGGCTGAAATGAAAGCCGCCGAGGAGAAGATTACCCTGCTGAGCCAAGTGCGCGGCGACATGCAGGAACGCTTCCGCTTGTTGGCCGACGAGGCGCTGAGGACGCAGGGCGAGACGTTCAGCAAAGTGAATACCGAGCGGCTGGAAGCGACCCTTTCGCCCCTGAAAGAGCATGTCGGGCATTTCGAGAAAGAACTGCGCGAGGTGCATCAGGAAACGGTCAAAGACCGCGAGCGGTTGAAGGCCGAGATCGCAAACCTGACCCAGCGGTCCGAGCAAATCTCGCGCGAGGCGGTGCAGTTGACGCGCGCGCTGAAGGGCGACCGGCAGCAGCAGGGTGCGTGGGGGGAAATGATCCTCGAGGGGATACTGGAGCGGTCGGGGCTGCGCGCGGGAGAGGAATATGTCACCCAAGCCCACCGCACTGGCGTCGATGGCGAACGCCTGCGCCCCGATGTTGTGGTGAACATTCCGGGTGGCAAAAGCCTTGTGATCGATTCCAAAGTCTCGCTGAACGACTATGCTGCGTCGGTCAATGCGACCGATGACGGCGAGGCGGCCTTGTTCCGGCGTCGCCATCTGGCCGCTATTCGTAACCATATCAACGGTCTATCCGCTAAATCCTACCAGCTGGCCGAGGGGCAGTCGCTGGATTACGTGATCATGTTCGTCCCCATCGAGGGGGCCTTGTCCGAGGCGCTGCGCGAGGACGGCAAGCTGACCGAATATGCGTTGGAACGCCACATCACCATCGCCACCCCGACCACGCTGATGATGGCGCTGCGCACGGTATCGCAAGTGTGGGCGGTCGAACGGCGCAACCAGAATGCGGACGAGATCGCCCGCCGCGCAGGGCTGCTTTACGACAAGGTGGCGAATTTCGTCGCCAGCATGGAACGCGTGGGCAAAGGGATCGAGGGGGCGCAGACCGCCTATGAATCCGCTATCGGCCAGCTGTCGCGCGGGCGCGGGAACGTGCTGTCGCAGGTCGAGACGTTGAAGACGATGGGGGCCAAGACGTCAAAGGCTATCGGCCTTGATTTCGACGCGCCCGCCGACGATCAGGCCCAGCCCAGCATCGGCCGCGACGACGACTAGACGCGGCCGATCACGCTGAACACCGCGCCGTCTTGCGATGGGATCAATGTGGCACGAATACCGAAAACATCCGCCAATAGGGCGGGTTTTAGCACCTCCTGCGGTGGGCCATCGGCGCATATTGCCCCGTGTTGCAGCACGATCAGCCGGGTGCAGTAGCGCGCGGCCAGCCCCAGATCGTGCAGCGATGCTACCACAGCACGGCCCGCCTGCGCCTCCGCGGCCAGTACCTCCATCGCCTGGTATTGCGCGGCGGGGTCAAGGTTTGCAGTAGGCTCGTCAGCCAACAACAGGGGCGCGGTTTGCGCCAAGGCGCGCGCCAACAACACGCGCGCCTGTTCGCCGCCCGACAGGCTGCTGACGACGCGATCGGCCAATGGTTGCAGGTCGAGGCGGGCCATGGCGTCTAGTATCGCGCACTGGCCACTGGGCTGAAGCGCATCGTCGTATGGCATCCGCCCCAGCGCGATCAGGTTGCGCGCGGTCAGGGGCCACGCAACGGTGCGCTCTTGGGGCAGAAACGCTGCCGCGCGGGCGCGGCGCATGCTGGGCAACCGCGCCAACGACGATTGTCCGCTGCAGGGTGTCAGCCCCAGCGCCGCGCGCAGTAGCGTGGTTTTCCCCGCACCATTCGGGCCGATCAGCCCGACGCATTCACCCGACGCGACACTAAACGATACGTCGCGCAGGGCAAAGTTAGACAGGTTTTCCAGTGACAGTATCGTCATATAGCCTCGCGGCGCAGGCGCCATATCAGGTGCAGGAACAGGGGGGCGCCGATCAGCGCTGTGACGACCCCCAGCTTCAGGTCGCGCTCGGGCGCGATCAGCCGGATGGCGATGTCGGCGGCCAACAGCAGTGCCGCGCCGCCCAGTGCGCTGGCGGGTAGAAGGCGCGATGGGACGCCCCCCACGGCGCGGCGCAGCACGTGCGGCACAACCAGCCCGACGAAACCAATGGCACCCGCCACGGCAGTTGAACCGCCCACCAGCAGGGCAAGGCCGCCAATCAGCATCAGCCGCATCCGGCCCATATTGATCCCCAGCGCTGCGGCGGCATCTTCGCCCAGCGTCAGCGCATCCAGCGCGCGGGCGGTGCTGCCAACCAGCACCGCGCCACCCACCAGCAGCGGCAGCGCCATCAGAACATGGCCCATGTCGCGGTCGGCAACCGCGCCCATCAGCCAGAACATCGTCTCGTAGGCGGCATAGGGGTTGGGCGACAGGTTCAGCGCCAGCGATACGCCTGCGCCCGCGAGGGCCGAAATGGCGATACCCGCCAAAATCACCCCTAATGTCGGGCCACGCGGCCCTGCCAGCACCAGCACAAGCACCACCGAAAGCAGCGCCCCGGCCAGCGCAGCTGTAGGCAGCGCCCATAGGGCAGCGCCCGCGATGCCGGTCTGCAAGACGATAACCGCCCCCAGCGCCGCTGCCGATGATGTGCCGAGCAGCCCGGGTTCCGCCAGCGGGTTGCGCAGCCAGCCTTGCACCGCCGCCCCCGCCAAGCCGAGTGCAGCGCCGACCAGCGCTGCCAGCAGTGCGCGCGGCAGGCGAATTTCGCGCATGACCAATACCTCGGGGCCGCCCGTGCCGGTCAGCAGCGCCGTAAGGCTGTCGCCAAGGCCGATCCCTGCCGGCCCGATCAGCAGCGATGCGGCCAGTAGCAGCGCCACGAGTGTCGCCAAAGCGGTCAAAAGCCACGGATATTTCATTCTAGGGCCTCGCGTGCTGCGGCAAGACGCGCGACCGCGCGCGCCACCATCACTGTGCCGCAGGCCCATTCGTTCCCCGCAAGGCCGGCGCCAGCGCGCCCTGCCAGCGCGGGGTGGCGCAGTAACTCCTCGGCGCGCGAGGCACCGGGGTAGGGCGTGGGGGTGATGATCATTTCGGGCGCCAGCATGACCAGCTTTTCTAGCGCGAGGGTTCCGCTGAAAGCCAGCACATCATTGGCCGCATTGGTCAAGCCAGCCGCGCGCAAAAGGGCATCGGGCAGGCCGGTGCCCGCGCTGGCAAAGCCGTTCGGGCCATAGATAACCGCGGTCACCTTGCGATGCGCGGGCGGTATTTCGGCCAAGCTGGCGCCAAACCCTGCGATAAGGCGCTCGGCCACGTCGGGCTGGCCCAGCAGTTCGCCCATGCGGCGCGTGTTCGCGCGAATGTCGTCGAAGCTGTCTTCGGGCGGGAATTGTTCAACGCGCAGGCCCAAGCGGCGCAGCAACCCAACCGTTACTGGCGAGGTATAGGCGCTGGCCAGCACCAGATCGGGTTGCAGGCGAAAGACCTCCTCGGCGCTGCCGTGGTTGACGGGATAGGCCATAGCCGCCTCGGCGAGGGGCGAGACTTGTGCGTCGCGTGCGACCGCCGACAGCGACACAATTTGCCCCGGCGCGGCCAGTTGCAGCGCCAGCTGGTCGGTACACAGGTTGATCGAGACGACCCGCGCCGGTGGGGGCGGGTCGCCTGCTTGGGCGGTGCTGGCGCAAACCAGCAGCGCGCCCAGCACTTTAGAAATCCGCGCCAAGGCCGACAAAGACCGAACGCCCTGCGGTGCCATACCCCGAGACCAGCTGGTAATCGGCGTCAAACAGGTTCTCGATGCGGAAGCGCCCTTGCAGGCTTTCGGTGAAGTCATGCGTCACGGCCAGATTCGCCACGGTGTAATCGGGCAGGGTGGCACGGTCGGCGGCGTGTTTCACGTCGAAACGCGCCACGGTTGCATCGCCCAATTGCGCGGCTAGGCCCAGCAGATACGCGTCGCCGACCACGTTGGCAGACATCGGCGTGCTTTGGGTGCGCGTGTAAGATGCGGTCGCGCGCAGCCAAGCGGTCAGGGCGACCTCGCCCTCGATCACAGCGCCTTGGCGGTGGGTAGTGCCTGCGACCTGCTGGTAGCTGCCACCGACCCAATCGATCAGGTCGTCAATCTTCAGGTCAAACCAGGTTGCGCGCACGAAGCCGTCGGCGGGCAGCGCGTATTCGACGCTGAATTCCGACGACTGCGATGTTTCGGGGCGCAAGCCCGCGTTGCCGTAGGGCCCGAACAGCTCATAGCCCGACGGCGCGCGGAATCCGTTGCCGACCTGTCCGCGCAGTGTCCAATCACGGCTGGCGCGCCACACAGCCGCCAAACGCGCGCTGTCATAGCTTCCGAATGCCGAATGGTCGTCGTGGCGGATCGAGGCGCTGAGGTCAAAATCTGGGCGCAGCGCGAAGGTGCCTTCGGCAAAGACGCCGGTGATGGTGTTCTTGCCGTTGCTGGCGCCGTACATGCCCGACTCGTCATAAACCTCGCGCGTGGTGTCTGCGCCGAAGGTCAGGCCGGTCGTCTCCGACAGTGCCGTGGTCGCCAGCCAGCTCAGCTTGTTGCGCGTGCCGGTGTAGTGGGTCGAGCCATAGGCCTCGTCATAATCGCGCTCGATGCCGTAGTGGCTGATCGCCACTGTGTGGCGCAGGCCCGCAGCGTCGAAATCGGCATAAAGGCGCACGCCTGTACTGTCGCTGCGCGATGTATTGTCGGCGTCCGCGCCGAAATCGTCATAGTCGGCATGGGCGCGTGCGGCGAAACCCGCGCCGCCGATGACCGCTCCGTTGTCCAGCGTATAGGCGAGGTTGAAGCCAAGGCGAGTTGCATCAGCGGCGTCATCCTCGGCCCCGCCAGCGACGGCGGAAATGCCATCGGTTGCCAGCGTCGACAGCGTGGCCGTAGCCGACAAGTGATCGTCCAGATGCGCCACGCCAAAGCTGAGGGCGCGGGTGTTACGGCTGCCATATTCTGCATCGGCACGATAGTGCGTGCCGCTTTGGGTTGCGGTGGCGGACGTGATGTTGATGGCACCGCCCACGGCGCGCGCACCATAGATGGCCGACTGGCTTCCCGGCAGAACCTCTATCCGCTGCAGGCCGCCGGTTGTCAGCGTCGCAAAATCGAACGCGACTTGCCCCATCGAGGGGTCGGTCACGTCGATCCCGTCAATAAAAACCGGGACGTAGTTTTGCGACGCACCGCGCAGGGTGAAGCCGCTGGTTTGGCCGTAGCCGCCGCTTTGCGTCAGATTAAAGCCCGGAAGCCCCTGCAGCAGCGTCGACAACGCGGTCTGGCCGCCGCTGTCGGCGTCTTCGATAACCTCGGCAACGACGCCGGTGCGGTTGGCCGCAATCGGAGCGAGGCCAGCCGAAATCACGATCGGCCCTAGCGTGCGGCTGGGCACCGGTTGGGTCGATTGCGCAAATGCGGTGCTGGCCGTCGCGGTCAGCGCAAGGGTGGAAAGTGTGGTCAGGGCGCGAAATGTCATGCCCGGCCTCCTGTCATGGCGGCGTGCCGCCTGTAGAAACATGCCGGTGTCAGCCGGCGGTGAACGTCACCGCTGGGATGGCGCAGCTGCGCCGCCGTCCGATACGCGCCCCGCGACCGGATTGGGTGATCCACCTATGGCAGGTCTCCTGGCTTTGCGGGTCTTTGCGGGGCACCGGCCTTCCCAGGATGGCCCCAGTGGCATGTTCGGGCCTCGCTCGCCGCTTACAGTTGCGGGGGCAGCCGCGGATTTGCACCGCATTCCCTGTTCGGCCGCGTGTGCGGGCACCAAGGTTCCCCCTGATGCGTCGGGCGCTGGGCGGTGTCAACAAAATGAAACCGCCCCCGGCGGGTTGCCGGGGGCGGTGTGGTCTTCTTGCTGCAATCTGCCCTTAGGCTTGCAGCGCGCGGACGGTGATCTCGCCTTCCTCGCGGGCCTGAATGGCCTGCGCGGCCGCATTTGCACCCGCAGCGGTGGTGAAATACGGGATCTTGTCGTTCAGCGCGACGGCGCGGATCTGGCGGCTGTCCGAGATCGTCTGCGTGTTGTCGGTCGTGTTCAGCACCAGCGCGATCAGGCCATCCTTCAGGCGATCGACAATGGTCAGGCCACCTTCATACACCTTGTTCACAACGCCAGCTTCGACGCCGTTCTGGGCCAGCCACGCCTGCGTGCCGCGCGTCGCCAAGATCTTGAATCCAAGCTTGGTCAGGATTTGCGCCGTTTCCAGCATGACCGGGCCCTTGTCGCTGTCCTTGATCGAGATGAACACCGTGCCCGATTTCGGCAGGTCGGTGCCCGCGCCCATCTGCGCCTTCAGGAAGGCGCGGGCGAAGCTGCGGTCCCAGCCCATGACCTCGCCGGTCGAGCGCATTTCCGGCCCCAGCAGCGTGTCGACACCGGGGAAGCGGGCGAAGGGCAGCACGGCTTCCTTCACCGAATACCACGGCATGTTCGGGTCGGCCAAGGTCAGCGGGTCGGCGTAGGGCAGCGGCGTGTCGTAATCGGCCGACTTTTCATAAGGGGCGCGCAGCGGGAAGTTGTCCAGCTTTTCGCCCGCCATCAGACGCGCTGCGATGGATGCGATGGCGCTGTCGGTTGCCTTGGCGACGAAGGGCACCGTGCGGCTGGCGCGCGGGTTCACTTCCAGCAGGTAGATCACGCCATCTTTCACCGCGAACTGCACGTTCATCAGGCCGACGACGTTCAGCGCCAGCGCCAGCTTTTCGGTCTGCACGCGGATCTCGGCCACGATTTCGTCGCTGAGGGTGTGCGGCGGCAGGCAGCAAGCGCTGTCGCCCGAGTGGACGCCAGCTTCTTCGATGTGCTGCATGATGCCCGCAACGTGGACGCGGGTACCATCGCACAGGGCGTCCACGTCAACCTCGGTCGCGCCGGCCAGATAGCTGTCCAGCAGGACAGGGCTGTCGCCCGAAACCTGCACCGCCACGCGGATGTAGCGGTTCAGCTGGTCCATGTCGCGGACGATTTCCATCGCGCGGCCACCCAGCACGTAGGACGGGCGGATCACCAGCGGGAATCCAATACGGCCCGCAATCTCAAGGGCTTCTGCATCAGAGTGGGCGATGCCGTTGATCGGCTGTTTCAGGCCCAGATCTTCGACCAGCTTCTGGAACCGCTCGCGGTCTTCGGCCAAGTCGATGGCATCGGGTGTGGTGCCGAGGATCGGAATACCGGCCGCTTCCAGCTGGTTCGCCAGTTTCAGCGGGGTCTGGCCGCCGAACTGCACGATCACGCCATGCAGGGTACCGTTTTCTTGCTCGACACGCAGGATTTCCATGACGCTTTCGAACGTCAGCGGCTCGAAATACAGGCGGTCCGATGTGTCGTAGTCGGTCGACACGGTCTCGGGGTTGCAGTTGATCATGATGGTCTCGTAGCCGACCTTCGACAGCGAGAAACAGGCATGGCAGCAGCAGTAGTCGAATTCGATGCCTTGGCCGATACGGTTCGGGCCACCGCCAAGGATCACGACCTTCTTGCGGTCGGACGGACGGGCCTCGTCCTCGACCTCGCCCATGACGGGCATTTCATAGGTCGAATACATGTAGGGGGTCTGGGCTTCGAATTCGGCGGCGCAGGTGTCGATGCGCTTGAACACGGCGGTGACGCCCAGATTCAGGCGGGCGCGGCGTACGTTGTCTTCGTCGCGGCCGGTCAGCTTGGCCAGACGCGCATCAGAGAAGCCGAGCATTTTCAGCTCGCGCAGGCCGGTTTCGGTCACGGGCAGGCCGTCACGCTTCACGCCGGCTTCGGCATCCACGATCTCGCGGATACGGTCAAGGAACCACGGATCAAAGCTGGTGACGGCGTTGATTTCGTCGTTCGTCAGGCCTTCGCGCATCGCTTGGGCGATGGTGCGCAGACGGTCGGGAGTGGCTTTGGCCAGCGCGGCGACGATGGCCGACTTTTCGGGCGCGCCAGGGATGGCGATCTCGTCGAAACCGGTCAGGCCGGTCTCAAGGCTCGCCAGCGCCTTTTGCATCGATTCATGGAAGGTGCGGCCGATGGCCATCGCTTCGCCGACCGACTTCATCGCGGTGGTCAAGTTCGGCTCGGACCCAGGGAATTTTTCGAATGCAAAGCGCGGGATTTTGGTGACGACATAGTCGATGGTCGGCTCGAACGAGGCGGGCGTGACCTTGGTGATGTCGTTGTCCAGCTCGTCCAGCGTGTAGCCGACGGCCAGCTTGGCCGCGATTTTCGCAATCGGGAAGCCGGTGGCCTTGGAGGCAAGCGCCGACGAGCGCGACACGCGCGGGTTCATCTCGATCACGACCATGCGGCCGTCTGCGGGGTTCACGGCCCATTGCACGTTCGACCCGCCGGTTTCGACGCCGATTTCGCGCAGAACGGCGATGCTGCCGTTACGCATAATTTGGTATTCTTTGTCGGTCAGCGTCAGGGCAGGGGCCACGGTGATACTGTCGCCGGTGTGGACGCCCATCGGATCGACGTTTTCAATCGAGCAGACGATGATGGCGTTATCCGCTTTGTCGCGGACCACTTCCATCTCGTATTCTTTCCAGCCCAGCAGCGATTCATCGACCAGAATTTGGCCAACGGGCGAGGCATCCATGCCGGTGTGGCAGTAGTGCTCGTATTCTTCGCGGTTATAAGCCACGCCGCCGCCGGTGCCGCCCAAGGTGAAGGCGGGGCGGATAATGGCGGGCAGGCCGATCTCGTCCAGTGCATCCAGTGCGATCTGAACGCCGGCCTTCAGGTCTTTGCGGCCATCTTTGCCGGTGGGGGCGGTGACGATGGTAGCTTTGGGGTTTTCCAGACCGATGCGATCCATCGCCTCGCGGAAGAGGGCGCGGTCTTCGGCCATCTCGATCGCGTCGCGGTTCGCACCGATCAGCTGCACGTTGAATTTTTCCAGCACGCCCATGTCGGCCAGCTTAAGCGCGGTGTTCAGGCCGGTTTGGCCGCCCATGGTGGGCAGCAGCGCGTCGGGACGCTCTTTCTCGATGATCTTGGCGACGACTTCGGGGGTGATCGGCTCGATGTAAGTCGCGTCGGCCATTTCCGGGTCGGTCATGATCGTCGCGGGGTTCGAGTTGACCAGAACGACGCGGTAGCCTTCCTCGCGCAGGGCCTTGCAGGCCTGTGCGCCCGAATAGTCAAACTCGCAGGCCTGACCGATGACGATAGGCCCTGCACCAATGATCATGATAGACTTGATGTCGGTTCTCTTCGGCATTGCGTTCCCCTCGGCAGCTTGCGGATTAGATTCGTGATGAAAGCCGCCCGTCTTTGCCAGAGGGCAGCCAAATTGTCCTGCCTTATAGACAGCGCGCCGCCCCGCGCAACCCCGAACCCGCCTGATTCATGCTGAATCTGCCCCGCGGGGGGATTCCATTGTTGATGTGGTGGCCCGTTTCCTGTATGGCGCGCCCATCCGAGGAGGGGAATGTCCCCTTAAAAGACCGGCGGAGACAACCGCATGGCCAGAAAACACACCGTAAAGGATAGACTGATTTATGTGCGCTAAAACCACCATGGACGAATTCGAAGCCCTTCTGCAGGAGAGCTTTGAGATTGACACCCCCCAAGAGGGCACGGTTGTCAAAGGTAAGGTCATTGCTATTGAAGCTGGCCAAGCCATCATCGACGTCGGCTACAAAATGGAAGGCCGCGTTGACCTGAAAGAATTCGCTAACCCCGGCGAAGCTCCCTCGATCAAGGTTGGTGACGAAGTCGAAGTTTACCTTCGCGCCGCCGAGAACGCCCGTGGCGAAGCTGTCATCTCGCGCGAGATGGCCCGCCGCGAAGAAGCATGGGATCGTCTGGAAAAAGCATACGCTTCGGAAGAGCGCGTCGAAGGCGCCATCTTCGGTCGCGTCAAGGGCGGCTTTACTGTCGATCTGGGCGGCGCTGTTGCGTTCCTGCCGGGCAGCCAAGTCGACGTGCGCCCCGTGCGCGACGCTGGCCCGCTGATGGGTCTGAAGCAGCCGTTCCAAATCCTGAAAATGGACCGTCGTCGTGGCAACATCGTTGTCTCGCGTCGTGCAATTCTGGAAGAATCGCGTGCTGAACAGCGTGCCGAAGTCATCGGCAACCTGACCGAAGGCCAAGTGGTCGACGGCGTTGTCAAGAACATCACCGAATACGGTGCGTTCGTTGACCTGGGCGGCGTTGACGGCCTGCTGCACGTGACCGACATGGCATGGCGCCGTGTGAACCACCCGTCGGAAATCCTGTCGATCGGCGAGACCATCAAGGTCCAAGTCATCAAGATCAACAAGGAAACGCACCGCATCAGCCTCGGCATGAAGCAGCTGCAAGACGATCCGTGGCACTCGGTTGAAACCAAGTATCCGCTGGAATCGGTCCACACCGGCCGCGTCACCAACATCACCGAGTACGGCGCATTCGTTGAGCTGGAACCCGGCGTTGAAGGTCTTGTCCACGTCTCGGAAATGAGCTGGACCAAGAAGAACGTACACCCCGGCAAGATCGTTTCGACCTCGCAAGAAGTCGAAGTCATGGTTCTGGAAATCGACAGCGCCAAGCGCCGCGTTTCGCTGGGCCTCAAGCAGACCCAACGCAACCCGTGGGAAGTGTTCGCTGAAACGCACCCCGAGGGCACCGCTGTTGAAGGCGAAGTCAAGAACATCACCGAATTCGGTCTGTTCATTGGCCTGCCGGGCGACATCGATGGCATGGTTCACCTGTCGGACCTGACATGGGAAGGCCGTGGCGAAGACGTGATCGGCGACTACCGCAAGGGCGACGTCGTGAAGGCCAAGGTTCTGGAAGTCGACGTCGAGAAGGAGCGCATCTCGCTCTCGATCAAGGCGCTGGACGAAGACCCCTTTGCTGATGCCGTTGACGGCGTGAAGCGTGGTACGGTCATCACCGTCGAGGTCACCAAGATCGAAGACGGCGGCATCGAAGTCGAATACGAAGGCATGAAGTCGTTCATCCGTCGTTCGGACCTGTCGCGTGACCGCGCTGACCAACGCCCCGAGCGTTTCTCGGTTGGCGACAAGGTCGACGTTCGCGTGACCAACATCGACCCCAAGACCCGCAAGCTGGGTCTGTCGATCAAGGCCCGCGAGATCGCAGAAGAGAAGGAAGCCGTCGAACAATACGGTTCGTCCGACTCGGGCGCGAGCCTCGGCGACATTCTGGGCGCTGCCCTGAAGGTGTCGGCTAACGACTAATCAGCCCCGCTGAGCAGGATATTGCCCCACGCCCGAAAGGGCGTGGGGTTTTCTTTTTTTGCAAGTCATTGAATCTTTGCCAAAGACAGTGAACTACTGCACAATAGCCCGATAAGGTCGTTTCCCGCCCGCCGGGCGTCTCGGTGAATTTTTCGAGGGAGAGTCCCAGCCAATGATTCGTTCTGAACTGATCCAAAAGATCGCGGATGAGAATCCGCACCTCTACCACCGCGATGTCGAAGCGATCGTAAACACGATCTTTGACGAAATTACCGCCGCACTCGCCAAGGGAAACCGCGTCGAACTGCGTGGTTTCGGGGCATTTTCGGTCAAGGAACGCGATTCGCGTACCGGTCGCAATCCGCGCACGGGCGAACCTGTCGATGTCGAAGAAAAGCGCGTGCCTTTCTTCAAGACAGGCAAGTTGCTGCGTGACCGGTTGAACGGTAAATAGCACCCGTGATGCGCTTTATCCGCCTTGTCTTCTGGCTGGTGGTTGCTGGCTGTCTGGTTGTTCTGGGTCTGGCCAATCGGGGCAGCGTGACCTTGCACGCGATCCCTGCGGGGCTGGCACAGGCACTGGGTATGCAGCCTACTATTCAGGTGCCGCTTTTTGTCGCTATTTTTATCGGTGTCGGCGTTGGCTTGCTGGTGGGGTTTTTGTGGGAATGGATCCGCGAATACCCTGTGCGGGCGGCTGTCGCCAAGCACCGGCAAGAATTGAACGCACTGGGCGACGAGGTGCAACGCCTGCGCCGCGATAATGCGTCGGGGCAGGGTGATGCCGAAATTCTGGCGTTGCTGGGGGCAGGCAAGTCGAAGTAATGCGGCCGCTGGTTAAAATATGCGGACTGCGCACCGACGCAGACCTGCAATCGGTTGCCGATGCTGGTGCACATTATGGTGGCTTGGTGTTCTTTCCAAAATCGCCGCGTGCGGTTGATTTGGACACGGCAGCGGCCCTGCGCGCGCCAGACGCGTTGAAGCTGGTCGCGCTAGTAGTCGATGCTGATGACGCGCTGCTGGATGCCATCATTGCGCGCATAGGCGTGCAAATGCTTCAGCTGCACGGCCACGAGACGCCCGAACGCGTCGCTGCCGTGCGTCAGCGCTATGGGTTGCCCATAATGAAGGCGATCAGTGTTGCGACCCGCGATGATTTGCCTGCTATTGCGACCTACGAAGCGGTAGCTGACCAAATTTTGTTGGACGCGAAGGCCCCCAAAGGCGCGATTTTGCCCGGCGGCAACGGCGTCGCATTCGATTGGACCCTGCTGCAAGGCCGCGTCTGGTCCAAGCCATGGATGCTGGCGGGCGGTCTGACCCCTGAAAACGTAGCCGAGGGGATGCGCCTGACGGGCGCGGCGCAGGTTGATGTGTCTTCGGGCGTTGAAAGCGCGCCGGGTGTGAAAGACCCCGCGCTGATTCGTGCCTTTGCGGCGGCTGCGGGGCTGTGACGCGAACAGCTCGGCTTTACCGTCTCGCCCAATGGATATAAACGCGATCTAACCTGACAGAAGAGGCGCGCGATGGCTTATACCCTCATCAATAGTTATACGTCCGGGCCCGATGCAGACGGGCGCTTTGGCGATTTCGGCGGGCGGTTCGTGTCCGAAACGCTGATGCCGGTGGTTCTGGCCCTGCAAGCCGAATACGAAAAAGCCAAGACCGACCCGACCTTCTGGGCCGAGATGGATGACCTGTGGCGCAACTATGTCGGTCGCCCCAGCCCGCTGTATTACGCCGAGCGTTTGTCGACAGCACTGGGCGGCGCCAAGATTTATATGAAGCGCGAGGACCTGAACCACACCGGTGCGCACAAGATCAACAACGTGCTGGGCCAGATCATTCTGGCGCGCCGCATGGGCAAGACGCGCATTATCGCCGAGACAGGCGCGGGGCAGCACGGGGTGGCAACCGCCACGGTCTGCGCCAAGTTCGGCCTGAAGTGCATCGTTTATATGGGCGCGACCGATGTCGAGCGGCAGGCCCCCAACGTGTTCCGCATGAAGCTGCTGGGCGCGGAAGTGATTCCCGTGAAATCGGGGCGTGGCACGCTGAAGGACGCCATGAACGACGCGATGCGCGACTGGGTCACCAATGTCGCCGACACCTTCTATTGCATCGGCACCGTTGCCGGCCCGCACCCCTATCCCGCCATGGTGCGCGATTTCCAGGCCGTTATCGGCAAAGAAACCCGCGAGCAGATCCTGCAGCACGAGGGCCGCTTGCCCGACACGCTGATCGCCGCCGTTGGCGGGGGGTCGAACGCTATGGGGCTGTTCTATCCCTTTTTGAACGACGATTCGGTCAATATCGTGGGCGTCGAGGCCGGCGGTCACGGCGTGGACGAGCGAATGGAACACTGCGCCAGCTTGACAGGCGGCCGCCCCGGCGTGCTGCACGGCAACCGCACCTTCCTGTTGCAGGATGAAGACGGCCAAATCCTCGAAGGCCACTCGATCTCGGCGGGCCTCGACTATCCGGGTATCGGGCCTGAACACGCTTGGCTGCATTCGATCGGGCGCGTGAAATACGAATCGATCACGGACCTCGAGGCGCTGGATGCGTTCCAGAAGTGCTGCGAATACGAAGGGATCATTCCCGCCCTCGAATCATCGCATGCGCTGGCGCAAGCGATGAAGATGGCGCCAACGCTGCCGAAAGATCATGTCATCGTCATGAACCTGTCGGGACGGGGCGATAAAGACATCTTCACCGTCGCCCGCCACCTAGGGGTCGAGCTGCAGGGTTAATCGCGCCCGAATTTCTGCGCTAGTTTCTGAAGGGGGGAGAGGGTTTCTTCCCCCTTTTTCACGTCTGCCGCGGGCTTTTCAGGCTTGGGCTGCGGCTTTGCCTTGGGCATCAGGGCGGGGTTGCCTCCAGATGAACGCGGCGGATTTAGGCGCAGGTTCACGGCGTTCAGGAACTTGATCTGATCGCCCCCCGCCAGTGCCGCAGCGCCGTCGGAAATACCGCGCAGCATATCATCCAGCCAGTCTTGGTCGGCCTTGGCAAAATCGTGCAACACATAGGATGCCACTGCATCCTTGTGACCCGGGTGGCCGACGCCCATGCGGACGCGGTGGTAGGCCTCGCCAATATGGGCGTGGATCGACCGCAGGCCGTTGTGGCCCGCATGACCGCCCGCTGTTTTGGTTTTCAGGCGGCCGGGGGCCAAGTCTAATTCGTCGTGGAACACCACCACATCGTCAGGCGTCAATTTGTGAAAACGCATGGCTTCGCCCACCGACTGGCCCGACAGGTTCATGAAGGTCTCGGGCTTCAGCAGCAGCACTTTCTCGCCCCCCAGCACGCCTTCGGCAACAAGGCCCTGAAAGCGGCTGCGAAAGGGCGTGAACCCATGGTCGGCGGCAATGCGATCCAGCGCCATGAAGCCGATATTGTGGCGATTTCCGGCATATTTCGCGCCGGGGTTTCCAAGACCTACGAACAGTTTCATATCGGGTTCCTTGATTGCCGCCCCTACAAATGAAAACGGGGGCCAGCGGCCCCCGTCAACACGTCAAAGGCGTAAGCCTTATTCGTCAGCGCCCGGAACATAGCCCGAGGGGGCCGAGATGTTCGCGATGGCGAAGTTACGCTCGGTCGTCGGCTTGACGCCTGCGGGCAGGGTCACGTCAGCGATGTGGATCACGTCGCCGATGTTGCGGCCGGTCAGGTCGACGGTCACGAATTCGGGGATGTCGCTGGCCAGAACGTTCAGTTCGATTTCCGAACGGACGTGGACAACGGTACCGCCGCGCTTCACGCCGGGGGCAGCATCTTCGTTCACGAAGTGAACGGGGATGTGCAGGTTGACGCGGGTGGTTGCAGCCAGACGCATAAAGTCGACGTGGGTCGGCAGGTCTTTTACGACGTGGCGCTGCACGCCACGGCAAACGACGCGCTCGGTCTTGCCGTCAACGTTCAGGTCGATCAGGGTCGACAGGAAGCCGCCCTGTTTCAGCGTCTTCAGCAGGACGTTGAACGATACGTTGATGGCGACAGGCTCTTGGCCCGCACCGTAGATGACGCCCGGGACTTGCCCATCACGACGTGCCTGACGAGCGGCCCCCTTGCCTGTCCCCGTACGCGCGGTCGCGTTCAGTTCAATGGTCTTTGCCATTTGAAACTCCGTTAAATGAGGGGCCTTCCTCCAAGGGTGTAAGGCCCGATGAGGCCTTGCCCCTAACCCAAAAAGTGACGGAAGGAAAGGGCGTCAGGTCCAATTCCCCTCGAAATCCTTGGGCACCAGCAGAACATCGCGGTTCAGGTCGCGCACATCGCGTTTGCCGACCAGCGCCATGGTGGTATCCAGTTCCTTGCGGATGATATCCAGCGCCATCGTCACGCCGTCTTGGCCGTACGCGCCCAAGCCGTAAATGTACGACCGGCCGATCATCGTCGCTTTGGCCCCCAGCGCCAGCGCCTTCAGCACGTCTTGCCCCGAACGGATGCCGGAATCCAGCCAGACCTCGGTCCGGTCACCAACGGCCCGCACGATCGAGGGAAGCATGCGAACCGACGAAAGCGCGCCATCCAGCTGCCGCCCGCCGTGGTTCGACACGACGATGGCGTCGGCCCCCGCATCGGCCGCCATGACAGCGTCTTCGGGGTCGAGGATACCTTTCAGAATCAGCTTCCCGCCCCATTTTTCGCGGATGCGGGCGATCTTGGCCCAATCCAACTGCGGGTCGAATTGCTCGGCCGTCCACGATGACAGCGACGACAGGTTGCCGACGCTGGGGGCGTGCCCGACGATGTTACGGAACGTGCGGCGGGGGGTACGGGCCATTTCGCTGCACCAGCGCCAGCGCAGGGCCAGGTCGGCCAGCGTTTTCAAGGTGGGCTTTGGCGGGGTGGACAGCCCGTTCTTCAGGTCTTTGTGGCGCTGGCCCAGCACCTGCAGATCCAGCGTCAGCACCAGCGCCGAAACGCCTGCATTCTTGGCGCGTTGAATGATATTGTCGACGAATTCATTGTCGCGCATCACGTAGAGCTGGAACCAGAACGGGTCCTTAGTGTGTTCACGCACATCCTCGATCGAGCAGATCGACATCGTCGACAGCGTGAAGGGAACGCCGAATTTCGCGGCGGCGCGGGCGGCCTTGATCTCGCCATCGGGCGATTGCATGCCGGTCGACCCGACGGGCGAAAGGCCCACGGGCATGGCTACCTCTTGCCCCAGCATGGTCGATTTCACGCTGCGGTTTGACATATCGACGGCCACGCGCTGGCGCAGGCGGATCTCGGCGAAATCGGTGGTATTGTCGCGGAAGGTCTGTTCCGTCCAGCTGCCTGACTGGCAATAGTCATAGAACATCTTGGGGGTGCGCCGTTTATAGACGCGCCGCAGATCCTCGATTGTCGTCATCACAGCCATAGTCACTCCCCCCTCCCAAGGGTTGCCTTAGGCGCTGTGTGCGCCCGCGGCCAAGGTTGAAACAAAGTCCAAAACCTGCGGCACGCTGTCGCCCGCGCCAATCCGCGATACGATGGCCGACCCGATTACGCAGCCATCGGCGATGCCCGCAATATCGCGCGCCGCCTCGGGCGAGCGGATGCCGAAGCCGACGATCACCGGCAGATCGGTGGCGGCTTTGATCCGTGCAACCTCGGGGCCGACGGTGCCAGCGTTTGCGGCCGCCGATCCGGTGATGCCGTTGACCGAGACATAGTAGACGAAGCCCGAGGTGTTTTGCAGCACGGTAGGCAGGCGCGCGTCATCGGTCGTCGGCGTAGCGAGGCGGATGAAGTTGATGCCGTAGTCCTTCGCGGGAATGCACAGCTCGCTGTCTTCCTCGGGCGGCAGGTCGACGACGATCAGCCCGTCGATGCCCGCATCCTGCGCGTCTTGCAGAAACTTATGCACGCCGCGCGAATAGATCGGGTTGTAATAGCCCATCATCACCACGGGGGTGGTGTTGTCGGTCTTGCGCAGCTCGCGCACGATCTGCAGCGTCTTTTCCAGCGTCTGGCCGCCGTCCAACGCGCGTTGGCCCGCATGTTGAATCGTCGGGCCGTCGGCCATCGGGTCGGTAAAGGGCATGCCCAGTTCGATAATGTCGACACCTGCCGCCGGCAGGCCCTTCACAATCGCGACCGAGGTTTCATAGTCGGGGTCACCCGCCATCACATAAGAGACAAAGGCCTTGCGCCCTTCGGCGCGAAGTTGGGCGAATTTGGCATCGATGCGCGACATGAGGATCCCCGTTTCAACTGGGTCAGGTTTGTGCGAAGCAAACCGGAATTGCAATGGGGAGTTGCCCGAAATGGACCTGACGCTGACCCTGACCGAGACGCCTGATGCCGGGCTGCGCGCGGCGCTGGGGGAAAAACTGGCCGCCTTCAACACCGCGGATGTCGGCCCCACCGACCGGCGCGAATTGGTGATCTTCGCCCAAGATGCAGACGGCGCGCTGCGCGCGGGCCTGTCGGGTTATACCGCGTGGGGGTGGCTATATACCCAGTGGCTGTGGATGGATGAAACCCAGCGCGGGCAAGGTTTGGCGGGCCGCCTGTTGGCCATGGCCGAGGCCGAGGCGCGCAGCCGTGGCTGCCATGGCGCCTATATCGACACCTTCAGCCCGCACGGGCTGAAGGCTTATCTGCGCGCGGGCTATACCGTGTTCGGGGAACTGCCCGATTTCCCGGTGGGCCGCACGCGCAGCTTTTTACGCAAGGCGCTTTAGCCTGCCAGCTTGCCGCCGGTCAGCGGTTCCGGCGCGCCTGTCGTGGTCGGGAAGCTGATCGGCAGGCCGCGCAAGACGCGGACGGCCAAAAAGGCAAAGCATTCGGCCTCGACCGCGTCGCCGCGCCAGCCCAGATCCTCGGCCGGGCGGGCGGTGACGCCTGCGCGATCCGCGATCATCCGCATAAGCGTCGGGTTATGACGCCCCCCGCCCGAGACGAACAGCGTGTTCGGGCGGTGTGGCAGCAGATCCAGCGCCTTGCCCACCGCGCCTGCGGTAAAGGCGGTCAGAGTCGCGGCTCCGTCCTCTAGCGACAGACCCGTGGCCATATCGGCGGTAAAGTCGAACCGGTCGAGCGATTTGGGGTAGGCTTTGGTCAGGTAGGGGTGTTGCAGCAAAGTGGCCAAGCGATCTTCGTCGACCGTACCTGCCGCGCCAAGTGCACCGCCCAAATCCATGTCGCCCGCGCCGTGCAGCTTTACCCAATCGTTCAGCGGGGCGTTCGCGGGGCCGGTATCAAAGCCGATGACCTGATCTTGGCCGTCGGTCCAGGTGACGTTCGCAACGCCGCCAAGGTTCAGGATCGCGGCGGCGTCCTGCGTGCCTGCGCCGCGCAGCAGGGCCGCGTGGTAAGAACAGGCCAGCGGCGCGCCTTGGCCGCCAAATTCCATGTCGCGGCTGCGGAAATCATAGGCGACGCGGGTGCCGGTAATCTGCGCCATCAGTGCGCCGTTGCCCAGCTGGCGGGTTTGGCCGTGGCGGTCAGGGGTCGGTGCGCGATGCAGCACCGACTGGCCGTGAAAGCCGATGATGCCGATCTGATCCATGCCAAGGCCAGCCTCGGCCACCAGATCCATCACCGCCTGCGACTGGGCACGGGTCAGGACGTCCTCAGCCTCGGCAAAAATCGCAGGCTCGGGGCCGTCAAAGTTCCACACGCGGGCCTGCGCCAGCGTTTCTTCCAGCAGGTCGCGCGTCGCGCGCGGGTAGGGCGCGAGCGTGTAAGCGCCGAATTCGCTGATCGTCTCGCCATCGGTGCGCAGCAACGCGACGTCGATGTTGCCGTCCAGCACGGTGCCGGTCATCAGCCCAACGGCCCAGATTGGTTCAGCCATTGATAATATCCCCAACTTGTTGACGCAGCGTGAAAATGCCGCTGTCGAAATGGCGCGTCGGATGGACGCGATTGGTCAGCAGCGTCCACGCATGGCCGCGTTCGAAATCGACCCACAGGCCGGTGCCCGTAAACCCGGTGTGCCCGATAGTATCGGCGCTGCATTTGCTGCCGCCCGACCACCCATCATAGGGGTTTTCCCAGCCGTGGGTGCGGTGGCCAGCCACGACGGTGCGCATCAGGCGAACGTCGGCATCATCTTGGCGGGCCAGCAGGTCGGCGGCAAAGCCCAGCACGGATTCAACCGTGCCGAACAGCCCCGCGTGGCCCGACCCCTCGAGCGCCCAGCAATTTTCATCGTGCACTTCGCCCACCAGAACGCGCTGGCGCAGCGAGCAGTATTCGGTCGCAGCGGCATGGGCGGGGTCTGCAAAGAAGGCGAAACCCGCCCCCGCATCCATCGCGCGGATGGGTTTGCGCGCGATGCGTTCCAGCGCGATGCCCAGCAGGATGTAGTTGATGTCGGAATAGACCGGCGTGTCCAGCTTGCGCCATTCGCGCTGCAGCACAAAGGCGCGCAGGCGCTCGGGCTCGTTACCATAGGTATAGATCGGCTCGACCGCGGGAAAGGCGGTGGCGTGGCCAAGGCACTGGCGGAAGGTCACCTGCCGTTCCCAGCAGTTCGGGTCGTACTGGCGAAAATCGGGGATGATGCTGGTGATGGGCGCATCCAGATCGATCATCCCCTCGACCGCCAGCTGCAAAATGCGCGACGTTGTGAAGATCACCTTGCTGACCGAGGCCAGATCGAACCACGTGCCCGTCGTCATCGGTCGCACGTCTGGCACGGTCTGGGCGTTGCCGATCGCGCGGAACTCGCGGGTGCCGTCACGCGTGACCAACCCCAGCACGGCGCCCGGTATGCGCCCGGTGCCGATATGGGCGCTGACCGCCGCGAATGCTTCATCGAAATGCGACATGGCTATTCTTTCCGTGCCTTGTGATCTGGGCCGTGGCTGACCCATTCAGCCGCAGCAGGTTCAAACCCCTTGGGCTTGACCAGCGAGGGGATCTCGGTCGTGTTCAGCGCAAAGTCTTGGTGGCGACGGTGGGTCGAGGGGACGGCGGCGATCAGGCGCTGCGTATAGCTGTGCTGCGGGTGCGACAGCACGGCGGCGGCATCACCAAATTCCACCATCTGGCCCGCGAACATCACAGCGACACGGTGCGCGATGCGCTCGATCACGGCCATATCGTGCGACACGAACAGGTAGGCGAGGCCGAATTCCTGTTGCAGGTCGATCAGCAGCTCCAGCACCTTCGCCTGCACCGAGACGTCCAGCGCGGACACGGCCTCGTCCAGCACCAGCACCTTGGGGTTCAGCATCAGCGCGCGGGCAATACAGATGCGCTGGCGCTGCCCGCCCGAAAACTGGTGCGGGTAGCGGGTCAGGCTGTCCTCGGGCAGGCCGACGCGGGCGATCAGCATTGTCATGCGGGCATTATCGTCCGCCGTCAGGCGCTTGTTTTTGGCGATGACAGGCTCGGCCAGAATCTCGGCAATCGTCAGGCGTGGGTTGAGCGAGGCGTTGGGGTTCTGAAACACCATCTGCACCGCGCCATCGGCATTGCCCTGCACATCCCCGCGCACGGGGGTGACAAGGTTCAAAATCGCGCGGGCAGTGGTGGATTTGCCCGAGCCGCTTTCGCCGACGATCCCCAGCGTTTCGCCGCGTCGCAGTGTGAAAGCCACGCTTTCCACCGCATGCACCGCGCCGGGGCTTGGCCGCAAAAAACCGCCCGCCACCGGAAAGCGCACGGTCAGATCCGTCACATCCAGCAGCACGGGCGCAGTCGCATCCAGATCGCGGCGCACCGCATCACCGTTTTCGAAATGCGGCACGGCGCGCAGCAGGTGCTGGGTGTAAGGGTGCTGCGGCGCATCCAGAATTAGGTCGAGCGGGCCGAATTCAACCGCTTGCCCGTTCTGCATCACCATCACCTTGTCGGCGATGGCAGCCACAAGACCGATGTCATGGGTGATGAAAATCATCCCCATGCCGCTTTCACGGCCCAGTTCTGCCAGCAGCGCCATGACTTGGGCCTGCGTGGTCACGTCCAGCGCGGTGGTGGGTTCATCGGCAATCAGCAGGCGCGGGTTGCAGGCCAGCGTCATGGCAATCATCACGCGCTGCAGCATGCCACCCGACAGTTGGTGCGGGAAGTTCTTTAGCCGGCGGGCGGCATCGGGAATGCGGACACGCTCTAACGCTTGCTGCGCGGCCTGCATGGCGGCGGCGCCGCTTAGCCCGTGGTGCAGGCGGAAGGCCTCGGCGACTTGCTCGCCGATGGTCAGCACGGGGTTCAGCGAAGTCATCGGCTCTTGAAAAATCACGCCGATTTCTGCGCCGCGGATGGTTTCCATCGTGTCTTCGGTGGCGGCGGCAATGTCCAACCGGCTGCCATCGCGGCGCTGGAAGTCGATCTTGCCCGACAGGATATGCCCGCCCGCAAAGTCGATCAGCCGGTTCACCGCACTGCAGGTCACCGATTTACCCGAGCCGGATTCGCCGACGATGGCCAGAACCTCGCCCGCGGCCAGATCAAAGCTGACGCCTTTGACGACCTCGGTGATGGTTTTCTTGCCAAAGCCGATGCGCAGGTCTTGAACGGAAAGAAGGGTCGTCATGCCGAACGCTCCTGACTGCGGGGGTCAAGGATGTCGCGCAGCGCATCGCCCAGCAGGTTGAAGCCCAGAATGATCAGCATAATCGTCAGGGCAGGGAAAATCATAATCCACGGGGCCATTTCCATCATGTTCCGGCTGTCGGATAGCATCAGGCCCAAGCTGGGGGCCGGGGGCTGCACGCCAAGGCCAAGGAACGACAGGCCAGCCTCGGTCAGGAACGACCATGCCAGTGCCAGCGTGACCTGCACCGTCAGGGGCGCGACAAGATTCAGCATCAGGTGGCGCGTCAGGATGTATCGGCGCGATGATCCAAAGGTGCGCGCCGCATCGACGAAATCGCGCGATTTGATTGACAGGGCGGGACCGCGCACGACGCGGGTGAAAATGGGGGTGTAAACCAGCGCGATGGCTAGAATGGATGTCCACATGCCCGCGCCCAGCACGGTGATGATCAGCATCGCCAGCAGGATCGAGGGGAACGCCAGCAGCACATCCATGCCGCGCATGATGCTGCCATCAGACCAGCCGCCGAACCACGCCGCCAGCAAACCCAGCAGCGTGCCAATGGTGGCGGCAATCGCGACCGAGAGGAACGCCACGATAAAGCTTTGCCCCACCGCCAGCATCAACCGGCTGAGGACGTCGCGCCCGAACAGGTCGGTACCCATCCAGTAGGTGCCGTTGGGGGCTTTCATCCGGTCGATGCGGAATTGCTGCAGCGGGTCGTGCGGGGTCAGCCCGAACAGGCCCAACAGCGCGACAATCAGGAAAAACAGCACGATCAGCCCGCCAATGCGGCCGCTGGGGTGCGCCAAAAGACGTTTGAACATTAGCGCGTCTCCAACCGGATGCGGGGATCAAGCGCGACGTAAAGCAGGTCGACCAGCAAGTTTACCACCAAGAAATTCAGTGCGATGAACAAGATAGACCCTTGCACCATCGCATAGTCACGTTGGCCAATGGCCTCCAGCACCACGCGGCCAAGGCCGGGCAGGGCGAAGATCTGCTCGACAATCACAGCGCCGCCCAGCAGGTAGCCAAATTCCACCCCGCTGAGGGTGACGACAGGGATCAGCGCGTTGCGCAGCGCGTGCTTCCAAATCACGCTGCCCCGCTTGACGCCCTTGGCGCGGGCGGTGCGGACATAATCCTCGTTCAGCACATCCAGCATGGATGAGCGCGAGATCCGCGCGACCGACGCCGCGAACGAGAACCCGAGGATCAGCGCGGGCAGGCCCAGCTGTGTCAGGTTGCCGATCGGATCCTCCCGGAGGCCGATGTAGCGGCCCATCGTGGGGGAAATGCCGAACAGGGCCGACAGAATGTAAAGGACAACCAAGCCGATCACGAAGTTCGGGGTCGATTGGCCGATCATGGCGACCATGCGCACGATCAGATCGGACAGTTTGTCTTGGCGCGTGGCGGCATAGATGCCCGCTGGCATGCCGATGATCAGCGCGATGGCCAGCGACAGCACCGCCAGTTCCAGCGTAAGCGGAAATCGCTGGGCGATCACCTCTAGCACAGGTTTGCCATAGGTGATGGACAGGCCGAAATCGCCCTGTAGCACCCCCCAGATCCAGCGTCCGTATTGCACCAACCAGTTCTGGTCGATGCCGAAATATTGCGCCAAAGCGGCGCGTTGGTCGGGTGTCAGAAGCCCCGATTCAGTCCCCAGCATGGCCGTGATCGAATCGCCCGGGATCAGGCGGATTGCGACAAAGACCAAGATTGAGACCCCCAGCATGATCAGGGGAAAGGTGATCAGCCGGCGCAGAAAATACGTCATCGGGGCTTCCGTTAGTCGTTAGTTGATCGTTACGTTGGCCAACGAGAACAACGAGCCTTGCGGCGTGGGCACAAAGCCCGTCACGTTGTCACGCAGCGCTGAATAGGCATAGGCGGTGTAGAGCCAGACCCAAGGCGAGGTTTCGGCCAGATGGGCTTCGAACGCTGCGAAAATCTCGCGGCGCTTGGCCAGATCGGATTCGGCGCGGCCTTCCAGCATCAGCTCGTCCAGCGTGTCGTCGATGTAACCGGCGACGTGCTGCAGGTTGCCTGCCTTGGTCCAATAGCGGTTGTACATGGTGAACGGGTCGGGTTGGCCGCCGTTCAGCGCAACAGCCATATCGAAGTCACCCTTCAGCCACGTGTCGACATAGACGCTCAGTTCCATCATCTTGATGTCCAGCTTGATGCCGATTTCGGCCAGCTGGGCTTGGATGACTTGGGCCTCGGATGCGGCGGTAGGCGGCTCGCCGGTGGCGACGACGACGGTGGCCTCGAAACCGTTCTGGAAGCCGGCCTCGGCCATCAGCTCGCGCGCTTTGTCCAGATCTTGCTGGTAGCAGAACAGGTTCGCCGGATCGGTCGCGTAGGCGGGCATGGTCAGCGGGCCAGTCACGGTGCCTTCGCCGATCATGGCGGTGTCCAGCACGTCTTGGCGGTCGATGGCGCAGGAAATGGCCTGACGCACCGCCAGATTGTCGAACGGCGCGTGCGAGGCGTTCAGCTGCAGCACGTGGTAGGCCAGCTGCGGCGTGCGGTTCAGCGTGACGCCCGACACCGAGGGAACCAGCGTTGCGATCAGCGGGTCGTTCAGCAGCGCGAAATCGGTCTGGCCCGAACGCAGCGAGGCGAGGATCGCCGATTCATCGGGCAGAACCGAAATCTCGATCCCGTCATAGGCGACATCGCCGCCCGCCCAGAATTCGTTCACGCCCAAGCTGGCGCGGCTGTTCGGTTCCCAGCTGGTCAGGGTGAAGGGGCCCGAGCCGACAACGGTGGTGCCAAGGCTGCCGTCAGCAATCGCCGCTGCCGGCACGATCGAGGCGTTGGCCGAGCTAAGGGCCGTCAGCAGCGGCACATCGGCTAGCGATAGGTTGAAGACGACCGTGGTGTCATCGGGGGTGTCGATCGTTTCGATCGAGGCGAAGTTTGCGCGCGCGGCGGCACCAGTGGCCTCGTCCAGAATACGCTCGAACGTGGCTTTCACGTCGGCGGAGGTCACGCTGGTGCCATCCGAGAATTTGGCATTCGGGTTCAGCTTGAACGTCAGCGTTTTGGAATCATCGCTGAATTCCCAGCTTTCGGCCACGGCCCCGACAATGTTCAGGTCTGCGTCAAGGCGCACCAGCGGCTCGTACACCAGTTCCATCAAACGTAGCGACGGGAAGGCGGTTTGCTTGTGCGGGTCGATGCCGGTGGCATCTTGGGCCCAAGCAAAACGCAGTGTTTCGGCGCTGACGGGCGCTGCGATGGCGCCAAAGGCTGCTAGCGCAAGGCCAGAAATCCAGCTTGCTTTTTTGAATGTCATTTTCGGGGTCCCCTCCACAGGACTGAATGGTTCGGCTTGGGCCCATTAAATAGATTCGGCATGGGAATCGGGGCCCGTTTGCGTGCCGAACGCCACAATGACACAGCCAAAAGGCGCCGTCACGCGGTCAGTTGGCCCAGTTGCGTTTGCGCGTGGTGCGGCCGATGCCGGGGTTCATGGTGTTCGTCGGGTCAAGTGACCGGTAGAAATCCGCCAGCGCAGGCTTGGCCTGATACAGGTGCCCGACGTTGTGTTCGGACGGGAATTCGACACCGTTTTTGGCCAGATGCGCGATGATGTCGGCCTCGACCTCGTGCCAGTGGAAGCCCTTTTTGATGGCATAGTCATAGTGGAAGACCATGCACAGGAAGTGCCCGGCGGCCATGGTCATCTCGACCTTGGCGGGCACGTCTGCGGGCAGATCCTCGCGCCAGTCCTGCACGTTGCGGGGTAGAGCCATATCCAGCGAGACAAGGTTGTCCAACCGCTTGTGGTGCACGGCGCGATAGCGCACGGAGGAGCCTGCAACCGCATAGCGGTGGCGGAACGCGTCGGCGGCCTCGGCCTCGGTGCATTCAAAGAAGTCGCCGGTCGCGCTGGGGAAGTGGGCGCCAAGCCATGCGCGCGCTTCGGCCACGCCGTCGCCATCCATGCGCAGCAGCACATGGTGTTCGTACTTTTCGGCAAAGGCGTTCATGCGTTTGGGCAGGTGGTTCGGCCAAATGCGCATCAGCCCGTTCAGCACGACATCCGACAGCGTATCGCCCAGCCCGATCCGCTTGGTGAAGGCGTCAAAGCGCGACTTCATGCGGTAGGCCAGCTGCATTTTTTCGGTTCCGGCATATTTCAGGAACAGGAAGATGTCTTTCCCGTATTTCGTCGCCAGATCATAGGCATCGCGGCGGATGTATTCGCCCGCGACAGGCGGCGTTGCAAATTCGGTCAGCGCGGCGCGGCGCAGCGCCCCGAGTTCGGCAAAATCGTTCGACGCCACATAGAACACGGTGCTCGGCCCGCCCGAGGGGAAGGTGTCGATCCGCACGGCGAACACGCACAGCTTGCCTGCGCTGCCCGCAGCTTCAAACAACAGGCGCGGGTCGTTGTTGTAGCGCGCGGGCGTGGGCGCGTCGACGTCGCGCACCAGTTGTTGGTAGTCGGGGTCTGATGCGCGCTTGCCCGCATCATGGATTACGTCGGCGGCGGTGTAATCGCCTGCATCCAGCCGCGACAGGATCGTTTCGGCATCATCGCCCAGATTGATGCCAAGGTGGTTGACCAATTCGGCGCGCCCGTCGGCGGTGACGCGCGCGAACAGCGATAGCTGCGTATAGGCTGGCCCGCGCCGGATCAGTGCTCCGCCCGAGTTGTTGCACACGCCGCCGACGACGGTCGCGCCGATGGTGGTCGATCCGATGACCGAATGCGGGGCGCGGCCCAGCGGCTTGATGGTGTTTTCCAGCTGATGCAGCGTCGCGCCCGGTTGGCAGAGCACCTGATTGCCACCGTCCAGCAGGTCGATGCGGTTCAGGCGCATCCCGCTGATGACCACAACCTCGCGGTCGTATTGGTCGTCAAAGGGGGTCGATCCGCCGTTCAGGCCGGTGTTGGCCGCCTGCATGATGATGATACGCCCCGATTCGACACATAGCTTGAAGGCACGCCATTGCTCGAGCAGCGAACCCGGGCGGACGACCGCGACGGCAGGGCCAGCGCCAAAACGGTAGCCGTGCGTGAAGGGGGCCATCATGTCGGGGGCCGTCAGCACATGGGCGGCCCCGACAACCTCGGTCAGGCGGGCGATCAAATCTGCGGCGGAAAGTTCGGTCATGGGGGCGGGCCTGTGCAGTAACGTTTTACCGTGTCTGGCTAGGCCAGCGCCGCGCAGCCTTCAAGGGGGAAAGGCGTTTTACAGCTGCTTGCCGGTGCAGCTTAGAACCACTGGCCGGGTTCCATCAGGCCGAAATCGAGCAGTTGCTGCGAATTCCACGTGAACGGAACAGAGTTGTGCCACATGAACGATTTGATGTCGAACTTCGACCCGGGGTTGCGTCGCAGCGCCTTGGCCGTGCGGAACGACGCGATCACCGCCGTCGGGCTATGGTGCCACGGGCAGGCGTAGGTGTTGTATTCGGCCATGTTCAGGCGGTGGTCGGGCAACAGCTCCAGCCCGCGCACGTTGCGGAATACGCTGACACGGTCGATCCGGCGGTAGCGGGGCAGGACGTATTCCTCGAACCGCCAGCGCAGGCCGCCAAAGAAGTCGAGTTGGCGTTCTTCGTAGTTGTTTTCTTTGTCTTTTCGCCCCAACGCATAATAGCCGGTGCGATCCAGATAGGCGTCCGACAGGCTGACGCCGCTGTCGTTGCGCTGGATGTCGCTGGGGTAGAGGTCGATGACATAGGTCAGCACGCTGTCGCGGCGTTCTTCGGCGCAAAATGTCGTAAGCTCGCCCAGCGAGCGGTATTCGCTGAAGGCGTGAAACAGATATTCGCCGCTGTAGCAGTAATAGAACCAGACCTTTTCGGGCGCGGCGGCCAGCAGGCGGTTCACCGCGCGCGGCAGCCCGTTTTCGGCAAAGACGTCGTATTCGATATAATGGACCAGATCCGCCAATTCGGGCGCGATGCTGAACGACGGGTGCCCCAGCACAATCAAAACACGCAGACCGCGCGCAAGGTGATGGCTGATCGTGCTTTCAACCTCGATCGTATCGTCTGCATAGATGATGCCGATCGGTCCTTTGGCCAGCAGTGTACTGGCATTGGCTAGAAAGTGGTCGATGCTGGGGTAGCGCATCCTGAGTCCTTGAAACGGTTTTCCGAGAAAAAAGGTCGCGGAGAAAGGGTTGCGAAAAACAAGTTGCAAAACTGTATGTGCAACTGATCGCGCAAAGGCGGTGGCATTGCAAGTGTGGCGGGCGCGCATTATGGCAACCTTCAACATTGCGAGCCTGATACGAGCGCGGGAAGGTCACTTCATGGACAACCAAGCCGAAAAAGCGACTAAAAAACTGTTCATCAAAACCTACGGGTGCCAGATGAACGTATACGATAGCGAACGCATGGCCGAAACGCTGGGCGCGCAGGGGTATGTCACCACCGATAACGCCGACGAGGCGGACATGGTGCTGCTGAATACCTGCCACATCCGCGAGAAAGCGGCCGAGAAGGTTTATTCCGACCTAGGCCGGTTGAAGCCGCTGAAGGATGCGAACCCGAACCTGAAGATCGGCGTCGCTGGCTGCGTCGCGCAGGCCGAGGGCGAAGAGATCATGCGCCGCATGCCGCTGGTCGATCTGGTTGTCGGCCCGCAAAGCTACCACAACCTTCCCGCAATGGAAGCGCGCGTCCGGTCGGGCCGCCGCGCGGTTGATACCGAATTCGAGGAAGACAAGTTCGCCCACCTGAAGGCGCGCCCGCGCGCCCAGCGTGGCCCGACCGCCTTCCTGACGGTGCAAGAGGGTTGCGACAAGTTCTGCGCTTTCTGCGTGGTGCCCTATACTCGTGGGTCAGAAGTGTCGCGCCCCGCCGACAAGATCATGGCCGAGGCGCAGGGGCTGGTCGAGGCTGGCGTGCGCGAGATCACTCTGTTGGGCCAGAACGTCAATGCGTGGCACGGCCAAGGCGCCGAGGGCTTGGGCGATCTGGTGCGCCGCCTTGCGCGTATCGACGGGCTGGAGCGCATCCGCTACACCACATCGCACCCCAACGACATGGCCGATGACCTGATCGCCGCCCATGCCGAGGAAGACAAGCTGATGCCCTACCTGCACCTGCCGGTGCAGTCGGGATCGGACCGTATCCTGAAGGCGATGAACCGCAAGCACACGGCCGAGCAGTACCTGCGCCTGATCGAGCGTATCCGCGCCGCGCGCCCCGATATTTTGCTGTCGTCGGATTTCATCGTCGGCTTCCCCGGCGAGACGGATCAGGATTTTGAAGAAACCTTGGCGCTTTGTGCCGAGGTTGATTACGGCGCGGCGTTCAGCTTTAAATACTCGGCCCGTCCGGGCACGCCTGCAGCCGAAAAGCCGGAGCTTCCCCCCGAGGTGCTGGACGAGCGTCTGCAGCGCCTGCAGGCGCAGATCACCCGCCAGCAAAACGCGGCGCTGGCGCGTATGGTCGGGCGCACGATTCCGGTGCTGTTTGAAAAGAAAGGCCGCCTTGCGGGGCAGTTGATCGGCAAGTCGGGCTACCTGCACGCGGTTTACGCCGAAGTGCCTGAAACCGAGCTAGGCAAGATCCGTATGGTTGAAATCATGCAGACCAGCACCAATTCTTTGGCAGGTAAGCTGGTCGCGTGACCACGCCTTGCAACACGAGGCTTGCGCGACGGGGGAACAGGGGGCACAACAAACCTACCTGTTCATCCCGTGTCCAAGCCATAAAGGAGCACTGATTGTCCCTGACACCGCAGCCGCCCGCGCCGCATCAGCCCGACACGGGCGAGACGATCCTTGAATTTCCCGACAACTACCTGCTGATCGACCTGTGTGGTCAGCACGACCGCCATCTGGCGCTGATCGAAGACCGCCTCTCGGTGCAGATTTTGCGTCGTGGCAACCAGTTGTCGGTCGTGGGCGACGCCCCCGACCGCGAACGCGCCTGCGACGTGCTCGAGGCGCTGTACCAGCGGCTCGAGGCTGGCAAGGGGCTGGAAACTGCCGACATCGACCGCGAAATTCGCATGGGCACCGCCCCTGTGCCCGAGGTGCAGCGCGACGCAGCGCCGACCCCGACGGGCACCCCGCGCCCTGCGCCCGACGCGCCGGTTGAAATCCGCACCCGCCGCAAAACGGTCGAGCCGCGCACCGAGGCGCAGAAGACCTATGTGCGCAACCTGATGGATAACGAGCTGGCCTTCGGCATCGGCCCCGCAGGCACCGGCAAGACCTATCTGGCGGTTGCCGTGGGTGTTTCGATGTTCTTGGGCGGCCACGTTGACCGCATCATCCTGTCGCGCCCCGCCGTCGAGGCTGGCGAGCGGCTGGGCTTTTTGCCGGGCGATGCCAAGGAAAAAGTCGATCCCTATATGCAGCCGCTTTATGACGCGCTGAACGATTTTCTGCCCGGCAAGCAGGTGCAGAAGATGATGGAAGAAAAGGTGATCGAGATTGCGCCGCTGGCCTTCATGCGCGGGCGCACGCTCTCGAATGCCTTCGTGGTGCTGGACGAGGCGCAAAACGCCACATCCATGCAGATGAAGATGTTCCTGACCCGTCTGGGCGAGGGGTCGCGCATGGTCATCACGGGCGACCGCACGCAGGTCGACTTGCCGCGCGGCGTAACATCGGGTCTGGCCGAGGCCGAGCGGCTGCTGAAAGGCATCAACCGCATCAGCTTCAACTACTTCACCGCACAAGATGTGGTGCGCCACCCCTTGGTCGCCAAAATCATCTCGGCCTACGAGGCGGATGAGGAAAGGAAAGCCGCGCAATGATCGTGGATTGCTTGATCGAGGAATCGCGCTGGCAGGCGGTCGATCTGGAGGCACTGGCCGAGAAGGCCGCCGCGGCCGTTGCCGCGCGTCTTGCACTGCCGGGCGACCTCGAAGTCAGTCTGCTGGCGTGCAACGACGCGCGAATCGCCGATCTGAACGCCGATTTTCGCGGCAAGCCGACACCCACAAATGTGCTGTCGTGGCCGTCCGAAGAACGTGGCGCGCGTGTCGCCGGCGAAATACCGCTGTTGCCGGTGGCGGGGGATGCCCCCGAAATCGGTGATATCGCGATCGCGTTCGAGACCTGCGCCCGCGAGGCCGAGGAAGCAGGCAAGCCTATGGCCGACCATGTGACCCACCTTTTAGTGCATGGATGCCTGCATCTGCTGGGATTTGATCACGAACGCGAGGCCGACGCCACGTTGATGGAAGGCCTTGAGACAGAAATCCTTGGCAAAATGGGTCTGGCTGACCCATATTCGGATCACCACTAGTTTTTTGGATGGGCTTCCCATCCGCAGTCGGTTTCAGGAAGGAGACCATGTCGGACGCTAGCAATCAGCCCCCGTCGACCCAAAACGGGTTGCATGAGGAGCAAGGCGAGGCCGCCTCTCAGGAGGGGTCGAGTCGCGGCGGCTTTTTCAGCCGTATCATCGACGCCCTAAGCCCCCAGGACGCCGCCCCGAAATCCGCAGATAATTTTGTGCACGCAGGTGGACAGGTTCTGGGTATCGGCAACCTGCGCCGTCTGGAAGTCGAGGATGTTGCAACACCCAAGGCGGAAATTATCGCCCTGCCGGTGGACAGCAGCTTCGATTATGTCGTGGAGACCTTCCGCGACAGCGGGCTTAGCCGGATTCCGGTCTACGAGGGGACGCTGGATGCGCCCTTGGGGATGGTGAACCTGAAGGACTTTGCCCTCAAGTTCGGTTTCGGTGCCGACACCAAGGGGTTTGATCTACGGGGTATCTTGCGGCCCGTCCTATACGTGCCGCCGTCGATGTCGCTGGGGGCCTTGTTGCAAAAGATGCAGTCCGACCGCACGCATATGGCGCTGATTATCGATGAATACGGCGGCACCGACGGTCTTGTGACCATCGAAGACCTGATCGAGACCGTCGTGGGCGAGATCGAGGACGAGCACGACATCGAGGAACACGCCGATCTGGTTCAGGAGGGCCCGATGACGTGGGTGGCCGATGCCAGCGTGCCCCTGACCACGTTCGCCATGCGATCGGCGTTCGATCTGACCGCCGACGAGGATATCGACGGTGAAGAGGTCGAGACGCTGGGCGGTCTGGCGTTTATGCTGTCGGGTGATGTGCCCGACACCGGCGAGGTGATCGACCACCCCGCAGGCGCCAGCTTCGAAGTTCTGGATGCCGACAACCGCCGTATCAAGCGGCTGCGGATTCGCTTGCCTGAAGGCCCGCAGGACTAAAAGAATGGCGCGACCAGATTTTAAACGCGCGCTTTCCGGCGCGCTGGTGCTGGTCGCGCTGGGCGCTGTTGCGGGCTTGGGCATCGCGCCCTTTGGCTGGTGGCCGCTGACATTGGTGGCTTTCGCGCTTTTTCTGGCGCGGCCCGCCCAAGGGTTCGTGCGGTTCTGGCTGTTCGGCATTGGCTACTTCAGCCTGACACTGTGGTGGATTGTCGAGCCTTTCTTGGTCGACATCCCGCGCACCGGCATTTTGGCCCCTTTGGGCCTGTTCGCCATGTGCGGCGGTATGGCGCTGTTCTGGGGGGCTGCGGGCTGGGTGGCCGCACGGTTGCGCGCAGGCGCGCTGGGCGGCGGCGCGGCCTTGGCCCTTGCCGAGCTGGCCCGTAGCCACGTTTTAACCGGCTTCCCGTGGGCGATGCCCGGCGAGATCTGGATCGACACCCCCCTTGCACAGCTGGGCGCCTTTATCGGGCCCTTTGGCCTGACGCTGGTGACGCTGGGGCTGGCCGTCGGCCTTGCTTGGGCCGGTTTGCGCTGGCGCGCGCTGGCCGTCATCGGTGCAGGTGCTGCCGCGTGGGCCGCGATGGCAGTGGTCGCGCCGCCGCTGGCGAACCCGCAAGACGGGCCTGTCGTGCGGCTAGTGCAGCCCAATATCGCCCAATCCGACAAATGGCGCCCCGCCGTTGTCGACGGCCTCGTCGCACACATGACTGCCTTGTCGGTTGCCGAAGGGCAACCGCCAGATTTGGTGGTGTGGCCTGAATCCGCCACGCCGTGGTTGCTGGAGGATGCGACCGGCCTGTTTGCCGACATCAGCCGCCAAGCTGGCGCACCGCTGCTGGTTGGTGCAGTCAGCCTGCGCGGTGAAGATATTTTCAACAGCCTCGCCCTCGTGTCGCCCGACGCGCCCTTGCAGGTCTATGACAAGGTGCATCTGGTGCCGTTTGGCGAATATGTTCCACTGGGCGAGACGCTGGCACATATGGGCATCACCGGGTTTGCCGCGCGCGACGGGGCGGGTTTTACGCAAGGCGCTGGGCCGCAACGTCTGGATGTGCCGGGTATCGGCCCGACGCAGGCACTGATTTGTTACGAAGGCATCTTCGCCCCCGAGGTTCGCGCCGCCGTCAATGCCGCAGGCCCACGCCCGCGTTTTGTGACCATCGTGACCAATGATGCGTGGTTCGGCCGCGTCTCGGGGCCGTACCAGCACGTGGTGCAGGCGCGGATGCGCGCGATTGAATTGGGACTGCCTGTCGTGCGGGTCGGCAATAACGGCGTCTCGGCCATGATCGACGCCCGTGGCCGCATGACAGCTAGCCTGCCGCTGAACACAACGGGTGTGGTGGATGCGGTGTTGCCCCCCGCACTGCCTGCGACACTTTATGCAAAACTGGGCGATTGGCCCGCGATCATAGGGGCTTTTGTGCTTTTTGCCGCGCTGGCCCTGCGCGCAAGGCGCAAATCCGATTGACCCCGTCGCGGGGCAGGCATAGGCCTAACCCATGCATCCGTCACAACGGCTTCCTGGCGTGGCGGCGAAGAACCCAATGGAGCAGTCCCATGGCACGACAAGATTACATTTTCACCTCCGAGTCGGTCTCGGAAGGGCATCCGGACAAGGTGTGCGACCGCATTTCGGATTCGGTTCTGGACGCCTTTTTGGCCGAGGAACCCGAGGCGCGCGTGGCCTGCGAGACGTTTGCCACGACCAACCGCGTCGTGATCGGCGGCGAGGTCGGCTTGTCCGACAAGGCCCGTCTGGACACGTTCATGCACAAGGTTGACGGCATCACCCGCGAGGCGATCCGCGACATCGGCTATGAACAAGACGAATTCCACCACGCCACCGTCGAGATCACCAATCTGCTGCACCCACAGTCGGCGCATATCGCCCAAGGGGTGGATGCCAGCGACCACAAAGACGAGGGTGCGGGCGACCAAGGCATTATGTTCGGCTTTGCGACCCTAGAGACGCCCGAGCTGATGCCCGCGCCGATCCAGTATGCCCACGCGATTCTGCGCCGCTTGGCCGAGGCCCGTAAATCGGGGGCCGAGCCGCTGCTGCGCCCCGACGCCAAATCGCAACTGTCGCTGCGCTATGCCAATGGCAAGCCGGTCGAGGTTGCCTCGATCGTGCTTTCGACGCAGCATGCGCTGGAAAGCCAGACATCGGCCGACATCCGCGAGATTGTCGAACCGTATATCCGCGAAGTGCTGCCCGAGGGCTGGCTGACCGACAAGACCGAATGGTGGGTAAATCCCACCGGCACCTTCGTAATCGGCGGCCCCGATGGCGACGCGGGTTTGACCGGCCGCAAGATCATCGTGGACACCTATGGTGGGGCCGCACCGCATGGCGGGGGCGCTTTCTCGGGGAAAGACCCGACCAAGGTCGACCGGTCTGCCGCATATGCTGCGCGCTATCTGGCCAAGAACGTGGTTGCCGCCGGTCTGGCGGAACGCTGCTTGATTCAGCTGTCCTACGCCATCGGCGTGGCGAAGCCGCTGTCGATTTATGTCGACACCTATGGCACGGGCGAGGTGGATGACGCTGCGATTGAAAAGGCGCTGGGCCAAGTGATGGACCTGTCGCCGCGCGGCATTCGTCAACACCTGCAGCTGAACCGCCCCATCTATGCGCGCACCTCGGCCTATGGCCACTTTGGCCGTGCACCCGATGCGGATGGCGGTTTTAGCTGGGAACGCACCGATCTGGCCGACGCGCTGAAGCGCAGCGTCTAAGAAAAGCCCCGCCTTGGCGGGGCTTTTTCATTATATCCCCAAGCGGTCACGCAGGGCGAACCATGTCATGGCCAAGGTCAGCAGCGGCGCGCGCAGGCTGCTGCCACCGGGGAAGGCGGAAACGGGCAGGGTGCCCATCACGTCGAAACGCTCTGCCTGTCCTAAAATCGCCTCGGCCATCACGCGGCCTGCCATGCCGGCCAGCGCAACGCCATGCCCAGAATATCCTGAAGCCGACATGATATTGCTGCCCACGCGTGTCACATAGGGAAGCCGCGACATGGTGATCGCCAGCGTGCCGCCCCAGATATGGTCAATCCGTACGTCTTTTAGCTGCGGAAACAACGAGACCATGCGGGCCTGCAATGCCGTTCCGATGTCTTTGGGAAAGCCCATCGAATAGCTTTCGCGCCCGCCGAACAGGAAACGGCCATCTTCGGACAGGCGATAGTAGTTCACAACGAACTTGCTGTCGGCAACGGCGATATCCTCGGCCAAGACCTGTTGGGCTAGCGGGCCAAGCGGCTCGGTGGCGCCGATGAAGCTGTTGATCGGCATGACATGCGCGGGCACTTTGGGCACGATATTGGGCAGATAGCCGTTCCCCGCGACAACCACCCAATCGGCGGTCACACTGCCCAGCGGCGTTTTAACCACAGCGGGCGCGCCTTCGGTGACCGAGATAGCCTCGGACTGTTCAAAAATCACGGCCCCTGCGGCTTCGGCGGCATTGGCCAAAGCCAGCGCATACCGCAGTGGGTGGATGTGGCCCGCGCCGCGATCCAACTGGCCCGCTTTGTAAAGCGGCGATTTCACCAGCGCCTGAAAACCCGCCTGATCAAGGGAAACGATCTTGTCATAGCCATAGCGCTTGTGCAGGAATTCGGTTTCGGCCTGCACATCGCGGCCCTCGGTGGCTGAATATTCGCCATGCGCGACGCCGGGGCGATAGCGGGCCTCGGGCGCAGAGGTCGTGCAAAAGTTAACCAACTGGGCTTTGGCGTCTTCGGCAATGTCCCACAGGGCGCGGGCGCGGGTTTCTCCGAGACGGTTTTCCAACCAGATCTGGCCTTTGTTATAGCCGGTCCCGACTTGCCCACCGTTGCGGCCCGATGCACCGAAGCCCGCGCGATGTGCGTCCAGCACAATGACGCGCAGGCCGCGTTCAGCTAGCGTTTTGGCGGCCCAAAGCCCCGTATAGCCTGCGCCAATCACGCAGGCATCGACGCGGTGATCCCCATGCAGTTGCACTCGCGGTGGCGGCAGGGTGGTGCTGGCGGCATACCAGCTGGCCGGATATTCGCCGGGACGATCGTTGCGATACAGCGGGTTCATACGTTCAACAACAAATGCTCGCGTTCCCACGGGCTGATGACCCGCAGAAATTCATCATATTCGGTGCGCTTCACGATGGAATACACGCGGGCGAAATCGGGGCCGAGGACTTCATGCAGGGCTGTTGCCTCGTCGAACAGGTCCATCGCGTCGCCCAGCGAATACGGGATCGCCTCGCCATCAGCCTCACCGGCATCGCCCATATAACGCTTCTCGGGCCAGATACTGTTGACCATGCCCAGATAACCGCATGCCAAGCTGGCGGCGATGGTCAGGTAGGGATTGCAGTCCATTCCGGCCAGGCGGTTCTCGATCCGCCGGGCTTCGGGGGGGGATATCGGCACGCGGATGCCGGTCGTTCGGTTGTCGCGGCCCCACTCCAGATTGATGGGCGCGGCAAAGCTGCGGACATAGCGGCGATAGCTGTTCACATAAGGCGCCATGACGGCAATGGCTGCGGGCATGTGTTCCTGCAACCCGCCAATGAAGTGGAAGAACAGGTCAGTCTCGCCACCGTGGGGCCCGTTGAACAGGTTGCGGCCCTGCGCATCGGTGACCGAGTGATGGATGTGCATGGCGCTGCCCGGCTCACCCTCGATCGGTTTGGCCATGAAGGTGGCGTAGCAATTGTTCTTCAGCGCGGCTTCGCGGATCAGCCGTTTGAAATAGAAAATCTCGTCCGCCAGCTTGATGGGATCGCCATGGCGCAGGTTGATCTCGATCTGGCCGGCACCGCCTTCTTGGGTGATTCCGTCGATTTCGATGCCTTGGATTTCGGCGAATTCATAAATGTCGTCGATGACGGGGCCGTATTCGTCCACAGCCGTCATAGAATAGGCCTGACGCGCCGCCGCAGGGCGACCGGTGCGGCCCATCATGGGGACGATGGGTTTACCTGGGTCGGTGTTGCGTCCAACCAGATAAAACTCCATCTCGGGGGCGACGACGGGCGTCCAGCCGCGCGCCTTGTATAGCGCGACCACACGCTTCAGCACATTGCGCGGCGAGCAGGGGATCGGGTTACCCTTTTGGTCAAAAGCGTCGTGGATAACCTGCAGCGTGCCATCCTTGGCCCAAGGCGCGGCCGAGGCTGTGGATAAGTCTGGCCGCAGGATCATGTCCGGTTCCAGATACCCCTCGGGGCCGGCGGCTTCGGCCCATTCGCCGGTGATTGTCTGGAAGAAGATCGAATTGGGCAAGTGGAAATACTGCTGGCGGTCCCATTTCAGCGCAGGCACGGCTTTGCCCCGGGCAATGCCGGGGAAATCGGCAATGACACATTCGACCTCGTCCAGCTTGTTCGCCTCGAGGTAGTCGCGGGCTGCTTGGGGGATCTGGTCGGTCCAGCTCATGCGGGGATCTCTTTGGTTTTGAAGAAACGGGCGATGCGGGTGCCGAGGCGCTTGTCATCCAACGGCAGGTCGGCGGCGGCACGGGCGCGGGCCAGCACCTCGTCGGGCAGCGCGCCGCCGCGATATTCTATCATGTCGTGGCCGTAGGCGGTGCCGAATTCGGGGTGGGGCTGCACCGTGAAAATGCTGTCGCCATAGACCAACGCCGCGTTTTCGCACATTGGTCCACTAGCAAGGCGCCGCGCACCTGGAGGAAGGCCGGTCACTTGATCTTGGTGCCATGCGTTCAAGGCGAGTGTTTCACCGCCAAAATCGTAATCGAACCGTCCGACACGCCAGCCGCCGTCGAATTTTTCGACCTTGCCGCCCAACGCCTGCGCGATAATCTGGTGGCCAAAGCACACGCCCACCAGCGGGCGATTGCTGGCCTGAATCGCGCGGATGAATTCCTCTAGCACGGGAATGAAGGGATGATCTTCATATACCCCGTGGCGCGACCCCGTGATGATCCAGCCATCGGCATCGGTTGGCGCGGCGGGGAACTGCATATCCACCGCTGCCCAGCGTTGAAAGGTGAAGTCGTGGCCCGCCAGCAACCCCTCGAACAGGTCGGGGAAATCGCCATGGGTCGGCTGCAACGCGTCGGGGGCGTAGCCTGTTTGTAGAATGCCGATTTTCATGGATGCACCGCTGTGGCTTTTGCCCAACCCTAACGCGGGCTGCCCTTGCGGGCAACCCAGCGGCTAGACGGTATCGAGGTAAAGATTCAACCGCTCGGCGGGGGATAGCTCGGCCATGTAGTGCATTTCCTGCCGTTTGGTGCGCACCAGATTGTCGATCAGCGGGGCGGGGAAGATGCGTTTGACCAGATCGGAATGGGCAAAGGCGTCGATCGAATCCTCCCAGCTGACGGGGATCTGGGGCATTTTCTGGCCATAGGCGCTGCCTTCAATTGCGGGCGGGGGGCGCAGGTCATCCTCTAGCCCGATCAGCGCAGCGCCCAAAATGGCGGTCAGCAGCAGATAGGGGTTCACATCGCCGCCCGCGACGCGATGTTCGATCCGGCGGGCCTGAAATTCCGATGCGGGCACGCGGATAGAGGCAGTGCGATTGTCATGCGCCCAGCAGATGCCGGTGGGCGCGTGGCTTTCGGGCACCAATCGCTCGTAGCTGTTGTGGTGGGGCGCGAAGATCAGGGCGCAGTCGGGGATGGCCTGCAGACAGCCCGCAATTGCACGGTAGAGTACCTTCGTCCCGTCATGGGTATCGTTCGCAAAGACGTTCCGGCCCTTGTCGTTGATCAACGAGAAATGCACATGCAGCCCGTTCCCCGCAAAATCGGGGTAGGGCTTGGCCATGAAACTGGCCGCCATCTTGTGCTTGCGCGCCAGCCCGCGCGTCAAGGTTTTGAACAGCCAGGCATTATCGGCGGCTCGCAGGGCATCGGGGACATGCTGCAGGTTGATCTCGAACTGGCCGGGGCCCACCTCGGACATCGCGGCCTCGGCGGGAATGTCCATCGCCTCGCAGGCGTCGTAAAGGTCGTTGAAAAAGTTGTCGAAGGCATCCAGCACGCGCAGTGACAGGTTTTCCGCCCCGATGCGCCGCTTGCCCGAGCGGGGCGAGGGTGGCACGCGCAAATCAGCGCCACTGTCATCGACGAGGTAGAACTCCATCTCGGTCGCCACCACGGGGCGCAAACCGCGTTCGGTGTATCGATCTAAGATGGATTTGAGGGCGTGGCGCGGGTCGCCGCCATAGGGCTGGCCATCATCCATGTACATCCACATGGGCAGCATGGCCGATGTGCCGTCCAGCCACGGCATGGGCACGTAACCCCGATCGGTGGGGCGCAGTAGGCCATCTGGGTCGCCTTCCTCGAAAACAAGGGGGCTGTCTTCTACATCCTCGCCCCAGATGTCGAGGTTGAGGGCCGAGATCGGGAAGCGAATTCCGGCTTCCTCGATCCGGCGGGCAAAACGGGTGGGGGTTCGTTTGCCGCGGGCTTGCCCGTTCAGGTCGACCGCGGCGGTGCGTATGGATTTGATGTGTAAATTGTCGTCAAGCCAGCTCATCTGATCAACCGTAATCGAAGTTTCATTCGACTACGCCTTTCTTGGGGCAGGTGGCGATTAAGGCGTTTATTCACCATGCCCATCAGGGCAGTGATGAGGAGGGTCAGCAGGATGAAATACCCTGCCAGAATCGGGTAGGCGACAAAGGGGTTGAACGTCTTGCCAGCAAAGTAGCTGGCATAATACAGCGCGTCACCTTGTTGTTGCACCGACGGAAATCCCGAAAAGAATACAAGCACCGTGGCATGGAACAAAAAGATCGCTTCGTTCGTGTAGGACGGCCATGCAAGGCGCAGCATGTTTGGCAGGGTGATGTTGCGAAACTTGGCCCAGCCGGTGAAGCCATAGGCGTCTGCCGCCTCCATCTCGCCGCGCGGGATTGCGCGCAGTGCGCCAAGGAAGATTTCGGCCGAATAGGCGGCCGTGTTCAGGAACAGCACCACCAGCGCGCCGTATACGGCGGATGTCAGGAACCCCAGCGCTGGTATCCATCCCTTCAGCGACAGGAACAGGAAGTAGGCGAAGAAGAATTGGATGAACAGCGGCGAGCCGCGAAAGATGAAGACCAGCCAATCGGCAGGTTTGCGCAGCCACGGATTGGCCTGCGTCTTGGCAACCGCCAGCAAGATGGCGAACAGGAACCCGAAGATGACCGCGATCGTGCCGAAATAGACGTTCCAGATCATGCCCGACCCGATCAGAACGACCTGATCGCAAAAGTTGATGTCTGCGCTGGGCAATGCGCGCGGCCCGACGCCGATGCTGCGCAGGCCATAGGTTGTCAGCGTGTCCCAGCAGCTCATGCGGCGGCCTTTCGTAGGGCTTCGCCGCCCGTGGTGGCCTGCCCGCGGTTCAGGCGGCGTTGCAGGCGGTCAAATCCGATTTCGGACAAGCGGGTCAGGCCCAGATAGAACACCAGCAAGAACAGGAAGTACCACATCCGCCAGTCGCCGTGGGGGTAGGCGGTGAACTGCGGCGGGCGCGATGCGCCCAGCTCGCGCGCCCAGTAGACGACGTCTTGAATGCCCAGCAGGAATAGCAGCGGTGTCGCCTTGACCAGAACCATCCACAGGTTCGACAGGCCCGGAAGCGCATAAAGCCACATCTGCGGCATGATGATCCGCCGGAAGGTTTGCCCGCGCGACATGCCATAACTTTCGGCGGCCTCGATCTGCCCACGCGGAACGGTTCTCATCGCGCCGAACAGGATGTTGGCGGCGAATGCGCCGAAAACGATGGAAAAGGTCAGCACAGCCAGCAAAAAGCCATAGGTGTCGTGCACCCATGCAGGCGCGCTGGCTTGCGGCAGCTTGGCTGCGGCGCAGACGACAAAATCGTTGCCCTGCCGGATGGGCTGGTCCCAGTCGGGGCATTTGATCTTGTGGCGGATGTATTCGAACCCTTGGTCCAACGCGATCACGAAGAACATGAAGAAAGCGATGTCAGGCACACCGCGCACGATGGCGATATAGCCTTTGCCGAACCAACGCAGCGGCGCCACGCGCGACCGGGCTGCCATCGCTCCGCCGAAACCGAAGCACAGCGCAACCGTGGCGGTGATTGCCAGCAGCGCAATGACGGTGCCGAAGGATGCATAGAAAGCCAAATGACGCGCATTGGTCAGATAGCACAACATCCAAGCTGGCCCGCCAAGGGTGGCGGGATCTGCGCAGAAATTTCCCATGCCGCTCTTTCGTTGGTGTCGTGCTGCACCGGCGATGATTGCCGGTGCAGCAGTCGTGTTTTAGAACTGCTCGGCTTCGTCGCCGAACCACTTGGTCATCAGCGCGTTGATCGTGCCGTCAGCCTTCATCGATTCGATCGCGGTGTTGAAAGTGGTTTGCAGCGCGGTGTCGGATTGGCGCAGGCCGACACCGATCCCGCCGCCGATCTGCACGGCATCCACAGCGACCAGTGCGCCGCCCGAGGCCTCGATCGCGGGCTTCAGCGAATCGCCATCGGCCAGAACCGCGTCGGTTTCGCCGCTGACAGCGGCAGCCAGCGCGTCGTCAAAGGTGGGGAATTCGACCAGCGTGGCACCGCTGGCGGCGACGTAGTCGGCCTGAATGGTGCCAGCCTGCGCCGAAATCACGGCCGAGGTCAGGTCCACATCGCCGTTCGGCGACGCGTAGATCGAGCTTTGAACCGGCACGTATTCGTCCGAGAAAGCGATGACTTGCTTACGCTCGTCCGTGATCGACATGCCGGCCATGATCGCGTCGTAGTTGCCCGAGACGAGGTTCGGGATGATCGAATCCCAGTCGTTCTGCACCCATTCGCAGGTCAGCTCGGCGCGCTTGCACAGCTCGTTGCCCAGCTCGATCTCGTAACCGTCCAGCTGGTTGGAATCGTTGACGAAGTTATAGGGTGCATAGGCGCCCTCGGTGCCGATGCGGACGATGTCTTGGGCCATTGCGCCGTGGGCCAGCAGCCCCAGCGACAGAATTGCGGTGGAACGCAGCAGGATCTTCATGGGGTCACTCCTTGTGGGTAAAGAAAGTGTCGGCTTGGCTGGCCGACAGGAATTGTTGCAGGCGCTGGCTTTTGGGGGCACCGAAAAGGGCTTGCGGCGTGCCTTCTTCCTCGATCACCCCTTGGTGGAGGAAAATCACATGATCGCTGATATCGGCGGCCATACGCATGTCGTGGGTCACGATGATCATGGTGCGCCCCTCGGCGGCCAGATCTTTGATGACCTTGATGACTTCCTGTTCCAGTTCGGGGTCGAGGGCGCTGGTCGGCTCGTCGAATAGCAGGGCCTGCGGCTCCATACACAGGGCGCGGGCGATGGCGGCGCGCTGTTGCTGGCCGCCCGAAAGTTGCGATGGCCACGCATCGGCCTTGTCGCCGATCCCGACTTTGGCCAGATAGGCACGGGCTTTCGCCTCGACCTCGGCACGGTCGCGCTTTTGTACGACCAGCGGGGCCTCCATCACGTTTTGCAGGACGGTCAGATGGGCCCACAGGTTGAATTGCTGGAAGACCATCGAGAGGTTCGTGCGGATCTGGCGCACTTGCGTGGCGCTGGCGGGGCGGCGATCAGGGCCGCTGCCTGCCCACAGCACAGGATTGCCATCAAACAGGATTTCGCCTTCTTGGCTGTCTTCCAGCAGGTTGCAGCATCGCAGCAGCGTCGACTTGCCCGAGCCGGACGACCCGATCAGCGAAACGACATGGCCTTTGGGGGCCGTGATGTCGACACCCCGCAACACCTCCAGCTCGCCGTAGGATTTGTGCAGGTTGTGGATCGCGATAACGGGAACATTGGCTGTCACTAGTGGCTCGGAGCAGTTTTACCTTTCGGTCAGGTTGGCGGTTTTTGGGCGTCGATGCAATGTTTTCGCGCCAATTTTCGGCGCTTCGCAACGTCATTGCCCAAAGGCGCAGCAAATCTACAGCGTCTTGTACAGCGCGCCAAGGCGGTCCAATTCGGGTTGCAAGCCGAAGGGCGTGTTGATTATGAACAGACCCGAGCCAACCATCCGGTGCCCGTCGCGGGCAGGGGGGAAGTGCACTTCGTGGCGGGTTGCATCGGGGAAATCGCGCACAAGCGCGTCCAGCATGGGGGTATGTGGCCCGTCCGTCAGGATCGGATACCACAGCATAATGATGCCGACCGGCCACTTACGGGCGATCGCGGCGATCTTGCCGGGGATGGCCGCATAGTCGCTGCGCAATTCGTAGCTGGGGTCAATCAGCAGCAGGCCGCGGCGCGGGTCGGGCGGGGTCAGCGACAGCGCCATTTCCAGACCGTCCATCTGGTGAATGCGCGCGCCAAAGGGCGAGATCGCGTTTTGCAGCGCCACGTTTTCGCGCGGGTGCAGGTCGGCCAGATGCAGCGTATCCAGATCGCGCAGGATTTGCGCGGCGATCAGCGGTGATCCGGGGTAGGCGCGGGGGCCGTGGTCCCTACGCGTCGCGGCGATGGCGCGAGCGTAGGGATGATCGGGGGCGAACCAATGCGCCACTTTGTCGATGCCCTGCGCCGCCTCGCCGGTTTTCAGCGCCTCGGGGGCATCAAGCAGGTAGAGGCCCCGACCCGCATGGCTTTCCATGTAGGTCAGGGGTTTGTTCTTCTGCGTCAGATAGTCCAGCGCCACGGCAAGGGCCGCGTGCTTTTGCACGTCGGCCAAATTCCCGGCGTGATAGATGTGCTGGTACGAAAGCATCAGACCAGACGCGAGTTTTCCAGCGCGGCTTTAATAAAGCCGGAAAACAGCGGGTGCGGGGCGAAGGGTTTCGACTTCAGTTCAGGGTGGTATTGCACGCCGATGAACCACGGGTGGTCTTTCCATTCCACCGTTTCGGGCAGGCGGCCGTCGGGCGACATTCCTGCAAAGTCCAGACCGCAGGCTTCCAGTTGGTCCTTGTAACGGGTGTCAACTTCGTAGCGGTGGCGGTGGCGTTCCTCGATCTCGGTCGTGCCGTAGATTTCGGCGATCTTCGACCCAGCCTTCAGCGTGGCGTTATAGGCGCCAAGGCGCATGGTGCCGCCCTTGTCGTCGTTACGCTTACGCTCGATCACGTGGTTGCCTTGGATCCACTCTTTCAAGTGGTAGACGACAGGCTCGAAGCGCTGGCTGCCGGCCTCGTCGTCGAATTCCTCGGAACCGGCGCTGTTGATGCCGGCGACGTTGCGGGCGCCTTCAATGACGGCCATCTGCATGCCAAGGCAGATGCCAAGGTAGGGCACCTTGTGCTCGCGCGCGAATTGGGCGGCGCGGATCTTACCTTCGGTGCCGCGTTCGCCAAAGCCACCGGGCACCAGAATTGCGTCATAGGCATCCAAGGTCTTGGCAGGGTTGTCGTTTTCCAGCAGCTCGGCGTCGACCCAGTTGATGCGGACCTTGGTCCGGTTGGCCATGCCGCCGTGGGTCAAAGCCTCGGAAATCGACTTATAGGCGTCTTCCAGGCGGGTGTATTTGCCGACGATGGCAATGTTCACTTCGCCCTCGGGGTTGGTCATGCGGTCCATCACGTCTTCCCAAACCGCCATGTTGGGCTTGGGCGCGGGTTCGATGCCGAATGCCGACAGAACAGCGTCATCAAGGCCCGCAGCGTGATAGGCCAGCGGGGCTTCGTAAATCGACTTCAGGTCATAGGCGGGGATCACGGCGTCCTTGCGGACGTTGCAGAACAGGGCGATCTTCTCGCGCTCTTTTTCCGGGATCGGCTGTTCGCTGCGGCAGACCAGCACGTCGGGCGCAAGGCCGATGGACTGCAGTTCCTTGACCGAGTGCTGCGTCGGCTTCGTCTTCAATTCGCCCGAAGCGGCCAGATAGGGCAGCAGGGTCAGGTGCATCAGAATGCATTCGCCGCGCGGGCGTTCGTGAATGAACTGGCGGATCGCCTCGAAGAAGGGCAGGCCCTCGATGTCGCCGACAGTCCCGCCGATCTCGCACAGCATGAAGTCGACCTCGTCATCGCCGATCGAGAGGAAGTCTTTGATTTCATTCGTCACGTGCGGCACGACCTGAATGGTCTTGCCCAAGTAATCGCCGCGACGCTCTTTCTCGAGCACGTTGGAATAGATACGCCCCGAGGAGATCGAATCGGTCGTGCGCGCGGCAACACCGGTGAAGCGTTCGTAATGCCCCAGATCAAGGTCGGTCTCGGCGCCATCGTCGGTGACAAACACTTCACCGTGTTCAAAGGGCGACATCGTGCCGGGGTCGACGTTCAGATAGGGGTCAAGCTTGCGCAGGCGCACCGAAAAGCCGCGGGCCTGCAGCAGTGCACCCAGCGCCGCCGAGGCAAGCCCCTTGCCCAGCGAGGAGACCACACCGCCCGTAATGAAAATATAGCGCGCCATCTGTGGAAGCCCCCGTGTTTGCCAGATCATAGTGCATAGAATCATTCGGCCAGCGCACCGAAATGCGCTTACCACGGGATTTAACTATAGCCGAAATTGGCCGGCTTTTGCAACCCGCTGACCGCAAAATAATGTAGGAAGCGGCAAGACCGCTTCCATAAGTTGTGGATGGATGTGACGGCTTAGTTGCCGCTGGGCAGCAGCGAATCTGCCTCGGGCGAAGTTGCCGAGGGGGGCAGAAGGCTGGGCGCGCCCGTCGACTGCGATGCGCCGGGCGGCAGCAGCGAGTCGAGGTTGTCCATCAGCGAGCTGCCCGAGTTGCCCGAAGCGGCCAGAACGGTCAAAACCAGCGAGGTAACGATGAAGCCGCCTGCCAGCCACCATGTAGCCTTTGCCAGTGCGGTTGCAGCCGAACGACCGGTGGTCGGCATGGCGTTACCGCCGCCGCTGCTACCCAGGCCGATGCCGCCGCCTTCGGAACGCTGCAGCAGAACCACGCCGATCAGTGCCAAAGCCAAGATCAGGTGAACGATGGTAACGACTGTTTCCATTGGATGGTGGTCCTACTTCTGCGATGCGGGCCTGTCTAATGGCAACCGCTCCGCGCTGCAACCCCCGTCGGGCGCTAGAACCGGCATTGATGGCTGTGGTTCGTGCCTTTACCTTAGGCCAATTCGCCCCGAAAGGTAAAAAGAGGTTTCCCCTTGGCCGGTCAATGGCTATAGGGTGCGCGGTATTTTTGCCGGACGAGGAGTTCAGGGCATGGCAAACGTGGTCGTCGTCGGCGCCCAATGGGGCGATGAAGGCAAGGGAAAGATCGTTGACTGGCTGTCAGAGCGGGCAGATGTCATCGCGCGCTTTCAGGGCGGGCACAATGCTGGCCATACGCTGGTTATCGGTGGGCAGGTCTACAAGCTAAGCTTGCTGCCCTCGGGCATCGTGCGCGGCGGCAAGCTGAGCGTGATCGGCAACGGCGTGGTTCTGGACCCGTGGCACCTGCAAAACGAAATTGCAAAGCTGCAGGGCCAGGGCGTCGAGATCACGCCCGAGAACTTGATGATCGCCGAGAACACATCGCTGATTCTGCCGCTGCATGGCGAGCTGGACCGTGCCCGCGAAGGTGCTGTCGGTGTCGCCAAGATCGGCACCACCGGTCGCGGCATCGGGCCTGCATATGAAGATAAAGTCGGCCGCCGCGCGATCCGCGTTGCCGATCTGGCCGACAAGGCCACGCTGGAAACCCGTATCGACCGCCTGCTGGCCCACCATGATGCGCTGCGCAAAGGGTTGGGGCTGGAGCCTGTCGACCGTGTCGCGCTGCTGGCGCAACTGCTCGAAATCGCGCCGACCGTTCTGCCTTTTGCCGCCCCCGTGTGGAAAGTGCTGAACGACGCCCGCCGCAGCGGCAAGCGTATCTTGTTCGAAGGCGCCCAAGGCGCGCTGCTGGACGTCGATTTCGGCACCTACCCGTTTGTGACCTCGTCGAACACTTTGGCGGGTCAGGCGGCGACGGGCGTCGGCCTTGGCCCGACCGCGATCGATTTCGTGCTGGGCATCGTCAAAGCCTACACCACCCGCGTCGGCGAAGGCCCGTTCCCGGCCGAGCTGGAGGACGAAGACGGCCAGCGTTTGGGCGAGCGGGGCCATGAATTCGGCACCGTCACCGGCCGCAAGCGCCGTTGCGGTTGGTTCGATGCGGTGCTGGTGCGCCAAACCTGCGCGACCTCGGGCGTGTCGGGTATCTCGCTGACCAAGCTGGACGTGCTGGACGGTTTCAAGACGCTGAAGATTTGCGTTGGTTATGAACTGGACGGCGAAGTGATCGACTATCTGCCGACCGCTGCCGACCAACAGGCCCGCTGCAAACCCGTCTACGAGGAAATGGACGGCTGGTCGGAAACCACGGCCGGCGCGCGCAGCTGGGCTGAACTGCCGGCCCAAGCCATCAAATACGTGCGCCGTATCGAAGAACTGATCCAGTGCCCCGTCGCACTGCTGTCGACCTCGCCCGAGCGGGACGACACCATTCTGGTCACCGATCCCTTCGCGGATTGATCGACCCTTACAAGGCCGGGGTTACTCGGCCTTGTCCGCCTGCGCAGTTGCGTCGACGCGCTGTTCGGGGGACAGGCGCAGCGGCATCAATGGCCCGTCATCGGGGCGGGTGCCCGCCTTCAACGACGTGATGACCGCCGCGACGATGGTTTCGGGGGCGTCGTAGCCCTCGACAGATACGGTCAGATCCCCATAAGCGATAGTCACGATCTGGCGTGTGGTCATACTGTCCTCTGTTCCTCGCGCGCCTGCGCCGCCTTATCATTGAAGGTGCCGGGTGATCCAAGGCGGTTTGCAGATTTCCTTTCGCGGCGCGGGTTGTCACAATCCGGCCAATCGCAGGGTTCGGCAATACGTTAGCTTAGAAGGGGCGCAGACTGAAACCTATTCCTTTCGACAATCCGCTACTGTTGGTCGGCCCCGTGCCGTGCGCGGCCAGCGTGGTGCAGGCCGCGCGCGATTTTACGGCTGCGCTTGTCGCGGTTGATGGCGGTGCCGATGCCTGTTTGCGAATGGGTCTGACCCCCGACGCGGTCGTGGGCGACCTTGATTCGCTGAGTGATAACGCTGCGGCGCGTTTTACGGGCCGCCTGCACCGGATCGAGGAACAGATCACCACCGATTTCGAGAAAGCCCTGCGCTGGACCGAGGCCCCCTTGCGGCTGGCGGTCGGTTTTTGGGGCGGGCGCGCCGATCACACGCTGGCGGTGCTCGGGGCACTGGGCGGAAATCCTGCGCAGCGCTGCATCGTTCTGACGGATGAAAGCATCATCTTCCACTGCCCGCCGACGCTGGATTTTGATCTGCCGGCAGGCACGCCGGTTTCGCTGTTTCCGCTGGCCGTGATGGGGTGCGATAGCACGGGGCTGGTGTGGCCCACGGCGGGGCTGGTATTCGATTCGCTGGGTCGCACGGGGGTGTCGAACAGCGCGGCGGGGGGGCGCATTACGCTGCGCCCCGCGCGGGCCGGGATGTTGGTCATCCTGCCGCTGTCTTGCTTGCCCGCCGCTGTCCGCGCGCTTCGCTAAAGCGCGCGCCAGCCGATGTCGCGGCGGCAGAATCCCTCGGGCCAATCGATAGCGTCGATCATGTGATAAGCCGCGATTTGCGCAACTTTCAGGCTGCTGCCGCGCGCGGTTGCGGCCAAAACACGGCCCCCGTTGGCCAGAATACCGCCATCGGCCCCCAGCGTGGTGCCCGCATGAAAGACCTTGTGGTCGGGGTCGTCGGGCAGGGTCGCAAGCCCGCGAATCGCGGTGCCTTTCACATAATCCCCGGGGTAGCCCTGCGCGGCCATGACAACGCTGATCGCGTGGTCGTCCGCCCAACTTAGCTGCACGTTCTGCAACTGCCCTGTGGCGCAGGCCAGCAAGGCATCCAGAATCTGCGGCCCAAGGCGCATCATCAGCGCCTGACATTCGGGGTCGCCGAAGCGGACGTTGTATTCCACCAAACGGGCGCGCCCGTCTTTGATCATCAGCCCCGCAAAAAGCACCCCTTGAAAGGGGGCGCCGCGACGCGCCATTTCCGCCATCGTCGGGCGGATGATCTCGTCCATCACCTGTCGTTCGATTGCGGGGGTGAAGACGGGGGCGGGCGAATAGGCGCCCATACCGCCGGTGTTCGGGCCTTTGTCGCCGTCAAACACCCGCTTGTGGTCTTGGGCCGAACCTACGGGCAGGGCAGTGTGGCCATCGAACAGAACGAAGAAGCTGGCTTCTTCGCCGTCCATGAATTCTTCGATGACGACCTCGGCCCCGTTTTCCGCGAACAGGGATTCGATGGCCTCATGCGCCTCGGTCGCCGTCATAGCGACGGTAACGCCCTTGCCTGCGGCCAAACCGTCGGCCTTGATGACAATCGGCGCGCCCTCGCGGTCGACATGGGCATGCGCCTCGGCGGCGGTATCAAACCGCGCCCATGCGGCGGTCGGGGCGCCTGCGGCGTCGCAGACTTCCTTGGTGAACCCCTTGGAGGCCTCGAGCATCGCCGCAGCTTGGCTGGGGCCGAAGGTCAAAATGCCCGCAGCGCGCAGCGCATCGGACACGCCGGCGGCCAGCGGGGCCTCGGGGCCGATGATGACGAAGTCGACCGCGTTAGCCTGCGCCAGCGCCACAACGGCGGTGGGGTTCAGCGGATCGACGGGCTGGCATTCGGTGTCTTGCGCGATGCCTGCGTTGCCGGGGGCGACGATCAGCCCGCTGCATGCCGCGTTTTGTTTGACCGCCCAAGCCAGCGCATGTTCGCGCCCGCCCGACCCGAGGATAAGAATCTTCACGTCAGCCCCCTTTGCCTGCCTGCCTTGGGGTCTTAAAGTCGCCCCGACACCGAGGCAAGACGACAAAGGACGCGCGATGGATCTGTTCGAGGATGACACACCCCAAGGAAACGCGCCTGAATTCAGCGTCTCGGAGCTGTCGGGCGCGGTAAAGCGCATGGTCGAGGGCGAATTTTCGCACGTGCGGGTGCGGGGCGAGTTGGGGCGAATCTCGCGCCCTGCGTCGGGCCACATCTATCTGGACCTGAAGGACGACAAGTCGGTTCTGGCCGCCGTTGTCTGGAAAGGACAGGCCTCGCGCCTGTCGGCCCGCCCCGAGGAGGGGTTGGAAGTCATCGCCACCGGCCGCCTGACAACTTTCCCCGGGCAGTCGAAATACCAGATGATCATCGAAGACATCGCCCCCGCCGGTGCCGGTGCCCTGATGGCCCGGCTAGAGAAGCTGAAGGCGCAGCTGGGCGAGGAAGGCCTGTTCGACCCCGCCCGCAAAAAACCGATTCCCTTCCTGCCCGAGGTGATCGGCGTGGTCACATCGCCATCGGGGGCGGTGATCCGCGATATTTTGCACCGCTTGCGCGACCGTTTTCCGCGCAAGGTCATCGTCTGGCCAGTCGCAGTGCAGGGCCAAGCTGCCGCAGGCGAGGTGGCGCGGGCGATTGCGGGTTTCAACACATGGACACCGGGCGGCGCGATGCCCCGCCCCGATTTGCTGATCGTCGCACGTGGTGGCGGTTCGGTCGAAGATCTGTGGGCGTTCAACGAAGAGGTTGTCGTCCGCGCGGCGGCGGCCTCGCAGATCCCGCTGATTTCCGCTGTGGGGCATGAAACCGACACGACGCTGATCGATTACGCCGCCGACCGCCGCGCGCCGACCCCGACCGCCGCTGCCGAAATGGCTGTGCCGGTGCGAATGGATTTGTTGAGCCAGTTGCAAAGCCTTGAGGCGCGGCAAGCCCGCGCGATCACGCTGGCGATGACGCGGCGCGGCCAGCGCCTGACCGACCTGTCGCGCGCCTTACCGCGCCCCGATGCGATTGTCGCCGCGCAGGCCCAACGCCTTGATTTTGTCTCGCAGCGACTGGATGCCGCGTTGCAGAACGGTGTCGAGGCGCGGGCCGCCAAGCTGCGCGGCATGGCGCTGACCCCCAGCGTGCTGCGCGCGCGCATCAACAGTGATTCCCGCACCATCGCGACGCTGGATACTCGCGCGACTGCGGCTGCTGCCCGCTTGCTGGCGCAAAAACAACAGGCGGTCGAAAACCTCGACCGCCTACGCGAAACTTTGGGGTATGAGGCCACGTTGAAGCGCGGCTTTGCCGTGGTGCGGGCCGACGGCCACGTCGCGACCAGCACCAAGGCATTGGAAGCGGCCAAGACGGTCGAGGTCGAACTCGCCGATGGCCGCGTCACGCTGCGCTGATTATTTGCCAGCGCCCCCCACGGTCAGCCCGCCAATCAACAGGCTGGGCTGGCCGACGCCCACAGGCACCCATTGGCCCTCTTTGCCGCAGTTGCCGATGCCGGGGTCTAGCTGCAGGTCGTTGCCGATGCCGCGAATGTGCTGCAGGGCCGTTGCACCATCGCCGATCAGCGTTGCGCCTTTCACAGGCTCGCCGATAACGCCATTGCGGACACGGTAGGCCTCGGTACACGAGAAGACGAATTTGCCGCTGGTAATGTCGACTTGCCCGCCGCCAAACCCGACGGCGTAGATGCCGTCTTTCAGTTCAGCCACAAGCGAGGCCGGATCCGCGTTTCCGGCCAGCATATAGGTGTTGGTCATGCGGGGCATGGGCGTGTGGGCAAAGCTTTCGCGCCGCCCGTTACCGGTGGGCTTTACGCCCATCAGACGCGCGTTTTGACGATCTTGCATGTAACCGACCAGAATACCGTCTTCGATCAGCACGTTTTTCCCCGAAGGCGTGCCTTCGTCATCAAAGGTGATCGACCCGCGCCGGTCGGGAATCGTGCCGTCATCCAGCACCGTCACGCCTGGGGCAGCGATGCGCTGCCCCATCAGCCCTGCGAAGGCCGAGGCGCCCTTGCGGTTAAAGTCGCCCTCCAGCCCGTGGCCAATGGCCTCGTGCAGCAAGATGCCGGGCCAGCCCGGCCCCAGAACCACATCCATCACCCCGGCAGGGGCAGGGACGGCGTCCAGATTCACCGTCGCGATCCGCAGCGCCTCGCGGGCGGCGTTTTGCCAGTGGGCCGGCTCCATCAGCCCGTCGAGGCCAAAGCGGCCGCCTGCGCCGGTGCTGCCGGTTTCGCGCCGCCCATCCCGTTCGATGGTGATCGAGATGTTCATCCGCGAGAGGGGGCGGAAGTCGGTGTATTCGCCGCCTTCGGGGCGCAGGATGACAACCTGTTGCAGGCCCGCCGAAACGCTGGCCGAGACTTGCACGACGCGCGGGTCGAGCGCGCGGGCGAAAGCGTCGATCTGCCGCAGCATTTCCACCTTCGCGGGGAAGGTCGCCGATTCCAGCGGGTCGGCGTCGGTATAAAGCAGCCGGTTGGTGTGGGCAGGGGCCTCGGCCAAAGTGCCGCCGCCTGCGCCAACAGCCAGGCGTGCGGTCGCGACAGCGCGTTTTACCGCGGCTTCGGAAATCTCGGTCGAGTGGGAATAGCCCGTGGTCTCGCCGCGCACGGCGCGCAGACCAAAACCTTCGCCCGCGTCGTAACTTGCTGTTTTCAGGGTGCCGTCATCAATCGCCAGCGCCTCGGAATGGCGCCGTTCCAGAAACAACTCGCCATCATCGGCCCCCGCAACAGCGTCACGCAGCTGCGCTAGCGCAACATCGCGGTCGAGCGACTCATCAAAAGGGCGGAAAGTGGTATTGTTCATCGTCATGCCTTGTTCTGATTGTCGCACCCCGATCAGATAAAGCCTGCCGCCGTAGAAAAACAGGGATGGCGGGACGAATTCGCACTTTGCGTGTCAAGGGATGCTCGCTTTCGCTTGCCCTATCGCGAGGTTTGTGTGAAAGACACAAAAAAAGGATGAGCGAAAGCTGGCCCTTTCCCGGGGCGGTGGCGCGCAATTTGCACGAGACAAGGGATAGAGATGAATATCGCAAAAACCTTTGGAAAACTGTGGTTGGGCGGCATTACCGCTGCGGCTGGTACGCTGACCGCAGCTGCGGCCTTCGCACAGAACATGTCGGACGAGGTTCTGCCCACCGACCTACCGGTGATTGGCCGTCCAATTCCCAACGGTATCGCGCTGCAACCCGCAGCGACCGAACTGGCCCATGATATCCACTTCCTGGATAACATGCTGCTGGTTATCATTTTCGGCATCAGCATTTTCGTTCTGGCGCTGCTGGCGATCATTGTGTTCCGCTTCAATGAAAAGCGTAACCCGAAGGCTTCGCAGTTCACCCACAACACCCCGCTGGAAATCGTTTGGACCATCGTTCCGATCGTGATCCTGGTGTTCATCGGTGCGTTCTCGCTGCCGGTTCTGTTCAAGCAGCAAGAATTCCCCGAAGGTGACGTTGTCATCAACATCGAGGGTCGTAGCTGGTACTGGAACTACACCTACCCGAACGACAACATCATGCTCGACGGCTACATGCTGGACGCAAGCGATCTGGAATACTACGGCTACACCGAAGACGACTACCTGCTGGCGACCGATACTGCCATGGTCATCCCGTCGGGCCGCAAGATCCTGCTGCAAATCACTGGCGGCGACGTCATCCACTCGTGGACGATCCCTGCCTTTGGCGTGAAGCAAGATGCGATCCCCGGCCGTATTGGTCTGGCGTGGTTCGAGGTCGAGCCCGGCATGGAAGGCATCTACTTCGGTCAGTGTTCGGAACTGTGCGGCAAAGACCACGCCTACATGCCGATCACCGTCAAAGTTGTGACCCCGGAAGTTTACGACGAGTGGCTGCAAGAAGCTGCTGACGAATTCCCGGCTTACTAATCCGGTAGCCCACCCGGGCCTGCCACTGTACACATCCCGGCCAGCGATGGCCGGGATAATTTACAAATCCGGACCCGTTCTGGATTTTAGCGGATGTGGCGATCTGCTAAAGCAAGAGGAAGCGCCATGACTGATAGCAGCATCCAACCAGACGTCGGCGTAAAAACTGGCGAGGCAGGGTTCGGCGATTACTTCGCTCTGCTCAAGCCGCGTGTCATGCCGCTCTCGATCTTTACTGCGTTTGTGGGCATGGTGGTGGCCCCGGGCGGGGTTCATCCCTTCATCGGTTTTGTCGCGGTTCTTTGCATCGCTGTTGGCGCTGGTGCTGCCGGTGCGTTGAACATGTGGTGGGATTCCGACATCGACGCCATCATGCGTCGAACGCGTAACCGCCCGATCCCCGCAGGCCGCGTCCAGCGTGGCGAGGCTTTGGGTCTTGGGCTGACGCTTGCCTCGTTCGCCGTCGTGATGCTGTATCTGGCGACTAACTGGGTCGCGGCTGCGCTACTGGCATTTACCATTTTCTTCTACGTTGTGATCTATTCGATCTGGATCAAACGTCGCACCCCCCAGAATATCGTCATCGGCGGCGCCGCAGGGGCTTTCCCGCCCATGGTCGGCTGGGCCGTGGTGACGGGTGGCGTGTCACTGGAAAGCATGCTGCTGTTCATGCTGATCTTCATGTGGACGCCGCCGCACTTCTGGGCGCTCGATCTGTTCGTCAAGGGTGACTACGCCAACGCGCGTGTGCCGATGATGACTGCGACACGGGGCCAACGCGCGACGCGCAACCACATTCTGGCCTATGCCATCCTGCTGGTGCCGTTCGCTTTGGCCGTCGCATTCACGTCTATCGGTGGCCCCGCATACCTACTGGTCTCGCTGTGGCTGAACGTCCGCTTTGTGCTCGCCGCCCGCACTGTCTGGCTACGGAACGAGGCCGACTCGGTCGCCGACAACTACGCTGGCGAGCGTAAACTTTTCCGCCTTTCGCTAAGCTATCTTTTCCTCCATTTCGGTGTCCTCCTCCTCGAGGCGGTGCTGCGGGGATTCGGTATCGACAGCTGGGCTTTTGTTATAGGGTGGTTCTGATGGCCATTCGCGTAGAACATGAATTGCACCAACGCCGGAAGGGTCGGAACTACGGCCTGTTCGGGGTGCTTTTTGCCTTTGTCATCATCGTCTTCGGGTTGACCATCGTAAAGGTCAGCACGCTGGACGACATCAGCCAGTTTGAGGCCTACGATCACGTCGCAAGACCCCAGATCGTGCCCGGCCAAATTACCGGAGGTGCGCAGTGAAAAAGCTGAAAGATCTTTCCCCCGTCACGCGGACAGCCTTGTCGGCTGGTGGTGTGGTCATCCTAATGGGCTCGTTGGCTTGGGCGGCAGTGCCGTTCTACAACTGGTTCTGTTCGGTCACGGGATACGGCGGAACGACGATGCTATCGGACAAAGAATCCGATGTTGTGCTGGATCGCGAAATTTTGGTGCGTTTCACAGCCGCTGTCGCCGACGACATGCCGTGGCGCTTCCGTCCGGTCGAAACCGAAATGCGCATGCGCATCGGCGAGACAGGCCTTGCTTTCTACGAGGCGACGAACCTTGCGGACCATCCGGTCGCGGGGCAGGCAGCTTACAACGTCGCCCCCTATTCGGCGGGCGAGTTCTTCGACAAGATTGAATGCTTCTGCTTTACCCAGCAGGTCCTGCAGCCAGGCGAGACGGTTTTGATGCCGGTCAGCTTCTACGTCGACCCCGAAATAGTGAATCACCGCGAGGCGAAGTTCGTCAACGCGATTACCTTGAACTACACTTTCTATGAAAACGCCGTTCCTGCGGATTTCTTGCAAGCTGGTCTTGCATCACAGGGCGGTGAACCTTTGACAAGCGGCGCTCCTGCCGCCATACAGAACTGAAAGAAAATCCCGAGGGACTCCGCCGATGGCAAGCGTCAAAAATCACGATTACCAAATTCTTCCCCCCTCGATTTGGCCGCTTGCGACGGCCGTTTCGCTCTTTACCATGCTGTTCAGCGCAGCGCATTGGTTTGAAAGCATGCGTGCAAACGCCACGCTTTCGGCTGGTGCTGGTCATACCTTCATGATCGTCGCTTTTGTCGGCTTTGCCGTGCTGATCTTCTCGCTCTACTCGTGGTGGGCCAGCATCAGCCGCGAAGCTAACGCAGGCGAGCATACCCCGGTCGTCCGTATCGGCGTGCGCTATTCGTTCATGCTGTTCATCACTTCGGAAGTGATGGTTTTCGGTGCGTTTTTCTGGGCATTCTTCAAATACGCGCTGCACCCGATGGCGGCTGACGGCAGCTTCCCGCTGAACTACGGCGTTTGGCCGCCCGAAGGCGTCAGCACGCTGAACCCGTGGCACCTGCCGCTGGTCAACACGATCCTGCTGGTCACCTCGGGCGCGTTCTGTACATGGGCACACCACGCCATCGTGCATAACGAGCGTCGCAAGGCCGCCATTGGTCTGGCTGTCGCGATCGGCCTCGGCTGGATCTTCACGATGTGCCAAGCCTATGAATACTATGAAATCGTCCACGGCGGTGAATTCAGCTTCTCGGGCAACGTTTACGGCGCCGTCTTCTTCATGGCGACCGGCCTGCACGGCGCGCACGTCCTGATCGGCTCGATCTTCCTGTTGGTCTGCTTGATCCGCCTGCTGCGCGGCGCTTTCACGCCCAAGCAACACCTCGGGTTCGAAATGGCCGCTTGGTACTGGCACTTCGTTGACGTCGTCTGGCTGTTCCTGTTCGTCGCCGTCTACATCTGGGGTGCTGGCGGTAGCGCACACTGATCCTTTAGCTGCGCCCTTGGCGCAGCTTCAGCTTTAGGTTAAGGCGAACGCGCGGGCTCTGGCCTGCGCGTTTTCTCATGAAACGGGGTGGCATGTGGGCTCGTTCTCGCGCAAGTTTTGGTTCTCGCTGATCTTCGGGCTTGGCGGTTTTTCGATCCTGATCGGCCTTGGCGTTTGGCAGATGGAGCGCTTGATTTGGAAAGAGGCGATCCTTGACGAAATCGGCGCGCGCATCGCAGCCCCCCCCGTGGCGCTGCCCGAAAATCCCGACCCCAGCACAGACACGCGGCTGTCTGTCCATGTCGAGGGGGAACTGCCCGGCCAGCAGCTTTTCGTTTTCGCACCGCTGGATGGCGCGGGCTATCGCATCATCGCGGTGATGGTGACCGATGACCAACGTCGTATCATGGTCGATCTGGGATTCGTTCCGCAGGATAGGAAAACCGCGCCCTACGTGGCCGATGAAGTCACCGTGACAGGTAATGTGCACTGGCCGGTCGAGGTTGACGGCTTCACCCCCGCGCCCGAAGGGGATGTGTGGTACGCGCGCGATGTGCCCGCGATGGCCGAGGCACTGAAAACCGAGCCCGTTCTGGTGATCGCCCGCAGCGTATCGCCCGCACTGCCGCCGATTCCCGCGCCGATTACTGTCGAAGGTATTGCAAACAACCACTTCGGCTATGCTATGACTTGGTTCACGCTGGCGATTATCTGGGTCGTCATGACAGGTGGTTTCATCTGGCGCGGCGTACATACTGTGAAGAAGGACTGATATGCGCTACATCTCGACCCGCGGGGCGGCACCTGTTCTGACTTTCGAACAGGCGATGATGACCGGCCTTGCCCGCGACGGCGGGCTCTATATCCCCGAAACCGTTCCGACCTTCACAGCGGATGAAATTGCAGACTTCGCGGGCCTCAGCTACGAGGAAGTCGCCCTGCGCGTGCTGACGCCATTCGTCGGCGATAGCTTCGCACCTGATGAGCTGCGCGCGCTGATCGAAGCTGCCTACGCTAACTTCAACCACGTCGCGCGCGCCCCGCTTTCCCAATTGGCACCGAACCACTTCTTGCTGGAACTGTTCCACGGCCCGACACTGGCGTTCAAAGATTTCGCCATGCAGGTAATCGGCCAGCTGATGCAGGCCGCCTTGGCCCGTTCGGGTCAGCGGATCACGATTGTCGGCGCGACATCGGGCGATACTGGTTCTGCTGCGATCGAGGCGTTTCGCGGTTTGGCGAACGTCGATGTCTTCATCCTATTCCCGCACGGTCGCGTGTCGGAAGTGCAGCGCCGCCAGATGACGACGCCCGCAGAAAGCAACGTGCGCGCCATCGCGCTGGACGGCGATTTCGACGATTGCCAAGCGCGCCTGAAGGATATGTTCAACGATTTCGAATTCCGCGACGCTGTCAGTCTGGCGGGGGTCAACTCTATCAACTGGGCGCGGGTGCTGTCGCAAGTCGTTTATTACTTCACCGCCGCCGTCAGCCTTGGCGGCCCCCTGCGGCCCGTCAGCTTTACCGTGCCGACCGGCAATTTCGGCGATATTTTTGCCGGTTACATTGCGCGCAAAATGGGCTTGCCGATTGAGAAGTTGGTCATCGCGACCAACCAGAACGACATTCTGCACCGCACCCTGCAAACAGGCGCGCATATGAAGAACGGCGTGGCACCGTCGATCAGCCCGTCGATGGATATTCAGGTGTCGTCGAACTTCGAACGGCTGCTTTACGATGCCTATGGCCGCGACCCGAAGGTTGTGACCGATCAGATGCAGGCGTTGCAGCTTGATGGCGGCTTCACCGTCGGGCAGGGCGCGCTGGCGTTTTTGCGCGACGGTTTCGCCTCGGGCCGCGCGTCCGAAGACGAGACACTGGCCGAAATTGCGCGCACACTGGCCGAGACTGGCGAGCTGATTTGCCCGCATACCGCCGTTGCAGTGAAGGTTGCGCGTGACTATCTCTCTGGCGTGCCGATGATCACACTGGCCACCGCGCATCCCGCCAAATTCCCCGACGCTGTCGAACGCGCCACCGGCATCCGCCCCGCGCTGCCGCCCCATTTGGCCGACCTGTTCGACCGTCCCGAACGCCAGACCCGCTTGCCCAACGATCTTGCGGCGCTGGAAACCTTTATCAAGGAGCAACTGAACCCTTGACCGTTCAGATTCATACCCTGTCCAACGGCTTTCGCATCGCAACCGAGGTGATGCCCGGACTGCAATCGGCGACCATCGGCATTTGGGTAAATGCAGGCGGCCGTCACGAGGCTGAAGCCGAAAATGGCATCGCGCACTTCTTGGAACACATGGCGTTCAAGGGCACGAAAACCCGCAGCGCGCTGCAAATCGCCGAGGCGATCGAGGACGTGGGCGGCTATATCAACGCCTACACCTCGCGCGAGACGACGGCCTATTACGCCCGCGTCCTGTCGGGCGACGTGCCCTTGGCGATGGATATCGTTTCCGACATTTTGCTGAACCCGACCTTCGACCTGAACGAGATCGAGGTCGAGCGCGGCGTGATCTTGCAGGAAATCGGGCAGGCGTTTGATACGCCGGACGATATCATTTTCGACTGGCTGCAAGAGGTTTGCTATCAGGATCAGGCCATTGGCCGTAGCATTCTGGGCCCAGCCGAACGCGTGTCCAGCTTCCAGCAAGACGACCTGCGCCGCTTTGTGAACGCGCATTACACGCCCGACCAGATGATCCTCTGCGCGGCGGGCGGCGTCGATCACGACCAGATCGTGCGGCAGGCCGAAACGCTGTTCGGGCACATGACCAAACGCGGCAGCCTGTCGGGGATTGAACCCGCGCGCTTTACCATTGGCGAGCGGCGCGAGATTCGCGCGCTGGAACAAGTGCACTTCGCCCTCGCCATCGAAGGGCCGGGCGTGCGCGACAGCGACATCTACACCGCGCAACTGTGGTCCAGCGCGCTGGGTGGCGGTATGTCCTCGCGGCTGTTTCAGGAGATCCGTGAAAAGCGCGGGTTGTGCTACACGATCTTCGCGCAGACCGGCGCATCGGAAGATACCGGCGCCACCACGATTTACGCCGGCACCTCGGCCGAGCAGATCGCCGATCTTTCCCGCCTGACCATGGTCGAGCTGGGCCGTGCGGCCAGTGATCTGTCGCAGGCCGAGCTGGACCGAGCACGAGCCCAGATGAAAGCTGGCCTGTTGATGGGGCAAGAAAGCTCGTCGAACAGGGCCGAGCGTTTGGCACGTATGCTGGCGCTGTGGGGCCGCGTGCCCGATCTGTCGGAAGCCGTCGCCAAAATCGACGCAGTGACCCTGCCGCAGTTGCGCGGCTTTGCTGCCAACATGGCGGACGCGCGCATGTCGCTGGCACTGTATGGACCCGCGGATGCAGCGCCCGATCTGGCGGCGCTGAAGGCGCAACTGGCGGCGTGACATGATCCTGTTCCGGCGCTCACCCTTGGTGCAAATCGAGACCGAGCGTCTGATCTTGCGCCCGCCGGAGCAGGACGATTTCATCGCGTGGCGCGACCTGCGCCGTGCGTCTATCGACTTCCTACAACCGTGGGAGCCATCCTGGGCCCATGACCACCTGACCCTACGGGCCTTCACCAATCGCGTCTACTGGTCTCGGCGGGCGATCAAACAGGAACAGGCGATCCCTGTCATGCTGTTTCGCAAGGCCGACGGGGTGTTGCTGGGCGGTGTGACGTTGGACAATATCCGGCGGGGGCCTGCGCAAACGGCGACGACGGGCTACTGGATGGGCGCGCCCTACGCGCGCCACGGCTACATGCGCGAGGCGTTGAACGGCATCGTCGCCTACGCCTTCAATACGATGGATCTGTCGCGGATCGAGGCGGGCTGTTTGCCCGAAAACACACCGTCGCGGCGGCTGCTGGAAACATGCGGTTATAAATACGAGGGCGTGGCCCAAAGCTATCTGCAGATCAGCGGGCGTTGGCGCAACCACGTCCTCTATGCGAATCTGCGCAGCGACAGGCGGGGGAAAACAGATGTCGGTTGAACTGAACGACGCGGACGAATCTTTCATCACCGGCCTGCGGGATATCCTGCCCGCAGCCGCGTTTTTGGAGGCGAGCGACACCTTTCTAACCGAGCCGCGCGGGCGCTATAAGGGCAAAGGCGTGGTGGTTGCGCCGGACACGACCGAACAGGTCGCAGCGCTGGTCAAGGCATGCTACGACGCGCGTGTCGGGATCGTGCCGCACGGCGGGGGCACGGGGCTGGTCGGCGCGCAGGTGCTGACCGAGGGCCGCATTCCCGTGATCCTGTCGCTGTCGCGTATGACGAAAGTGCGGGAAATCTACCCCGAAGAAGGCGTGATGATTGCAGATGCAGGTGCCGTTCTGGCCGATCTGCAACAAGCCGCGCGCGATGCGGGCAAGATGTTCGCCCTGTCGCTGGGGTCCGAGGGGACGGCGCGCATCGGCGGGTTGCTGTCCACCAATGCGGGCGGCCTGAACGTGCTGCGCTATGGCACGGCGCGCGCGCAATGCCTGGGATTGGAGGTCGTCACCCCCGAGGGCGAGATCTGGCACGGGCTGACGCGCTTGCACAAAGATAATACCGGCTACGACCTGCGCGATATATTCATCGGGGCCGAAGGCACGCTGGGCGTGATCACCGGCGCCGCGCTGAAGCTGGCCACGATTCCCGCCGTCGAGGCCACGGCGCTGCTGGCTGTCGAAAGTCCTGCTGCTGCGCTATCGCTGCTGTCGCTGTCGCGCGATATCGTGGGCGAGGGTGTTTCGGGGTTCGAACTCATGTCGCGCGTCGGTTTCGAATTCCTAATGGAGACTGGCCTTCTGCAAGCCTCACCCTTGCAGCCCTTGCCCGATTGGCAGGTTCTGCTGCGTATTGGTTTGCCCGCGGGGGCGGACGTCGAAGCGGTGCTGGAACACATCTTTACCGCCGCCAGCGAACGCGGGTTGGTGTACGACGGTCTGATCGCCACCACTTTGGCCGAGGCCGAGCGGCTGTGGACGATCCGCGAGACGATCCCCGAGGGGAATCGCCTGATCGGGTCGGTCGCCTCGCACGACATTTCGCTGCCGCTGTCGCGCATTCCGGATTTCATCCCCGAAGCCGCGCGGCGCATCCATGACGTCGCCCCGCTACGGATCAACTGTTTCGGGCATCTTGGCGACGGCAACTTGCACTACAACGCCTTCCCGCGGGCGGGCGAAAACCGCGCGATCTACGAGGGGATCCGTAGCCAGATTTCCCGCATCGTGCATGATCTGGCCGTTGAAATGGGCGGATCGTTTAGCGCCGAACACGGCGTTGGCCGCTTGAAGGTTGGCGATGTGGAGCGTTATTCCGACCCGGTTCGACTGAACATGATGCGCCGGATCAAGGCGGTGCTTGACCCGAACGGCATCATGAACCCGGGTGCGATGCTGCGTTAGTGGCCGTCAAAAGTGCACAGGGCATGCACCGTCATGCCCATATTTTCCAATAGCTTGCGCCCGCCCAGATCGGGCAGGTCGATCACGAAGGAACAGGCGACAACCTCGCCTTGCAGGCGCTGGATCAGCTTAATGCCGGCCTCGGCGGTGCCTCCGGTGGCGATCAGGTCGTCGATCAGCAGCACACGCTCGCCGGGGGCGATGGCGTCTTCGTGGACTTCAACAGTGGCGGTGCCATATTCCAGCGCATAGTCCTGCTCGATCGTTTTCCACGGCAGCTTGCCTTTTTTGCGGATGGGCACGAACCCGACGCCCAGTTGGTGCGCTACCGCCCCGCCCAAGATGAACCCGCGCGCCTCTAGCCCCGCGACTTTGTCGATGCGCTGCCCCGTGAACGGGTGCAGCATCTGGTCGACGGCCATGCGAAACCCGCGCGGGTCGCCGAACAGGGTCGTCACATCGCGGAACAAAATGCCTGCGTGCGGGAAGTCGGGGATGGTGCGGATGTAGTCTTGAACCGTTTTCAACAGGGTCACCTTTGGTCTAGTCACAAGATGCGGCCTGCGACTGCGTCCAGTTTGGCCAGCAGTGCAGGGTCGCGTTTATCGGGGGCGGTCATGATGGCGTTGTCCAGCGCGCGGTCGCAGCCGCAAGGGCAGGAGCCCGCAGGGCCAAGCGCCGCAGGCAGCGCGCCAACCAGTGCCTTTCCCCCCGCAGAATTCGCGCCGAGGGTGGCGATAACGGCGGCGACATCCACGCTGTCGTGGTCGGGATGCCAGCTGTCATAATCGGTCACCATCGCGACGGTAGCGTAGCACATTTCGGCCTCGCGGGCCAACTTTGCCTCGGGCATGGCAGTCATGCCGACGACGCTACAGCCCCAGTTTTTGTACAGCAGGCTTTCGGCGTGGGTGGAAAACTGCGGCCCCTCCATCGCCAGATAGGTGCCGCCTCGGTGCAGCGTCAGGCCGGCTGCCGCGCCAGCGGCCGCAACAGCATCGCCCAGACGCGTGCAGGTGGGGTGGCCAAAGCCTACATGCGCCACGCACCCCGTGCCGAAGAACGACTTTTCCCGCGCAAATGTACGGTCGATGAACTGGTCGACGATCACGAAGTGCCCGGGGGCCAGCGCTTGCCGGAACGACCCGACGGCGGAAATCGAAACTACATCCGTCACGCCCAGCCGCTTTAGCGCGTCGATATTGGCGCGATAGGGGATAGCACTGGGGCTGTGGACGTGGCCGCGACCGTGGCGGGGCAAGAAAACAATGCGGGTTTCGCCGATATGGCCCGTCAGCAGCGCATCTGACGGGGCGCCCCATGGCGTTTCGACCTGTTCCCAGCGCGCCCCTGTTAGGCCCGCGATGTCATAAAGACCCGAGCCGCCGATAATTCCCAGAGTGCGCTGCATCTATTCCGCCTTGCTGTGTCTGCCGCAGAATGTCCCCGCGACAGTCGTGATGCAAGCGCACGTGAGCACTTTGTACAATAGCTGTTTGCGCCGTGGCGTCGTGGTGTTTCAGTCCGCCTTCAGGTTCCCTGCCATTTCGCGCCCGTCGCGCCCTTCGATCAGGTCAAATGTTACTTTCTGATCGTCGCTCAAACCGGTCAAACCTGCTTGCTCGACTGCCGAGATATGCACGAAAATATCTTTGCCGCCGCCGTCGGGGGCGATAAAACCGTAGCCTTTGGTGGCGTTGAACCATTTAACGGTGCCATTGGGCATCGCGTCTCTCCCCTTACATTCGAACCCGCTTATGCGGCCTTACTGTGGCTGATGGCGCAGATTTCGGCGGAAAGCTGCCAGCCGTGACTTGTCCAGCTTTGGGCTTTCAGCGAAAAAATCAAACATGAACCGCGCGCGACAGCACGAAATAGCGCGCAGGTCCGCGATTTGCACAACGAGAGGGCAGTAATGAAATTCATCGGTTTGTCGACATGCGATACCGCACGCAAAGCGCGGGTGGCGCTGGAAGGCGCGGGAATCACACTAGAGGTCACGGACGTGCGCAAAGATGGCCTGCGCGACGATGACATCGCCGCCATTGTGGCCGCGCATGGCGACAAGGCGATTAACCGCGCCTCGACCACATGGCGCGGCCTGAGCGAGGCCGAGCGCGCCCGCCCGGCTGCCGAACTGCTGCGCGACCACCCCACACTGATGAAGCGCCCCGCGATTTTCAAAGATGGTCAATGGTATCTGGGCTGGAAGCCGGACGTTCAGGCGGCAGTCCTGAAATGAAAAAGGGGGGCCGAAGCCCCCCTTTTTTGCTTTAGCGCAGATCCGGCGGCAGGGCCGCTGCTTCGGTTTCTGCGATGATCTCGTCCAGCGTCATTGTGGCGGTCTGCGTCTCGCCCAGACGGCGTACGGTTACGGTCCGCTCCTCGACCTCGCGGGCACCGATGGCCAAGATCAACGGCACTTTGCCCAAGCTGTGCTCGCGCACTTTGTAGTTGATCTTCTCGTTGCGGGTGTCGGCTTCGGCGCGCACGCCGGCCTCGGCCAATTTGGCGACAACTTCGGCCACGTAATCATCAGCGTCCGATACGATCGAGGCGACAACGACTTGGCGCGGGGCCAGCCAGAACGGCAGCTTACCCGCGAAGTTTTCGATCAGGATACCCACGAACCGCTCGAACGAGCCGAGGCAGGCACGGTGCAGCATGATCGGGCGGTGCTTCGCGCCGTCTTGGCCGATGTAGTTGGCGTCCAGACGCTCGGGCAGGTTGGGGTCGACTTGCAACGTGCCGCACTGCCAGTCACGGCCGATGGCGTCGGTCAGCACGAATTCCAGCTTGGGGCCATAGAAGGCGCCTTCGCCTTCCTGCACCTCGAAATCGTAACCGGCTTTGCGGCAGGCGTTGCCCAAGCTTTGTTCGGCGTGATCCCAGCTTTCCTCGGAGCCGATCCGCTTTTCGGGGCGGGTCGACAGCTTTACGCGCCAGCTGTCAAAGCCCAGATCCGCATAGACGCTGGCCAGAAATTCGATGAATTTCTTGGTCTCGGATTCGATCTGGTCTTCCATGCAGAAGATGTGGCCATCGTCTTGCGTAAACCCGCGCACGCGCATGATGCCGTGCAGCGCCCCCGAGGGTTCGTACCGCGCGCAAGACCCGAATTCGGCCATCCGCAGCGGCAGTTCTCGGTAGGATCGCAGGCCGTGGTTAAAGATCTGCACGTGGCACGGGCAGTTCATCGGCTTCAGCGCGTTGACGACTTTTTCCTTGGCGCCTTCCTCGTCCACTTCCACGATGAACATATTCTCGCGGTAGTTTTCCCAGTGGCCCGACTTTTCCCACAGCAGGCGGTTGACGACTTGCGGGGTGTTCACTTCGACATAGCCGTCTTTGCGCTGGCGGCGGCGCATGTAGTCTTGCAGTGCAGTGTAGATCGTCCATCCGTTCGGGTGCCAGAAGACTTGGCCGGGGGCCTCCTCTTGCATGTGGAACAGGTCCATCTCCTTGCCCAGCTTGCGGTGGTCGCGCTTGGCGGCTTCCTCCAGCCGGTGCAGGTAAGCCTTCAAATCCTCGCGGTTCAAGAAGGCCGCGCCGTAGATGCGCTGCAACTGCGCACGGTTCGAATCGCCGCGCCAGTAAGCGCCGGCAATCGACATCAGCTTGAACCCGTCGGCGGGAACTTGGCCGGTGTTTTGCAGGTGCGGGCCGCGGCACAGGTCTTGCCAATAGCCGTGCCAGTACATCCGCAGCGGCTCGTTCCCCGGAATGGCTTCGATCAGCTCGACCTTATAGGGCTCGCCGCGGTCTTGGTAATAGGCGATGGCGCGCGCGCGATCCCAGACCTCGGTTTTCACCGGATCACGGGCGTTGATGATCTCTTTCATCTTCTTTTCGATCAGCCCCAGATCGTCGGGGGTGAACGGCTCGGCGCGGTCAAAGTCGTAGTACCAGCCGTTTTCGATGACGGGACCGATGGTCACTTGCGTGTCGGGCCACAGCTCTTGCACGGCGCGGGCCATGATGTGGGCCAGATCGTGGCGCACCAGTTCCAGCGCGGGAGCTTCGTCCTTCAGGGTATTGAGGGCGATCGTCGCATCGGCCGTGATCGGCCATTGCAGATCCCAATGCTTGCCGTCGACATAGGCCGAGACGGCCTTTTTCGCCAGCGAGGTCGAGATGCTGGCCGCAACTTCGGCAGGCGTGACGCCTGCGTCATATTCACGGCTGTTGCCATCGGGGAATGTCAGGGAAATCTTGGCCATTAGCCTAGCTCCTCGTCGGTTTGGCGCCCACAGAACGCCCGGTTGCGGGTTATGTTACGGGCGGCTTTGTGATCCTGTGGCGCGGCGGCGTCAAGTCTTGTCTTTGGGGGGCGAAGGGGCCACTTTCACACCAACATCAGAGGGGGCCATGCCATGATCGAACGTTTCATCACACCCGAAGGGCGCGACATTGCGTTTGAGCATCTGCGGGGGCAGGGGCCGACGGTCATGTTCTGCGGCGGCTACCGTTCGGATATGGAAGGGAACAAGGCGCTGGCCCTGCGCGAATGGGCGCAGGCGCGGGGCCTTGGCTTCATGCGGTTCGACTATTCCGGCCACGGTATTTCGGGCGGGGAATTTACCGACGGCTGCATTGGCGATTGGGCGGCGGATGCGCGCGCGGTGCTGGCGCGTATCGATGGGCCGGTCGTCTTGGTGGGCTCGTCCATGGGCGGGTGGATCTCGCTGCTGCTGGCACGCGCCTTTCCCGAACGGTTGGCCGGTCTGGTCACTATTGCAGCAGCGCCCGATTTTACCGAAGATCTGGTCTGGGCCAGCCTGAACGATGCGCAAAAGCAAGAAATGCAGACTCATGGCCGCATCTTGCAGCCGTCCGAATATGGCGCGCCTTACCCCTACACGCTGAAACTGGTCGAGGATGGCCGCAGCAATCTGGTTCTGCGCACCCCGTTGCATCTGCCGTTCCCCGTGCGCCTGTTGCAAGGCACCGCCGATGTCGACGTGCCGCCGCAGGTTGCCTATCGCCTGCTGGATCACGTCACGGGCGAGGATATTCGCCTGACGCTGGTCAAGGGGGCAGACCACCGCTTCTCGACCCCTGCTTGCCTGCGCATCATCGAAACTGCCGTGGCCGAGGTTGCCGCCCTGTGATGCAACCCGACTTCTCCGAAGGCGCGCTGGTATCGGTTCTAACGACCCAGCCCATCGACCGCATGCTGGATTACCGCGCCCCCGAAGGCGGTTGCGATCTGGGTGCGTTGGTCGAGGTGCCTTTGGGGCCGCGTAAAGTGTTGGGCGTGGTCTGGGGGGCGGGGCAGGGCAACTACGACCTTGCCAAGGTGCGCGCCATCACGCGCCTGCACGATGCGCCCCCCCTGCGGGATGAGATGCGGCGGTTCTTGGAAAAGGTAGCTGATTACACGCTGTCGCCGCTGCACCAAATGCTGCGGATGACCGTGCGCGCCCCGCAATTGGACGAGGCGACGCGGCTGATTTACCGCGCGACCGGCCAAACGCCCGACCGCATGACCCCTGCACGGCAGGCCGTGCTGTCGGTGATGGCCGATTTCAGCGGGTTGGCGTTTACATTGGGCGAGTTGGCCGAGGCTGCTGGCGTGACGCCTTCGGTCATCAAGGGGATGGTCAAGGCCGGGGCCTTGGCCGAGGAAGTCGCCCCGCGCGATTTGCCGTTTCCCCGTCTTGATCCCGCCCATCCCAGCAAGACCTTGACCGAGGATCAGGCCGACGCGGCTGCCAAGCTGCGCCAATCCGTCGCCAGCGGCCAATATGGCACCACGCTGCTGAAGGGGGTGACAGGCTCGGGCAAGACCGAGGTCTATCTGGAGGCCGTCGCCGAGGCCCTCCGCCAAGGCCGCCAAGCCTTGGTGCTGCTGCCCGAAATCGCTCTGTCTGGCGAATTTCTGCGGCGTGTCGAGGAACGCTTTGGGGCCCGCCCCGCCGAATGGCATTCGGGCATCACGATGACCGAGCGGCGCCGTGTCTGGAAGATGATCGGCACAGGTGACGCGCAAGTGGTGGTTGGCGCGCGCTCGGCGCTGTTTTTACCGTTCCAAGACCTCGGGTTGGTCGTAGTGGACGAGGAGCACGACGGGTCTTACAAGCAGGGTGACGGGGTGCTGTATAACGCCCGCGATATGGCGGTGCTGCGCGCCAGCCTGAACGGGGGACATGTTGTGCTGGCCTCGGCCACGCCCAGTTTGGAAACATGGGCGAATGCCGATAGCGGCAAATACGCCCGCATCGACCTGCATTCCCGCTTTGGCGTCGCCGTGATGCCCGACATGCACGCCATCGATATGCGGGCCGAAAAGCTGGCTGGGGGGCATTGGATATCGCCCACCCTGCAAGGCGCGGTGCTGCAGCGGCTGCAGCGGGGCGAACAGTCGTTGCTGTTTCTGAACCGGCGCGGCTTTGCGCCCGTCACCCTGTGCCGCGCCTGCGGCCAGCAGGTCGCCTGCGAGGAATGCGACGCCCGCATGGTCGAACACCGCTTCCTGAACCGCTTGGTCTGTCACCAATGCGGCGCGCAGCGCCCCGTGCCGGATGCCTGCCCCTCGTGCGGGGTCGAGGGCAAGATGGTGCCCGTCGGCCCCGGGGTCGAGCGGTTAGAGGAAGAAGCCAAGCGCACCTTCCCCGAGGCGCGTGTCGTCGTGCTGTCATCCGACCTGTTTGGCACCGCCCGCGCGCTGAAGGAAAGAATTGCCGAGATCGCCGATGGCGGGGCCGACATCATCATTGGCACCCAGATCGTCGCCAAGGGGCACAATTTTCCTAATCTGACGTTGGTCGGGGTGATTGACGCCGACCTAGGCCTGCAGGGCTCGGATCTGCGGGCGGCGGAAAAGACATTCCAACTGATGCGCCAAGTGGCCGGACGGGCAGGGCGGGCCGCTGCGAAAGGCGTGGCCTTGCTGCAAACCTATCAGCCCGAACACCCCGTTTTGCGGGCCATTTTGTCGGGCGATGACGAAGGTTTCTGGCAGGCCGAGGCCGACCAGCGCCGCGCCGCAGGCGTGCCGCCCTATGGCCGCATGGCGGGAATCATCATCTCCTCTCCCGATTTGCAGGCGGCGTTTGATATCGGCAACCGCCTGCAGCGCGCCGCTGACCCGCTGCGCGCGCGCGGGATTGAGGTTTACGGTCCCGCGCCAGCACCCATCGCGCGGGTGCGCGGGCGGCACCGCGTGCGGCTACTGGTGAAGGCCGCTAAATCGGTGCATTTGCAGGCGGCTTTGGCGCAGTGGTGCGCCCTGCCGTTACCACCTGAGATGCGGCTGACCATTGACATTGACCCGCAATCCTTCTTGTGAAGAACAAATAGTCGAAATGCGCGGCCTCGATGTTTATATTGGGGCCATCCAATCCATTGAAAGGCCGTTACCATGTTCTCGCTTTTTGGAACCAAGGACGTGATGGTCGCCCCGCAAGACGCATTGCCGGGCCGCGCCAACGCCATTCCCACCGCCACGACGCACTTCGTCAACGGCAGTGATCTGCACACCGTGCCCGCAGGCGCAGAAGTTGCCATGTTCGGCGCGGGCTGCTTTTGGGGGGTCGAGCGTGTGTTCTGGCAGTTGCCCGGCGTGATCTCGACGTCGGTCGGGTATGCGGGTGGCTACACCCCGAACCCAACTTACGAGGAGGTCTGCACCGGCCTGACCGGCCATACCGAGGTTGTGCGCGTGGTCTTCGACCCCGCTCAGATCAGCTATGACGACCTGCTGAAAGTGTTCTGGGAAAATCACGACCCGACCCAAGGCATGCGTCAGGGCAACGACCGCGGGACGCAATACCGCTCGGCGATCTACACCTATAGTGCGGCGCAAAAGCAAGCGGCGCTGGCCTCGCGCGATGCCTTTGGCGCGCGTTTGGGCGATGCGGGCTTTGGTGCGATCACCACCGAAATCGCGGACGTGCCAAACTATTTCTACGCCGAAGATTACCACCAGCAATATCTGGCCAAGAACCCCGACGGGTATTGCGGCATCGCCGGCACTGGCGTGACCTGCCCCATCGGCCTTGGCGTCTGAACGAAAGCGATCCATATGACGATGTATTCGGCCCACACGACCGCCCCCGACCAAGACAGCGCCGAGGCGCTGGGCGAAGCGCTGGAAGAGCTGGAGCCTTTTGGCGTCGGCGTTTTCGAGATCGAGGACGGCTCGGGCCTGTACGAGATCGGCGTGCATTTCGAGGAAAAACCCGACGAGATCATGCTGGATCTGATCGCCGTCAGCTATGGCGCGAAACCGTTCGTCGTGTCCGAGGTGCCCGATGTCGACTGGGTGGCCAAGGTCAAGCGCGAGCTATCGCCCGTCGAGGCGGGCCGGTTCTTCGTCTATGGCAGCCATGACGCCGACAAGGTGCCCGCGGGCCGCATGCCCCTGTTGATCGAGGCCGCCATGGCCTTTGGCACCGGCCACCACAGCACCACTTTGGGCTGCCTGCTGGCGCTTGACCGGCTGGCGGATGAAGGGTTCCATTCGGCCAACACCGCCGATATCGGCGCGGGCACAGCCGTTCTGGCCATGGCCGCAGCGCATCTGTGGCCCGAAACGGTGATCGCCAGCGATATCGACCCGGTGGCGGTGGATGTTGCGGCTGCCAACGTGGCGGCAAACGGCATGGATGGCCGCGTGATCTGCGTCGAGGCGGCAGGCTTTGACGCCGCCCCGCTGCGCGCGCGTGCGCCGTATCAGCTGGTGTTTGCGAACATCCTGAAAGGCCCGCTGGTTGCCCTTGCCCCTGAAATGGGCGGCAATGTCGTGCCCGGCGGGTATATCATCTTGTCGGGCATTTTGAACGAACAAGCCGATAGCGTCATCGCTGTCTATGAAGAAGCTGGTTTTGCCCTAAAGGCGCGTGATCAGATCACAGACTGGACCATCCTGACGATGGTGCGCACCTAAAACAAAAGGCGGGGCATATTTGCCCCGCCTTTTTATCTGGGGCGGTGGACATGGGCGCTTTGCAGCAGTCCGAACGCCGCCAGCATCACCATCAGCTGCGATCCGCCATAAGATACCAGCGGCAGCGGCACGCCCACCACCGGTGCCAGTCCCATCACCATCATCATATTCACGGCAAATAGCGCAAAGAAGCTGGTCGAAATGCCCATGATCACCAGCGACGAATAGCGGTCGCGGTTCGACAGGGCCGATGACAGGCAGAAGAACATCACCAGCCCGTAGAGCACCAGTAATGTCATCGATCCAATGAAGCCGAATTCCTCGGCCAAGGTGTTAAAGATGAAGTCGGTTTGCTTTTCGGGCAGAAAGTTCAGCCGCGACTGTGTTCCCTGCATGAACCCGCGCCCCGTCAGCCCGCCAGAGCCCAATGCAATCGTCGCTTGGTTGATATTGTAGCCCGCGCCCAAGGGGTCATGCGAGGGGTTGAGGAACGTGTCGATCCGCCGGTACTGGTAGTCGTGTAGAAACTGCCACGACGTCCCGCGCGAGGCGAAAATAGCCCAAATTCCTGCCGCGCCGCTGCCGACCACCGTCGCGAAATAGGCCCAGTGCACGCCTGCCACCCACATCATCACCCCGCCGGTCATGATGATCAGCATGGCAGTGCCTAGGTTGGGCTGCAGGAAGACAAGGCCCGCAGGCAGCAAAATCAGGACAAGCGGCACCAAAACCCAGAACGGGTGCGAGACCTTTTTGGGCGGCAACCAGTCGTAATAGGCGGCCAGCATCATCACCATCGCGATCTTGGCGGGCTCTGATGGTTGGATGCGGATCGGCCCTAATTCCAGCCAGCGCTGCGCGCCCATGCCGATGTGCCCGAACAGTTCCACCCCCAGCAGCAACGCCAGCGCGGCTAGATAGGCGATAACGGTCAGGTTCTTCCAGATCCAGATCGGCACCATCGCGATGACGAACATCAGCACCATGCCGATGGCAAAGCGCTTCATCTGCGGCTCGGCCCATGTCTCGATATTGCCGCCAGCGATGGAGTAGAGCATCAAAAAGCCCGCGCAGCACAGCGCCACAACCAGCAAGATGATCGGCCAGTTCAGATACAGTAGCTTGCGGATGCCCGTGGGCACGCTTTTCAAATTGTAGTTCAGATAGGTCATGCGCCAGCCTCGATCCGGCCGCGCTCTTGCAAAAGGTTGCGGACGCGGTCTTGGATTTCGGTGGCGCGCCCGCGCGTGGCGGCGGGGTAGGCCTCGGGGGCGGGGAAGCCGCCTGCCAACGCTTGCATCGTCACATCGCGCCCGATGGGGCCCGCGACGCTGCCACCGCCGCCGCCGTGTTCGACCACAACCGCAACCGCGTATTTTGGCGCGTCAAAAGGCGCAAAGTCGATCCACAGCGCGTGGTCGCGGCGTTCCCATGGCAGCTGGTCGTTCGACGTCACCCCGCGGGCGCGTTCCTCGGGGGTGATGCGACGGACTTGGCTGGTGCCGGTTTTGCCCGCCATCTTGACCCCGTCGATGTCGAACCGCGTGCCATAGGCCGTGCCGCGCTGGTGGTTGACCACATCGAACATCGACTGCCGCGTGCGGCGCAGGAAGTTTTCGTTCAGGCCCAGACTCTCGCCGCCGATGATGGGCTGCACCACGCCATCGACGGCGTGGATCAGGCGCGGTTCCACATTGCGACCGGTGGCCAGACGCGCGGTCATCACGGCCAGCTGCAGTGGCGAGGCCAGCACATAGCCTTGGCCGATCGAGGCGTTGACGGTGTCGCCGATCCGCCATTCCTCGCCGCGCACCTCGCGCTTCCATTGGCGGTCGGGGGCAAGGCCGCTGGCGACGGCGGACAGCGGCAGGTCATGGCGCACACCGATGCCCATTTTGCGCGCCATTGCGGCCATCGCGTCGATACCCACCCGCTGCGATACTTCGTAGTAATAGCAGTCGCAGCTGAATTTCAGGCTGTCGTTGAAATTGACATTGCCATGCCCGCCGGCGCGCCAGCAGTGGAAGCGGGTGCCCGACACCTCGACGAAGCCGCGGCAGTAGATTGTTTCCTCGGGGGTCAGAACGCCAGCTTCCATCGCGGCCAGCGCAGTGACGGCCTTGAACGTCGACCCCGGCGGGTAGGTGCCCTGAAAGGCCTTGGCGGCCAGCGGGCGATACATGTTTTCGTTCAGCCCCGTCCAGTCGGGCACCGAAATGCCGCGCACGAACAGGTTCGGGTCAAACGAGGGCGCGCTGCCGATGGCGCGCAGATCGCCGGTTTCACAATCCATCACCACGCAGGCGGCGCTTTCGCCATCCAGACGGGCCTCGACATAGGCCTGCAGCTTTGAATCCAGCGTCAGCTGGATATCGGCGCCGCTGTCGCCTTCTTGCCGGTCAAGCTCGCGCATGACGCGGCCTAGGGCGTTCACCTCGATCCGGCGCGTGCCGGCAGTGCCGCGCATGGCGTTTTCCAGCTTGTTCTCGACACCGGTTTTGCCGATCTGAAAGCGCGGAATTTGCAAGATGGGGTCAGGTTCGGAAATTAGCGACAGGTCGTATTCGCTGACAGGCCCGACGTAACCCACCACATGTGCGGTGTCCTGCCCGTGGGGGTAGACGCGCGACAGGCCAACCTCGGCCGAGATGCCGGGCAGGGCAGGGGCGTTGACGTGGACGCGCGCAACCTCGTCCCATGTGATGCGTTCAATAACGGTCACGGGCAAGAAGGCGGGGCGGCGGGCGACTTCCTCGCGGGTGCGGGCGATGTCTTCGGGGGTGAGGGTGATGATACGGGCCAGACGGTTCAGAACGTCTTCGACATCGCCCGCATTTTCGCGCACGATCACAATACGATAGACGGGTTCGTTGGTTGCAAGCGCGACGCCGTTGATGTCAAAAATCAGCCCGCGCGCGGGGGGGATCAGCTGCACAGAGATGCGGTTTTCTTCGGCCAGCAGCCGGAACTGGTCGGCTTTGTCGACCTGCAACTGGTGCATCCGCCAGCCCAGCAGCCCCATCACGCCGACCTGCGCCGCCGACAACAGCAGGGCCCGCCGCGTAAAACGGGGGCCCCGTTCGGTGGTGTCGCGCTGTCCTTGTATCATCTTCTGTGTGCCATCCGTTATTACAACCTTTGCCCCATGGCGTTCACCTCGCCCGCGGCGGGGCGGCGCAAGCCGAAGACAAGATACATGATCCCGACCGCCAAAGGATAACACAGAATCGTCATGACCATCTGCGAAAGCTGCGCCGGTAGCCCTGCTTGTGGCACGGCAAACAGCACAAGCACCGCGCGGCGGGCGAAAACCAGCAGCACGATGCCGAAGGTGACCGTCATCCATTCAATCCAGAAAGGCGCCTCGCGCAGGCGGGCGGCGCGGCGGCGCAGCGCCTCGGTCAGGGCGATAACCAGCGCAACCTCCAGCCCCGGCGGGTTCTGGAACAGCAGGTCCGCCAGCAGGAACAGCACCGCAATCGTCCAAACCGGCGTATAATCGGGCCGCCGTGTCACCCAAACCAGCGTGATCAGCAGCAGCAAATCGGGCGGCACCACCGGCCCCGGCGGGATGGTGTTCAGCGGCAACAAACGCAGCAGAATAATCGCCAGCGCCAGCACCAAATAGGTCAGGCGGCCCTGCCAGCCGCGCAGGGCGCTGGGTTCAGCCATCGCTGTCGTCACCCGCAACGGCCGGCATTTGCCCGTCGTCTAGTGCCGGGGGGAAGGTCGGTTCCGGCCCGACCAGCAGGCCCCCGGGGTCGTTGATCGCCTCGGTGCGCGGGGCGCGCAGCACGCGCAAGAATTCAAGTCGTTCGTAATCGGCCGACAGGCGCACGCGCAACCGCCGGTCGGTGCCGAGGGCCACTTGCCCCACCAGCAGATCGGGCGGGAAAATGCCGCCGTCGCCCGAGGATACAACCCGATCGCCCGGCCGGATTTGATCTGCGTTTTCAATGAATTCCAGCACAGGATAGATGGTGTTGTCACCCGACAGGATCGCGCGCTGACCCGAGGGTTGGATCAGTACCGGGACTTTGCTGGAGCTATCGGTCAGCAGCAGGACGCGCGATGTATGGCTGCCGACACCCGAAATGCGCCCGACCAGACCGATGCCATCCATCGCGGGCCAGCCGTCGATAATACCGTCGCGTGCACCGACGTTAAGCAGCACCGACTGGCGGAACGGCGATCCGCTATCGGCCAGCACCTCACCCGTCAGATAGGTGAGGGTCGGGTCGATGCGGACATTGTTCAGGTCCAGTAGCTTGGCGTTTTCCTGCTCCAGTTGCAGGGCAGCCTCGCGCCAAGCCCGCATCTGCTGCAACTCCAGCCGTAGCTCTCGGTTCTGGTCGTAAATGCGACGGTAGCTTTGGAAGTCGGCGACCAGCTTGGCGGTGCCGGTCAGCGGTGCGGTCACCCACTGCACGCGCGGCACGATAGTGTCGATGACGGCGGTGCGCATCCGTTCGACCCGCGGGCTATCGATACGCCAGACCAGAAACAGCAGCACCATGACCAGCACTAGCGTGCCCACCACAAGGCGGCGCACCGGACGGACGTAGTCGTCCCCCGTTGCCTTGCCGCCCGAAGATTTATGGTCGCGTGCCAAATCCAGCCCTTACACCTGACGGCTGACGGGATCAGCTGTCGTAATCAATCACGTGACGCAGTTGCTTTTCGTATTCCAGCGCACGGCCCGTACCCAGTGCAACGCAGTTCAGCGATTCGTCTGCAACCGAAATGGCAAGGCCGGTCTGCTCGCGCAGGGCTTGGTCCAGATCGCCCAGCAGCGCGCCGCCGCCGGTCATCATCACGCCGCGATCGACAATGTCGGCGGCCAGATCGGGCGGGGTTGCTTCCAGCGCGGTGATCACGGCTTCGCAGATTTGGCTGACGGGTTCCGCCAGCGCTTCGGCGATCTGCGCTTGGGTGATTTCGGTTTCTTTCGGCACGCCGTTGATCAAGTCCCGGCCGCGGATCAGCATCGACTGGCCGCGGCCGTCGTCGGGCATGCGGGCGGTGCCGATGGTGGTCTTGATCCGCTCGGCAGTCGCTTCCCCGACCAGCAGGTTTTGCTGGCGGCGCAAATAGTTGATGATCGCCTCGTCCATACGGTCGCCGCCCACACGGACCGAGCGCGCGTAAACGATGTCGCCCAGCGACAGAACGGCCACCTCGGTGGTGCCACCGCCGATATCGACCACCATGCTGCCGGTGGGGTCGGTAATGGGCATGCCCGCACCGATGGCCGCGGCGATAGGTTCGACGATCAGACCAGCACGGCGGGCGCCTGCCGACAGAACCGACTGGCGGATCGCGCGTTTTTCAACGGGCGTCGCGCCGTGGGGCACGCAGACGATAATATTGGGTTTGGGCGCAAAGGGGGTGCGGCGGTGCACTTTGCGGATGAAATATTTGATCATTTCCTCCGCCGACGCGAAATCGGCGATAACCCCTTCGCGCATCGGGCGGATCGCCTCGATCGTGCCGGGGGTGCGGCCCAGCATCAGCTTGGCTTCCTCGCCGACGGCCAGCACCTTCTTGACGCCATCCTTGACGTGATAGGCCACGACGGACGGTTCCGACAACACGATGCCGCGGCCTTTGATGTAGACCAGCGTGTTTGCCGTACCAAGGTCGATCGCCATATCTGACGAGAACAAGCCCCCAAAAATTGCCATGTCGCGTTCTTCCCGCTGATCCTGTTTGCGCGTTGGCCAAAAGAAGACGGGCCCCGATTCGGGGTCGCTGGCGTCCCTCTGCCCAAACTCATTTTGGCCTTATAGGTCGTGATCTGCGGCTGTGAAAGGGCACGATAGGGGCAGCGCGCGCGCAACTGGCGGTGATTGGGCCGGATTACGCCGGAAATCCGCATTTCAACGCCTACGTTGACGGGCTTGTGTACAGAACATCGGCGATTGGTGCGCGGCTAGGGCGCGCTTGCACGGATCGCTTGCGAAAAACCGGCGCGCGGGTGGTCGGCCCCCAGACGTGCCGCTGCCCGCATATGTGCGTAATCGTCGCCCAACGCAATTCGCCCGATGTCGTGCAGAAAATCGGCCACATAGCCCGAGGCGAGGATCCGCCAGTCGAACCGCGCCGTCGGGTCGATCTGATGCACCAACTGGTAGATGATGGTCGTGCAGTTGCCAAAGATCGTGTGATAAAACGCGGGCGTCGTCTCTAGCTGGTTGCCAAGGTGGGTGAACGCCTCGAACAGGGCGCGCGCCTCGGCAGGGGTGGCGACGATGGGATAGAGCGAGACCTCCTCGCGCCGCGCGTTGGTGCGCAGGTAGATGATGTCGGCTTCGTCCGCCGCGATCAGAACCAGTTCGAATTGTTTGAACAGCCCCCCCAGCGAGGAAAAACTCTCGCCCGCCTCTTTGCGGATCTCGGCCGAAAAGGCGACGCGCTGGCCGTCGGAAAACCCAAAGCTCAGCAACGTGTGCGCGATGGCCTCGCTGCTCCAGACCGATGTGATCAGGTCGATGGATGTGATCTTGTCGAGGTCGTAGGTCCGGTCTTCCCAGCGGGGTGTAAAGTCGGTGATCGTTTGCCAGTCGAAGTCGCGCACGTTGTGCAACGTGACGATGGCGCCGGTCTGGGTGGCGGTCACGCCGCGGCTGACCTCGGGGGCCCAAACCTTGTCGTTGGATGGGGTGATCGACACCCACCATAGGGCAAAGACCCCGATGCTCGTGCCCAGCGCAATCCACCCCAGCCGGCGCTTGCGCAGCACGATGCAGGTGCAGGCCATCGCCGCTGCCACCGTGAAAGCCCCGATCTGCAGCCCGCCTGACAGTTGGAACCAGATGGTGCCGCCCGCCCAAATCGCCAGTGTGATCAGTACGGCGAAGAATACGCCCGTGCGCATCTTGTTACACACAGCAGGGCGCATCATTCGACCAGAACGTTGCCGATGCTTTGCAGCGTCGAGCCGATCCCCTCGACCACGAAAGCGCCCGCTTGCCGCAGCGAATACAGCGGGTTTTCGGCATAGCTGGTGGCGCCGCTACTGATCAGCCCGACATAGCGGCTGTGCGCGGTGCTGTCGGATGGCACATCGGTGATGTCGACAATGCGCACGCCGGCGTCGGCTGCGATTTTCTGCACCTCGGGGTCGTAAACATCGACCAGCCCCAGCCGCGAATGGCCGCCCGATACACGCTGCGAGAACCGCAATATGCCGTCGTCGGACGAGGCGAGGATTGTAATCGGCTCGTGCATGGGGCCGATGACGCCGATCTGTTCGCGGAACAAATCTACATCCACGTCGGGCGCGGCCAGAATGACCTGCAGGCGGTCGAGGATGTTTTGCCGCCCCATCAGCTTCAGCTGCATCAACGCCTCGAGGGTGAGGCGCGCGCCCATGCTATGGGCAAGGATGGCGACTTTCTTGCTGGCGCCGGGGCGCTCGGCCAGTTGGATGATCAGGTTCACCAGCGCGGTGCGCGATTGGTCGGTCGCATCGCGATCGGCCAGATAGCCGCCAAGGCTGCCGGCGGACGGCCACGAAAACAGCACCGGCGTGCCTTCCATGTGCACATCGGCGCGCATCTGCGCCATGCGGTACACGGCCTCTTGGAAGCTGGTGTTGTAGCCATGCACATAAAGGCCAACCGCTTCGCTATTGGCGATATCATGCGTGAGAGCGGCGCTGTTCAGAATGTGGTGCGATGTGGTGATGAAGTCGGTCGCGGGATTGGGTTGGCGCACGGGCCATTCGATGTGCCCCGCCGTGTGGTTTGGCGGGATCGACACCTCGTACGAGAGGAACTGCGCGGCGGGCATGCGGTCGGCGCCAAAGGCATAGGGGTGCCCGTCCAATGGTGCGCGGTTGGTGACGGCGTAGACCTTGACCGTTGTGGCGTTTGCGGGGGTTTCGATGGCCAAGGGCTGCAAAACTTGCGGCCCCGGGCGCGAGGAGCATGCGGCCAGCGTCATCAACAGACCAACCGTCAGGCATTTCATCGCGTTAGATGTCATTTTCGCAACCCCGGCCACGCATGGCGCATCACAACTGTCGCGCCGTTGTTAGCGACGGTGCACGTGAAAATCTAGCGTAATGCTGCAGATTTGGTTTGTCGGGGATGTTCGCACCGGCCCAGCCAACTTGCTGGGAATATTGGAGGCGAGTACCGGAATCGAACCGGTCTCCACGGATTTGCAATCCGCTGCATAGCCAGCCTGCCCACTCGCCTTTTTGGGTGCTACGGCGCGGATTTACGGGCAAACGGGCGGATGCGCAAGGGGAAGATCGCAGGGAACTGCCTGCTCTTGGGTCACTTTGGTCGGGGCGGGGGTGCAGCCGCGCTATGGCGGGCGCGGCTGCAGGTTTTAAGGGGGCGGGCGTTACTGACCCGGCAAGATCCAATGTCGCGCACGTTCGCGCCTTCGATCATACCTGCCTCGGTCTTGCTGCCGTTCGTCAGGTCGAGGCTGTAGAAGGTGCCGTCGACGACCAGCCATGCGGAATTGACGCCCTCGCTATCGGTCGCGATGTCAAAGCCGACCTCGGTCGGAGTCATGCCGATGCTGCCGATCTGGTTCAAGATGCCGTCGTTTGGCGGGTCCTGCAGCACCAGCCAGCCCGCTGCGCCATTAATGTCGAACGGCTGGGTGTCGGCTGTGCCAGGGACCGAATTGGTGTAGGTCCCCGCGATGATGTTGGGCGTCGTGCCGTCGGCATAGACGTGGCGTCCGTCGGCAGTCACCTCGCCGGTTTCGACGTTCACGCGCAGGCGGTCTCCGTGGTTTTTCTCGTGATCTTTGCGGGACTAATCAATGCAAACATGGTCGCCTCCTTCTTTGTTTTGCTGTGCCGCGATGCGGCGTCTCATGCGTCCCGCGCGGGAGGGACGAAAGACCGCGCAGGGGCACGTGTGGGCGTCGTATGGTGGAATGCGGCGCTGGGCGCGCACCCCCCCCCCGATGTTGCCCCCTCGGGCGGGGCTACACAGGAAGATACGGGGCGCGGCGCGATAAAGTTTCACTGCGCGCGAAAAAAAACATTCGTGCGTCGCCCTGAAGACTGGCCAAACCGGGGGGCAGATGTCGAGGAGGTCGCCGCCAGTCAGAACGGGGCCGGTGGTTGATCCGCCCGGCGGTTCGAGGCTGATTGCCATGTGGGCGGCGCTGGTCATCAGGTCGCGCGCGGCGCAGGCACAGTCGGTCGATGGCGTGGTGACGGGCAATCGCGGTCAGCCACGACATCGGGCATTGACCCATCAGAGCAAAGCGGTCGGCCTTTAGACAGATTTTAACATAGACTTCCTGCAAGGCTTCCTCGGCATCGGATCTGTTCTTTAAGACACGCAGGCAGGTTCCGAAAAGTTTCGCCGATGTTGCCGCATACAAGTTATTGAAGGCACCGCGATCATGCAGGGCGACTTTCACAATCAAAGCCGTGAAGTCGTCCTGCGTGTACGGGCGTAGCATGCGACCTCTGCATTCGTTGGTCGCAGCATGCGTCGGCGCGCTACGTCATACAAGCACTGCTTAGTGCCGGTCGATCGCGCGTCCATCCGCGTCGAACCACAGCGCGCGCTGCATATCGAGGCTGACCCAGACATCGACAGCATCATGCGCGATGGCCTGCCGCGGGCTGACCGCGATCAGTTTGCCAAGATCGGTGTCGATATGCAGGATGACCTCGGCCCCCGACATTTCGGATAGCACGATGCGGCCTGCGACTGCGTAGCCATCGGGCTGTGCTGCGTGGACGGACAGCATTTCCGGGCGCAGCCCTGCGGTTGCACCGCGCACAAACGCCTCGGGTAGTTTTGCGGCAGGAACGAAGTTTATCCCCGGCGCGCCGAGGAACGCGGCCACGAACATGTTGGCGGGGGTGTCGTAGATCTCGTCCGGCGTGGCGAACTGTTGCAAGTGGCCGCCTTGCATCACCGCGATGCGGTCGGCCAGCGACAGCGCCTCGGTCTGGTCGTGGGTGACATAGATGATCGTGGCGCCAAGCTGGCGGTGCAGTTGCTTGATCTCGGTCCGCATGGCGACGCGCAGTGCGTTGTCGAGGTTCGACAGCGGCTCGTCCATCAGAAAGACCGAGGTGTCGCGCGCCATCGCGCGGCCCATCGCCACGCGCTGGCGTTGTCCCCCCGACAGCGCGCCGGGTTTGCGATCCAGATAGGGCGTCAGTTGCAAAATCTCGGCGACTTCGGCGGCTTTCGCGTTGCGCGCGGCCTTGGGCATTTTGCGCAGTTCCAGCCCGAAAGCGATATTTTCGCGCACCGTCATATGCGGATAAAGCGCGTAGTTCTGGAAGATCATGGCGATGTCGCGATCTTGCGGTGCTTTGTCGTTCACGCGCGTGCCGTTGATAATGATGTCGCCCTCGGCCGTGTTTTCCAGCCCTGCGATCAGGCGCAGCATCGTCGATTTACCACAGCCGGAAGGCCCGACGATCACCACGAATTCGCCCGCCTGAATATCAAGCGAGACGCCGTGCAGGATTTGCGGGCCGTTGGGGTAGGATTTGCGGATGTCGCGCAAGGTGATGCCGGTCATGGGCGGTTCTTTCGAATGGCGATGGCAAGCGAGGGGCGGTCGGTCGTAAAGACCTTGAGCCCCAGATCGAGCGCTTTGGTGATTTGGGTGGGGGTGTGGGCGGCCCACGCGCCGATGGCGAGGCCCGCGTCTTGGGTGCGGGCTGCGATGTCGGCGGTAACGGCATCAATGTGTAGGCCGATTTCGGGCAGCCCGTGGTCTTTGGCCACCTTCAGCAGCGCGGGCAGGCCAAGCTGTTCCAGAACCGGCGTGCTGACCAGCCACAGGCGCGGCTGGCTGCTGGCCGCGCCGATTTCATCCAGACTTTCCAGCAAGAAGGACGAAAACGTCGTCGTGGCCAAGCGCCCCTGCGCGGTCAGCATAGCGACGACGCGGGGGACAAAATCGGGGTAGGGACGCGCGTCGACCCCCGGTTTGATTTCGCAGCGAAAGGCGACGGGGCTGTTCTGGAAAATCGCGCAAAGCTGTTCCAGCGTGATCGGCCCCGTGCCGTGGCCATAGCTGATGCGGGCGGCCTGCACGTCGGCCAGCGTCATCTGTGCGATGGCGCCAGTGCGGTCGGTTGTGCGGTCCAGCGTGGCGTCGTGATGCACGATGATCGCGCCGTCGCGTGTCGGGTGCAGGTCGAATTCGACCTCGTCCAGCGGCATTTGCGCGGTGGCGGTGAAACCTGCGTGCGTGCTGTCGCCGAATTCCAGCGTGCCGCCGCGGTGCGAGGCGATGCGGGTCATGTTCAGTCCTTTTGGTGTCATTTGACGGCGCCCATGGTGATGCCGCGCACGAAGTGGCGCTCGACAAGCAGGAAGCCGATCAGAACGGGAAGTAGTGTGATGGTGGATGCGGCCATGATGAGGGGCCAGTCCAGAAACCCCTCGCCGGGGTTGGTCTGATAGAGGCGCGCAAGCCCGACCTGCAGGGTATACATGTCGCGTTTGCCGGTCGCGATCAGCGGCCAGATATAGTTGTTCCATTCGCTGATGAAGATGAACAAGCCCATCGACAACACGGCAGGCCGCGCAACGGGAACAATGACGCGCCAGAAGACCTGCATGTGGCTAGCACCATCCATATAGGCGGCCTCGTCCAGCGCACGGGGGATGCCGCGGATGTATTGGCGCAGGAAAAACGCGGCAAAGCCATTGGCCATGGCGGGCAGGATCAGCCCCGCATAGCTGTCCAGCAGCCCCACCTTGGCCAGCGACAGGTAGTTCGGAATGAGGCTGATATGGCTGGGGATCATCAGCGTTGTCACTACCGCGCCAAACAGCAGATTGTTACCGCGAAAGGTGAATCGCGCAAAGGCAAACGCCGCGATCGTGGCGATGAACAGCCCGCCGACGGTCACGACGCCAGACACGATCAGGCTATTCAGCAAATAGCGTGCAAAGCCGAAATCGCCGATGGCCTTGGTGTAGTTGTTAAACGTGAATTCCAGCCCGTGGGTGTAGTAGGCGTTTGCTGTCTGGAACGAGATCCAGATCGAATAGAGCACCGGCGACAGGAAGATGACGCCGCCCAGCAAGGCCAGCGTAGTCAAGATACGATCACGATTCATAGTGCACCTTGCGCCCGATGACATACGATTTGACGAAGGCCAGAACGACCAGCAGCACAAACAAGATCACGGCCAGCGCCGATCCTTGCCCGATGTCGAACAGCGAAAAACCGATCTTATAAAGCTCGACCACCAGCATGTTTGTGGCCCCAGCCGGGCCGCCGTGGGTCATCACATCGACAATGGTAAATATCTGAAAGGCCTCGATCACCGAGATAACCAGCAGGAAGTAGGTGGTCGGCATGACCAACGGCACGGTGATGCGGCGGAACACATGGGCCTTGCGCCCGCCATCTACTGCGGCAGCGTCGTAAAGTTCGACCGGAATGGCCTGCAGGCCCGCGATATAGATGATAATGTCGTAGCCCAGCTGTTTCCATGTGTTCACGATAATGATGACCCACAGCGCCAGCATCGGGTCTTGCAGCCAGCTGGGGCGGGGCAACCCGAGTGCACCTAGCACTCCGTTCACCAGACCGAAGTCGGTCGAGAACACCCATGAAAAGACCACCGCAATCGACACGGTCGAGGTGACATACGGCAGAAACAGCGCCCCGCGCAGAATGCGGCTGGCCATGGTTTCGCGCAGCAGAAAGCTGGCAATTGCCAGCGCCAGCCCCAGTCGCAACGGCACCGAGATGACCACGAACAACGTTGTCACCCACAGCGCCTGCCAGAACGAATGCGAGGCGAACAGCCGCTGGTAGTTTTCAAACCCCACCCAAGGCCGGTCGGGCGACAGGAAGTCCCACGCGCGGAAGCTGAGGTCGAGGCTGGTGAGAATGGGGATGTAGGTGAACAACGCGATGAACAACATCAGCGGTGCTACCATCAGGTAGGGGGGTAGCTTTCGAAGCATGAAACGATCCGGAAAAAGCCGCGCCGGGCCACCCGTGACGGGGGCCCGGCGCCATGCTTTGGGGTTTAGCGCGACAGACGGTCGGCTTGCTCGCGGGTGCGGGCGGCAAAGTCGGTCATCGCCTCGGTGACGTCGCGCTGGCCCAAGGCCATCGCTTGCCAGATGTCGTATTCGCTTGTGCGCATCCAGGTGACGACCGGCGGGCGGGCGCGGCCGTAGGCGTAGTCCAGTTGCTTGATGGCGACATCAATCCCCGGCTGGCTGGCCATGGCTTGCTGGGCGACAGGCTCGTCCGCGGTCAGGCGGTTGATGGGCATGTAGCCGGTGCTGGCAAACCACAGCGCATTCGACTGCGGGTTGGCGGCGAAGCTGATGAATTTATACGCCGCGTCTTTCACGTCCTGCGGGGCGCTATCCAGAATACCAATGCCGGCCCCGCCGATCGGCACCGCGCAGCCGTCGTTGCAGGGCATCGGCAGAACAACCAGATTGTCGCCCAGCGCACGGTAATTGTCGCCGAAATTGCCGGTCGATTGGAATGTCATGCCGATTTTGCCGGCCACAAACGCATCGTCGCCCGATTGTTCGGATGTGACGGTGTCCAGCGGGGCGACCTTCAGGTCGTTCACAAGGCCGGCCATCCACTGATACGCCGCGATGGTGGCGGGGCTATCCAGCAGAACCTCGTGGGTGGTGCGGTCGATCATCTCGCTGCCATTGCCCATGACAAGGCCCCAGCGGGTAAACTGGCCTGGGGCAGCGGCGCCCCAAATGCCCTCGGCGCCAAGGCTGTCCTGAATTTGCACGGCAGCGGCTTGCAATTCGTCGAACGTGGTCAGGGGCGGCATGTCCGCAAAGCCCGCGCGGGCGAAAATATCGCGGTTGGCATAAACCACCGGCGTCGAGGAGTTGAACGGCACGATATACGTCTTGCCGTTATAGACCCCGATTTCCTGTGCGAAGGGGTAGAGGTCATCCTTCAGAGGGTCGGCATCGATATAGGGCGACAGATCGGTCAGAACGCCACGCTCGGCGAACAGGCCATAGCGCGTCACTTCCATCACCACGGCATCAGGCGCGCGCCCAGCGGGGATGGCGGCTTGCAGCTGGGTGACGATTTCTTCGTAGTTCCCGACGCGCTGCGCCTCGATTTTGATGTCGGGGTTTTCGGCTTCGAAGGCGGCGATGATTTCGTTCAGGGCTTCGCCAGATTTTCCGTTAAAGCTGTGCCAGAATTCGACGGTGACATCGGCATGTGCGACGGCGGTCGTCATCATCAGCGCGGCTGCTCCGGCCAGAGCGGCCTTGTAGGCGTGGGCTTGCATTATGCGTTCCTATGCAACGTGGTTCACGGGGCCGCTACGCCCGTTGCACGACGGATTTCTGATCCTTCGATGAAGGTTAGATGAAACACATGCTTTGGAATGAGAAATATTGCGTCGCTGACGCGGGGTTCAGAATACAGCCAATCACCCCGCCTGATGGCGAGCGCGTGAACCCAGATTTTTTCTGAAACATATGCTGCAAGCCATACGGCGTGCGTGGTGCCCCCAGAGAGACTCGAACTCCCGACCCTCTGATTACAAATCAGACGCTCTACCAGCTGAGCTATAGGGGCGCAGCGCCCCTTTAGCGGGGCGCGGTGGGGGATGCAAGAGCGTCGGGGCTTTACTCTTGTCGCGGAACGCTATTCCTTATCAAAAGGTAAGCAGTCCATCAGGGTCCAGTATATGCAGATCGCTTTTTTCGCGGGTTTGAACGCAACCGATGACGAAAAGGTGCTGCGGTCGCTGATGCGCAACGACGAAGGGCTGGCCAAACACGGTATTCGTGCGCCCGCGATGCGTCACTATCGTCGTTCGCTACGCGAAATCGTCGAATCGCGGCTGTCGGGGCAGGATGTAACCACCCTCGGTTATCTGGTGACGAACCAGTTTGCCAAAGAAACGCCCAATCTGCAGCGAATCGCGCTGTCGAATCCCGCTTTTCTGGCGGCCCCGCGCCATATGTTTGCCGACGGCATTGCGTTGCCCGAGGCGGGGGCGCGCTTGCAAGTGTTGCAGGCCATCTTTCCCGATGACGAAATCGAGGTCTTTGTCGCGCTGCGCAACCCCGCTTCGTTCGTCAACACCATGATGCAGGCGCTGGGCGATACCGATGTGCGCGGTTACCTGGGCGGTTACGACATTATGGGCCTGCGGTGGTCGCAGGTGCTGCGGCGGTTGAAGGATTCAGTGCCCAGCATCAAGCTGACAGTCTGGGCGAACGAGGATTCGGCGCTGGTCTGGGGCACGATCATCCGTGCGATTCTGGGTATCGCCGATAATGACCCTATTTTCGGCGATTTCGACCTGCTGTCCGATCTGTTGTTGCCGGAAGGGCAGGGGTTGCTGCGTCAGCGCCTGCGGCAGGATGTGCCGGTCGGTCATGCCGCGCGTGTCGCGCTGGCCGCCGATTTGCTGCCCCAATACGAGGACCCCACCCTGACGTGGGATTCGATCGACCTGACAGGGTGGAGCGAGCGCGCCGTCGAAGGTATGACCCTGACCTACGAGGAAGATCTCGACGTGATCGCCGAGATGGAGGACATCACGTTCATTCGCCCTTAATCGGCAGGCGCGATGGTGATGTCTTGGATCACCGCGCCTGTTTCGCGCTCGAATACCAGCGCGCGCCCCGATTGCGTCACGACCAAATACCAGCCTTCGGCCATCGTCAGGCTGAGGGCGGTTTCGCCCGTTGGCAGCACGATTTCGGGGGGCAGCAGGGCAGGGGCGCGGCCCAGACGGGTGACAAGCACCGCGATCAGCACTAGGAAGCCCAGAATCATCACGACCAACAACGTGGTCACCAACCTGCGCAGCCAGCGTAGCTGCGGGGGAAAGGTGTCGTTGCTGTCAGGGGAATCGGCCATGGATCACCAACTGCTGTCATTTCACATTGCGGACGATCCGCCGTCGCGTCTTGATAAAGCGCTGGCGCGCGACGTGCCAGAGGAAGCCGCGCTTTCACGTTCTCGCCTTGCAAAATTGCTGGACGAAGGGGCCGTGCGCATTAATGGCGTGGTCGCGCGCGACGCCAAAGCGCGCGTTGCCGCTGGCGCGTTGGTCGAGGTGACGGTCGGGGTCGCCGATGAAAGCCACATCCGCGGCCAAGACATTCCCCTGAACGTCGTGTTCGAGGATGACGATCTAATCGTGATCGACAAGCCTGCCGGCATGGTCGTCCACCCCGCCCCCGGCACGCCCGATGGCACGGTGGTAAACGCGCTGATCCATTATTGCGGCGATCGCTTGTCAGGCGTTGGGGGCATGAAGCGCCCCGGTATCGTGCACCGGATCGACAAGGATACCTCGGGGCTGTTGGTGGCGGCCAAGACTGACCGCGCCCACCACGGTCTTGCGGCGCTGTTCGAGGCCCACGACATCGAGCGCCATTATCTGGCCCTGACCCATGGCGTACCCAGCGCCGCCGACCCGCGTTTGCGGGGGCTGCGCGGGGTGAATTTTGAAAGCGGGGCGATCTTGAAGATCCAAACGCGTCTCGACCGCCACCGCATCGATCGGCAAAAACAAGCCGTCGTGCAAGAGGGCGGGCGTCATGCCGTGACCCGCGTGCGCGTGGTAGAAAGTTTTAACGGCGCGGCCGCCTTGGTGGATTGTTGGCTGGAAACCGGTCGCACCCACCAGATTCGTGTCCACATGGCATATGCGGGCCATGGGTTGCTGGGCGATCAGACCTATGGCGGGCGGAAAAAGCTGTCAACAAAGCAACTTGCACCGCAGGCTGTTGAAGCTGCCGAAAACTTCCCCCGGCAGGCGCTGCATGCCGCAACGCTGGGCTTTGTGCACCCCGTCACCGGCGAGGAGATGCGCTTCGAATCCCCGCTGCCCGACGACATGCTTACACTTGTTAACCTTTTGCGCGGTTAATTCACAAAATCCCATCTGTGTGATATATGTGAAACCTGCTATACATCGCATACGGACCGCGATCTGATCAGACGCAGATCGCCGGTAAAGCTGACGTGAACTGGGAAGGCGGGCCTTGAAACCGCGCGGTTTCAGCCCATATCGGATGTTAAACTCTTATACATAAGAAGGGGGACATATGTCGACATATACCAACCTTCCGGCACCTTCGCCCGAGCAAGGCTTGTCGCGTTATCTGCAGGAAATCCGCAAGTTCCCGATGCTGGAGCCTGAGGAAGAATACATGCTGGCCCGTCGCTATGCTGAACATGGCGATTCGGATGCCGCGCATAAAATGGTGACCAGCCACCTGCGGCTGGCCGCAAAGATTGCAATGGGTTACCGCGGTTACGGCTTGCCGCAGGCCGAGGTGATCTCGGAAGCGAACGTCGGTCTGATGCAGGCCGTCAAGCGGTTCGACCCTGAAAAGGGCTTCCGTCTGGCGACCTATGCCATGTGGTGGATCCGCGCGGCGATTCAGGAATATATCCTGCGGTCGTGGTCGCTGGTGAAGCTGGGGACAACCTCGGCGCAGAAGAAGCTGTTCTTCAACCTGCGCAAGGCTAAATCCCGCATCGGCGCGCTGGAGGAAGGCGATCTGCGCCCCGAACACGTTCAGCGAATCGCCCATGATCTGGGTGTGGCCGAGGAAGAAGTCGTCAATATGAACCGCCGTCTTTCGGGGGGCGATGCCTCGCTGAATGCGATGGTGGGGGGCGACGACGATTCCTCGACGCAATGGCAAGACTGGCTGGAAGACGAAGATTCCGACCAAGCTGCCGATTTCGAGGCCCGTGACGAACTGGATGCCCGCCGCAGCCTGTTGGAAGAGGCTATGCTTGATTTGAACGAGCGCGAGCGTGACGTGTTGGTGCAGCGCCGTCTGCAAGATCAGGTCGTCACCCTCGAGGAGCTGTCCGAGAAATACGGGGTCAGCCGCGAGCGTATCCGCCAGATCGAAGTGCGTGCCTTCGAGAAACTGCAAAAGCGCATGACCGAGCTTGCCCGTGAAAAGGGCATGCTGGAAGTGGCTTAAACCATTAGGGCGCCCCGCGGGGCGCCCTTTTTACATGCGGCGCAGGCGTAGCAAATCGGCGCGGTGATCGCGCCCCTTGTGCAAAATTAGGTCGGCCCGTTGGCGCGTCGGCAGAATGTTTTGCTTCAGGTTGGGCGCGTTGATGTCGTCCCAAATTTGATGGGCCAGGGCGACTGCTTCGGCGTCCGAAAGGCCTGCGAACTTGCTGAAATAGCTGGTGGGGTCGGTAAATGCGGTGTCGCGCAGCGTCAGGAACCGCTCGACATACCACGCCAGCAGATCGTCGTCGTCGGCATCGACGAAAATTGAAAAGTCGATGAAATCCGACACGAACGGCGCCACCAGCCCGGGCTGCAGGATGTTGATGCCTTCGATAATCAGAATGTCGGGGCGTTTGATTTCGACCCGCTGGCCCGGCACGATGTCATAGGTCAGGTGCGAATAGACGGGCGCTGTCACGACGGGCTTGCCGGATTTCACATCCAGCACGAAATCCAGCAGCAATTGGCGGCGGTAAGATTCCGGAAAACCCTTGCGGTTCAGCATGTTGCGGGCCTCCAGTTGCGCGTTGGGGCGCAAGAATCCGTCGGTGGTAATCAGCTGCACGTTCGGTCGGCTAGGCCAGTTTTCGATCAACCGGTGTAGAATGCGCGCGATGGTCGATTTGCCCGCCGCCACCGAACCCGCGATACCCACGATGAAAGGGGCAGGGCCATCGGTGCCCGGCAGAAAACCCGATACATTGCCGCGCAGTGCCGTGCGGGCGTCCACCTGCGCTGCGATGATGCGGCTGATCAAAGCGTGGACGCTGGCAACTTCCGCCTGATCCAAGTCGTCCCCTAGCGAGACGAGTTCTTTCAGTTTCGGCCAGTCTGCCAGCACGGCGGGGTCCTGCTGCAGGTTCAACTGCGCGAGGATGATGTCGATATAGGGGCTCATGACCATCCGTACTTGGGCGCGCCGCTAAAAAAATGGCCCGCATATTGCGGGCCATCTTATGCCTTAATCTTCCATGGCCTCAAGCTCGTCGATGAAGCCTTCGATCATCGAAAGGCCCTTGTCCCAGAATTTGGGGTCAGTCGCATCCAGACCAAAGGGTCTGAGCAGTTCCGAGTGGTGCTTCGACCCGCCCGCCGACAGCATGTCGAAGTACTTCTGTTGGAAGTTGGGGTCGCCCTCGGTGTAAACCGCATACAGCGCGTTCACCAACCCGTCGCCGAAGGCATAGGCGTAAACGTAGAACGGCGAATGGATGAAGTGCGAGATATAGGTCCAGAAGGTCTCGTACCCGTCGGCGAATTCAAAGGCATCGCCAAGGCTTTCGGCCTGCACCGACATCCACAAGATCGAAATGTCGTCCGGCGTCAGTTCGCCATCGGCGCGGGCGGCGTGCAGTTTGCATTCGAAATCATAAAAGGCGATCTGGCGGACCACCGTGTTGATCATATCTTCGACCTTGCTGGCCAGCAGCGCCTTGCGGGCGGCCTTGTCGGTCGTTTGGTCAAGGATCTTGCGGAATGTCAGCATCTCGCCAAAGACCGAAGCGGTCTCGGCCAGTGTCAACGGGGTGGACGACAGCAGCTCGCCCTGACCGGCAGCAAGGCGCTGGTGGACGCCGTGGCCCAACTCGTGCGCAAGGGTCATCACGTCGCGCGTTTTGCCCAGATAGTTCACCAGCACATAGGGGTGGACGGTGGTGACGGTCGGGTGCGCAAATGCGCCTTGGGCCTTGCCAGGCTTGACCGCGGCATCAATCCAGCCATCGGTAAAGAACGGCGCGGCCAGTTCCGCCATGCGCGGGTCGAAATCGCCATAGGCGCCCAGCACGGTTTCGCGCGCTTCTTCCCACGAAATCGGGCGCTGGGTATCGCGCGGCAGCGGGGCGTTGCGGTCCCAGACTTGCAGCGTATCAAGGCCCATCCACTTGGCCTTCAGCCGGTAATAGCGGTGCGACAGGCGCGGGTAGGCGGCGACCACCGCATCGCGCAGCGCCTCGACGACCTCAGGCTCGACATGGTTGGCCAAGTGGCGCGAGGTTTGCGGGGTGGGGAAGCCGCGCCAGCGGTCCTCGACCTCTTTTTCCTTGGCCAGCGTATTGTGGATGCGCGCGAACGTTTTCAGGTTTGCGCGGAACACCTTGGCCAGCGCGTGGTGCGCGGCCTCGCGCGTGGCGCGGTTGGTGTCGGTCAGCAGGTTCAGCGTCGCTTCGACGTTCAGATCCTCGCCGTTTACATCAAAAGATAGGCCGGCCATCGTTTCGTCGAACAGCCGGTTCCACGCCGAGGCGCCGACGACCGATTGATCGTGCAGGAACTTTTCCAGCTCGTCCGAAAGCTGGTAGGGGCGCATGGCGCGCATACGGTCGAAGATCGGGCGGTAACGGGCCAGATCGGCGTTTTCGGCCAACAGCTTGTCCAGATGCGCATCGTCCAGCCGGTTGAATTCCAGGCCCCAGAACACCAGCGCGGTGGTATCGTTGGTGATCTCGTCCTGCATGTCCGACAGGAACTTGGCCCGTTCGGAATCGGTGGTCATTTGGTAATAGCGCAGGCCCGCGAAGGACATCACGCGCCCAGCGATGACGTCGATTTCCTCGTAGCGCTGCACGGCTTTCAGCATACCCTCTGCGGACAGGTCGGCCAGCTTGCCCTCGTAATCGGCCTGAAAGCTGGTGCATTCGCCTGCCAGCCAGTCCAGATCGGCGATCAGTTCGGGGCTATCTTCGCCGGTGTACAGGTCGTCAAGGTTCCATTCGGGCAGCGGCCCGAGCGAGTTGCCGCCAATCGCATTGGCATCGAAAACGGGGGTCTTGGAACGGATCGTCATCGCATAAGCCTTTGTTGTTCAGGCCACAGATAGGGCGCGGGGGCCCGCAATGAAACCCCGCGCCACTGCCATCAGGCAAACAGGGTCGAGAGTTTCATCGCGAGGCCCATGTCGCCATCGACCTTCAGCTTGCCTGTCATAAAGGCGGTGACGGGGTTGGTTTGGCCGTCCAGCAGGGCCTTCAGCACGTCCTCGCTGGCGGACAAGGTGACATCGGCGGGCGCATCGCCCATCGTCACGCCATCTTTGCTGGCGACGACCGACCCGCGGCCGTCAATCGTTAGTTTGACCGATCCCGGCAGTTCTTGCCCCGCGATTTTTTCCTTCAGCAGGGCGGCCACTTTGTCGAGAAATTCGCTCATATCCCATCCGTCACATTCATCGCCGCATGATTTGAACGCGCCCCCACTGGCGCGACCGGCGAATTGCTTTACACTAGGCACTATGCGGAAGGTGTCGGAAATAGCAAAACAGATTCTCGTGGCGGCAGCTTTCATGGCTGCGGCGCCTGCGGCCTACGCGCAAGATGCGAGTACGGGCGCAGTTACGGAAGATGCTGAAAGCATGGAAAGCCTGCTGGCGCGCCTCAGCACCGCCGAAGACCCCGAGGCTGCCACCATCGCCAGCGACATCCGCGCGCGCTGGGCCGATTCTGGTTCGGCGACGCTGGATTTGCTGATGCGCCGCGCACAAGCCGCGTTGGATGCCGGCGAAAACGATCTGGCGGTTTGGCACCTTTCGACCGTGATCGACTATGACCCCGATTTCATGCTGGCCTACACGCGGCGCGCGCAGGCATTTTTGCGGTCGGGGCAGGCGGGGCAGGCGGCTGCCGACTTGGGCTATGTGCTGCAGCATATGCCCGAAAATTTTGATGCCCTGCGCCTGCTGGGCCTTACATTCGACATAATCGGTGATACCGAAGCCGCGCGTGTGGCCCTGCGCCGCGCGCTGGATGTGTACCCGGCCATGACCAACGCCCGCGAGGCGCTGGAGCGGCTGGAGCCTACGCTGGACGGCACTGCGATTTGACGACCGCCCCATTGGGGCCAAGGGGGAAACATGCCAACGCCATCGCGCGTGACCGCCGTTCTTGGCCCGACCAATACCGGAAAAACCCATTACGCCATTGAGCGGATGCTGGGCTATCGCACCGGCATCATCGGCCTGCCGCTGCGCCTGCTTGCGCGCGAGGTGTACGACCGTATCGTTGCGGCGCGCGGACCTTCGGTCGTCGCGCTGGTCACGGGCGAGGAGCGGATCATCCCCGACCGCGTCCAATACTGGGTCTGCACGGTCGAGGCGATGCCGGACGGGATGGGCTGCGATTTTCTGGCGATCGACGAAATCCAGCTGTGCGCCGACCCCGAACGGGGGCATATTTTCACCGATCGCCTGCTGCACGCGCGCGGCCTGCACGAGACACTGTTTCTGGGGTCGGAAACGATGCGTCCCGCGATTGCCGCACTGGTGCCCGGCGCGCAATTCGTGCGGCGCGAGCGGTTCTCCAAGCTGACCTATACCGGCGCGCAAAAGATCGCCCGTATGCCCGAGCGTGCTGCAATCGTCGCGTTCTCGACGGACGAGGTTTATGCGATCGCCGAATACATCCGCCGCACGCGGGGAGGGGCGGCCGTGGTGATGGGCGCGCTGTCGCCCCGCACGCGCAACGCGCAGGTCGCCATGTTCCAAAGTGGCGAGGTTGATTATCTGGTCGCCACCGACGCCATCGGCATGGGGCTGAACCTTGACATCAGCCACGTTGCTTTTTCGGCGCTACGCAAGTTCGATGGCCAGCGCATGCGCAACCTGCATGCCGACGAATTGGCGCAGATTGCAGGCCGCGCGGGGCGGCACCTCAGCCCCGGCACATTCGGCGTAACCGGCGATGTGACCGAGATGGACGAGGAGGACGTCGCCGCCATCGAGGCCCACATGTTCCGCCCCGTCAGCCGCCTGCAGTGGCGCAATGCGCGGCTGCAGTTCGGCAGTGTCAAACGGCTGATCCAGACGCTGGAAGAAAAAACGACCAACCCGTGGCTGGGCCGCGTACGCGAAAGCGACGATCTGGCCGCGCTGAAGGCGATGGCGGGTCATGTCGAGGTGATGGCACGTGCGACCGACGGCAAATCCGTGCAGCTTTTGTGGGACGTGTGCCGAATCCCCGATTTCCGCGGCATCGGGCGGGGCGAACATGCTGCAATGTTGGCCACTATTTTCAACTTCCTGCACCAACACGGCGCGGTTCCTGCCGAATATCTGTCGCAGCAGGTGCAACGCCTTGACCGCACCGACGGGAACATCGACACTCTTGCCAAACGTTTGGCCCATATTCGCACTTGGACCTATGTAAGTCAGCGGAAAGGCTGGGTGCGGGAAGAATCCCATTGGCGCGACGAAACCCGCGCGATAGAAGATCGTCTGTCGGATGCATTGCATAGTGCACTGACGCAAAGATTTGTGGACCGGCGGACCAGTGTCCTCGCCCGCCGGCTCAAGCAGAAGGAGGTCCTCGTGGCCGAAGTGAGCGACAAGGGTGAAGTAACAGTCGAAGGCGAATTCGTCGGCCGTCTGGAAGGCTTCCGTTTCCGTGCCGACAAGGCTGCCACCCCCGACGAGGCGAAGACCCTGCGTCAAGCGACCGCTGTCGCGCTGGCACCGCAGTTCCATCTGCGGGCGGACCGTTTTTATAACGCCCCCGATACCGAGATCGATTTTACCGAACAGGGTGGTTTGATGTGGGGCGAGCATGCCGTTGGCAAGCTGGTCGCAGGTTCCGAACCGCTTCGTCCGCAAGTGGTTGTTTTCGTTGATGAAGAAGCTGGAAGCGATGTCGCCCAAAAGGTGCAGCGCCGTCTGCAGCATTTCATCGACCGTAAAGTCGCCGCCACGATGGAGCCGCTGCTGGCCCTGACCCGCGACGAGGCCCTGACAGGTCTGGCGCGCGGTTTCGCCTATCGCATGGGCGAAAACTTCGGGATCATTCCGCGCGGCGAAGTTGCCGACGAGGTGAAGGCCCTTGATCAGGAAGCCCGTTCGGCCTTGCGCAAGCACGGGATTCGTTTCGGCCAGATGACGGTGTTCCAGCCGCTGCTGCTGAAACCAGCCCCGACGCGCTTGCGTCTGGTGCTGTGGTCGCTGTTCAAAGGCCTGAGCGAGTTCCCCGATGCGCCTCCGCCCGGTCTGGTGACCGTGCCCGCCATCGACGGCGCGCCGACCGGATACTACGCCATGGCCGGCTATCGTGCTGCAGGCCCGCGCGCGATTCGTATCGATATGCTGGAGCGTCTGGCCGATATGCTGCGCGATAAAGACAGCAAGGGTGGCTTTGAGGCCACAGCCGACATGCTGTCGATCACCGGCCTGTCGCTGGAGCAGTTCGCCGCGCTGATGGAAGGTATTGGTTATCGCGCCGAAAAAGCCGAGCGACCGAAAGTGCGTCCTGTTAAGGCGGCTGAGGCTTCGTCCGAAGCGCCGATCGCGGATGCAACGGAAGTTGTTGCCGATGTCGCTGCCGAGCCTGTGGTAGAGGCCACGGCTGAAATCACGCCCGAAGCGCCCGCCGAAGTTGAAGTGTTCTACACCTTTACGTGGGATTCGCGCCCCGCGCGTCGCGATCGTGCCGAAGGTCAGCGTCGCCGTGGCGGCAACCCCGCCGCTGCCCGCACCGACGCACGGGCCGATCAACCCGCACGCGACGGTAAGCCCGCAGGCGATCGTCCGCGCCGCGAAAATCGCGGTGAAGGCAAAGAAGGCGGTCGTCCGCCGCGTGGCAAGGGTAAGCCCCAGCGCGACAAGCAAGCTCCGCGCCAAACCTCGTTCGAGGCGCAGCCTGCCCGCGCGGCCAAGGTCGACCCCGACAACCCGTTCGCGATGGCTTTGGCAGGTTTCAAGCCCAAGTGACTCTGGCGCGGCAGACCATCCGCATCGACAAATGGCTATGGCACGCACGCTTTTGCAAAAGTCGTGCCATAGCCCAAACCCTCGTGACCGAGGGACGCTTGCGCATCAACGGCCAGCCCACCGATAAACCCGCACGGGCGGTGGGCGCGGCTGATGTGCTGACCTTTATGCAAGGCGGGCGTGTGCGCGTGGTGCGCGTGTTGGACATCGGCACGCGGCGCGGCCCTGCCGAAGAAGCCCGACTGCTGTACGAGGACCTGAGCGAGGGCAACCCCGCCGGTGACACCGCAACAGGGCAGCTGGTCGAGTAAACTTGCCGTTCTTGCCTGCGGTGCGACAGGCCGATGCCTTGACACCCGTTGCGCAAGGGCGCATCCCTCGCGCCACATGTTGCCAGCCGTTTCGGCCTTTTGTAGTAGCCGGCCCGTACGGGGCTTAGCCGTAGTCGTGGAAGATTAACCTATGACCTATGTCGTCACTGAAAACTGCATCGCCTGCAAATACACCGATTGTGTCGAGGTATGCCCCGTCGATTGTTTTTACGAGGGCGAGAATACGCTGGTCATCCACCCCGACGAATGCATCGACTGCGGCGTGTGCGAACCCGAATGCCCCGCCGATGCGATCCGTCCCGATACCGAGCCTGGGATGGAAAAATGGGTCGAGTTCAACCGCAAATACGCCGAGATGTGGCCCGTCATCACATCGCGCCGCGACCCGCTGCCCGGTTACCAAGAGATGGACGGCAAGCCCGGAAAGCTGGATCTTTTGTCGGAAAATCCCGGCGAAGGCGGCTGAATCCGCGACTTTGGGTGCGAGCCTCGCTTTGAAATTGCCTAAATTTATGCTATGTAACGCGTGACAGGTTGTACCGCGATCCCGAATGGCATCCGTTTGCACCGCCTCGGTGGGGGTTTCCCGCCGGGGTGTGCTGTGGTGTTCGGGTAGGAAAGGATATTATGAGCAAGTCGAAAAAGCCGGAATTTCATCCGAACGATTACATCGTCTACCCCGCCCATGGTGTGGGGCAGATCATCTCGATCGAGGAACAGGAAGTCGCCGGCTTCAAGCTGGAACTGTTCGTGATCGTCTTTGAAAAGGACAAGATGACGCTGCGCGTTCCGACCAACAAAGCGATCGAAATCGGCATGCGCGCGCTGGCCTCGGGCGATGTGGTCGATCATGCGCTGAAGACGTTGAAGGGCAAGGCCAAGGTCAAAAAGGCCATGTGGTCGCGCCGCGCGCAGGAATACGACGAGAAGATCAACTCGGGCGATTTGATCGCGATTGCCGAAGTGGTGCGCGATCTGCACCGCGCCGACGATCAGCGCGAGCAAAGCTATTCTGAGCGTCAGTTGTACGAGCGCGCGCTGGAGCGTTTGACCCGCGAGCTGGCCGCCGTGAATGGCAAAGACGAAGTCAGCATGGCCCGCGAAATCGATACCCTGTTGGTTGGCCGCGCGGCGTAAGCCCCGCCTGCTACCCACGACGCCGCCCGATCACCCCGCGCCTTTCAGGCTGCGGGGTTTTTCCTTGTTCAAAACCCCGCGGATCGGGGATTGCCCTCTCGCACCGGCGGGGGAAACGCCCTATAACGGTGGGGTGCTGCTCAAGAGGCCTACATGACGACTTTCTTTCCCGCCGACTTTGCACCTGCAGGGCTATCGCCTGTCGAAATGGCGAAATTCGCGTCCGCCCGCCGCGCCAGCGCCTTCGTGGAAAGCGGCATGCGTGTTGGTTTGGGGACAGGGTCGACGGCTGCGTGGCTGGTGAAATGCTTGGGCCACATGGTGCGTGCGGAGGGGTTGCAGATCCGCGCCGTGCCGACGTCCGAACGCACGGCCCAACAAGCCCGCGCCGAGGGGATCGAGGTTGTCAGCTTGCAAGATGTCGGTTGGCTGGACCTGACGATTGACGGTGCAGATGAATTCGACCCCGCCTTGAACCTGATCAAAGGCGGCGGCGGTGCGCATCTGCGCGAAAAGATCGTCGCGACCGCCAGCGACAGGATGATCGTCATCACAGACCCCTCGAAGCAAGTCGCCACGCTGGGGATGTTTCCCCTGCCGGTCGAGATTGTGCCCTTCGGCTGGCAAGCGACCCGGCAGCTGATCGAGGAGTCGCTGCTGGGCGTCGATGTGGGCGCCCGCAAATCTACCTTGCGTATGAACGGCACCCAGCCCTTCACCACCGACGAAGGCAACCTGATCATCGACCTGCATCTGGGGCGCATCGGTAACGCGCGCCAGCTGTCGCTGGTGCTGAACCAAATTGCTGGTGTGGTCGAAAACGGCCTGTTCGTGGATATTTGCGACACTGTGGTCATCGGCCACCCCGATGGGCGCGACGAGGTGATCGACCTGATCCCCGACCTTGAAAGCTTGGTCGATGCGGGCGGCGAAGACAACATTTTCAAAGACATTGCGGACTGAAGCCATGAGCTATGATTTCGACCTTTTTGTAATTGGCGGCGGTTCGGGTGGCGTGCGCGCGGCGCGTGTGGCGGCGGCTTCGGGTGCCCGTGTGGCCTTGGCCGAGGATGACCGCATGGGCGGCACCTGTGTAATCCGTGGCTGCGTGCCCAAAAAGCTGATGGTCTACGCATCGGGTTTTGCGGAGTTTCCTGCTGAAGCTGCCGCCTTTGGCTGGGACTTCAGCGAAGGCCGCTTTGATTGGGCGCGCTTTCGCAGCAGCCTGAATATCGAACTGGATCGTTTGGAAGGCGTTTACGAGCGCCTGCTGTCCGGGTCCGAGGTTGTCACCTACAAAGCGCGCGCTGCGCTGGCAGGGCCGCACGAAGTGCGCCTGAGCACGGGCGAGACCGTCAGCGCCAAAGTTATCTTGATTGCGACCGGTGGCCGCCCGCAGCGCCCCGAAATGCAGAATGCACATCTGGGCTTGATTTCGGATGACCTGTTCGCGCTGCCCAGCCTGCCGACGCGCCTGCTGATTATCGGCGGCGGCTATGTTGCGTGTGAATTCGCGGGCGTTTTCAACGGTTTTGGGACGCGCGTTGTGCAGGCCTATCGCGGCAGCCAGATCTTGCGCGGCTTTGACGAGGAAGTACGGGCCCATGTCGCAGCTGGCATGGTCCGGCGCGGCGTCGATCTGCGCCTAGGGGTTGAAATTGCAGCGATGGGCCCCGCCGGTGCGCCTGACGCCCCCGCACCCGAAGGCTACCGTGGCCCGATCACTGTCCGTTTCAGCGACGGCAAGGTCGAAGAATTCGACACCGTGCTGTTTGCAACCGGCCGCGTGCCGAACACCCGCGATCTAGGCCTGTCGGCGGTGGGGATCAGCTTGGGTAAGCGCGGCGAAATACCTGTCGATGCCTATTCGCAAACCGCTGTCCCGTCGATCTATGCCGTGGGTGACGTGACCGACCGTGCCGCGCTGACGCCCGTCGCCATCCGCGAGGCGATGTGCTTTGTCGACACGGTCTTCCGCGACAAACCGACCGCGATGGATCATAGCCTGATTGCGACCGCCGTTTTCACCCAGCCCGAGGTTGGCACCGTGGGCCTGACCGAAGACGACGCCCGCGCGCGCGGCCCGATCGAGGTTTATGCCACCACATTCAAGCCGATGCGTTCGGCCTTTGCGGGCGGTGACGAGAAGGTGCTGATGAAGCTGATCGTTGACCAAGCGACCCGTAAGGTATTGGGCGTGCACATTGTTGCCCCCGACGCAGGCGAGATGATCCAGTTGGCTGCCATTGCCGTCACCATGGGCGCCACGAAAGAGGACTTCGACCGCACCGTCGCGGTGCACCCGACCATGGCCGAAGAACTTGTGACCATGCGCAGCGTGACGCGTGTTTAGTTTGCGGGATCAAGGGCTTGAACCCAAGCGCCTGATCCCCATTTAAGTGAGTAGATGGGCGGATTTTGCCGCCCCTGATGGAAGGAAGCAGAGGCTCTATGTCTGGAAACAACGGGGGCCCCTGGGGCGGCGGCGGAAATCGTGGCAAGGGGGATGACGACAACCGTCCTGCGGGGAATAAACCCCCGCAGCGACCTACGAACGAGGGCGGGTCTGTTCCCGAACTTGACGCGCTGATGAACAAAGGCCGCGAGCAGCTGCGCGTTCTGATGGGCGGCAACGGCGGCGGGCAGGGCGGCGGCAACGGCCGTGCGCAGATGCCGCGCCAGCCTATTAACAAAGGCATCATCGGTGTGGGTGTCGTGGCACTACTGGGCCTGTGGGCCTTTGCCTCGTTCTACACCGTGCGGCCCGAAGAACAGTCGGTCGAACTGTTCCTCGGCAAGTATAGCTCGATCGGCGAGCCGGGCCTGAACTTCGCGCCGTGGCCGTTCGTGACGCATACGGTGGTCAACACCACATCCGAACGGACCGAAGTTGTCGGGGCGTCGATCTCGAACGCCGCATCGTCGGGCGCGGGGCTGATGCTGACGACCGATGCGAACATCGTCGATATCGGCTTTCAGGTTGTCTGGAACATCAACGACCCGGCAATGCTGCTGTTCAACATCGCCGACCCGCAGCTGACCGTGAACGCTGTCGCCGAATCCGTCATGCGCGAGATTATCGCCGCATCGCCGTTGGCGCCGATCTTGAACCGCGATCGCGGCCTGATCGCCGACACCGCGCGCGAGCGGATTCAGGAAATCCTGAATGAATACAACAGCGGTATCAACATCATCCGCGTCAACTTGGAACGCGCCGACCCGCCGACCGAGGTGATCGACAGTTTCCGCGAAGTGCAAGCCGCCGAACAGGAACGCGACCGTCTGGAACGCGAGGCCGACGCATATTCGAACCGCGTCATGGCCGCATCGCGTGGTCAAGCCGCGCAGATTTTGGAAGGCGCCGAAGCCTATCGCGCCCAGACCGTCAACGAAGCCGTGGGTCAAGCCTCGCGCTTCAGCGCGGTTCGCACCGAATACGAACTGGCCCCCGATGTCACGCGCCAGCGGATCTACATCGAGACGATCGAGAACGTTCTGGGTGCGACGGGTGCGACCGTCCTCGACCCGTCGCTGACGGGCGCGCAGGGGGGCAGCGGTGTCGTGCCGATTTTGCCGCTGAACGATTTGGCCAATACGAACACTGTTGCTGGCGCCGTGGCCGGCACCGCGACGCAGGGGAACTAAAACATGAAAAGTTCAACCGGAATTGGCCTGCTGATCGGTGTGGCCGTCGTCGCGTTTTTGGGCACATCGTCGGTCTATGTCGTGGACGAACGCGAAAAGGCATTGGTGCTGCAGTTCGGCCAGATCAAGCAAGTCCGCGAGGAGCCGGGCATCGGCTTCAAGATCCCGTTCATTCAGGACGTGGTGAAATACGACGACCGCATCTTGTCGCTGGATACTGATGCGATCGAAGTGACCCCCTCGGATGACCGCCGCTTGGTCGTCGATGCTTTCGCACGCTACCGCATTGTCGATGTCGTCCGCTTCCGTCAGGCCGTCGGCACAGGCGGTCTGCGTGTCGCCGAGGATCGCTTGCAATCGATCCTGAATGCGCAGATCCGCGAAGTGCTGGGTGCGAACCAAGTGACGTCGGATACGATCCTTTCGTCGGATCGCGGTAGCCTGATGAACCGCATTCGCGACCGCGCCCGTAGTGCCGCCGCCAGCCTGGGGCTGGATGTGGTTGACGTGCGCCTGAAGCAGACGAACCTGCCCAGCCAAAACCTGGACGCGACCTTTGCCCGTATGCGCGCCGAACGCCAGCGCGAGGCCGCCGACGAGATCGCCCGTGGTAACGAGGCCGCGCAGCGCGTGCGCGCACTGGCCGACCGGACTGTGACCGAGACGATCTCGGAAGCTGACCGTGATGCGAACGTGGCCCGAGGCGAGGCGGATGCCGAAGCGGCCCGCATTTTCGCCGAGGCTTACGGCCAAGATCCTGCGTTCTTCGCCTTCTATCGGTCGATGCAAGCCTATGGCACGGCACTGACCAAGGGGAATACCCGCATGGTGCTGACGCCCGACAACGCGTTCTTCGACTATCTCTATTCGGCAGATGGTCCTGAAAACGAATAAGAAAACAGCCAAGGCGGCCGATCATCCGGCCGCCTTTTCCATTGAAATAATCCTCACATCCCTTTGACGCACGCCGAGTTGTCCCCCCACGCCATTGCAAGACACGGCCGCCCGCATAAATATCCAACGCGGGCGACGGTTCTATCGCCCTGCTTAATCTGAGGAGACTGTCGTGACACAGAAGTCTGATGTAGGCGTTCTGTCGCTTGTCCGGCCCCGCAAGCTTGTGGCTGCCCTGATGCTGGGCAGTGCCATTGCCATTGCGGTCATGCCGCAGGTCCTGCCCGCACAAGAGGTCGTGACGCCCGTTCAAGCCTTGACGCCTGAACAATCGCCCATCCAAATGCGGCCGATGTCGTTTGCTGATCTGGCCGAACAGGTCAGCCCTGCCGTGGTGAATATTACGACCAGCATGTTGGTTGCATCGCCCAGCAACAACCCCGCCGAAGGCACCCCGTTCGAGGATTTTTTCCGTCAGTTCGGGCCGCGCCAAGGCCAAGAGGCCCCTACCCAACGTGCCAACGCGCTGGGGTCGGGTTTTGTCATTTCGGCTGATGGCTATATCGTGACGAACAATCACGTGATTGCCGACGCCGATCAAATCCAAATCGAATTTTTCTCGGGCGACAGCCTGCCGGCGACGGTCGTCGGCACCGACCCCAATACCGATATCGCGCTTCTGAAAGTGGACGCCACCGATTTGCCCTATGTGGAATTCGGTGATTCCAACGGCGATGGCTCGCGCGTGGGGGATTGGGTCATGGCGATGGGGAACCCGCTGGGTCAGGGGTTCTCGGTCTCGGCCGGTATTATCTCGGCGCGTAACCGCGAATTGTCGGGGACGTATGACGACTACATCCAGACCGACGCTGCGATCAACCGGGGCAACTCGGGTGGGCCGCTGTTCAACATGGAAGGTCAGGTTATCGGCGTGAACACCGCGATTTTGTCGCCAAATGGCGGTAGCATCGGCATTGGCTTTGCGATGTCGTCGTCGGTGGTTAAAGGCGTAACCGACCAGCTGCGCGAATTCGGCGAGACGCGCCGCGGCTGGCTGGGCGCGCGCGTCCAGGCTGTCACGCAAGAGATGGTCGGCGCAATGCCGGGGCTGGATAAAGCCGCCGGTGCGCTGATTTCCGATGTGCCCGAGGGGCCTGCCCGTGACGCCGGCCTGAAAGCCGGTGACGTCGTGCTGACCTTCGATGGTAAAGACGTGACGGATTCGCGCGGCTTTGTGCAGATGATTGGTGCCGCCGGTGCGGGCCAGAACGTCACCTTGGGCGTGCTGCGCGATGGCGAGGTCTTCGACCTGCCGATCACACTGGGCCGCCGCGAGGAAGCTGAAGGGCAGGTCGCCGCTGGCGCCAACCAAACCGCGCCTTCGTCTGCCCACTACGAAGGCCTTGGCCTGAAATTGCAGGAAGTGACGCCAAGCCTGGCCGAGCGTTTCAACCTGCAGGCCGAATCCGGACTTGTCATCACTGAAGTCGACCCTGAAAGCGAGGCCGCTGCACGCGGTTTGGCTGCTGGCGATGTGATCACCGATGTGTCGAACACGCCGGTGAAAACCTCGGACGATGTCGAGCAGATCGTTAAGGCGGCGCGTGATGCTGGCCGCACTTCGGTCATGTTGTTGGTGCGTCGCGGCGGAGATCCGCGCTTCGTTGCCCTGCCGATCGACTAACGAACAGTGCAGGGCGCCGGACCACAGGTTTCGGCGCCCTTTTCTTGACTTGCGCACTGGTGCAAGGCAGCTGCAGGCGCTAAAAGCCCGCCGTTATCGTAGCGACAGTATTGAAGCAGGAACGTCCCATGGCCCGCATTACCTATGTTGAATTCAACGGAACCGAGCATGTCGTCGATGTTCCCACGGGTCTGACGGTCATGGAGGGGGCGCGCGACAACGGCATCCCCGGGATCGAGGCCGACTGCGGCGGCGCGTGTTCCTGTTCGACCTGCCACGTCTACGTCGATCCGGCGTGGGTCGCCCAGCTACCCGAACGCGACCCGATGGAAGAAGACATGCTCGATTTCGCGCTTGAGCCTGATCCGGTGCGCTCACGCCTTAGCTGCCAACTGCGCGTTACCGACGCGCTTGATGGCCTGCGCGTGAATATGCCCGAACGTCAGATCTGATCGCGGCGGCGCCTTAGGCGCCACCGGCAATCTGCAGCGCGTAGGTGCGACCGCGCTTGACGTAGTTGATGATATTGTCGCCGATGGCTGTCACTTGGCCGCCATCTAGACCGTCGCCGACACGCACAACCTCGACCCGTCCGTTCGGCATGCGCACCAGTGCGCGACGATCATTTTGGCGGCCCATTACCCCTATCAGATTGATTTCACGCGTATTTATGGCGCGCGCTGTGGTTGCCGCCTGCGCGACCGACCCCGGAACCGCGCCCGTGGGCGAGGCGGGGATATCGATTTCGTCCGCTTCGGCGGCCTCTTCGCGGGTGGGGGCCGCATTTCCGGTGCGCGCGGCAGGGCGGGCCGCAGCTGCGGCTTGTTGTTGTGCCACCGGATCGGGCGCGTTCTGCATGATCGAGTTCAAGGCCGCGACGACGTCTCCGCCGACCGCACCGGGGGAAGCGGGGGTCGCTTGCGCTTGGGCCTGCGCGGCTGCGGCTTGCGCCTCTTGTGCGGCGGCTGCGGTTGCTGCTGCGGCAGCCGTTGTGATCGCGGCAGGGCGATCAGGTGGCAGCGGTGTGATAGGCGCGTTCAGTGCAAGCGCAGCCGTCTCCTCGATCTCGGTCGGGCGCGGTGCAGGGCGCGCGATCGCGGGGCCGGGTTCAACTGCGGCGACGGTATCTTCAGGTCGGGCCGTCTCGGTCAGCGCGACCGTGGCGGTGTCGCTTGTGGTGGCTTCGGGCGTGTCCTGCGCCTCTTCCTCTGTCGCGTCAGGGGCCGTTTGCTCGACTGGCGCAACTGCCGCCGGCACCAGATCATCGGGGCGAAGCGGGGGGACGGTTGCGGGCAGGCCAGCGAAGATACGTCGGCCATCGGGCAGGGGCGTGCCTTCGGGGGTGGCAAGGACGAAGCCGCGGGGGTCGCGCGGCAAGCGCGTACCAGCGGCTGGGGGGGCCGCTTGCGCCTCGGGCGTGTCTTGTAGGGCACCTTCTGCTGTCAGTGGCGGGGGCGCTTGTGGCAACTGCGCTGCCAGCGCGGCCAATTGGGCGTCGGTCGTCGCATTCCGGCCAGACAGGGCCATCTCCCCCTGACGCGGATCGGCCCCAAGTCGCGCGCTCCGGATCCAGACGCCCGTGGAATCGTGGAACGCCTCGGCATCAGCCAGCGCGATGGGGCTGCTGGATGCGGGCCCCTCGCCGGTGGAGGGTTGAGGGGCGGCGGTCTGCATCGCTTGGGCGACCGCATTTGCCGCGCCCTGCGCCGCCGCATCCGGCACGGCCGCAACTTGGGCTTCCGGCGCATCGGGATTGAATAGTGCGCTGATGGTTCGCCCGGCGGGGGTCAACAGCGCCACGATCAGCATCACCACCAGCAACACCACGCTGAGGATTACCCACATATACCGGCGAGACAGGACAGGTTTTTTCTGTAGCGGCGGGAAGGGGTTCGCCGAAGCGGACTTGCCCGTGGGTTGGGTGTCAGCTGGGCGCGCGATGGCCTTGGGCGCCACCAGCACCGCAGGGTCTATTTTGGGTCGCGGGGTGGCCTTTGCCTGAACTGCGCGCTTTACAGGCGCTGCCACGGCGGGCATGGGCGCTGTCGGCACTGTCACCGTGGGCGCGACTACCGTTGGTTTGTCGATTGTGGGCCGCTCGATTGCAGGTGTGGCGATTGCGGATGTGGGCGCGGAAGGGATGTCCGGCAGTAAATCAGGCTTTGCAGCCACCGGCAGCACGGCGGCTGCCGCCTTCGGCGTTTTCTTCTGCACCTGCGGCGCGGCCTGCGACGGCGCCTTCAGACGGTCGCCGAAAAACGCCGTGATGCGGGCGGCTAACTGCGTCGCGTTTTCCAGAAGCTGCGCCGTGTTGTCTTGCGCAGGTTTCGGGGGCGGGGCGGGTGCTGCGGCGTCGGCATGCGCGCGCGCCTCGGCCCGCAGGCTGCGGGCGGTCAGCGCGGGCGAGATCAGGTTGGGCACCTTGACCGCAGGGGTGGGGCCAATCACCGGTGGCGCAGCCTCGGTTTCGACTGGCAAGACAACGGCTGGCACTTCGATTGGGACTACTTCGCCTTGCGCGACATCCTCGGGGGTCGATGGCGGCACGATGGGGCTGTCGACCTCGACAGTTGGTTCGGGCATGACCACGTCATCTCGCACCGCGATGAGCGGCGCGGATGGGCTGTCGGTAGGCGTTTCAATAGCGGCCTCAGCTGCGGGTGCGACGCTGACTGCAATGGCAGGCGCGTCGACTTCCGTCTTGTCCGCATCTTCGGTGTCGTCGGGCATAAGCACTGGCGGCAGGATCACGTCCGCTACGACGTCCGCTGCGACCACCTGCTCGGCGGGGGCTTCAACATCGGCAAGTGCTTCCTCCGGCTGATCGTCTGGCGCGTCGGTAACCTCGGGGTCAGGGGACGCGGCCTCGCCGCTGTTCTCCCGCGCAGCGTTGGGGGTATCAGTTTCATCTATCGCGGCTGCGGCTGTCTCGGCTTCCGTGGCCTCGGGGGTGATAGCTTGAGGCTCGCGCGCTGCCCCCTCAGCTTCGGCTATTGCAAGCGGTGCGTCGGTTGCGACATCTGCTTTGGCACCTAACGCACTAGTGGCCTCGTGCGCCGCCGTTTCGATGCCATCACCCTGCGGTTCCGGCTGGTCGTCCTCGGCTTGATCTTCGGCAACTTCCGCCGCGGCGGCGACTATAACCTCGGTCGTGTTCAGCGGCGGGAAATGGGCAGGGGCGGGAAAGGCGGCATCGGCGCTGCGGCAGGTGTGACCAATGGGGGTGAAGCCGTAATGCGTGGCGAAGCCCTCGGCCTCGGCCAAGGTCTCGGACGCGACAGCGGCGACGTAAATCTTGCCGTCGGCGTTCGCGATGTCGAAATGCAGGTCGGCTTGCGCATAGGGGGTGGCGGCGGCCAGCTCGGCGCGCGCCGCGTCATCGCCAAGATCGGCGTCGAAGGTCATGAACCGTACTTGCGCATTGGGCAGTATGATCCGCACCGGCAAGGCCGACCCCTTGGGCAGGCCCACAGCTTTCGCGCCGCGACCGTGAAGCAGGGTCAATTCTTGCGCAAGGCTGGGGGAATCCAGCGCCGATGTGCCCAGCGTTTCCCAGCCATCCGCGCCCGAGGCAGGGGGATCCACGGGCCATCCGGACCTGCGCCGCAGCAGGCGGATACCATCAAAATCTAAAGCAAGCGCAAGTTCCACAGTCATAATTCAGCCCTATCACGGCGGCCCACATCAGGGAACACTGTCGGGCCTCGGCCCCAGCACCTATAGCAGAAAATCGCCTGAGCAAGACAGAGTTTTCAATTGCACTGCGCTTTGCGCCCATCCACAGATAAAACATCCGTGCAGTGCCATACCGGATGCTGCCGCGCCTTACTCGTTACGAGGATAATATGAAGCATTCCATTACGACGTTGGCCGCCGTCACTGCGGTTGCCCTGATGGCCGCACCGGCATTTGCGGATGACCGCACCATGACCGTCACGGGCAACGGCACTGTTACCCTATCGCCCGACATGGCCCGCGTCAGCGTTGGCGTCTCGGCCGATGCCGATACCGCTGCCGAAGCGATGTCGAGTATGAGCGCCGATCTGGCCGCCGTCATGGCCAAAATCGAGGCCGCCGGTATCGAGGCGCGCGACGTGCAGACCAGCGCGATCAACCTCAGCCCGCGCTACGATTACCCCGAACAGGGCGGCCCCGTCATGGTCGGCTATAACGCATCGTCCAGCCTGCAACTGCGCGTGCGTGCGCTGGACACGCTGGGGTCGGTGCTGGATAGTGTGGTCGCCGATGGTGCCAATCAGGTCACCGGCGTTTCGTTCGATGTGCAGGATTCCAGCGCCGCTGTTGACGAGGCGCGCCGCAATGCCGTTGCCGACGCCGTCGCCCGCGCCACGCTATATGCCGATGCGGCTGGCGTGACCTTGGGCACGCTGCAAACGCTGAACGAATACGGTAACACCCCGCGCCCCATGCCCATGCCCGAGGCGCGCATGATGGCTATGGCCGCCGATGCGGTCCCCGTCGCGGCGGGCGAGCTGTCGATTTCGGTCTCGGTCACCATGGTGTATGAAATCGAGAACTGATCCCGGTCAGTGCGGGTTGTGGATCAGCGGATCCACAACCCCTCGGCCTTGATGCGCTGGCGGTAGCGCTGCTCGTTTCTAGGCGGCTTGTTCTTGTCGAACAGCGCCAGAACCTTGGCGCCTTGGTTCTGGAACACCATCTTGTCGAACGCGGGATAGGTTTTCAGCACGTCGCGGATGGCATCGTCTTTCACGATCCCCTCGAACGCTGCAATAGTCGCCGCATCTTCACGTGCATAAAGCAGGGGCAGGGTGCGATAGTGGCAGGTGAGCGCGCCGTCGAACCCGTCCATCGCGGGGCCGGGGCGCCCGCCGCCCAGCTTGGCGATGACCAGCGGCAGCGCGACCTGATCCAACCACGGGTGCAGCGGCTGGATGACAAGCTCCTCGGGGGCATTGTCGCGGATGCCGCAGGCATATTCGCGGAAATAGGCCTCGAACGCGGCGGGGTCGCTGCCGGTAAACCAGCCCGCGTTGAAATAGAGGTAGCGTTCCCAATATTCGTCAGGCTCGCTCAGGTCCAAGGTCGGATCGAAGGGGATGTCGAACTTGTCGTAAAGCGATTTCCAGATGGCAGTGTAGCCCGGCCAGTACACTTCCTCGACCGGCCATGTCCCCTCGCGCCGCATCGAGGCGGTGGGGCGCGAGAAATCGATTTGCGCGGTTGATATGTCGCCCAAAATCAGCGTGTCGGTATCGAAAAAGATGAAATTTTCGCCGGCGGGCAGGGCGGACAGCGCCTCAATCTTGTTGCCATAGGGGTAGCTTTGGCCGAAATCCCGGTTGGTGAACGGTACGATGCGCGCGCCATATGTGTCTGCCAAAATGGCGCGGATCTGCGGGCTGATGCGTGGATCGCTGTCCCAATGTGACGAAGGCTGCGGCTCGGCTACGATGAAGGCACCGGTGAAATTCGGCGCGTTGCGGCGCAGCGAGGCCGCGAAGACCAGCGCCTCGAATTGAAGACGACCGGCCTGCGCGACGATCATAATGTTGAACGGCGCGGGTTTGGCCGCAGCGCGCGGCTTGCTCGCCGGCTTGGCGGCTACCTTTGTCGGCGCGTTGGGCGTGGTGGCCTTGGCTGTCGCACTTTTGCCCGCCGTCGTTTTGGGAGTAGTGGTTTTAGTGGTCGCGGGCTTTTTGGTGGCAGGCTTTTTCGGCACAATCGCCGCCTCGGGCGCAACGGGTGCTTTGCGCAGGGTGCGCTTTGCTGGTTCGGTCGTTGTCTGTTCGGCCTTCGCGGCTGCTAAGACGGGCTGATCCGCGGCGGCTTGGTTAATGACGGGCTGGTCGGGGGTAGGTTGGTTGAGGGTGGTCTCTGCTGCGGCTGCTGCTTCTGGTGCTTCGGTTTTAGGTTTCTTCAAGGCACGCTCCGCTTGTCGCTGGGCTTTACGATCGGCGCGCTGCTGCTGGTTTACAGCTTTGCGCTGGGCGATTGCCGCCTGTTTCTGGGCTTTGGTCGCCGGATCACCCACCGGATCGCCTGCTGGGCTGGCCTTTTCATCGGTCTTGTTCGAACGTGTCATTGCCTGATCCTGTTGCGACTGCCGCACCCAAAGGATTAGCGGCGTCGCACCAGCCTGGCAAGATTCGTTTGCCTTCAAACGGTTGCTGGCTGGGTTGCCTGCCACTGCACAATCGCTTGTGCGCGCGCATCCGACGGGGCGGTGCCGAACGCCCGCCGGAACTGGCTGGTGAACCATGATGCATCGTTGAAACCGCATTCCAGTGCCAATTTGCTGATGGGAACGCTACGGCGTTCTGGGTCTACGATCATCGCATGCACCCGTGCCAGCTTGCGCGCATTCACGTAATCGGTAAAGGACACTTTGTCTTTGGCGAACAACGACCGCAGATACCGCGCCGAAATACCGTTGAGTGTGGCAATTCGCTCGGCGCTCAGCAGGGGATCGATCAGGTGTTCTTCGATCTTGGCCTTGATGGCCGCAAGCCGACGGCGCGCTTCCAACCCCGCGTTTTGCGCGGCGAGGCCCATCTGTTCGGCGCTTGTGTTGCAGGCCGCTGCGAACAGCTGCCGCAGCTTGATTTCAAATGCGGCGCTGTCGACTGGCATGCCCTGATCTGCCAAGCGGTGCAGGCTGCGCGCATGGTGCAAAACCTCTGCCCATTGCGGGGAGAAAGGCAACCTTTGCCGCAGCAGGGGCGTTGTCGCGGGTGCCAGTTCCAACAGTTTTTGCCACGGGGTCGAGATATACATGATGTGTACGCCGGGGGCATGGTAGTGCACAGTGCCCGGCCTTTGCATCGGGTCAAGATAGATCCAGCCCGGTGCGCCACGCACATCGGGGCCGGCCCCTTGGTTGATCGTGTATTCACCGCCAAGGCAGATGTGTGCCATCACGTCGTCAGGCATCTGCGTGCCCATCGGCAAAGATCGATGGTAAGTCGCTGGGCTGTGCCAAATTTTTGAAACAAGGCTGCCACCCGGTAACTGGGTGATGCGCGCGCGCGACGTTAACGGCGGGCTGGATTTGTCCAGCGTGGGTCCCCCCATGGGGACGACCAGCTTTTCAAAGGCCGCCGCGCGTTGGCTTTTGGCAATGCGCGACGTGTCGATGTTGTGTTCCCGCAAATCCGTTGTCCCCCCACCCCGGCGCGTTGTGGCAACAGCAGATAAAAAAACGACTTAAAAGGCAAGCTTCTTATCTTATTGGAGACAGGGGAACGGATCGCTAAAGATTAGGCCTCGGGCCAGATGTGGTGGAACACACCCTCGCGGTCGAGGCGGCGGAATGTGTGCGCACCAAAGAAGTCGCGCTGCCCCTGGATCAGGTTGGCGGCGCCGCGACCGCGACGCAGATCGTCGAAGTAGGCCAGAGCCGACGACAGGGCAGGCACCGGAACGCCCGCAGCGGCGGCCTTGGCGACGACCTTGCGCAGGGCCACTTGGCCCAGCTTGACGCGTTCGGCAAAGGCGGGCACCAGTAGCAGGTTCTGCACACTTGCGCCGCCTTCATAGGCTTGCATGATGTCTTGCAGCAGCACCGAGCGGATGATGCAGCCGGCGCGCCAGATGCGGGCAATCTCGCCCATGGGCAGATTCCAGCCAAACTCCTCGGATGCGGCGGCCAGCACCGTATAGCCCTGCGCGTAGGCCACGATCTTGGCGGTCTCCAGCGCGGATTCTAGCTCGGCGATATCGGCGGGGGCGGTGCCGAAAATGGCCGCATCAATCCCCAGATCGCCGTAAACCTCGGCTGCGGCCAGGCGCAGATGACGTGCGGACGAGATACAGCGGGCGGCGACAGCGGCTTCCAGCGCCGTCGCGCCGATGCCCAATTTTTGCGCCTCGATCACCGACCAGCGGCCAGTGCCTTTTTGGCCTGCCTCGTCAACGATCAGGTCGACCAGCGGCTTGCCGGTTTCGGTGTCGACTTCCTTCAGGACGGTCGCGGTAATCTCGACAAGGTAGGACGACAGGCCGCGCGTGTTCCAATCGGCGAAAACGTCGCCGATCTGGCCGGCAGGCAGGCCCGAGCCGTCGCGCAGGATGGCGTAAATCTCGGCGATCATCTGCATGTCGGCATATTCGATGCCGTTGTGGATGGTCTTAACGAAGTGGCCCGCACCATCGGTGCCCAGCCAGTCGATGCAGGGGCTACCGTCGTATTTCGCTGCGATCGGCTCCAGCAAGGGTTTCAGGCGTTTGAACGCCTCGGCCGAGCCGCCAACCATGATCGACGGGCCATGGCGCGCACCGGATTCGCCGCCCGACACGCCCATGCCGACAAAGTGCAGGCCGGTGCCGTCATACAATGCATTGCGGCGGCGGGTGTCGTTGAAGTCGGCGTTGCCGGCGTCGATGATGATGTCGCCGTCTTCCAGCAGGGGCTGCAGTTGGGCCAACTGCTCGTCCACGGCGCTGCCCGCGCTGAGCATCAGCACGATCACGCGCGGGGTGGCAAGGCTGGCCACAAAATCCTGCAGCGTTTCCGAAGGGTGCAGACGCTCAGCCAGATCGGGGTTTTCGGCCTTCAGTCGCGTCGCTTTTTCATGCGTGCGGTTATAGAGGCCGACATCGAACCCGCCGTTATCGGCAAAGTTCAGCGCCAGCATCGCGCCCATCACACCAAGACCCAAGACCCCAAGGTCTGCCTTCTTCGTCTGCATTCAATATCCTCCTGCGCGGGGTTGGGCCTAGCTATATCCAAAATGGACGACTTTTCCAACCGCGCCTTTGGTTAGCGCGATCCAACGCCGACGGCCAGCCGATTTATTCGGGCGGCTTGCCTGTATCGTCGGGCGGGGGCAGCAGGGCGGGTCCGTCGGTCTTGCTGTCTTTTTTGCCGCGCCCAAAGCCTAGGCGTTCCAGCCCCAGCTTCGTACCCAGCCCCAGCCCTGCGCCGATGCCGTGCACCGCGCGGCCGATTTCCTGCCGGATCGCGCCGCCTTGGGGCGTCAGACGCACGCGGTTACGCTGCACCATCAACCCCTCGATCACGTTGGCCGCAAGGACCTGATGCAGCGTTTCGATGTTCCACTGCGGCGCGGTGCTGCGGACGGGAATGGGCAGCGGCAGCGGCGCGCCGACCGCGTCTGATAGTTCGTCACCGATGGTGCGCATGGCGGTAGATATCGCGGCGACCGCTTCGGGCGGCAGGGCGACTGCGGTATCGGCGGGCAACAGCGCGTCGACCCAAGCCGCGACAGGGATCAACGGCGGGCGGCGGCGGGCCTTGTTTTCGTCCAAGGCGGCGAACCAGTCGCGCAGCGCGGCCACGTCCGGCGCGCGCGCGGGGCGGTTTGCCTTCAGCACCCAAACAACGATGTCGGCTTGAAGCAGGTGGTCGCGGGCGATCTGGCGGGCACGCTCGCTGCCATCCAGACCGGCCAGATCCAGCAGCGTTGCGGGCACACCGCCCAGCATGGTGGTATAGGCCGTGGCACCGGGGGTGGTGGGCGGCATATCGGTCTCGGCGCGGTTTTCACCCAGCAGTGCGTTGATGAGCGTCGATTTTCCGGCGCTGACCTGCCCCGCAAAAACCACGCGCAGCGGGGTGTCGGGGCTGGCGATGCGGCTTTCGTCCAGTGCGGCGTCCTCGCGGCGCAGTTTCAGCAGCTCGGCATCCGAGAATCGCAGATGCCCCGAATACAAGTCGACGGCGGCTTTGGCGACCTCTTGCAACAACACGGTTTGAACCAGCGATATCGCCTCGCTCGTCAGCATGTTCTGGTGGCCGCCTGCGGCGGCACGGTCGATTTCCTGAATGACGGCCAAGGGCGGGTTGCGCAGCAGGCGCACCACGCGCCACGCGTTTTGCCCCACATTCCACAGCGCCTGCGCGCGGTCGCGGTTGCGCCACAGCCAGATGATCGATTTCAACGACAAGCTATCGCTAAAGGGGATGTGCCGCCGCAGGTCGGCTCGAAAGCGCGACGAGACCCGCTCGGTCAGCAAAAGGGCCTCGGGCAGCGTAAAATCCAGCGCGGATTTGCCTTTTTCACCCGAATGCGCGGCGACGGTTGCAATGACGTCAAACGCCAGTGGCTGCAGGTCTTCCCACGCGGTCGAGGCGCCAAGGCGGGTGGCGATCACCTCGAGCGCGGCATCATAGGCTTTTTGCGCGCGATCGTCCCATTCGGGGTTGGGCGCGACGCCTGTATCGGCCAGCGCCGCTTTGGCAGTGCGGGCGCGGCGCGGCCAGCGGCGGATGATCAGCGCGATCAGCGACAGCGCCGCAGAAATTCCGGCGAAATACAGCAGCCAGCCGTGGTCGAACAACCAAAAGAACCCCAGCACCATTGCTGCGGCCATGGGAATGGCGACCGCACCAATGGCGGCGAGGCGCTCGACACGCAGCAGCCAGCCACGAATAGGGCTACGGCTCATTTATGATCCTTGGGCTGGCGGCGCAGGGCGTCGGCATAGACCGTCCGCAGCGCCTCGGGAGAGGGGGTGGCGCCGTTCATGTGGTGGAACAGAAAGTAGGCAGCCGCGCGGCCCAAGGCGTAAGTTGTCGCAAAGCTGACAGTGCCGGATGCGGCTGCGACAACGGTTTGGCCGTAGACAGGTATGAATTTGCCCAATTGGCGCAGCCCGAACAGCGCGGCATAGCGCGCGGCGGTTCCCGCGCCCAGCGCGATGAAAAACCGCATCAGCAAGGCGCGCGACCACTTGGCCCCATATTCGGTGCCCAGCCAGTTCATCATCGCCAGCTGCGTCCCCGGCACCGAAAGGGCGCCGACGGCCGGAATAATGTCGCTGGTGCCGGCGACGCCTGCGAAGGTCAGAATGCGCGGGCGCAGCAGCGCGAACTGCGCGGCTTCGGCGTCAGCCGCGCTAGATTTGGCAAGGATGTCTGCTACCTCGGGCAGCAGGGCCGACAGTTTGTCGACCAAGGTGTTCAGCCCCTCGGCGGTGTACCCGCCCACGGGCAGTTGCGACAGTTCCAGATAGGGCAGGGCGCGGCCGACGGCTTCTTCGTAATCCTGCCGCGTCAGCGCGATTGCACGGGCGCGGGCGCCGTCTTCTACCAGATCGCCGCCTGTCAGCACCAGCAACACAGGCGATTTGCGTCCGACGCGGCGCAGCACATCCAGCACCTCGCCCTGAACAGGGTCGTCCAGCCGCGCGACGGCGACAATCATATGCGCGCTGCCCGCCAAAACGGCGACGTCATCGGCGGGGTCGTAGCCGACCTCGCCCAAGCCGCGCGTGTCCATGAACCGCATGACCGGCGCATCGGGCGGAAAGTCTAGCGCGCGCGACGTTTTGGTGCAGCTTTGAAACCCGTTGCCGATGGCCACGTCGCTAAGGCCCGTCAGACTGGCGATCAGGCTGCTTTTGCCGGCGCCGGTTTTGCCCAGCAGCCACAGCGTTGGCACGGGGGCGATCTGGGGCAGATCGGCGGCGTTTTTCTTGCGGTCGGCCATGATACACCCTTTCACTTGCGGGCCGCCTAGGGCGGCGGCACAGCTAGAAGATAGGCGCTTCTGCCCCGCCTTCAATGAAAAAACACAGGGAATCACCTGCGGCGCGCCATCCCGTGGGGGCTGGGTATAACCTGCGGCGGCCTGTGCATAACCCTAGGGGAATCCCCCGCGAACGCAAAATCTTGTGGATATGATTGTGGCTTCTACAAGTTGCGCTTGCCCCGCCCGCACCGCGTCTGACCTTATCATCACAACACCGCCGCCCCTGATGAAACACTCGCTGCCCGAGGCCCTATGCCCGTATCCGCCCACCACATATCGCACCCGATCGATCTGGTCGAAGACATCGCCCAGCACCACGCATGGGAATTTGATCGCATCACGCGTGACGACATCGCCATGGTGGTCGAGGGGCTGTGGCGGTCCTACACCATCACCCTGTCATGGAGCCCCGAGGACGAGGCTCTGCGCCTGTTCTGTACGTTTGAAATGGAACCGCCGCCCGCGCGCCTGCCCGCGCTTTACGAGGTTCTGAACCTGATCAACGACCGGTGCTGGGCGGGGTCGTTCAGTTGGTGGACCGACCACCAGATGATGGCGTTCAAATATGCGCTGTTTTTGGCCGGCGGCCAGCAGCCCTGCACCGCACAGATCGACATGATGATCGCCACCGCCATCAGCAACGCCGAGCGGTATTTCCCTGCGCTGCAAATGGCGACATGGGGCGAACTGGCCCCTGCCGAGGCCCTGCGCACCGCCATCACCGAGGTGCACGGTCACGCCTGACCTTTAGTGCTGGTGCAGGTTCACCCTTGGCGCTAGCCTTCGGCAAAAGACTTTAGCCGGGGGTTGAAATGATTGATGATTCCGTTCGCGATAAGGGCCTCGTGCTGCTGGGATGCGGTAAGATGGGCTCGGCCATGTTGGCGGGCTGGCTGGCGGGCGGTCTGCCAGCAACGTCGGTGTGGGTGAACGACCCCCACCCGTCGGATTGGCTGCTGGGGACGGGGGTTCACGTGAATCAACCGCTGCCCGCTCATCCCGCCGTGGTGCTGATCGCCGTAAAGCCGCAGCAGATGGCCGATGCGCTGCCTACCCTGCAGGCGCTGGGTAACGGCGATACGCTTTTCCTGTCGATCGCCGCAGGCATCACCATCGGGCGGTATCAAGACATTTTGGGCGCGCAAACCCCCATCGTGCGCGCCATGCCAAACACGCCCGCAGCTATCGGGCAGGGCATCACCGCGCTGATCGGAAATGCCAATGTCACCGCGACGCAGCTGGAAACGGCCGAAGGGCTGCTGCAGGCCGTGGGCCAGACCGTGCGGCTGGAGACGGAAGACCAGATCGATGCCGTGACCGCGCTGTCGGGCGGCGGGCCAGCCTATGTCTTCCACCTCATCGAAACGCTGGCCGCCGCGGGCGAGGCGGTGGGCCTGCCGCCCGATATGGCGATGACGCTGGCCAAGGTGACGGTGGCAGGGTCGGGTCAGCTGGCCATCCAGTCGCCCGAAACACCCACGCAACTGCGCATCAACGTGACCTCGCCCAAGGGCACGACGCTGGCTGCGCTGAATGTGCTGATGGACGAAGAAAGCGGATTCCCCGCGCTGGTGCCCAAAGCCATCAAGGCCGCACGCGACCGTTCGGCCGAATTGGCATCGGGGGCGTAAGTGATGGCGGATTATGACGATTTTCAGAAGCTCGACATTCGCGTCGGCCGCGTGACCCGCGCCGAACCTTACCCCGAGGCCCGCAAACCCGCGATCAAACTGTGGGTCGATTTCGGCGGCGAGATTGGCGAGAAGCGATCCTCGGCCCAAGTCACGGTGCACTACACGCCCGAGGCATTGGTCGGTAAACAGGTGCTGGGCGTGGTCAACTTCCCCCCGCGCCAGATCGGCAAATTCGTGTCCGAGGTTCTGATTTTGGGCCTGCCCGACACCGATGGCGCTGTGGTGCTGGTCACGCCTGACGTGCCGGTGCCCGAGGGGGGGCGGCTGCATTGAAACTGTTCATATCCCGCCTGATGCCCGACCCCATTCTGGCCCGCGCCCAGAAAGACTACGCCGTCACCCTGCGCCCCGAAGCCGTCCGCCCGCTGAGCGAGGACGAGATGGTCGACGCGCTGACCACGCATGATGCGCTGCTGGTCACGCTGGGCGACAGGTTTACTGCCGAAGTATTCCAGCGTGCGTTGGCGGCTGGGGGCGGCAAGATCCGCGCGCGGCTAATAGCGAACTTTGGCGTAGGCTTTAACCACATCGACGCCGACGCGGCGCGCGCCGCAGGTGTCGAGGTGACGAACACCCCCGGCGCCGTCACCGATTCCACCGCCGACATCGCCCTGACGCTGATCCTGATGACCTGCCGCCGCGCGGCCGAGGGTGAGCGTCTGGCGCGTTCAGGTCAGTGGCAAGGCTGGGGGCCGGTCGAGATGCTGGGCCAGCATGTGACGGGAAAGACGCTGGGCGTCGTCGGTTTTGGCCGCATCGGGCAGGCGATTGCGCAGCGCTGCCTTTATGGTTTTGGCATGGATGTGATTTATTACAATCGCTCGGCCAAGGATGCAGGGTTTCCTGCCGAAAAGGTCGATGATCTGCACGACCTGATGGCGCGGGCCGATATCGTGGTGACGGCGGTTCCGGGCGGGAATACGAATATCGTCGATGGCCCCGCGCTTGCGGCGATGAAGTCGACCGGCGTGATCGTCAACATCGCGCGCGGTGATGTGGTCGAACAAGATGCGTTAATCGATGTGTTGCAGCGCGCGGCCATTGCGGGCGCGGGCTTGGATGTATACCGCGACGAGCCTGCCGTTCCCGCCGCCCTGCGGGCGCTGGACAACGTTGTGCTGCTGCCGCATTTGGGCACATCCACATTGGAAGTGCGGCTGAACATGGGCAACATGGCGCTGGACAATATCGACGCGGTCGCCGCGGGTCAGGTGCCGCCCAACCGCGTTTAGTTGGGTAGCACCTCGCCCATAGCTTCACGCCAGTGACGGCGGCAGAGCGAGACATAAGTTTCGTTCCCGCCGATCACCACCTGATCGCCATCGTGGGCGACTTGACCATCAGGCCCCTGGCGCACCACCATGGTGGCCTTTTTGCCGCAAAAACAGATCGTGCGGACTTCACGCATCTCGTCCGATAGGGCCAGCAGCGTCGCCGAGCCGGGGAACAGCTCGCCCCGAAAATCCACCCGCAGGCCAAAGCACATAACAGGCACGCGCAGGTCATCGACAGCGCGGGCCAGTTGCCACACCTGATCGGGCGACAGGAACTGCGCCTCGTCCACCAGCACGCAGGCGATGGGGCCATCGGCCATGCGCTGGGCGATGCGGGCGAACAGGTCGTCGTCGGGCAGGTAGGTATCGGCATCGGCGCCGATTCCGATGCGGCTTTCGATGCGCCCGACCCCCGCGCGATTGTCGAAGGCGGCTGTCAGCAAATAGGTCTGCATTCCACGTTCGTTATAGTTGTAGGCCGCCTGCAGCAGGACAGTCGATTTGCCCGCATTCATGGTCGAGTAGTTGAAGTAGAGCTTTGCCATTATTTCTGTAGCGAGAAGACATAGGTTCCCAGCGCCAACAGGCCCGCAGGCACAGGGATCGACGCGCCGTCGCGTTCGATCAACACCGGCTCGCCCAGATCACCCTCGCCAAAGGCGGGCATCGCGCCATTGTGGCCGCCTTGGCCAAAACCGTCGATGGTCGACAGCACGCTGTTCCACGGGAAGTTGCCGCCGTTGCGGGCGCTGATCGTGGTCAGGTCGCTGGCGGGCGGGGTCAGGTTCAACCCCATCGCGACCGACCCAGTCGCATCGCGGCCATGGCACGAGGCGCAGTTCGCCATAAACATTTGCGCGCCGTCGAATTCGCGCTCGGTGCTGAAAATCGCGCAAGCGGTGATCAGCGGCAGGCAGACGATGGCCGCGATCAGCGGAATACGGGTTGTGGTCATGGCTGGGCACCCCCTTGTGGTGTGGCTTCGATCAGGCGCCCCGCGTCCAGACGCAGGATTCGGTCCATGCGGGCGGCCAAGTCTAGATTATGCGTCGCGATCAACGCGCCAAGCCCTGTTTCACGTGCCAGCGCGATCAGCGTGGAAAAAACCTGATCCGAGGTTGCAGGGTCAAGGTTGCCGGTTGGCTCATCTGCCAGCAGCAGGCGCGGGCTGTTGGCCATGGCGCGGCAAAAGGCGACGCGTTGCTGCTCGCCCCCCGACAGGGCGGCAGGGCGATGGCTGGCGCGGTGGGCAATGCCGACGCGGTCCAGCAGGCTGGCGGCGCGCGCGGCAGCGTCTTTTTCGCTGGTGCCATTGGCCAGTTGCGGCAGGATGATGTTTTCGGCGGCCGAAAACTCGGGCAGCAAATGGTGGAACTGATAGACGAAGCCGATGCTGGTGCGCCGCGCGGCGGTGCGGCGGCGGTCGTTCGCGCCGGTCATATCGGTGCCGTCGATGCCGATTTTGCCGGTATCGGCGCTGTCGAGCAACCCCGCGATGTGCAGCAGGGTTGATTTGCCCGCGCCAGATGGCGCAACCAGCGCCACAACCTCGCCCGCGCGCAGCGTCAGGTCGATACCGCGCAGAACCGGCACGGCGTCGGCGCGGCCTTTGGCATAGGTTTTTTCGATCCCATGCAGGGACAGGACGATGTCATTCATAGCGCAGCGCCTCGATCGGGTTCATGCGGGCCGCACGACGGGCGGGGAAGATGGTGACGATCCAGCTAAGGCCCAGCGACAGTCCCATGGCCGACAGGATGCTGCCAGCCTCGAGCTTGGCGGGCAGGTGGTAGATACCGCGGATTGACGGGTCCCAGACCCCGCCGCCCGAGACATAGTTCACCACGCTGAAAATCGGGTCGATATAAATGGCAAACAGGCTGCCTAGCATAATCCCCAGCGCCGTGCCGATGGTGCCGATGGATGCCCCGCAGATGAAAAAGACCCGCAGAACAGACCCTTCGGTCAGCCCCATTGTGCGCAAAATGCCGATGTCGCGTCCCTTGTTTTTCACCAGCATTACAAGGCCCGAGATAATGTTCATGGCGGCGATCAGCACCAGTATCGACAGCAGCACGAACATCACGTTGTCCTCGACCGTCAGGGCGCGCAGGTAGGCACCTGCGCTGTCTTTCCATGTCCACGGCATTGCGCGGGGGCCTGCGGCTTCCATCAGGGCGGGGACGATCGCGTCGACGTCTTCGGGGTCGGCGACCATCACCTCGATCTCGTCCACGACGCCGTCGCGGTTGAGGAAGCGCTGGGCTTCGGCCAGCGGCATATACAGGCGGACGCGGTCGATGTCGTAGCGGCCTGCGGTGAAAACATAGGTGACGGTATAGGCGTTCGCGCGCGGCACGGTGCCCATAGGCGTGCGCGCGCCGTTTGGGGATGTGATGCGGATGGTGTCCCCGACTTGCACGCCCAGCGTCCGCGCCACGCCCGAACCAATCGCGACGCCGCCTTCGAAATCGTCCAGCGTGCCTTGCGATTCCTCGGGGTGGGCGACGCGGGGGATGGTTGCTAGATCGGCGGCGGAAATGCCGTAGATGTCGACGGGCGCGTTATAGCTGCCTGCCGTCGCCAGCGCGGTGGCGCGCACCAAGGGTGCCGCGCGGGTGACGCCCGGCACGGCGGCCACATCAGCGGCCATCTGCGTGTAATCGGAAATGGTGCGACTGCTGACGCCGTTTTTGTCTGTCAGCGGATATTGCATCAGTGTGACGTGGGCGTTCGACCCCAGCATGGTATCCACGAATTCCTCGCGGAAACCGGCGCGGATCGACAGAGTGGCTACCAGCGCGAACACCGCCAGCGTAATGCCGATCAGGCTGATCCATGTCATGACCGAAACGCCGCCTTCGGCGCGGCGGGCGCGCAGGTAGCGCCAAGCGATCATCCATTCGAAACGGGCGAAGGGCGGGGTGGATCTGGCCATGACGCGCCTTTAAGTCTTGGGGCGCCCCCGAAGGGGCACCCCTGTTGATCAGATGTTGGCGTAGATTGCCGCGATGCGGGCGATGGCGTCCGCGGGGGTCATTTCCTCGGACACACCGGTGCGGCGGCTGGTCAGTTCGACCACGCCGTTTTTCAGCCCCCGTGGGCCGACGGTGATGCGCCACGGCAGACCGATCAGATCCATGGTGGCGAATTTGCCGCCCGCACGTTCGTCGCGGTCGTCATACAGCGGGTCAAGGCCAAGGGCGATCAGGCTGTCGTGGATGTTTTCGCATGCAGCGTCTGCTTCGGCGTCGCCTTGCTTCAGGTTCACGATGCCGACGTGGAAGGGCGTAACGCCCTCGGGCCAGATGATGCCCTTGTCGTCGTGGTTCGCCTCGATCAGCGCGCCAATCAGGCGGCTGACGCCGATGCCGTGGCTGCCCATTTCGACGGGGACTTGCGTGCCTTCGGCGGTTTGGACTGTCGCGCCCATCGGCTCGGAATATTTGGTGCCGAAGTAGAATATCTGGCCGACTTCAATGCCGCGGCCCACCTTGCGGCGCTCCTCGGGGATCTGGTCGAACAGGGCGGCGTCATGCGTCTCGTCGGTGCGGGCGTAAAGGGTGGTGAACTCGCGGCAGATCTCGGCAACCTCGTCGCGGTTGTCGAAGTTTACTTTGCGATCACCCAGCTTCAGATCGGTGACGGCCTCGTCGTAGAAAACCTCGGATTCGCCGGTGTTGGCCAGCACCAGGAATTCATGCGTGTCATCGCCGCCGATCGGGCCGCTGTCGGCGCGCATCGGAATGGCGGTCAGGCCCATACGCTCGAAGGTGCGCAGGTAGGTGACCATGTGGCGGTTATAGGCGTGCAGCGCATCTTCCTTGGTCAGGTCGAAGTTGTATCCGTCTTTCATCAGGAACTCGCGGCCGCGCATGACGCCGAAACGGGGGCGCAGCTCGTCACGGAATTTCCACTGGATGTGATACAGCGTCAGCGGCAGGTCTTTGTAGCTGCGGACATAGGTGCGGAAGATGTCGGTGATCATCTCCTCGTTCGTGGGGCCGTACAGCATGTCACGCTCGTGACGGTCTTTGATGCGCAGCATTTCGGCGCCGTAATCGTCATAGCGGCCGCTTTCGCGCCACAGGTCTGCCGATTGCAGTGTCGGCATCAGAAGGGGGATATGGCCCGCGCGCTGCTGTTCCTCGTGGACGATCTTCTCCAGGCGCGCCAGCACCTTATAGCCCAGCGGTAGCCAAGCATAGATGCCGGCCGACTCTTGCTTGATCATGCCCGCGCGCAACATGTAGCGATGGCTGACGATCTGCGCCTCGGCGGGGTTTTCTTTCAGAACGGGCAGGAAATAACGGCTGAGGCGCATGCAAGGCGTCCTTGGGCAGGTGATTACAACTTAACAGCAGGTGATAGGCGGTTGGGCGGATACAGGCAAGGGCGCGTTGGCCGCACTTGCGCGTTGGGCGAAGCTGGGTCACTACTGGCGGAATTGATCCTACGTATTGGCAGGGGGTTTTGGTGCAGAAACAAGCGATTTACTGGCTTTTGGCAACGGTGGTTTTCATCGCCTTGCTGTATACGGTCAGCGGTGTGCTGTTGCCGTTCGTGTTGGGGGCCGCCATCGCCTACCTGCTGGACCCAGTGGCCGATAAAATGGAACGTTGGGGCCTCAGCCGTGTCTGGGCGGTGTCCATCATTTCGCTGGTGGCGCTGCTGGTGGTGGTGATCGCGATTCTGATCATCGTGCCGATGCTGATCAACCAGGCCCTGCAGCTCGTCAATTCGATGCCGCGCTTTGCCGAGCAGTTCATCAACTGGGCGCGCGAAGCATTCCCCGAGCTTTCTGACGAACAAAGTACCATGCGCCAGACGCTGAACCAGACGCTGACCAACATTGCGAATGCCATTCAGGCCCGCGGCGGCGAGGTGATCGGCAGCGTCGTCGGCAGCGCCATGAGCGTTGTTTCCATCGCGATGGTCATGTTTGTGGCGCCGGTGGTGGCATTCTATCTGCTGCTGGACTGGGACCGGATGGTAAGCCACGTCGACGAGTTGATCCCGCCGCGCAACCGCACTGTCGTCCGCCAGATTTTTTCCGATATCGACCACACCCTTTCGGCTTTCATTCGCGGGCAGGGTTTGGTTTGCGTCATCTTGGGGGCGTTCTATGCCGTCACGCTGATGCTGGCGGGGCTGAATTTCGGGATGGTGATTGGCTTTGGCGCGGGCATGGTATCGTTCATTCCCTACGTCGGCACCCTTGTGGGTGGCGTGGCTGCGATTGGCCTTGGGCTCTATCAGTTCTGGGGCGATTGGCTGCATGTCGGCCTGATCATCGCCATCTTTCTGATCGGCCAATTCCTGGAAGGGAATGTGCTGGTGCCGAAGTTGATGGGCGGTTCGGTCGGGTTGCATCCGGTGTGGCTGATCTTTGCGATTTCGGTTTTCGGCGCGCTGTTCGGGTTCGTCGGCATGCTGGTGGCGGTTCCCGTGGCGGCGGTTTTGGGTGTTCTGATCCGCTTCACCTTGCAGAAATACAAAGAAGGGCCCATGTATCGTGGCCCATCAGATACCGTTTGATCCGAAGGACGACATGCCCCAGCAACTGAGCTTCGATTTGCCGGTGCGCCCGTCGCTGGCGGCGGGCGACTATGTCGTCTCCGAGGCGAACGAGGCCGCTTATGTCATGGTGTGCGAGCAGGCCTGGCCTGTTGGCAAGATGGCTCTGATCGGCGCGCCGGGCGCGGGCAAGACCCATTTGGCACGCGTGTGGCAGGCCCAGATGGGCGGCCATATCTGGCAAGCGGGCGGCTTGGACGCGGGTGGCGGCTTGCCGCCCGACGGGGCTAATCTGGTGATCGAGGATATGGAGCGGCTGCCGCGCAGCGCCGAGGAATACGTCTTCCACGTGCACAACCATATTCTGAACACCGGCGGCCAACTGCTGGTCACATCCGACCGCGGCCCGGGCGATTGGGCGATTCGTCTGCCCGATCTGGCTAGCCGCATGCAGGCGATGCCCGCAGTATCCATCGGCGATCCGGATGAATGGCTGATGACGGCCGTTCTGGCCAAGCTTTTCGCCGACCGCCAGTTGGTGCCGACGCCCGATGTCATTCCGTTTCTGGTCTCGAAGTTACCGCGTTCACTTGCGATTGCAGCCGATGTTGTGGCGCAGATGGATGCTGCGGCACTGGCACACCGGCGGCCCCTGAACCGCCCGTTGGCGCGGCAGGTGCTGGACAATCGGGCCGTGCACGGATGAAACTGGGCAAAACGCGTCATCAAGCCGTCATGTCGATGTGACACCAGCGGGGCGATGGTTAAACAACAGGTCGCTATGAACACCCCCACCGCGCACGTCACGCCCCCGTCCGAAACTACAGCGCCCAATGCGGCAGATTTTCTGGCGTCGCCCTTTCCGGCTGCGGTGGCCGATGATGCCGACCTGACCGGCCCCGCGCGGTTCTATAACCGCGAACTTAGCTGGTTGGCGTTCAACACTCGCGTCTTGGAAGAGGCTGAGAATCGCCGCGTGCCCCTGCTGGAACGCCTGCGGTTTTTGTCGATTTCGGGCACGAATCTGGATGAATTCTATACGGTGCGCGTGGCTGGCCTGCGCGAATTGGCGCGCGCGGGCAACACGACCCCCGCATTGGACGGGCTGACACCAGCCGAGCAGCTGTCGCGCATCAACGATCGCGCGCGCGAGCTGATGAAGCGGCAAGAACGGGTCTTCGTCAGCCTGCGCGATGAATTGGCCGAAAACCGCGTCACGCTGCTCAGCCGGAACGACCTGACCGAGACCGACTTGGCCGCGCTCGAGGATATTTTCCTCAATCAGGTGTTTCCGGTGCTGTCGCCGCTGGCCATCGACCCCGCACACCCGTTTCCGTTCATCCCGAACGAGGGGTTTGCGCTGGCCTTGCAACTGGAACGCCGCGCCGACAAGCGCGCGCTGCGGGTGCTGCTGCCGGTGCCGCAGCAGGTCGGGCGATTCGTGCGGCTGCCCTCGGCGGCGGGCGAGGATCGCTTTTTGCTGCTCGAAGAACTGCTGCAGTTGCATATAGACCGCTTGTTCCCCGGCCATCGCATTGGGGGCGCCTGTGCGTTCCGCGTGTTGCGCGACAGCGACATCGAGGTCGAGGAAGAAGCCGAAGATCTGGTGCGCGAGTTTGAAACCGCGCTGAAGCGCCGCCGCCGCGGCGAGGTGGTGCGGCTGGAAATCTCGGCCGATGCGCCTGCGGGCCTGCGCCGCATGATCACGCGCGAGCTGCTGGTTCATGACGAAGAGATTTTCGAAATCGCTGGCCACATCGACATCGGCCGGCTGAAGGAAATGGTCATCGACACGCGGCCCGACCTGCTGTGGCCGACCTTTACGCCGCGCGTGCCCGAACGCGTGACCGACTATGACGGCGACATGTTTGCGGCGATCCGGCAAAAAGACATGCTGCTGCACCACCCCTACGAGACGTTCGATATGGTGGTGCGGTTCTTGCAGCAGGCCGCGCGTGACCCCGATGTGGTGGCCATTCGCCAAACGCTTTACCGCACCTCGCGCAATTCGCCCATCGTCGAGGCGCTGTGCGTCGCCGCCGAGGAAGGCAAGTCCGTCACCGCGCTGGTTGAGCTGAAGGCCCGCTTTGACGAGGCCGCGAACATCCTGCAATCGCGCCGGTTGGAGATGTCGGGCGCGCATGTGGTCTATGGCTTCACCAACTACAAAACCCACGCCAAGATGTCCGTCGTCGTGCGGCGCGAGGGCGACCGGCTGGTGACCTACAGCCACTTCGGCACGGGGAACTACCACCCGATCACCGCGCGCATCTATACCGACCTGTCGCTGTTTACCTGCGACGCAAAGCTGGGCCGCGATGCGACCAAAGTCTTCAACTATATCAGCGGTTACGCGCAGCCGGATGGCTTGGAAAACTTGGCTATTTCGCCGCTGACGCTGAAGCCGCGCCTGCTGGAAATGATCGCCGCCGAGGCTGACCATGCCCGCGCGGGGCGTCCCGCCGAAATTTGGGCCAAGATGAATTCCTTAACCGAGGAGGACGTGATCGACGCCCTCTATGCCGCCAGCCAAGCGGGGGTAAAGATCAGTCTGGTCGTGCGGGGGATTTGCAGCCTGCGCCCCGGTATTATCGGGCTGTCGGAAAATATTCGCGTGAAATCCATCGTCGGGCGCTTTTTGGAACACAGCCGTATCGTCTGCTTCGGTAACGGGCGGGGGCTGCCGTCGCAAAAGGCGCGCGTGTTCATCAGCTCGGCCGACTGGATGGACCGCAACCTGACCCGCCGCGTCGAGACGCTGGTCGAGGCGGTGAACCCCACGGTCAAGGCGCAGATCGTCGACCAGATCATGGCGGCGAATCTGGCCGATGTGGCGCAAAGCTGGGTCGGCGATGCCAGTGGCGACTTCCACCGTCCCATCCCGCCCGATGGTGTGTTCGCCTTTAGCTGCCACCGGTTCTTCATGGAAAATCCGTCGCTTTCGGGGCGTGGTTCCGCCGGTGCAGCCGACGTTCCGCAGTTGACCCACGGCCACGACTAAGGGATAGCTAGGCCCCAAGGGGGGTGCGCCCGCACCCCCGCGCAAGAGCATGAGGGGCTTCGATGGGTAAGATCGCAACCGCTACCGGCGCATGGCTTCCGTTTGATCAACGGCTGTTTGACGAAACCGCCGTGCCGCAGGGTGGCGATCAGGGGTTGCGGCGTGTCGGGGTTGTCGATGTGGGGTCGAACTCGATCCGGTTGGTGGTGTTCGATGGTGCCGCCCGCAGCCCCGCCTATTTCTACAACGAAAAGGTTATGTGCGCGCTGGGCGAGGGGCTGTCGCAGACAGGCCGCCTCAGCCCCAAGGGGCGCGCACGGGCCTTGGCCGCGCTGTCGCGCTTTGCGGCGCTGGCGCGCGGCATGGGGATCGAGCTATCCGCCGTAGCGACCGCCGCCGTGCGCGAGGCCGAAGACGGCCCCGAATTTTGCGCCGAAGTTCTGCGCGACACCGGCATCGAGCTGCACGTGATTCCCGGCGAGGAGGAAGCCCGCCTGTCGGCACAGGGCGTTTTGCTGGGCTGGCCGCGCAGCTACGGGTTGGTCTGCGATATTGGCGGCTCTTCGATGGAGCTGGCCGATCTGGCTGACGGCAAGATCGGCGATCGCGTCACGTCCCCGCTGGGGCCGCTGAAACTGCGCGAGGTATCCGGCGGGCAGGCGGGCTTGGATGCCTATATCGCGCGCGAGATCAAGCTGCTGCACGGCATGATGCACGATGAGACCGCAATGCGCCTGTTTCTGGTCGGCGGGTCGTGGCGGGCCATCGCACGGATCGATATGGACCGGCGCGACTACCCCCTGACGATCGTGCATGAATACCGCATGACCGCTGAGTCTGTCGCCGCCACACGTGCCTATATCGCCAAAAGCAATCTGGATGATCTGCGCAGCCGCTGCGATATTTCCGAAGACCGTATGGCGCTGGTGCCGCTGGCTATTCAGGTGCTTGATGCGCTCTGCCGCGTGTTCAAGCCCAAAGACATTGCCATCTCGTCCTACGGCATCCGCGAGGGGATGCTTTACGAACAGATGACCCCCGCCCTGCGCGAGAGCGACCCGCTGATCGCTGCTGCCCGCCATTCGGAAATACAGAACGCGCGCCTGCCGGGCTTTGGCGATGTGCTGTATGATTTCGTCATGCCCCTGTTCCCCGATGTTGACTGGCAGCGCCAGCGCATCATCCGCGCCGCATGCTTGCTGCACGATGTCAGCTGGCGCGCTCACCCCGATTTTCGCGCCGAAGTCTGCTTTGAAAACGCCACACGCGCCAACTTGGGCGGGCTGAAGCACGAGGAGCGGATTTTCATGGGGATGGCGCTGATGGCACGCTATTCCAGCAAAAAGCAGAAGCGCTTTGCCGATGTGTTTGCCCTGCTGCCCGAGGCCGAGCAGAAACAGGCCGGTATTTTGGGGCGCGCCATGCGATTGGGCGCCATGCTGTGGCTGGGGGCGCATGATGCACCCGGCAAACTCATCTGGCGGCCCGAACATGACGGCGAAAAGTCCGAGGTGCTGTTGATGCTGGAACGCCGCGCCGCGCCGCTGTTTGGGGAAGTGGCGCAAGCGCGCCTTAAAAATCTGGCGAACGCGATGGGCGCGCGCCATGCGGTTGCGTTCAGCGACGACTGATCAGCTGATCTTTTCCAGCTGTTCCTTGGTCATATCGCCGGGCACCAAAGTGACGGGCACGGGCAGCACACCGGCTTGCCGCATCAGCGCGGTGATGATGGGGCCAGGGCCCTTGTTGTCGCTGCTTGCCCCCAAGACCAATACGCCGATTTCGGGGTCTTCGCGGATCTGGTTCAGGATCTCGGTGACGCTGTCACCCTCGCGGATGACCAGCTCGGGGTTAATGTTCTGGCGATCGCGCATCCATTTGGCGAAAACCTCAAAATGCACTTCGATCCGCTCGCGCGCCTCGGCACGCATCAGCTCGGCAACGCCGATCCACTGGCCGAATTCTTCGGGGGAGATCACCGACAGCACCTGCACGCCGCCGCCGGTTTTTGCCGCACGCATGGCGGCAAAACGGATGGCGTTCAGGCATTCGCGCGTCTCGTCCAACACAACTAGGGATTTGCGCATGGGGGTCCTCCGGCAATTCGGCACATGTTTCACCCATCAACGGGCAGCGCGCAAGCGCTTTAGCGCCCGCGCAGGCTGCGGCGCAGCACGCGCGTGGCAAATTGCGCCAGCAGGCCGCCCAGCAGCGCGGCCCACTGGCCCGCCATCAACAAAAGGCCGGTAATCAGGCCGATCACATTGTCGGATAGCCGCGCGGCGATGCGGAACACGCGCGATTTTCCCAACACTTCGAATGTGCGGGGCGCATCCTTGCCGACAGCGTCGGTAACGCGGGCGATGCGCGCCATATCGCCCGCGTCATCGACATACCCCAGCAGGCGGATGCCGTCAGCGACAGATGTTCGGCCCACGACCTGCCCGAAATCGCCCGCCATGCGGCCCAGCGGGGCAAGGCGCGCGGTATCGACGACGGAAGATAGGGGCGCGCGCGCCAGCGCCAGATCATCAAGGCGCGACCAGTTGATCGGGATGTCTGCCGCATCGCGCAGGGTGCGCAGCAGCGCGGGGGGCAGGCGGCCCATTTTCTTGGCGATTTTCAGCGCGCCTGCGCCCGCCTTGATTAGATAACTGCTGCCGCCCGTCACCAGAACCAGCGCTGTCGCGCCCAAGCCGACCGTCGCCAAAGCGACGTCCAGCCGGTCAACCTCGCGGCCCTGCAGCGCGGCAAGGCCCGCGTCGCTGAGCACGAAAACATCGTCGACGGGGGTCAGGATAACCGGTCCCTTGCACCACAGGGTCTGGCTGATCGACTGGCAGTTATCGAACGAAAAGGCACAGGCCACACAATCGCCCGCGCGCGTCAGCGGGTTGTCCAGCCGTGCGACCATGTCGTCATAGGCGGCGCGGGTGGCTGCGGGCAGGGCGATGCCGCGCGCGGCCGCCAGCGCGACCAGCGCATCGGCCATTTCGCGGTCGCTTGTCGCCACGGCACTGTCGATCAGCGCGGCAAGGTGGTCGGGTGTTGCGGCTTGGTTGACGGCGCGGGTCAGGCTGGCGTGTAGCTGCGCGGCGGTCTGCTGCGCGGCGATTTCAGCGAACGGCATCGCTTTCAGCAATTGCAACGTTTGGCTAGAGGTGAATAGGGCAAGCGCTGCCAGCAGCACATAATGGCCGACCCGCCCGCCCGTGCCCAGCCAGCTGCGCCGACGGGGCGCGGGCTGGTGGGCCAAATGGGGCGGGCGGGGCGCTGTCAATTAGCGCACGAACCCGACGATGTCATAGGTGCGGGCCAAGATCGGGTCGGCAATCTCGCGGGCGCGTTCTGCACCGCGGGCCAAGATGCGGTCGATCTCGCCGCGCTCATTCATCAGGCGCTTCATCTCGGTCGAGATGGGGGCCAACTTGTCGACGGCCAGATCGGCCAGCGCGGGCTTGAACTTGCCCCAACCCTCGCCGCCATATTCGGCCAGCACCTGATCGACGGTAAGATCGGCAAGTCCGGCGTAGATGTTCACAAGGTTCTTGGCCTCGGGGCGGCTTTCCAAACCTGCGGCGGTTTCGGGCAGGGCCTCCATATCGGACCGCGCCTTTTTGAACTTCTTCGCGATGGCGTCGGCATCATCCAGCATGTTGATGCGTTCCATGTCGGATTCGCCCGACTTCGACATCTTCTTGGTGCCGTCGCGTAGGTTCATGATGCGCATGGCGGGCCCCTCGATCACGGGGATGGTTTCGGGGAAGAAGTCGACGCCGTAGTCGTGGTTGAACTTGTTCGCGATGTCGCGCGTCAATTCAACGTGTTGCTTTTGGTCTTCGCCCACGGGCACGTGGGTCGCGTGATACAGCAAGATGTCCGCCGCCATCAGCGAGGGGTAGGCATAAAGGCCCAGCGACTGCTTTTCAGCGCTGCTGCCCGCCTTTTCCTTGAACTGTGTCATGCGGTTCATCCAGCCGACACGGGCGACGCAGTTAAAGATCCAGCCCAGTTCGGTATGGGCGGGAACGCGGCATTGGTTGAACAGGATCGACTTTTCAGGGTCGATGCCAGCCGCAAGGTAGCCTGCGGTGACCTCATAGGTTGCTTGGCGCAGATCAGCAGGGTCTTGCCAGACCGTGATCGCGTGCAAGTCTGCAATGCAATACAATGTGGTCTCAAACTCGCCCTGGTTCTGCGTCTGGACGAACCGCTTGATAGCGCCCAGATAGTTGCCAAGGGTCAGACCACCCGAGGGCTTGATGCCCGAGAACACGCGTTTCGCGAAAGTCATGGTGATTGTCCCGCTGGATTAACAGTACGTTTGGGCTTACCCATGCGGCAAAACTACGTCAAGGATCGGTCATGCGACAACCCAGCCCCTTCAAGCCCGAAAGTGCCGTCAACCCGTTGCCGCCGGTGGTGGTCGCCCTGTTTTTGATCTTGCTGGGGGTCGAGCTGGCCCTGTCGCTGGCGGATGTGGGGCTGTTTGGCGGGCAGGCGCGCGCGTCATGGCGCAGCCAAGCCATGATGGAATACGGCTTTTTCCCGCCCATGCTGGACTATGTCATGCATGGCGGCTTCGACCCGATGGTGCTGAAAAACTTCGTCACCTATGCTTTTGTGAACGTCTCGACGCTGGGATCGGTGTTTAGCATCGTGCTGCTGGTGGCGCTGGGTAAGTTTGTGGGCGAGGCGTTCAGCCAATGGGCGCTGACGGCGATTTTGCTGGTGTCGGCCATCGGCGGCGCCGTGATGTTCGGGATTTTTGCGCCTGATCGCGCGGTGTTGATCGGCTTCTACCCCGCGGCCTACGGCTTGATCGGCGCCTATACCTACATCCTGTGGCTTAGCTATGCGCAGGGCGATATGCGCCGCCTGCAGGCCTTCCGCCTGATCGGTGTGCTGATGTTGTTGCAACTGGCCTATGGGCTGATTTTCGGCGCGCATCCGGCGTGGATTGCCGAGCTGTCGGGCTTTATCTTTGGCGGGCTGATTTCGGTTGTCGTCGCCCCCGGCGGCGTGCAACGCCTGCGCCGCCGCCTGCAACAGCGCCGCTAGCTAGCGGCGTTGCCATTGGCGGAAGACCTCGGACGCACCCCAGCCCGCCACCAGCGCCAGCACAAGCGACAGCAGCCCGTAAAAAATGGGCTGCTCGTGCGCGGTGGTGTAAAGCCAGCGTTCAATTCCCACCTTGTGCACGTCGATAGGCGTTTCCTGCGTGTCGATCACCCGGCCGCCGCGCAACAGAAAGATGCGCGCGCGGTAATCGCCTTCGGTCAGGTTCGCGGGCAGGGCGATGCGGGTGCGGAAAAGGGTCTCCTCCTCCAGCGCGACATCGCCTTCCAAGGTGCGATACATCCCTTCGGATTCGCGGATGCGAATCAGCGCGGCAGAAAAGTCATCGGCATCATCCGACGGCACGCCGGTCGCATAAACGGCGCGAGGCACGGTGATTGCGTAAATTTCGTCCACCAAAGGTGGCAGAATATGGGCCAGCGGCGCGGTGGAGGCAGCGGCATAGAACGAGGGCGCCAGATTGATCCGCTCGCGCTGCGCATTGACCCAGATCCCGAAAACGCGGTCGCGCTTGCGCACCATCACGGGCGTCAGCGGGCCGGACACTGTTACGATTACCTCTAGGGGGCCGTCGGCATCTGGGGGCGGGGCGTCGCGTTTGACGGCCCCGAAAATCAGAATATCATCACCATCAAAGCGCGCGGTGATACCCACGCTTTCGGCGGAAAGGCCCAGCACGATTTCCTCGGCCCGCGCGGGCAGGGCGATCAGGATGAAAAGGGCCAGCAGATACCGCACCATCACCGCCCCCTGACAACTTCAAGCGAGTAAAGCTCGCGCGGTTCAAGCACCAGCCCCAGCGCCAGTTGCAACGCGACCAGCAGCACCAGCAGCGCCATTAGAATACGCAGCTGTTCGGCCCGCAGGCGCATACCAATACGGGTGCCGATCTGCGCGCCGACAACCCCGCCCAAAATCAGCATCAATGCCAGCGCCATATCGACGCTGTAGCTGGTGGTGGCGTGCAACATGGTTGTGAAGGCAGTGACGAAGATGATCTGGAACAGCGATGTGCCCACCACCACTTTGGTCGGCATGCCCAGCAGGTAGATCATGGCGGGCACCATGATGAACCCACCGCCGACGCCCATGATCCCCGACAAAACGCCAACGCCCGTGCCCACCAGCGCCGGCGGTATGACCGAGATATAGAGTCCCGAGACGCGGAATTTCATCTTCAGCGGCAGGCTGTGCACCCAGTTATGGCGTTTGCGCGGCGGGACGACGCCGCTGCGGGTGCGCAGCAGGGCGCGGGTGCTTTCGATGAACATCATCGTGCCGACCGTGCCCAGCAATACAACGTAAGACAGGCTGATCAGCAGGTCGATCTGGCCCATGCTGCGCATCCAGTTGAAGATCCACACCCCGATGGCGGCACCGAAAAGGCCGCCCACCATCAGCACTGTGCCCATGCGCAGATCGACATTCCGGCGCCGTAAATGTGCGAACAGCCCCGAAATGGACGACGCTACGATTTGGTTGGTTGCAGTCGCCACCGCGACGGTCGAGGGGATGCCCGAGAAAATCAACAGCGGCGTGATCAGAAACCCGCCGCCCACGCCAAACATGCCCGACAGGATGCCGACGATCCAGCCAAGCCCAAAAATCCAGAGGGCATCAACCGAGACTTCGGCTATGGGCAGGTAGATCGGCATCGCGGCCCGGATGAAAAAGGGAACTTTCCCAAGTCAAATCATCCCTTACCGCGAAAGGGAAGGGTGCAATTCAGGAAAGTGAACGCAAGTAGCTGCGAAGAACCATTTCCAGTTTCGCAGCGCCGATCGGGGCCATGGCTTTGGTCTGCGCATGGCTGAGGGATTCATCGCTGAGGCCCGCGCCCATATTTGTGATGGTCGAGATGGCCGCGACCTTGAGGCCCAGAAAGCGCGCGAGAATCACCTCGGGCACGGTGGACATGCCCACTGCATCGGCCCCCAGTGCGCGGATGGCGCGAATCTCGGCCGGCGTTTCAAAGCTGGGGCCGGAAAACCATGCATAGACCCCTTGGGCCATCGCCACATCGGCGCTGGCCGCAGCATTCAGCAAGGCGCGGCGCAAAGCGGGGTCATAGGCATCGGTCATGGGCACGAAACGGGCGTCGCTTTCCTCGCCAATCAGCGGATTCAGCCCCGAGAAATTGATGTGGTCGGTGATCAACATAATGTCGCCCGTCGGCACATCGGCGCGCAGCGAACCGGCGGCGTTGGTGGCGATGACTGTATCTGCCCCTAGGGCCTGCAGCACGGCCAGCGGCAGGCGCATTACATTTGCATCGCCCTGTTCGTAATAATGGCTGCGCCCGCCGAATATGGCGACGCGCTGCCCCTCAAGATTGCCGATGACCAACTGTTTGTCGTGGCCGCTGACATTGCCGACGGGAAAGCCCGGCAGGTCGCTGTAGGGGATGGAAACCCCCTCGACCGCCCCTGTCAGATGGCCCAGCCCCGAGCCGAGGATGATCCCGAGGCGTACGGGGGCATCCCCCGCGCGCGCTTGGATGATGTGGGCGAGGTCAACGCTCTTTGACATAGGGGATGCCGCCTGCACGCGGGCCGATGGCTTTGCCGACGAAGCCCGCAAGGATGATGACCGTCAAAATATAGGGCAGGGCATCCATGAATTGGCCGGGGATGCGGAAGCCCATGATGTCGACGCTTTGGTAGCGGATCGCTGCAGCTTGCAGCACGCCGAACAACAGGCAGGCCCACATGGCTTGCCAGGGGCGCCATTTTGCAAAAATCAGCGCGGCCAGCGCGATATAACCGCGGTTCGCGGTCATGTCCTTCACGAAGCCTGCGGCGGGAACGGCGGTTGCCAGTTGTGCGCCTGCCATGGCGCACAGCACCGCACAGATGCCGACTGCGGCATAGCGCAGCTTCACAACCGAAATGCCAGCGGTGTCCACAGCGGCGGGGTTTTCACCCACGGCACGCAGGCGCAGGCCGAAGCGCGTGCGGTACAGTAGCCACCACGTCAGCGGCACCGCGACAAAGGCCGCATACGTCAGGATCGAGTGGCCCGACAGCACGCGGGAATAGAAGGGGCCGATGTAATCGATACCCTTGATCTGGTCGACAAAAGGCAGCTGAAGACGGCTGAATCGTGCATCGCCCTGTAGTTGCGGGGTGCGCCCGCCCTGGCCAAACCACGCGTTCGCCAGCATCACCGTCATGCCCGCCGCCAGGAAGTTAATTGCAACCCCCGAGATCAGCTGATTGCCGCGGAAGGTAATGGCCGCCAACCCGTGGATGCCCGACATGATCAGCGTGGCGATAATCGCCATGCCAAGGCCCGCCCACGCGTTACCGGTATAATAGGCAAAGGCGGCGGCAATACAGGCCGAGAGCAGCATCTTGCCTTCCAGCCCGATGTCGAACACGCCTGCGCGCTCGGAATAAAGACCGGCCAGACAGGCCAGCAGCAGCGGTGTCGCGATCCGGATAGTGCTTTCCAGAATCAGCATGATGTCCATGTAGGTCATGATTTACTCCGCCGCCTTTGCCGCTTTGCCTTGACGCAGGCTGATGAAGAACTTCTCGACGGGCATGCGAACCATGCTGTCCAGCGCGCCGGTGAACAGGATCACAAGGGCCTGAATGACCACCACCAACTCGCGCGGGATGCGCAGCGTTTGGTCTTGGCTGAGGGACATCCCCCCTTGATACAGAACCCCGAACAGCAGCGCGGCCAGAAAAATCCCGATCGGGTGGTTGCGGCCCATCAGGGCCACGGCGATCCCGATAAAGCCCGCACCTTCGACCGAGCCAAGGATGAGGCGTTCAGCCTCGCCCTGCACGTTGTTCAGTGCCATCATGCCAGCCAATCCGCCCGAGATCGCCATGGTGATCATGATGATCTTGAAAGGGCTGATGCCCGCATATTTCGCGGCAGGTTCCGACTTGCCGAGCGAGCGCATCTCGTAACCCAGCCGCGTGTGCCAGATCAGCACCCAAACGGCGACGCAGGCCAAAATCGCCACAACGAACGAGAAGTTCGCCATCGCCCCGCGCGAGAATGCGATGCCAAACGGCGCCAGCATGTCGTGGAAGTTCGGCAGATGCGTTGTCGCCGGGAAGGTGGCCGACGCAGGCTCCATCCCGCCGGGGGCTTTTAGGGGGCCGACCAGCAGATAGTTCAGCAGCGCAAAGGCGATCTGGTTGAACATGATCGTGGTGATGACGATATGGCTGCCGCGCTTGGCTTGCAGATAGGCGGGCACGAGCGCCCAAAGCGCGCCCGCCGCCGCAGCCCCCGCGATGGAACAAATCAGCGCCAGCGACCAGTGCGGAAACGGGATCATCAGGCAAACGATGGCAACCCCAAGGCCACCGAGCATGGCCTGACCCTCACCCCCGATATTGAACAGGCCCGCATGTGCTGCGACGGCTACGGCAAGACCGGTAAAGATGAAGTTAGTAGCGTAATACAGTGTGTTGCCAAAGTTATATTGGCTTCCCAATGCGCCATGCACCATGATTTTCAACGCGGCAATGGGGTTCGATCCCAACGCCAGAATGACGATTCCGGAAATGATGGCAGCCAGCAGCAGCGAGATCAGCGGGATCAGCACCACATCGGCCCATTTGGGCATCTTTTCCATGTTAAGCGGCCTCCCCGGCGGTCATACCGGCCATCAGCAGGCCCAGTTCGTTTTCGTTTGTGGTTGCACTGTCACGCTCGCCCATCATCTGGCCGTCGAACATGACGGCGATGCGGTCGGACAGCGACATGATCTCGTCCAGCTCGACCGAGACAAGCAGCACGGCCTTGCCCTTGTCGCGCAGCGCGACGACTTGCTGGTGGATGAACTCGATGGCGCCGATGTCGACGCCGCGCGTCGGCTGGCCGATCAGCAGTACATCGGGATTCCGCTCGATCTCGCGGGCGATGACCAGCTTTTGCTGGTTGCCGCCCGAAAAGTTCCGCGCTTCCAGCATCTTGTTCGGCGGGCGCACGTCGTATTGCGCCATTTTCGCGTCGCAATCGGCCATGATGGCGGCGTTATCCATCAAGATCGCGTTCTTTTGGAAACGTGCGTCATCTTGATAGCCAAAGGCCACGTTTTCCCACGCGCGGAAATCCAGAATCAGCCCCTCGCGGTGGCGATCTTCGGGGACGTGCGCGATGCCGTCGGCGCGGCGGGTTTTGCCGTTCGATTTGGTGCCGGTAATATCCAAATCACGCCCGTTGACGCGCAGCGTGCCGCTGGCGGCGGCGCGATACCCGCCCAGCACTTCCAATAGTTCGGACTGCCCGTTGCCCGCGATGCCTGCAATGCCGACAATCTCTCCAGCATGGACGGTCAGGCTCAGGTCTTTGACGCGGTGGACACCCTTTGAATCATAGACGTTGAGGTTTTCAATCTCGAGCAGCGGGGCACCCGGTTGCGCGGGCGTTTTTTCGACGCGCAGCAGCACCTTGCGGCCGACCATCAACTCGGCCAGCTCGGTCGGGTTGGTCTGCGCGGTCTGCACGGTCGTGACCATCTCGCCACGACGCATGACGGAAACCTCGTCCGTGATTTCCATGATCTCGCGCAGCTTGTGCGTGATCAGGATGACGGTTTTCCCCTCGCGGCGCAGGTTCGCCAGAATGCGGAACAGGTGGTCGGCCTCGGCGGGGGTCAGCACGCCGGTGGGCTCGTCCAGAATCAGGATCTCGGCCTTGCGATAAAGGGCCTTCAGAATTTCGACGCGCTGCTGCATGCCCACGCCGATATCTTCGACGACCGCATCGGGGTCGACCTGCAATTCGTATTCACGCGACAGATCGATCAGCTGCTTGCGCGCCTTGGCCAGCGATGGCCGCAGGAATAGCCCGTCTTCTGCGCCCAGAATGACGTTTTCGAGGACGGTGAAATTTTCAACCAGTTTGAAGTGCTGGAACACCATGCCGATGCCGGCCGAAATGGCGGCTTGGCTGTCGTTGATGTCAACGGGTTTGCCGTTGATCAGAATCTGGCCGGAATCGGCCCTGTAAAATCCGTACAAAATCGACATCAGCGTCGATTTTCCCGCCCCGTTCTCGCCAATGATGCCGTGAATGGTTCCGGGCATCACCTTGATCGAAATGTCGCGGTTAGCGTGAACCGGCCCGAATGATTTCGAGATGCCCTGCAACTCGATGGCAGGCGGAAGAGGAACGCTCATGCAGGTATTCCATGGCTTTGTAAAAGGAACCCCGGCCGCACCGTTGCGCGGCGGGCCGGGGCAAAGGCGCGTGGCCCGATTAGAACGACAGAACCGGGCAGGTTTCGTCGCTGTTGTAGTTGTGCACGGCAATCTCGCCCGAGATGATCCGGGCCGAAGCAGCTTCAACGGCGGCCAGCATTTCCGGGGTCAGCAGGTCGGCGTTGTATTCGTCTTGGGCAAAGCCCACGCCGCCCGAGGCCAGATCCATCACGACCAGACCGGTTTCGATGTCGGCGCCTGACATGAAGGATTCGTAAACCGCATTGTCGACGCGCTTCAGCATCGAGGTCAGCATGTGGCCAGGGTGCAGGTAGTTTTGGTTGCTGTCGACGCCAATGCCGTAGATTTCGCTATCGGCCGCAGTTTGCAGCGCGCCAAGGCCCGCGCCGCCAGCGGCAGCGTAGATCACGTCCGACCCTTGGCCGATTTGTGCCATGGCCAGTTCGGTCGCTTTGGGCGAATCAGCCCAAGCTGCGGGCGTGGTGCCGACCATGTTCGAGATGACGTTGACGCTGGGGTTCGCAGCCTTGGCACCTTGGGCGTAGCCGCAGGCAAAGTTGCGGATCAGCGGAATGTCCATGCCGCCGACGAAGCTGACGGTGCCGGTTTCCGATTTCAGCGCGGCCAGCATGCCGACAAGGAACGACCCTTGCTCTTCCGCGAACAGGATCGAGCGGACGTTCGGCGCGTCGACGACGCCGTCGATGATCACAAATTTGGTGTCGGGGTAATCGGGGGCAACTTCCGCCAGCGGGGTTGCGTTCGAGAAACCGGCCATGACGATGGGGTTATAGCCCGCTTCGGCAAAGTTGCGGATCGCTTGGCTGCGCTGCGCGTCGGACGACAGCTCGACCTCGGCAAAGCTGTTGCCGGTCTCGTTCGCCCATGCGGTCGCGCCGTTGAACGAGCTTTCGTTGAAGGATTTGTCGAACTTGCCGCCGAGGTCATAGATAACAGCGGGGCCATCGGCCAATGCGGCACCAGCGGTCAGCGCGAGGGTGGCGCTGGCGCAAAGGAACAGGGACTTCACGTTCATTTCATTCTCCCGGTTGGCTGGGGGCGTGCGTTCCGACCCCCGATCGTTTTTGATCTGCCCATGATCATGTCGGATTCGCACCCATCCGCCAAGACTTCAACAACGGATTCACGGCGTCAGATCGCTAATTTCGATTAAACGCCAGCCGTTTCGGCATTTTTTTATTGATCGGTCGAGTTTTTGCCCGATTCCATGTCCAGCCCCATCACAATCGCGTCGACCTGCGTGCCGTCGGTCAGGTGATAGTAGCCGCGCCTGCGCCCGATCTGCGCAAAGCTCGCGCGCGAATAAAGGGCTTGGGCCGCATCGTTGGTCACCGCAACTTCGAGGAAGACTTGCGCTACGCCGCGCAGGGCGAGCGAAGCCAGAAATTCCCGCAGATTGCGGGCCGCCAGCCCTTGGCGCTGGGCGGCGGGCGCTGTGGCGATAGTGAGGATCTCGGCCTCGTCCGCGACGATGCGGGCCAGCAAAAAGCTGCGCGCATCGCCGACCAGCGTGACGCCGGTCTGCTGCAGCAACGCTGCAAATTCAGCCTCGCTCCACGGGCGCTGCTGGGTGAAGGCCTGCGCGTGGGTGGCGGCGAGTTCTGCGGGCGAGGGAGGCATAGGGGATTAGGGAAGAATCTGGGGGGCAGGGTCGCGCGGCGGGGCGGCGTCGGCTGCGCGGACATAGACCGGCGCCGGGCGCGGCTGCGGCTGGCCCGCGCGCGCCGCACCAATGCGGGCGATGGCGGCGACGAGATCTGCGGGCGCTGGTGGCTCGGCGGGGGGCTTTTCGGGGTCGAAAACCTCGGGCGCGGCGGCGGTGCCATCAGCATCAAAGTGCTGGCGATAGGCTTGGCCGCGGCTGCCGGGCAGGGTGATGGTTGCGGGCAGGGTTGCGCCTTGTGCCAGCACGTCGAATTGACTGACTCCTATCGCGGGCACGCCCAAGCCCAGTGCCAACCCACGCGCGGCGGCCACGCCAATGCGGATACCGGTGAAATTGCCCGGGCCGGTGCCGACCGCGATGCCACGCAAATCAGCCATTTCATGGCCGCTTTCGGCGATCAGCGTGGCGATCATCGGCATGAGCCGTTCGGCCTGACCTTTGGCCATTGTTTCGACGCGGGTGGTGAGTGTGCCGTCATCGGACAGCAAAGCGGCCGCGCAATGCGCGGCCGATGTATCTATCGCCAAAATCATCGATCAGGCCGCAACAGGGCGCACTTCCAGCACTTCGGGGATGTAGTGGCGCAGCAAATTCTCGATCCCCATTTTCAACGTCAGCGTCGACGAGGGGCAGCCCGCGCACGAGCCTTGCATATAGAGGTAGACGATACCGCGGTCGAAACCGTGGAACGTGATGTCGCCGCCGTCTTGGGCGACTGCCGGGCGCACGCGCGTATCCAGCAATTCCTTGATCTGTTCGACGATTGCGCCATCTTCGCCGTCGTGCGCGCGGTGGGCGCTGACGGTTTCGCCTTCCATCACGGGCAGGCCCGACTGGAAGTGTTCCATGATCGCGCCCAGAACGGCAGGCTTCAGGTGCGCCCATTCAAGGTCGTCGGCCTTGGTCACGGTGATGAAATCATACCCGAGGAAAACGCCGTTCACACCCTCGACCGCGAAAAGACGCTGCGCCAGCGGCGATGCGGTGGCGGTCTCGACCGACGGAAAGTCGGCGGTGCCCAGTTCCAGCACTTGCTGGCCCGGAAGAAACTTCAATGTGGCGGGGTTCGGGGTCGATTCGGTCTGGATGAACATGGCGGCACCCTTTCTCGTTCAAGGCTTGATTATGCCGCAAAACCACACTCGCGGTCAAGGTCGTTTATTAGAATGATTCTAAAATATACTGTAATATAGAAATGCTTCGGGCCAGCCCCCGAATGGGGCCGGCCCGTGCACATGCGATGGATTGACGCTTAGTTCAGCTCGATCAGCTTGCTGTCGACAACGTCACCGTTGATTTTTAGTTGAGCGATCAGGTCGCTGGCGGGAACCTTGGTGCTGATCAGGCGGATGTCAGCGGTGGCACCAGCGCCAACTTCTTGGCTCGAGACCAGTTGGCCCAGCTCGCCACCGTTCGAAGTGTAGACTTCCAGCGTAGCGGGGCTGCTGGCGTTGACGACATCAAAAGTCAGGCCTTTGCCCGGTTCGATTTTGTCGGCGGTTTGGAAGAAACCACCGGGTTGGGCGGCGATCGAAGCGGTACCGACAACAGCGGCAAGAACAGTGGCGGTAGCAAGGGTAAACACGTTTTTCATTTTTCTAATCCTTTGATCCGCATGGGGCATTGCCCAACAGTACGGTGTTTATAATATGACGGCTGGATGGTCGTTTTGGTGAAGCACCGCATCCTGTCGTCGTTGTGTGAACCGTACTTGTAGCCACCAAAAGAAATGTTCCAGATCCGCGCTGTTCACAAAAAATGGCTGAATTTGTGATCGGCTTTGCCCCTTGAAAAATCGCAAAACGCTATATTCGGCGCGGAAGTTGCCGGTTTCAAAGAGAAACTTGGGGTTTGAAATGCACTTGGCCCCCGAAATTTGTTCTTTTTTCGCCACAAAAAACGGCACATCACAGATTTGTGAATGTACCGTTTTTACATTTCTTTACGTATTACAGGGAGTTAACCGCTGGTAACCCTTAGTGCCACCATTGGTCTATCGACGCGATATCGTCGTCCGACCACCCGAAATGGTGGGCAAATTCGTGAATCGTCACGTGACTGACCAGTTCTGCAATGGTGACATTGCCGCGTTCTGCCCATTCGTCCAGAATGGGGCGGCGGAACAGCCAGACGGTATCGGGCCCGCGCGGAACATCCCAGTTCGATTTCTCGGTCAGGGGGATCCCGTCATAAAGGCCCGTCAGGTCGAACGGCTCCAGCTCCATCTCTTCCAATATCTCATCGGTTGCGAATTCGGCGACGCAGATGGCAACGGCCAGCGCGCGCTCGCGGAAGGGCAGGGGGAAATTCGCCACCGTTTCGCGGGCCAGTTCTTCTATTTCGTCAATCGAGGGGGCAATATGATCCATGCTGTTTATATGGACAAAAGCGCGCCGCTGTGAAAGAGGCTGGCCTATCGGTGGCAGCAGTTTTGCCGCGCTGACCAAGGATGATTTGCGATGACCACGACCCGTTTCGCCCCCTCGCCGACCGGCTGGATTCACATTGGCAACCTGCGGGCTGCTCTGTTCAACTATGCTATCGCGCGACAGCAGGGCGGAAAGTTTGTCCTGCGCATCGACGACACCGACCTAGAGCGGTCGAAGGAAGAATATGTCGAGGGGATCAAGGCAGACCTGACATGGCTGGGCTTGAACTGGGACCAAGAGGAACGTCAGTCCGCCCGTTTCGACCGTTATGCCGCCGCACGCGACCAGTTGATCGCTGAAGGCCGTATTTACGAATGCTTTGAGACGCCGGTCGAGCTGGACCTGAAGCGCAAGAAACAACTGAACATGGGCAAGCCGCCGGTCTACGACCGCGCTGCGCTGCTGTTGTCGGACGATGAAAAGAATACGCTGCGTGCCGAGCGCGGATCGCACTGGCGGTTCAAGCTGGATCACACGCGGATCGAATGGAACGACGGCATTTTGGGCCAGATTTCGATAGATGCGGCCTCGGTGTCCGACCCGGTGATCATCAAGAACGATGGTCAATGGCTGTATACGTTCGCCTCGGTGGTGGACGATATGGATATGGGCATGACCGATATCGTGCGCGGGTCCGACCACGTGACGAACACGGCTACCCAAATCCAGATGTTCGAGGCGCTGGGCGGTGCGGTGCCGCGCTTTGCCCACCATTCGCTGCTGACCGGCCCGCAGGGCGAGGGGCTGTCCAAGCGTTTCGGGGCCCTGTCGCTGCGCGATTTGCGTGCCAAAGGGCTGGAACCTTTGGCTGTGCTCAGCCTGATGGCGCGTCTGGGGTCGTCCGATCCGGTCGAGCTGCGGGATTCGGTTGACGAGATCGTCGCGAACTTCCGCGTTGAAAGCTTTGGCGCTGCCCCGACGAAGTTCGACGAGAACGACCTGTGGCCGCTGACCGCCAAAGTGCTGGCCGCGATGCCGTATGAAAAAGTCGCCGATGATGTAGCCGCTGCTGGCGTTCCCGCCGCGATCGCGCCGCAATTCTGGGCGGTGATCCGCGAAAACATTGCCACCCGCGCCGACATCGCCCCGTGGTGGCAGGTGTTCGCCGCAGGCGACAAGGGCAGCGTGGCCGAGGAAGACCAAGACTTCATCCGCGCAGCGTTGGAGTTGTTGCCAGCGGCCCCCTATGGTGCGGATGCGTGGTCAGAATGGCTGTCGGCTGTCAAAACCCAGTCGGGCCGCAAGGGTAAAGGCCTGTTCATGCCGCTGCGCAAGGCGCTGACCGGCGCGGAACACGGCCCCGAGATGGCCGATATTCTGCCGCTGTTTCAAGTGAAGCCCGCGCCGCAAGGGATCTAAAAGAATTCCCCCACCTTTCGGGGTGGGGTGCCAAAAGAAAAGGGCGGGGAAATCCCCGCCCTTTTCCATTTGAAATCCGACTGGATTACAGCAGCGACAGGTTCACTGCCGACTCGCGGCCGTCACGGCTGCTTTCGATGTCGAAGCTGACTTTTTGGTTGTCTTTCAGACCTTCAAGGCCCGAACGCTGAACAGCCGAAATGTGGACGAAAACGTCCTTGGTGCTGCCTTCGGGGGCAATGAAACCATAGCCCTTGGTGGTGTTGAACCATTTCACGGTGCCGGTAGCCATCGTGAGAACTCCTCGTAGAATTCCGCTCGCGGAAGTGCAGCGGACCGGCTTGTCAGCGCTAGTCGAAGCAGCTGGGCCCGGCAGGGAGTCAGATGGTCGATAGAGATAACTCGCACTGTCATATTAATCAGGTCAGTTGCTTTCAGGCAAGAAAAAGGATTTCCTCTATTCGCATTTTCAAATGAAATGCGCGTTCTGCGACATTGCTGCCACCTGCCACAGTTGCCCTTTTGCGCGCGTGGCCCTATGTGATGACGCTGACATCCCATCAGTCATCTAAGCTTCAAGAGGTTCGACATGGCCAGTTACCAGTTCGTTTACCACATGGACGGCGTGTCCAAAGCCTATCCCGGCGGCAAAAAGGTGTTCGAGAACATCCGCCTTAACTTTCTGCCGGGCGTAAAAATCGGTGTGGTCGGTGTGAACGGCGCGGGTAAATCCTCGCTGCTGCGCATTATGGCCGGCGTCGACAAGGATTTCACCGGCGAGGCGTGGTCCGCCGAAGGGGCCAAGGTTGGCTACCTCTCGCAAGAGCCTGACCTTGACCCGACGCTGAACGTGCGCGGCAACGTCATGGAAGGTGTCAAGGCCAAGCAGGAAAAGCTGGATCGTTATAACGAACTGGCGATGAACTACTCGGACGATACCGCCGAGGAAATGGCCCGTCTGCAAGACGAGATCGACGCAGAAAACCTGTGGGATCTGGATACGCAGGTGTCCATCGCGATGGAAGCTTTGCGCTGTCCGCCAGATGATGCCGACGTTGACACCCTGTCGGGTGGTGAACGCCGCCGCGTTGCCCTGTGCAAGCTGCTGCTGGAAGCCCCCGACATGCTGCTGCTTGACGAGCCGACCAACCACTTGGACGCTGAAACCATCGCGTGGCTGCAAAACCACCTGATGAGCTACAAGGGTACGATTCTGGTCGTCACCCACGACCGCTACTTCCTGGACAACATCACCAGCTGGATCCTTGAACTGGATCGCGGCCGCGGTATTCCCTACGAGGGCAGCTACTCCAGCTGGCTGGACCAAAAGGCCAAGCGCCTGCTACAGGAAGTGCGCGAAGACAAGACCCGTCAAGAAACGCTGGCGCGCGAGCTGGAGTGGATCCGTCAGGGTGCCAAGGCCCGTCAGGCCAAGCAAAAGGCGCGTATCAATGCTTATAACGAAATGGCCCAACAGTCCGAGCGCGAGCGGATTACCAAGGCTCAGATCGTCATTCCGAACGGCCCGCGCCTTGGCAGCAAGGTGATCGAGGTCGAGGGGCTGAAGAAAGCCATGGGCGACAAGCTGCTGGTCGAAGACCTGTCGTTCAGCCTGCCGCCGGGCGCTATCGTCGGTGTGATCGGCCCGAACGGCGCTGGTAAGACCACGTTGTTCCGCATGCTGACCGGCCAAGAACAACCCGACGAGGGTTCGGTAAGCTTCGGCGATACTGTCAAACTGTCGTATGTCGATCAGTCGCGCGGCGCGCTCGACCCCGATAAGACCATCTGGGAAGAAATCTCGGGCGGTGCGGAACTGACCGTTTTGGGCGATGCGACCATCAGCAGCCGCGTTTACTGTGGCGCGTTCAACTTTAAGGGCACCGACCAACAGAAGAAGGTCGGCATCCTGTCGGGTGGTGAACGTAACCGCGTGCACATGGCCAAGCTGTTGAAAGAAGGCGGAAACGTTCTTCTGCTTGACGAACCGACCAACGACCTTGACGTGGAAACGCTGCGCGCCTTGGAAGATGCGCTGGTGGACTTTGCCGGTTGCGCCGTGGTCATCAGCCACGACCGCTTCTTCCTTGACCGGATTTGTACCCACATTCTGGCGTTCGAGGGCGACGCCCACGTCGAATGGTTCGAAGGCAACTTCGAGGACTACGAAGAAGACAAAAAGCGCCGTCTGGGCGTCGACGCGCTGGAGCCGAAGCGTCCCAAGTTCAAGAAGTTCGTGCGCTAATCCATGGCGGGTGGCCCCTTGATCCTTCCGCCTGCCGGGCGTGGTCAGATCGTGGGGTTGCTGGGCGGGTCGTTCGATCCGCCCCACTTGGGCCATGTGGCCATCACCAAACAAGCCATGGCGCGGTTCGGATTGGATCGCGTCTGGTGGCTGGTCAGCCCCGGCAATCCGCTGAAACCGAACGGCCCGGCTAGTATGGCCCGCCGCGTGGCCGCCGCCCGCGCGATGATGACGCATCCGCGCGTCAGCGTGACCGACATCGAGGCGCGCCTGCACACCCGCTACACCGCCGATACGCTGGCCGCGCTGCAGCGCTTGCGGCCCGATTTACGGTTCGTATGGCTGATGGGCTCGGATAATCTGGCGCAATTCCATCGCTGGCAAAACTGGCGCGGGATCATGGACAGTGTGCCGATTGGCGTTTTGGCCCGGCCGGGCAGTGGGCTAGGCGGGCAATTGTCACCTGCTGCCCGCGCCTATGCCGGGGCGCGGCTGACTGAAACGCAAAGTCACCTCTTGGGGCGCAAGGCCGCCCCAGCGTGGGCTTTCGCGCATATTCCGCTGAACGGGCTGTCATCAACGGCCATTCGTGCCAAAGGGGGCTGGTGATGGTTTCACGCCGCGGGGTTCTGACGGGGCTGCTTGCGACATTGGCGGCACCCGCACTGGGGCAGGTGCCATTCCCGCCATCGCGCCCGACATTCGTGCCCGCTGCGCTGCGGGTTTCGCCCGCGCAGATGCTGGCCGAGGCTCGGTTGGGGGATGGTGTCGGCTATCTGGTTGCGCGGTTGTCCGATGGCCAAATCATCGAATCGCGCGCAGCCGACCTGACCTTGCCGCCGGCCAGCACGGCCAAGGTTGTGACTGCGGCCTACGCCTTGGGCCATCTTGGGCCCGATTATCGTTTCGACACATTGGTGCTGGGCCAGGGCGCGATCCAAGATGGCGTTTTGCAGGGCGATCTGATGCTGGCGGGTGGAGGCGATCCTGTATTGGATACGGCTAATCTCGTGGGCTTGGTGGGGCAGCTAAAAGCGGCAGGCCTGCGCCGTGTGGCGGGGGCGTTTTCTTATTTCGATGCGGCGCTGCCTGCGATTGCGGAAATCGACCCCGGCGCACAAACGCCGCAAGCGGCCTATAATGCCGCAATCTCTGGCCTGAACCTGAACTTTAACCGTGTGCATTTTCAGTGGACACGCGTGCAAGGGGAATGGCAGCTGAAAATGGACGCGCGCGGCGGCGGGGTCGAACCGGCTGTTTCGATGGTGCAGATGGCTTTGGCCACGCGCGGCGCGCCTATTTTCACGCACGCCACCGATGGCGTGGTCGAGCGATGGACCGTTGCCCGCGAGGCGCTGGGCAATGGCGGCTCGCGCTGGCTGCCGGTGCGTAACCCCGGCCTTTATGCGGCGGATGTGTTCCGCACGCTGTGCGCGGCGCAGGGTATCGCACTGCCCGCGCCCCAGCGCGCAACGACGTTGCTGGCCGGCAATGTGCTGGCCCATCATCAAAGCCCAGAACTGCTGATTATCTTACGCGATATGCTGGCCTATTCCACCAACCTGACTGCCGAGGTGGTCGGGCTGACGGCCAGCCTGCGGGCGGGCGGGGCGGTAAGCAGCCTTGCGCAATCCGCGCAGCGCATGGCCGCATGGATCGCCGCCACCCACGGCGCGCAGATGGTGCTGGTGGACCATTCCGGCCTTGGCGGCGCGGCGCGTGTCTCGCCCGCGCAGATGGTGGCTTTCTTGCGCAGCGTTGCAGGCGGCCCGCTGCGCGGCATTTTGAAACCGTTCGATCTGCAGGATGCGGCTGGCGACAAGCTGATGGGCGCCCAGCCACAGGTGGCGACCAAAACCGGCACACTGAACTTCGTCAGTTGCCTTGTCGGCTACATCGACCCGCTGGATGCGGAAGATGTGGTCTTTGCAATCTTGTCCGGTGACATCCCCGCGCGCGAGGCTACGCTGCAAACCCCCGAGGAAATTCCCCCGGGGTCGCGCGCATGGAATACCCGCGCGCGTCGCCTGCAGCAGCAGCTCGTCCAACGCTGGGGTGCTATTCAGAGCACCATGTAACGCGCCCGCGCGCCGCGTTCGATGGCAGCGGCGTGCAGGCGGTCCAGTTCAAACTCGTCTCGAATTTCTTCCAGCATACGTGCCTCGGGGCCGGTGATTTGCCCATCGGCGGCGGCCACGTCGCAGGCCATCGCATAGGCGGTCTCGAAAAGCTTTTCGGGCAGCGCATCGCGGATCAGGCCGAACAGGGCATCCAGCCCGTCCTCTTGATCCAGCAGGTCGAACACAGTGCGCGCGACCAGCGCCAGATGGTCGGAATCATAATTTGCGAAAATCGGCATCGTGTTCACGATGGTGGTGATCTGCACCAGTTCCGACGTGCGGATGTTTTCATCTGCCGCCGAGACACTGATCATGACCGCAACCAGCGCATCTTGCGGGCTGAGCGAGGGGATGTCCTGCATTGGGCTTCTCCGGATATTTTTGCCATCCTAGCTGCGGATTTGATCGCCGCACAGATGCGACTTTGTTGACGCTGCGCCCGCAAGTCCCTAATTGGGGGCGCTACGGCCAATTCCGGCCCAAGATGATGGATGAAAGAGATGTCTGAACTGCGCGACGTTGCGATGCAAAGCAAGGCCTGGCCCTTTGAAGAAGCGCGCGCGCTGCTCAAACGTTATGAAAAAGCGCCGCCTGAAAAGGGCTATGTCCTGTTTGAAACGGGCTATGGCCCGTCGGGTCTGCCGCACTTGGGCACCTTTGGCGAAGTGCTGCGCACGACCATGATCCGCCGCGCGTTCGAGAAAATCTCGGATATTCCGACGCGTCTGATCTGCTTCTCGGATGACTTGGACGGGATGCGCAAGGTGCCCGAAAACGTGCCGAACCAAGAGATGCTGTATGCGAATATTCAAAAGCCGCTGACCTCGGTGCCCGACCCGTTTGGCGAGTACGACAGCTTTGGCGCGCATAACAACGCGATGCTGCGCCGTTTTCTTGATACGTTCGGGTTCCAGTACGATTTCTATTCGGCCACCGAATTCTATGGTTCGGGCCAGTTCGACGCGATCTTGCGAGCGGTTGTGGATAACTATGACGCGATCATGGCTATCATGCTGAAATCGCTGCGCGAAGAACGTCAACAGACCTATTCCGCCTTTTTGCCGATTCACCCCGAAACCGGCCGCGTTCTGTACGTGCCGATGAAAGAGGTGAACAAGGAAAACTACACGATCACTTTTGACGATGAAGATGGCCGCGAATGGACGCTACCTGTCACCGGCGGCAATGTGAAATTGCAATGGAAGCCCGACTTCGGCGCCCGCTGGGCCGCGCTGGGCGTCGATTTTGAGATGTACGGCAAGGATCACGCGACCAACACGCCCATCTATGACGGTATCTGCCGCACGCTGGGGGGCCGCGCGCCGAACCACTTCACTTACGAGCTGTTCTTGGACGAGCAGGGCCAGAAGATTTCGAAGTCGAAGGGCAACGGCCTGACGATCGACGAATGGCTGCATTACGCATCCACCGAAAGCCTTGCCTATTTCATGTATCAAAAGCCCAAAACCGCCAAGCGGATGCATTTTGACGTGATCCCGAAGGCGGTCGATGAATACCATCAGCAACTGCGGGCCTATGCCACGCAAGACCTGACGGCGCAGCTGAACAACCCCGTCTACCATATCCACAACGGCGATGTGCCCGCATCGGATATGCTGATCCCGTTCGCGATGCTGCTGAACCTTGCCTCGGTGTCCAGCGCCGAAAGCAAAGAGACGCTATGGGGCTTCATCGCGCGGTATGTGCCCGACGCCAGCCCGGCCACCAACCCCGGCATGGATGCCGCCGCCGAATTCGCGGTGCGCTATTACAATGACAAGGTGAAGCCGCACAAAGTCTTCCGTCTGCCGACGGATGCCGAACGTGCCGCCATGGAAGACCTGCTGGCCGAACTGCGCGTGTGGCAAGGCGGTGCGGATGCCGAGGAATTGCAAAATCTGGTCTTCGCCATCGGCAACAAGCACGCATTCCAGCCGCTGCGCGATTGGTTCAAGGCGCTGTATGAAGTGCTGCTGGGCGCATCCGAAGGGCCGCGCTTTGGCGGGTTCATTGCGCTTTACGGTGTCGATGAAACCATTGCGCTGCTCGAGCGCGCCTTGGCGGGCGAGCTTGTAGCCTAAACCCATCAGACAACGCGCGGTGCTGCTGCGCGTTGTCAACCTCGCTTGCCTAAAGCCTTGTCCGAACCGGAAAAAGGGGCAAGCGATGAACAAGGCAATCACGGACGGGCTGGTTTTGATGCCGGCCAGCTTTGCGGCGGGGCTGGCGAATTGGTCACGGGGCGATGGCACGCCGGGGTCGGCCACATATGCGACGGGCGGGGCGGGCACGCTGGTGCCAGCCGACCAAGACTTTGGCGCCGCGCTCGAGCTGCAAAAAACCGCAGCGACGCAGAAAATCCGTTACATGACCGCGACGCCGCTGCTGCCGGGGCTGTATTTGCGCATCACCGCGCGGGTCAAGGCTGTTGCGGGCGCGCTGCCCGCCGTGCAGATCGCGGGCTATCCGACGAACGGGTCGGGCGCGGCGATCACGGGGCTGACGGTGGTCGGGGCGGCCAAACAGCTGACGACCTATGGCGAGGTGGTCGAGGTCTCGGCCGTTGTCGCCACCGGCCAGCGCGCTGGCGTCAATATGGTCTGGCGTAACGCGGCCTATGGGTATTTCGGTATCAACTTTACCGGCCCCAATGGCGGCCTGCTGCGCGTTGATGATATCGAGATTGAGGACATCACCCATGCCTTCCTGCGCGATATGATGGCGCAGGTCGATGTGCGCGACTATGGCGCGGTCGGCAATGGCGTGGCCGATGATTCCGCTGCGTTTCTGGCCGCCGATGCCGCCGCCGCAGGGCGCGAGATTCTGGCGCCGGCGGGCACCTATTTTCTGGATCAGGACGTGACCTTGCTGGCGCGCACCAAGTTCGAGGGCCGCGTGATCGTGCCCGACAACCGCCGTTTTATCCTGCAGGGCAACTTCAACCTGAACGCCTATATCGAGGCCTTCGGCGACGAGGAACAGGCCTTCCGCAAGGGCTGGCAGGCGCTGCTGAACAATGCCGACCACGAGGGGTTCGACCTGTGCGGGCGCCGTATCACCCTGACGCGCCCGTTGGATATGCAGGCCTGCGACCCTGGCCGGACGACCTTTGCGCAGCGCCGCGTGATCCGCAACGGCCAGTTCCAACCCGACGAAAGCCCCCTGTGGGACGCGCAAACCGTTACCGCGCAGGCGACCTATACCGCCGCAAACAGCACACGGTTGACCGGCGTCAGCGGGATCGGCGCGATTCAGCGCGGCAGTTTGGTCACAGGCACCGGTGTCGGCCGCGAGGTTTATGTGACCGATGTAGACGTGGCGAACAACACGCTCACCCTCTCGGCCGAATTGTATGACGCCGAAGGCACCCAAACGTTCACCTTCACGCGGTTCAAATATCTGCTGGATTTCTCGGGCTATACGACGCTGAGCCAAGTCATTCTGGCGGATGTCGATTTTCAGTGCCAAGGCCGCGCCAGCGGGGTGATGCTGGCGCGCGGCGGCACTGCATTCCACATCCGCGACTGCTTCTTCACTCGCCCCAAAGACCGCGGCGTCACCTCGATCGGGCGGGGCTGTCAGGGGTTGCAAATCGACCGCTGCCAGTTCCTCTCGAACGAGCAAGACCTGCCGGTGACTAGCCGCGTGTCTATCGGCTTCAACACCAATGCGAACGATGTAAAGCTGCGCAACACCCGCGCCGTGATGTTCCGCCATTTCGGCGTTCTGGCGGGGTCGGGTAATATCGTCATGGGGAACCACTTCTTCGCGGGTGATTCCGAAGGGACGGGCGTGCGTTATGCGGGGCTGGTCATCACTATGCCGAACCCGCGCATGACGATTATGGGCAACTACATCGACAACAACTCGTTGGAATGGACGAATGAGCATTCATCCAGCCCGGCGCTGGGCGTGCAGTTCAGTTTTGGCGGATTGACGATTTCGGGCAACAACTTCACCGCTGGCAATGTCGCGCCGTGGTTCAGCTGGATTGTCATCAAGCCATATGGGGCGGGTCACTATATTCAGGGCCTGACCGTCACCGATAACGTCTTCCGCACCATCGCTGGCACGGTCGAGCGGGCCGAGCGTGTCGACACCACCTTCGCTGATTTGGACTTTGGCCGTGTGCGCAACGTGCTGTTCACCGGAAACGTCTTCAACGCCGTCACGAACGAGGCGCGCAACCCGCTGAACGTCAGCTTTACCCAAGGGGGCGCCAGCCGAACATGGGTGCTGGATGGGGGCGCGAACCTGCCCTTTGGCGGGCGGCTGCGCACAGTGGAATCGGTCGTGGCGATGGGCGGCTTGACCACAGGCTCGGGCGGGGCGGTCTACGAGAACCCCTCGGTCGAGGTCGAGTTCGGCGACAGCCGCAGGCAAGCGCGGCTAACCTTCGGCACGGCGTGCCGTGGCACGGTGCGCTGCATGGTGCGCATGGATAACCCGAACTAAGGCGGATCAGGGCGGCCCGATGGGTCGCCCTTGCTGCATTTAGGGGGCTGGCGCGCAGCGCAGGGCTGCCATACCTTGGGCGAAAACAACAGGGTATGCAGTTGACGACGCCAGCCTCACCCCCCCGCCAGCCCCGATCCGAGGGGCAGCTGGTCATCACCGCCAAATACGATGGCGGTCGCGCGCGCTTGGGCGATCTGCGCCAGCAGGGGTCATTTCGTGCGCTGTTTCCCCATGGCGCGCGTGATGACGTGTTGGCGATCATGCTTAACACCTCGGGCGGGATTACGGGGGGCGATCGGTTCGATACCACCGCCATTGCCGATGCCGGTGCCGCGCTGACCCTGTCGACCCAAGCGGCCGAGCGCGCCTACCGCATCGCAGGCGACGAACCCGGCAGCGTGACGGTGCAATTGCGCGCCGCAGAAAACGCCGTTCTGCACTGGCTGCCGCAGGAAACCATCTTGTTCGACGGCGCGGGCCTGCACCGCACGCTGGACATCGACATGCACCCTACCGCCCGCGTCGTCATGTGCGAGCCGCTGATTTTGGGCCGCCGCGCGATGGGCGAGCGTGTCGGTACCGCCCGCCTGCACGACCGCTGGTCGGTGCGACGCGGCGGGACGCTGGTGTTTCTGGACGCGCTGCATCTGGATGGCCCGGTACAGGATATGGCCGACCAGATCGGCGTTGCCGACGGGGCAGGGGCGATGGCGCAGGTGATGCTGGCCGCGCCTGATGCAGATGCTGAACTTTTACGCATTCGCGCGCTTTTGCCCCCCACGGCAGGGGCCAGCCTTGTGCGCGACGGTCTTTTGTTTATCCGTATTCTGGCCGAAGATGGGTTTACGCTGCGCCGCAGCCTGATCCCGATTCTGGAAATTCTGACGCGCGCGCCCCTGCCAAGAACTTGGAGCCTCTGACATGCAACTGACCCCCCGTGAAAAGGACAAGCTGCTGATTTCCATGGCGGCCGAGGTCGCCCGTCGCCGCCTTGCGCGCGGGGTCAAGCTGAACCATCCCGAGGCGATTGCCTTGATCACCGATTTCGTCGTCGAGGGGGCCCGCGATGGCCGATCGGTCGCCGACCTGATGCAGGCGGGCGCCCATGTCATCACGCGCGCCCAATGCATGGAAGGGATCGCCGAGATGATCCACGACGTGCAGGTCGAAGCGACCTTCCCCGACGGAACCAAGCTGGTCACCGTCCACAATCCCATTCGCTAAGGGGCCGCTATGATACCCGGAGAGATCTTTCCCGCCGACGGCGATCTGACCTTGAACGCCGACCGCGAGGCGATCACGATGATGGTCGCAAACACGGGCGATCGCCCGATCCAGGTCGGCAGCCACTACCATTTCGCCGAGACGAACCCCGCGCTGGATTTCGACCGCGCCGCCGCGCGCGGGATGCGTCTTGATATTGCCGCAGGCACCGCCGTTCGGTTCGAGCCGGGCCAGCGCCGTGATGTGCGCCTGATCCCGCTGTCGGGCGCACGCATTGTGCATGGGTTCCGCGCCGAAGTCGCCGGTCCACTTTAAGGGGGTTGTCAGATGTCCACCAAAATCGCGCGCGCGGATTACGCGGCAATGTATGGCCCCACCACGGGCGACAAGATGCGTCTGGCCGATACCGAACTGGTGATCGAGGTTGAACGCGACCTGACCACCTATGGCGAGGAAGTGAAGTTCGGCGGCGGCAAGGTCATCCGCGACGGCATGGGCCAAAGCCAAGTCACCCGTGCGGGCGGCGCGGTTGATACCGTCATCACCAACGCGCTGATCATAGACCACACCGGCATCTACAAGGCCGACGTCGGCCTGCGCGACGGGCGCATCCACAAGATCGGCAAGGCCGGCAACCCCGATACGCAACCGGGCGTCGATATCATCATCGGCCCCGGCACCGAGGCGATCGCCGGCGAGGGGCGCATCCTGACGGCGGGCGGCATCGACAGCCACATCCACTTTATCGCGCCCCAGCAGATCGAGGATGCGCTGCATTCGGGCCTGACCACCATGATCGGCGGCGGCACCGGCCCCGCGCACGGCACGCTGGCCACTACCTGCACCCCCGGCCCGTGGCACATCGGGCGGATGCTGCAAGCTGCCGATGCCTTCCCGATGAACATGATGTTCGCGGGCAAGGGCAACGCCAGCCTGCCCGCCGCGCTTGAGGAACAGATCCTTGCGGGGGCCGCCTGCCTGAAGCTGCACGAAGACTGGGGCACGACCCCCTCGGCCATCGACACCTGCATGACCGTCGCCGACGCGATGGATGTGCAGGTGATGATCCACACCGACACGCTGAACGAATCGGGCTTTGTGGAACACACGCTGAAGGCCATGGCGGGCCGCACCATTCACGCCTTCCACACCGAAGGCGCGGGCGGCGGCCACGCCCCCGACATCATCAAAATCTGCGGCGAGGATTACGTCCTACCCGCCTCGACCAACCCGACGCGTCCGTTCACGCAGAACACGCTGGAAGAACACTTGGATATGTTGATGGTGTGTCACCACCTCGACAAATCCATCCCCGAGGACGTCGCCTTCGCCGAAAGCCGCATCCGCCGCGAGACGATTGCTGCCGAAGACATCCTGCACGATATGGGGGCGTTTTCGATCATCGCATCCGACAGTCAGGCGATGGGCCGCGTGGGCGAGGTGATCATCCGCACGTGGCAGACCGCGCACAAGATGAAGGTGCAGCGCGGCCGTCTGCCCGATGAAACGGGCGAGAACGACAACTTCCGCGTCCGTCGCTATATCGCCAAATACACGATCAACCCCGCCATCGCCCACGGCATCAGCCACGAAACGGGTAGTGTCGAGGAAGGCAAGCGCGCCGATCTGGTGCTGTGGAACCCTGCATTCTTCGGTGTGAAACCCGAGATGATCCTGATTGGTGGCAGCATCGTCGCGGCGCAAATGGGCGACCCGAACGCCTCGATCCCGACGCCGCAGCCGGTTTATACGCGCCCGATGTTTGGGGCGTTCGGCAAAGCGGTCGAAAACAACGCGGTGACTTTCGTGTCCGCCGCCGCCGCTGCTGGCGATCTGGGCCGCCAGCTGGGCCTTGGGAAAATGCTGCTGGGGGTTGTGAACACCCGCAACATCGGCAAGCGCGACCTGAAGCTGAACAGCGCGACCCCCAAGGTCGAAGTGAACCCCGAAACATACGAAGTGCGCGCCGACGGTGTTTTGCTGACGTGCGAGCCTGCAAAATCGCTGCCGATGGCGCAACGCTACTTCCTGTTCTAAGGCCTGATGATGACCCTGCACGCCCATGATATCGCCCGCGCTACGTCCGAGGCTCCGGTCGATTTCGTCGAATTGACCTATGAAGAACGCCTGATCCGTCGCAAGCGGATCACCACGGCAAACGGCCTGTCGTTTGTGGTCGACCTGCCCGAAACCGTGGGGCTGGACGAAGGCGACGCCTTTGTGCTGGAGGATGGCCGCCACGTGGTCGTCATGGCCGCTGACGAGGATCTGATGGAAGTGCAGGGCGATTTGCACCGTTTGGCATGGCACATTGGCAACCGCCACGCGCCTTGCCAGATCGAGATGGACCGTCTGGTCATCCGCGCTGACAAGGTGATGCGCGACATGCTGCTGGGCTTGGGCGCGGTGGTCAAAGACCTGCGCGAGCCCTTCCGCCCCGAAGGCGGCGCTTATGGGCATGGTCGCACCATGGGCCATTCGCACGGGAATCAGCCCCATGAACATGCCCACGATCACGCGCACGACCATGCCCACCACGACGGCCACGACCGCCTGCACACGCTGATGCAGGGTGATGCGCCCGCAGGGTCCGAGGATGGCCATCACCACCACGACCACACCCATGATGAGGTGCCGAACCTGCGCCCCCATCACCACCATGACCATAAACACTGAAAGCCTGCTGACCCTATCGCAATGGCTGTCGCCAGCCTATCCGGTAGGGTCGTTCGTTTTTTCGCATGGGCTGGAACAGGCAATTGTCAGCGGTACTGTCACCGACAAAGACAGCTTGATCGCGTGGCTAGCGGCCGTGCTGGCACATGGCGCTGGGCGAAACGATTGCATCCTGATCGGCGCCGCATGGCGGGGGGGTGATCTGCCCCACACCATCGCCTGCGGCGAGGCGCTGCAGCCCAGCCGCGAACGTCTGCTAGAGGCCCGTACCCAAGGGTTGGCCTTCGCCAAAATCACGCGTGATGTGCGCGGCTATGATCTGCCCGATACCGTGTTCCCCGTGGTGTTCGGGCGCGCTGCCGCACTGGCGGGCGCGCCGCTGGTGCCTGCTGCGCAGATGTATCTGCTGGCCTTTGTCACCAACCTTGTCCAAGCCGCGCAGCGCCTGATGCCGCTGGGCCAGACCCGCGCCCAGCAGGCGATCGAGGCGTTATCGCCGCTTTGTGCGCAAACGGCGCTGGAAAAAACCGCGCTGACATTGGATGATCTGGGCGGCTTTGCCCTTTCGGCCGACATCGCTGCGATGCGGCATGAAACTCTGCAGCCGCGCCTGTTCCGATCCTGAAAGGAAAGAAGATGACGAATTCCCCGAACGGCCCGCTTAAGCTGGGCATTGGCGGCCCCGTGGGCGCGGGCAAAACCACCCTGACCGCTACCTTGGCCAAGCGGCTAAAGGACGAGCTGTCGCTGGCTGTCATCACCAACGACATCTACACCCAAGAGGATGCCGAGGCGCTGATGCGTCTGCAAATTCTGCCCGCTAGCCGCGTGATGGGCGTGGAAACCGGCGGCTGCCCGCATACCGCGATCCGCGAGGATGCCTCGATCAATCTGGCCGCTGTCGCCGAAATGCGCACCCGCCACCCAGATCTGGATCTGGTGTTGATCGAAAGCGGTGGCGATAACCTGTCGGCAACGTTTTCGCCCGAACTGGCCGATGTCACCATCTATGTGATCGACGTGGCCGCGGGCGAGGAAATCCCCCGCAAGGGCGGCCCCGCCATCACGCGGTCGGATATTCTGATCATCAACAAAACCGACCTTGCCCCCTATGTCGGCGCATCATTGGATGTGATGGAACGCGACGCGACCCGCGTGCGGCAGGGCCGCCCGTTTGTCTTCACCAGCCTGCGCAAGGGCGAGGGGGTGGACGAGGTAATCCGCCTGCTGAAAGACATCGGTGGCCTGTGACGGGCGCGTGGATTGCACTTGACGGGCTGACCCGTCGCGGCTGGAAGATGCAGGGGGCCAGCGTCACCGGCACCTTCGCTTTGGATGCGGGGCTGCCCGATGGCGTGCCGGTTGTGGCCTGCGGCCTGTCCGGGCCGCTGCCCCGCGCGCTGCCCGCCAAACCGCTGGATGGGCTGGCGCTGCAAAACAACTGGGCGCTGGTGCCCGGCCTTGTGCAGCAAGACACCGGTGCCACCACGCTGGGCGAGGAGGCGCGCATCGCCGGTTGGCTGCGCGCGGCGGGCGACTGGGATGGCGCGATTTGTATTTGCCACGACCGCACACTCTGGGCCCATGTCAGCGCGGGCGAGGTTGTGGGCCTGCGCGCCAGCCTGACCGGCCGCATCGCCGACCTGCTGGACGAGGGGCAGGCCCCAGCTGACATTGATATGGTCGCGTTCGATACCGCGGTGCAGGATGGCTACGCTCGGCCCGAACAACTGCTGGCGCGGCTGGAAGGGGCGGCAAGCGTTAGCGCCACGCACGGCCTGCTGATCGGCGCCGATCTGGCAGGGGCCAAGCGCTGGTGGCTGGGGCAAGATATTGTCGTCATCGGCCCGCGCGCGGATATTTATGCCCGCGCGTTGCAGGGTTTGGGGGCCGCGCCGCGCACCGCGCCTGACGCAGAGACAACCTTGGCGGGGCTGATCGCCGCCGCCGCGCGCAAGGGGTAGATTATGGACCGTTTGGACGCCGACCGCTTGCTGGTTTCCGTCATCGACCTTGGCAGCTTCGCCCGCGCGGCCGAACGCCATAACGTCAGCCCGGGGCAGGCGTCCAAGGTGGTCTCGCGCCTCGAGTCTGACCTTGGCGTGCAACTGCTGACGCGCACCACGCGCGCCCTGTCGCTGACCGAGGCGGGCCAGACCTATGTCGAACGCATCCGCCGCGTGATCGAGGAAATCGACGCCATCGAATCGACGCTGCGTTCGAGCACGGGGCGACCGTCGGGGCGGCTGCGTGTCACCGCGCCGCTGACGTTCGGGGTCTCGACGCTGACGCCGATTCTGGTCGAATTTGCGCGCGCCTACCCCGAAATTGCGCTGGACGTCAGCTTTTCTGACCGTGTCACCAGCCTGGTGGACGAGGGGTTCGACGTCGCTGTGCGCATCGGCCATCCGGTCGACAGCAGCTTGATCGCGCGCAAGCTATGCGACATCCGCGTGGTGTTGGGCGCGGCGCCCGCCTATCTGGACCAGCACGGAACGCCCGCGCAGCCCTCGGCCTTGATCGGGCATGAATGTGTGATCGACGCGAATTTTTCGGACGCAACCCGTTGGCGGTTCAATACGCCGGACGGGCGGGTATCCGTGCCGGTGCAGGCGCGCATGACGCTGTCGAACGCCGAAAGCTGCGCCCGCGCGGCAGAACTGGGTATGGGCATCGCCCGCGTGCCCAGCTTTGTGGCGGGGCCGTTGGTGCAGCGCGGCGCGCTGGTTCCGCTATTGACCGATCAAGAAGACGACCCGATAGGCCTTTTCACGGTTTTCCCCGCCGGTCGCCACCAGCCGCTGAAGCTGCGCAGCTTTGTCGAGTTTCTGGCCGGTCGTTTCCGTGGTCAGCCCGAGTGGGAGCGCGGCTGGTAATTCGTTCCAATATGGAAACTTAATAGTCTCAATTGCATGACTTAATGCTTCTGATGCAATAGTCTATCTGTCGTTCAACAGTTAACGCGGTCAGCCCCACCAGCCCTGACAAGGGATGGGGCCTCTAGCGAGGAACGACAGAATGACGATTTCAAACCAAGCCCCAACCTTTGTCGGCGGGGTGACATTGACGGTCAAGGATCTGCCCACAGTTGCAGATTATTACCGCACGCTGCTGAACCTCGAGACGCATTCCAGCGATGGTGCCGAGGTTGTTCTGGGCGCCGACACCCCGTTCTTGACCTTGCGCGGCGACAAGTCCGCCCAAAACGCCGGCCCACGCCAGTCGGGCCTGTTCCACACCGCTTTCTTGCTGCCACAGCGCGCCGATCTGGGGCGCTGGGTGATGCACGCCATCGACAAGCGCATTGCCGTCGGCGGCGCGTCCGACCACGGCGTGAGCGAGGCGATCTACCTGACTGACCCCGAAGGCAACGGGATCGAGATTTACACCGACCGCGCCCATGCCGACTGGCCCTCGCAATCCGATGGCAGCCTCGACATGTATACCGAGGCGCTCAACGTGCAGGATCTGGTGCAAAGCGCCGGTAACAGCCGCTGGGCGGGCATCCCGCAGGGCAGCTATATCGGCCACGTCCATCTGCAAACGGCGATCTTGTCTGCCGCCGAAAACTTCTACGCCAAAGCCTTGGGGTTCGAGGTGACGACCCGCTATCCGGGTGCGATTTTCTATGGCTCGGGCGGCTATCACCACCATTTGGCATCGAACATCTGGAACAGCCGGAATTCGGCCCCCCGCACGGCCCACATGACCGGCCTGTCCGAGGTGCGCCTGCTGAACCAAACCCCCGCCGTTCAGGCCCAAATGGTTGCTGGTCTGCAAGCTGCCGGTGCCGAATTTGCCGAAACCGATGGTGCCATCCGCATCAGCGACCCCAGCAATACCCTGTTCGATATCCGCGTGAAGGAGGCCTAAGATGTTGGTGAATGGCAAATGGGATGCCGATTGGCAGCCGGTGCAGGCGACCGATAAAAAGGGCGGCTTCGTGCGCCAGATCTCGGGCTTTCGCAACTGGGTCACGGTTGACGGCAGCGCAGGCCCGACGGGCGAGGGCGGTTTTCAGGCCGAAGCTGGCCGCTATCACCTGTTCGTCGCGCTGATCTGCCCGTGGGCATCGCGCACGCTGATTGCGCGGGCGCTGAAGGGGCTGGAGGACGTGGTCACAGTCTCGATCGTCGAGCCCGAGCTGACGCGCGAGGGCTGGAAACTATCGGACGCCGCTTTGGCTGACGTCGAAACAGCCCAAGGCGCGACCTATCTGCACCAGATTTATACTGCGACCGATCCGGTTTACACGGGTCGCGCGACCGTGCCCGTCCTGTGGGACCGCAAGACACGCCGCATCGTGAACAATGAATCGGCCGACATCGTGCGGATGTTCAACACGGGCTTTGGCGCGCTTGCGAAAAACGACATCGACCTTTACCCCGCCGATATCGCGGCTGATATCGACGCGCTGAATGACTGGATCTACCCGCGCCTGAACAATGGCGTTTATTGCGCAGGCTTTGCCACCACGCAAGTCGCCTATGACGAAGCCTTTGCCGATGTTTTCACGGCGCTTGATGCGTTGGAAGATCGGCTGCTGGGCAAAGGCCCGTTCCTGTTCGGCGACCGCCTGACCGAAACCGACATCCGTGCCTTTGTCACTTTGGTGCGGTTCGATCTGGCCTACCACGGCCTGTTCAAAACCAACAAACGCGCGCTGACCAGCTATCCGGCGCTTTCAGCTTATCTTGAGCGTGTTTTGCAGGTGCCGGGGGTTGCGGCAACCGTTAGCCCCGACCATATCAAGCGGGGATATTATTCGATCAAAGCGCTTAATCCGAACGGCATCGTGCCTGATGGCCCCGATCTGCCGTGGATGCGCCTGTTGTAAAGGCGCGCGCAGTCTTTTCTTGTACTTGGGGCGATTTGGCCCGATTTTTGTAACGTCCCGCCCGTGACGGCCTGTTCTCCAGACAGGCAACGGGCATCATATTCGCCCTTTCCATCCCTTGGGCGGACATGAGGAAAGGCCGCCCTGTCTCCAGCAGGGCGGCCTGATGTTTTAGGCGACTTCTGCAAAAACCTTGTCGATGGCTTTTTCCAGCTTGCCGAACATCTCGTCCATCTGGGCGGGGGTGATGATGAACGGCGGGGCCAGCACGATGGATTGGCCAAGCGGGCGGCAGATCAGCCCTTGGTCGGTGCAGGCATTCGCGATGCGTTCCGATACCGACAGGCTGCTGTCAAAGGGGCGCTTGGTGTCTTTATCGGCTACGGCTTCCAGCGCGCCCATCAGGCCCTTGCCGCGCCATTCGCCAATGTTCGCCTTTTCGGCCAGATGGGCCATCCCGGCTTCGAACTGGGGCGTCAGCGCGCGGACGTTGTCCAGCAGGCCTTCGTTCAGGATCACGTCAATGGCCTTCAGCGCGATGGCGCAGCCGACGGGGTGGCCCGATGCGGTAAAGCCATGGGGGAATTCCTCGACCGCCTCGGACGCGTCTTGGATGCGCTGGGCCAATTCCGGCCCCAGAATGATAGCGCCCATCGGGAAGAAGCCCGCCGTGATGTTCTTGGACGAGATGATCGCATCAGGCTGGAAGTCATAGGTCTGGCAGCCCCAAACCTCGCCTGTGCGGCCGAAACCGGTGATGACCTCGTCCGCGATGAACGGAATGCCGTATTTCTTCAAAATCGGCTGGACGGCTTGGAAGTAACCCTTGGATGGCGGGATCGCGCCGCCCGCACCCATGACAGGTTCGGCAAAGAAACCGGCGATGGTCTCGGGGCCTTCGCGCAGGATCGTTTCTTCCAACTCGCGGGCAAGGCGGGCGGTGAACTGTTCCTCGGTCTCGTCCGCCGCGCCAAAACGCCAGTAGTGGGGGCAAGTCAGGTGGATGAAGCCGGGCAGGGGCAGGCCGAACGTTCCGACATAGGGCTTGCCCGTCATCGAGGCCGAGACCGCCGTCACCCCATGATACGCGTTCACCCGCGTCAGGATCTTGCGCCGCTCGGGCTGGCCTTCGTGGCGGAACATGAACCACAGCGCCTTGACCATCGTGTCATTCGCCTCGGATCCGGAGTTGGTGTAGAATACCTTGCCGCTGTCAAAGGGCGAGACCTCGATCAGCTTTTCGGACAGCAGCACCGTCTGGTCGGAAATGCGGCCAAAGAATGCGTGGTAACCCGGAAAGCGGTCGTATTGCGCCTTGGCCGCGTCGATCAGGCCTTGGTGGTCAAACCCCGCAACCATATTCCACAGGCCCGAATTGGCATCCAGATAGCTGCGTCCAGCGGTGTCGTAGATATATGGGCCTTTGCCGTGCGTGACGACGACCGCGCCGCGGCTGTGGATCGTGGGCAGATCGGTAAAGCCGTAAAGGTTGTGGCTGTCGGCGCGTGCTTCCCAGCTGTTGGGGCTGTTCGTGGGCATGGATGACCTCCTTTTGGTTGGTTCCAGCCTAGATCGGCGGTGGGCCGCGTTTCAACACCCCAAAACAGCGGCGATGCGCGGTATTTGCTGGTCTGCCCCCCGAAAATCCCGCTACAAGCTGCCTATAGGCAGGCAGGAGGATTGCTGATGCGCGTATTGGTAACAGGTGGTGCGGGCTATATCGGTAGCCATACTTTGGTCGAACTGGCCGCAATGGGGTATGAGGCCTGCGTGGTCGACAGCTATGCCAACAGCTCGCCCGTCGCGCTGGATCGCGTGCGCGAAATCACCAACGGCCATATCGAGGCGCATGACGTCGACATTCGCGACACTGCCGCGCTGACCGCTGTGGCGACCGCGTTCAAGCCCGATGCCGTGATCCATTTTGCGGGCCTGAAAGCGGTGGGCGAAAGCCGCACGCGCCCCGTCGATTATTACGATGTGAACGTGGCTGGCACCCTGTCGCTGCTGCGCGCGATGGAGGCTGCGGGCTGCGGCAAGATCGTCTTTTCATCATCCGCCACGGTTTATGGCGAGCCGCAGTCCCTGCCGATGACCGAGGATCACCCGCTGGCCCCGACCAATGTCTACGGCGCGACCAAATTCACCGCCGAACAGGCCCTGACCGCGTGGGCCGAAGCCGCGCCCGGGCGCACCTCGATTTTGCTGCGGTATTTCAACCCTGTCGGCGCGCATGATTCGGGCCGTATCGGCGAAGACCCCAAGGGCATCCCGAACAACCTGATGCCGTTCTTGGCGCAGGTCGCCACCGGCCGCCGCGAGAAGCTGGCGATTTTCGGCGATGATTATGCGACGATCGATGGCACCGGCGTGCGCGATTATATCCATGTGGTCGATCTGGCCCGTGCGCACGTCGCGGCGCTGAATTTCAACCAAGACGGGGCCGAGGCCTTCAACATCGGCACCGGCACCGGCTATTCCGTCAAGGAAATGCTGGGCGCGTTCTCGGCCACGGTTGGCCGCGATTTGCCCGCCGAAATCCACCCCCGCCGCGCCGGTGACGTGGCCGAGATGCGCGCCGATGCCACCAAAGCGGCCAATGTGCTGGGCTGGACGGCCGAATTCGGCCTGAAGGATATGACGGATAGCGTGTGGAAATGGCAGTCGGCCAACCCGATGGGCTACGGCGACCAAGACTAACCTAAAGGGTGCGGCGCGCCTTTAGCGCCGCACCAATCGTGCCTTCGTCCAGATAGTCCAGCTCGCCCCCAACAGGGACGCCTTGGGCCAGCGTTGTCACAGTGACGGCAGACAGGTGGTCGGCGATGTAATGGGCGGTGGTCTGGCCATCAATCGTGGCCCCCAGCGCCAAGATCACCTCTTGCACGTTTTCGGTCGTCACGCGGTCAATCAGGCGGGGGATGCGCAGCTCATCAGGGCCGACGGCGTCAATGGGCGACAGCGTGCCGCCCAAGACATGATAGCGCCCCTTGAAGGCGCCCGTGCGTTCCATTGCCCACAGGTCGTCAATGTCCTCAACCACGCAAATCTGGCCGTTTTGGCGGGCGACATCGGTGCAGATCGTGCAGAGATCGCCCGTGGTGAAGTTGCCGCAGTTCAGGCATTCACGCGCCGATTGTGCGACGGCCTGCATCGTATTGCCCAGCGGCACCATCAGCTGGCTGCGCTTTTTGATCAGATGCAACACCGCCCGCCGCGCAGAACGCGGCCCTAGGCCCGGAATGCGGGCCATCAACGCCATAAGGCGGGCGATGTCGCTATCGTCATCCATGCCTTAGAAAGGCAGTTTGAAATCGGGCGGCAGGCCAAGGCCGTCGGCCATGCGGCGCGTCTCGGCGGCCGAGCGCTCTTGCGCGCGCGACTGACCATCGCGGATGGCGGCCAAGATCAGATCCTCGACCACTTCCTTTTCGCTGGCGACCAGAATTGACGGGTCGATCGACAGCGATTTGATCTCGCCCTTGGCGGTCACGTTGACGCGCACAAGGCCGGCACCCGACTGGCCTTCGACCACGGTGTTTTCCAGTTCCTCTTGCAGGCGCGTCATTTTTTCCTGCATGTCTTGCGCGGTTTTCATCATCTTGGCCATATCGCCAAGACCGCCGAGGCCTTTGAACATGTTAACTTCCTTTTAGTCGTCTTCGAACGGGTCCCATTCATCCTCGACCTCGGGCAGGGCGTCCTGCGCGGCGGCTTGGGCTTTCTGGGCAACGGGGGTGACTTTGATGCTGGCACCGGGAAAGGCCAGCAGGGCGGCGGCCACCAGCGGATGCTGGGCGGCGCGGTCCTTTAGCGCGTTGTCGGCACTGTCGCGGGCCTCGGTAATGGTCGGGGCGCCGCCTTCGTTGACGATGATGACGGCCCAGCGGGCGTGCGTCCAGTTTTGCAGGCGCTGGGCCAAGCGGCCAGCAAGGTCGGGGGCCGCGTTGGGCGTCGGTTGAAATTCGATCCGTCCGGGCTGATAGCGGGCGATGCGCATGTTGCCTTCGACCTCGACCAGAAGGCGCATGTCGCGCTGGGCACGGATCAGGCCGACGACCGAATCAAAAGTCGCATATTGGGCCAGATAATCGGGTTGGCCCGCCAGTTGCGCCACAGGGCCACGCGGGGCGGAATGCGTGGCCATCGGCACGCCGCGTGCCTCGACACTACCGGACGGCGCGGGGGCAGGGCGGTATCCGCCGCCGCCACCGCCACCATTGGGGGGCGGCACCGGCATATCGCGCAGGCGCTCGACCAGTTCGGCGGGGCTGGGCAGGTCGGCCACATGGGTCAGGCGGATGATGGCCATTTCGGCGGCCATCATGCTGTTTGGCGCGGTGCCGACTTCCTCGAGCGCTTTCAGCAGCATCTGCCACATGCGGGTCAGAACACGCATGGCAATGGCATCGGCCATTGTGGTGCCACGGCTACGCTCGTCGGGCGGGATAGTGGGGTCGTCGGCAGCCTCGGGGGTGACTTTGATGACGGAAATCCAGTGCGCGATTTCGGCCAGATCACGCAAGATCGCCATCGGGTCGGCGCCGTCGGCGTATTGGGCCGACAGCTCGGCCAGCGCACCCGCAGCATCGCCGCGCAGGACCATGTCGAACAGATCCAACACGCGGCCGCGATCGGCCAGCCCCAGCATCATCCGCACCTGATCGGCGGTCGTCCCATCTTCAAGCCCCGTGCCGTGGCTGATGGCTTGGTCGAGCAAGCTGGTCGCGTCGCGGGCCGACCCTTCGGCGGCGCGGGTGATCAGCGCAAGGGCGTCATCGGTGATCGTCGCGCTTTCGCTGGTGGCGATTTTGCGCAGCAGGGCCATCATGACCTCGGGTTCGATCCGGCGCAGGTCGAAACGCTGGCAGCGCGACAGCACCGTGACAGGCACCTTGCGGATTTCGGTTGTCGCAAAGATGAACTTCACATGCTCGGGCGGCTCTTCCAGCGTTTTCAGCAACGCGTTGAAGGCGCTGGTCGACAACATGTGCACTTCGTCGATGATATAGATTTTGTAGCGTGCCGAGGCCGCGCGATAGTGGACGCTGTCGATAATCTCGCGGATGTCGTTCACGCCGGTGCGGCTGGCGGCGTCCATCTCTAGCACGTCGACGTGGCGCCCCTCGGTAATGGCGACGCAATGCTCGCACACGCCGCAGGGTTCGGTTGTGGGCCCGCCGGTGCCATCGGGGCCGATGCAGTTCAGACCCTTAGCGATGATCCGCGCTGTGGTGGTTTTACCGGTGCCACGAATGCCCGTCATAATAAAGGCTTGCGCGATGCGCCCTGACGCAAAGGCGTTCTTCAGCGTGCGCACCATCGCGTCCTGCCCGACCAGGTCGGCGAAGGTTTCGGGGCGGTATTTGCGCGCTAGAACGCGATATGCGGTAGGGGCGTTCATATCCTGCTCCGGTTCGGGGACGGTTCAACTTAACGCCCAGATGGTGGCGCGTAAACCATAGCTATGGGTTGGGCGGGGTATTATCAAAATCGCGCCGCATCAGGATTTCGTCATAGAGGCGGCCGTCCACCAGCAGCGCGCCGTGATCGCGTGCCCAAATGCGAAAGCCGTGGCGTTGGTAGAGCCGCAGCGCAGTCGCGTTGTCGGCCGCAACCGAGAGACGGATTTGCTGGCAGCGCGCGGCGCGGTTTGCAATCAGTGCTGCCATCAGCGCGTCTGCCGCGCCCTTGCCGCGGTGTTCTGGGCTGACGTAAATGCCCCAAATGGTGCTAATATGTGCGGTCTTTTGGCCAGTGTCGGCATAGACCCCGCCGATAGCGGCTAACGTGCCATCGCGCGTGAAAACGCCGTAGACGGTGCCGTTCGTCAGCCGCGCAGAAAAGAAATCGAGCTGCTGGCGTGATTCATAGGCGAAATCCGCGCCGAATGCGGTGGGGTGCGCGCGCAGGCCAGCCAAACGCAGGCGGCGAAAGGCCACCGCATCTGCGGCCACAAGTTGGCGCACCGATAGGCCCGCCTCGCGCATCATGTCTCGCAACGGCGGAAGATCAGCGTGCCGAATACGGGGTTGCGGTGGGGGTTGCCATCGCGCGGGTGATCCCGCCCGTTCAGCACCGGCACTTCCGACAGATCGAAGGGCGAATGCCCCGCAAGGCAGGCCAAATTCACCCCGAATTCATTGGGGCGCGAGCGGCGCTGATGGTGGGTGTAGATGCCGCATGCGCTGCAGAAGTAATGCTTGGCTTGCTGCGTGTTGAACGTATAGCACGACAGCGCGTCTTCGCCCTGCAAGATGGTGAATTCGTCCAGCCGGGTCGAGACAGCAACCGCACCGCGCATGGTGCAATAGCTGCAATTACAGCGCCTTGCGCTGGCAAGCCCGTCGCGCAAGTGCACACGAAAGCGCACCGCGCCGCAGTGGCACGATCCATCCAAACAAACATCAGTCATGAGGGTTTTCCTGTAGCCGCTGGCGGCAGGGCAAAGGTGAGAGGCTGGACACGACCCAGACGGGAATCGTTACGGCTGCTTCCTTCCGGACCTGACCGGGTTGGCGAGGCGCCTGCCCGCGCCAACCTCTCAGGCGGTGATATAGTCGCGCGCCAGCCGGTGCGCAAGGGTCAGATCAACCCTGCGGCCTTCGCACCTTCGGTCAAGTCGGGGGCGACGATATTGGCCCATTTGCCGCTGGCGGGGTGGATGTCGGGGATCTGCACAGTAAACAGACCGGCGGTAAAGGCGGATTCGGCACCGGTTTCGGAATCCTCGAAAGCGACACATTCCACCGGCTTCAGGCCCAGACGGTCGGCGGCCAGCAAGTAGGGATCGGGCGCGGGTTTGGGGTTTTGCACATCGTCAACCGGCACGATGACGTCGAAAAACCCCTCGAGCCCCGCTTTGGCCAGCTTTTCCAACGCCATCGTGCGATAGCTGGATGTGGCCAGCGCCAACAGGTAGCCTTTGTCTTTCAGCGTTTGCAGCAAGGCGGCAGCGCCCGGTTTGGTCGGCACGCCGTTGGCGCGTTGCTGGTCGATCCGTGCGCGCCACGCCAGCAGGAAATCGTCGGGGTCGACCTGCGCGGCCAGCGCGCGGTGCAAAATCGCGCGCCGCTCGATATCGTGGATGCCCGAGAGCGATTCGAACAGGGCCATGTCCCCCTCGACCCCCATGTCGGCCAGAACCGCCATGGCGGCGTGGTTGGCTTGGGCTTCGGTGTCGGTCAACGTTCCGTCTAGGTCAAAGACCACGCCCTTGAAGGCTTGTGTCATCGTCTGTTCCTTGTTTTTCGTCTTTCGAGGCGCGATTGATTTAATGCTGGGGAAAGAATGCAGCCGGCGTTTTCATCGCGGGCAGGGCGGACATGCGGTCGATCCAACGGCGCATCTTATCGGTAGCGGCAACGCCGATTTCGTCAACCCATTGGACATAGCCCCAAATGGCGCAATCGCCGACGCCGGGCTGGTCGCCGTGAAAGAAAGGGGCCTCGCCCAGCAGCTTGTCGAAGTTCTGCCGGTCGACATCATAGCGCGCATGCAACCAATCGAGCGACCCCGCAGGAAAGCCCGCGCCGTTAACTTTTGCGGCATAGCGGATCTGGGGGAGGCACATGCCGATACGGTTGGCTTCCCATACGATCAACTCGCGTGCGCGGCGCTGCCCTGCGGCACTTTCGCCGCCCAAGGTGCCGAAACGCGCGGCGATTTCCAGCAAAATCGCGCCCGATTGCACGTAAGGTGCATCGTCAATCAGCAGCAGCGGCACCTCGGCAAAGGGGCTGTTGGCCAGAAAGCGGGCGGGGCGCGTTTGCGGGTCGGCCCAGATGTCCACCAAGGTATTATCGTGGGCGATGCCCGCCAGATCCAGCGCAAGGGCGACCTTGCAGGCGTGGCCGGAATCGGGGTGACCGTAAAGGGTGATCTGTTGCATGCCGCGTTGCCCACTGTGCACTGTTTGTTGTCACTTATCATGCATTTATTACTGCGGTTGTGCTAGTCATCACGAATAGCTGAACTTTTCTGTAAATCGTTGCTGACCGGCCAGCGCAAATCAGTTAACCGATACCCAACGGTTAGGACGGGAGAAGGCCATGCAGTTTGTAGTGAACGACCACGTCGCGGTCGGCCCGCAGACATTGTTTGATCATATTAGCGATGTGGCGCTGCTGGAACAGATGGTCAAACGCGGTGGCGCCAGCATTCACCGCACCGATGGCGGCAGTGGTGCAACCGTGGGCGCCAGCTGGATGATCGGTGTGCCGTTTCGCGGCCGCACGCAAGATGTGTCGATGAAGCTGGTCGAGGTGCAGGCCCCGCGCCTGATGCGCATCGCATTCGCCTCGGGCGGGGTCGAGGGCGAGATTTCCTTGGTGCTGACGCCCGCCGAAGGTGCGGGCACCGATACCGTTTTTACCATGGAAATGGGGGCTAATTCGCTGATCGGGCGGCTGCTGCTGCAATCGCTAAAGCTGGCGCGCGGCACCATTTCGAACCGTATCCGCAAGCGGGTCGGCAACTATCTGCATCTGGCCGAGGCCCGCGCCCGCGCCTAAGCGCGGGGCGCAAGCATCCCTCAGCTATTGCGGGTGGGGGATGCGGGGAAGACGCCCATCAGGGCCATTGTGTCGGTGAAATAATCCAGTTCCTCCAACGCCAACTGGACTGAACGATCATCGGGGTGGCCCTCGATCTCGGCGTAGAACTGCGTTGCGGTGAAATGGCCGCCAACCATATAGCTTTCCAGCTTGGTCATGTTGACGCCGTTGGTGGCAAAGCCGCCCATGGCTTTGTAAAGCGCCGCCGGAATGTTGCGGACGCGGAAAATCAGGCTGGTCATCATCTTGCCCGCGCCGCGCCGCGCGTAGTCGGGCGTGCGCGACATGACCAGAAACCGCGTCGTGTTCAGGTCGTTATCCTCGACATGGCGGGCCAGCAGGTGCAGGCCGGTGATTTGGCCCGCAATTTCCGACGCCATCGCGGCAACCGACTTGTCGCCCAGCGCCGCCACGTCGCGGGCCGCGCCTGCGTTGTCGGACCATGCAACAGGGTTCAGTCCATTGTCGCGGATGAAACTGCGCGCTTGGCCCAGCAGCACCGGCATCGCGCGCACATCGCGGATGTCGGCCAGCGTCGCGCCCGGAACGGCCAGCAGGTTCACGTGCACGCGAACGAACGCCTCGTCGATCACGTGCAGGCCGCTTTCGGGCAGCAATTGGTGCACGTCGGCCACGCGGCCGTAGGTCGAATTTTCGACCGGGATCATGCCTAGATCGACCGCGCCGCTGCGCACGGCTTCGATCGCGTCTTCAAAGGTGGCAAAGGGGACGGGTTCAAATTCGGGGCGTGAATCGATGCAGGCTTGGTGGCTGTAAGCCCCGGGGGCGCCCTGATAGGCGATGCGGCCGCGCGTGGTCGTGGTCATGTGTCCTCCTCTGCCCGCGTGGGGGCGGGTTGCAATGGCTGTATACCTTGCGCGCGGGTGTTTGAAGGGCGTAGATGCTGCCATGTAGCAAGGAGGCGACATGTTGGACTTTCGGCACTGGCGCGACATGGGGCTGGCGATACTCGCGGCCTTGGCCCTGTTTGGCGCTGTGCGCTATATCGCAGGCGCTGTCATGTCGGTAGGCTCGGTCCACGAGGAACAGGCCTATATCGTGCCGATCCCCGGTGCCGCGCCGCTGGTCGACCCGCTTGACCCCGCCGAATTTGCCCGCATTTACGAAGCAGCCGACCCCGCCCGCGGGGAAAGTCTGTGGCGGTCTTGCCGGATGTGCCATTCCCATGTGGCGGGCGAAAACAAGACGGGCCCCAGTCTGGCAGGCGTCGTCGGGCGGCCCGTGGATACGGTCGCAGGCTTTGCCTATTCGGGTGCGCTGGAACGTGTGGTATCGGTCTGGACGCCCGATCGCATCAACGCGCTGATCGCCAACCCGCGCCGCTTTGCGCCCGGCACGCTGATGACCTTTACCGGAATGCGTAATCCGCAGGATCGTGCCGATCTGATCGCCTTTCTGTCGCGGCAGTAACCTCAGTTCACGTATATTCAACTTGAAACCTGACGCTTCAGACCTTTAGCTGGTGAAAACAAATCGCTCAGCAGAGGTATCATCATGCGCCAGCGCCCCCGTTCCGCCGCCAAAGCCATCGCACAGCGGCGCACCGACTGGCGCAGCATCGCATGGGCGGGCGCGCTGGGGGTTTTCGGGGCGGTGATTTTGGCGGGCGCGGTGAAGGCGCAAGACGCGCCGACGATTACCACGCATGGCTTCACCACCTTTGGTGACCTGTCCGAGCTGAAATATCCGGCCGATTTCCAGCATCTGGATTACGTGAACCCCGATGCGCCCAAGGGCGGCACCATCTCGATTTGGGCGCAGGGCACGTTCGACAACTTCAATCCCTATTCGCGCGAGGGGCGGGCAGGCGCGCTGGCCAACATCGGCTATGAAAGCCTGCTGGAAACCACCGCCGACACCGTAAGCGACGCCTATTGCCTGCTGTGCGCGACCATTGAATACCCCGAAAACCAAGATTGGGTGATCTTCCACATGCGGCCCGAGGCGCGCTTTTCCGACGGCACGCCGCTGACGGCGCATGATGTCGTCTTCAGCCACAACCTGCTGCTGGAACAGGGCCTGCCATCCTACGCCAGCGCGGTGGGCGAGGTGATCCTCACCGTCGAGGCGCTGGACGATTACACCGTGAAATTCACCTTCGCCCCCGATGCGCCTCGCAAAGGGCTGATCTTGCAAGCGGGCGCGGTGCCTGTCTTTTCGCAGGCGTGGTATGAAAGCAGCGGCGCGCGGCTGGACAAGATTCAGGTCGAGACCTCGCCAGGCTCGGGGCCGTATGTGCGCGACGATTTTAGCTACAGCAGCTATATCACCTACCGCCGCAACCCCGATTACTGGGGCGCCGACCTGCCTATCAACCAAGGGCGCGCGAATTTCGACACGATCCGCGTGGTGTATTACGCCGACAGCAACGTCGCGTTCGAGGCGTTCAAGGCGGGCGAATATACCTTCCGGCAGGAAAACAGCTCGATCGTGTGGGCCACGGGCTATGACTTTCCGGCGCTGAACAACGGCTATGTCCTCAAGGACGAGATGGCCAACGGCAGCCTGCCGCCCGCTGTCGGGATGGTGATGAACCTGCGCCGCCCGCAGTTTCAGGACATCCGCGTCCGGCAGGCGATTGCGCTGATGTATAACTTCACCTGGACGAACGACACGCTGCAATACGGCCTGTTCCAGCAGCGCGACAGCTTTTGGCAGGGCACCGCGCTAGAGGCGAAAGGCACCCCCGAGGGGCAGGAGCTGGAAGACCTGCAAGGCGTGGCCGACCTGATCGACCCCGCGATCCTGACGGACGAAGTCACCATGCCGCACACATCGGGCGCGAACCAGCTGGATCGCGGTAACCTGCGCCGCGCCTTGGCCTTGATGGCTGAAGCCGGTTGGGAAAGCGGCCCCGATGGCAAGCTGATGAAAGACGGCCAGCCCCTACGGATCGAGTTTCTGGGCTATTCGCCGATGTTTGATCGCATCATCACGCCCTTTATCGAGAACCTGAATACGCTTGGGATCGAGGCGAATTACAACCGCATCGACCCTGCGCAATATACCGTCCGCACCCGCGCGATGGATTACGACATGGTCTATGACGGCTATGACAACGGGATGGAGGAAGGCACCGGCCTGTCGCAGCGCTATGGCACCTATGCCGTGGACGATGTGTTCAACCCGGCGGGCTATGCCTCGCCCGCCGTGGACAAGCTGATCGAAGACGCGGTGGACGCCGAGAATTTCGACGAAATGGCCGCCGCCGTCCGCGCGATCGACCGTATCATGCGCCACGAGATGTTCGTTATTCCCACGTGGTATAACCCTAATTTCTGGGTGTCTTATTTCGACATGTTCGAACACCCCGACAATATGCCCCCCTATGCGCTGGGGCAGTTGGATTTCTGGTGGTACAACGCCGACAAGGCCGACGGTTTGCGCGCCGCAGGGGTGATCCGCTAAAAAATGGGCGCTTATATTCTACGACGGATCTTGCTGGTGATCCCGACCCTGTTCGGGATCATGCTGCTGAACTTTGCCCTGACCCAATTCGTGCCGGGCGGCCCGATCGAACAGATCATCGCCGATATGGAGGGGCGAGGGAATGTGTCTGAAAGCTTGACGGGCGGGGGCGGCGATGCCGCTTTCCAGGCCGAGGTGACATCTGGCGTGACGGGGTCAACCTATACCGGCGCGCGCGGCTTGCCCCCCGAATTCATCGAGCGGCTGGAAAAGGAATTCGGCTTCGACAAGCCGCCGGTCGAGCGGTTCTTCCTGATGATGTGGAACTATGCGCGGTTCGATTTCGGCAAAAGCTGGTTTCACCCCGACAAAACCGTGGTGCAGCTTGTGATCGAACGCCTGCCGGTGTCGATTTCGCTGGGGCTGTGGTCGACCCTGTTGGCCTATTTTATCTCGATCCCGTTGGGGATTCGCAAAGCGGTGAAGGACGGGTCGCGGTTCGATAACTGGACGTCAGGGGCGATCATCATCGGCTATGCGATACCCGGGTTTTTGTTTGCGGTGCTGCTGGTGGTGCTGTTTGCAGGCGGGTCGTACTGGCGGATCTTCCCCCTCAGCGGCATTGTTAGCGAGGGCTGGCAGAACATGTCGCCGCTGGCCAAGATCGGCGATTACTTCTGGCATATGGCGCTGCCGGTGATCGCGTCGACCATATCGGGGTTTGCCACGCTGACGCTGCTGACGAAGAACAGCTTTCTGGACGAAATCCGCAAGCAATACGTGATGACCGCCCGCGCCAAGGGCCTGTCCGAGCGGCGGGTGCTGTATGGGCACGTGTTTCGCAATGCGATGCTGATCGTCATTTCCGGCTTTCCTGCGCTGTTCATCAGCGTGTTCTTTGGTGGATCGCTGATTATCGAGACGATCTTCTCGCTCGACGGGCTGGGCCGGCTGGGCTACGAGGCCGCATTGTCGCGCAACTATCCCGTTGTTTTCGGAACACTTTTCGCGTTCGGTCTGATGGGGTTGGTGATGGGCATCATCACCGACCTGACCTATGTGCTGATCGACCCGCGCATTGATTTTGAAAGCCGAAACTGATGGCCCTGTCTTCCCTGAACCAGCGCCGCTGGCGCAACTTTCGCAAGAACGGCCGCGCTTTCTGGTCACTGCTGATTTTCGGCGTGCTGTTCACCATCAGCCTCTTTGCCGAGGTGATAGCCAACGACAAACCGCTTGTCCTCAGCTATCGCGGCGATCTGATTTTTCCGATGACGCGGTTCTATTCGGAGCGCGACTTCGGGGGCGATCTGCCCACCGTCGCGCGCTACAAAGATATCGAGCTGCAGTGCCTGATCGAAACCGGCGGGCTGGAAAGCTGCTTTGACGACCCCGAGGGTATGATCGCGGCCGCTAAAGCCGGCACAATCACCGACCCCGATTTTGTCAAAGGTTGGATGGTCTGGCCGCTGATCCCGTACCGCTACTCCACTATCGTCGATATTCCGGGCGCAGCCCCGTCGGCACCCGACAGCCACAACTGGCTGGGCACCGATGACACCAAGCGCGACGTGCTGGCGCGCGTAATCTATGGTGTGCGGCTGTCGATCTTCTACGCCATCGTCGTGACGGCGGTAACGTCGGTCATCGGTATCGCGGTTGGGGCGGCATCGGGGTATTTTGGCGGCTGGGTCGACCTTATCTCGCAGCGGATCATCGAGATTTGGTCTGCGACGCCGACCCTTTATGTCATCATCATCGTGTTTTCGGTGCTGGGGCGAAGTCTGACGTTGCTGATATTACTGGCCATTTTGTTCGGCTGGATGGGGCTTGTCGGGGTGGTGCGCGCCGAATTCTTGCGGGCGCGTAACTTTGAATACGTCCGCGCGGCCCGCGCGCTGGGCGTGTCCGACGGGGCGATCATGTGGCGGCACATGCTGCCCAACGCCATGGTTGCCACTGTCACCATGCTGCCGTTCATCGTCACCGGCCAGATCGGCGCGTTGGCGGCGCTGGATTTCATCGGCTTCGGCCTACCGTCGTCGGCCCCCAGCTTGGGTGAGTTGGCGCAGCAGGCAAAAGACAACCTGCAGGCGCCGTGGCTGGGCTTCACCGCTTTCATCACCTTCGCCGTGATGTTGACGCTGCTTGTGTTCATTTTTGAAGGGGTCCGCGACGCCTTTGACCCGCGAAAGACGTTCAGATGACTGCGCTGCTTGACGTTCAAGACCTGCATATCCGCTTCCGCCAAGACGGGGCCGAAGTGCACGCGGTGCGCGGGGTTAGCTTTCACGTGGACGCGGGCGAGACCGTGGCGCTGGTCGGCGAAAGCGGGTCGGGCAAGTCGGTGACGGCAATGTCGGCCGTGCGCCTGCTGGCCGATAGTGGCGAGGTTTCGGGCCGCGTGCAGTTCAAGGGCCGCGACATGCTGGGCCTGTCGCAAAGCGCCCTGCAAGAGGTGCGCGGCAACGACATCAGCTTTATCTTTCAAGAGCCGATGACATCGCTGAACCCGCTGCACACGATTGAAAAGCAGCTGGCCGAAACGATCGAACTGCACCAGCGCTTGCGCGGCGCGGCGGTGCGCGCGCGCGTGATCGAGCTGTTGACACAGGTCGGCATCCGTAACCCTGAAGGCCGCCTGTCGGCCTATCCGCACCAGCTTTCGGGGGGGCAGCGCCAGCGTGTGATGATCGCGATGGCGCTAGCGAACGACCCCGCCTTGCTGATCGCGGACGAGCCGACAACCGCACTGGACGTGACCATTCAGGCGCAGATTCTGGAATTGCTGGCCGAAGTGCGCCGCGCGCGCGGTATGTCGATGCTGTTTATCACGCATGATCTGGGGATTGTGCGCCGCATCGCCGACCGTGTCTGCGTGATGAAAGACGGCGAAATCGTCGAGCAGGGCCCTACCGCCGAGATTTTTGCCAACCCTCAACACCCCTACACGCGCATGCTGCTGGCCGCGCAATCCAGCGGCAGCGCGCCGCCCGTTGACGACAACGCGCGCGTGGTGGCCGAGGTACAAAACCTGCGCGTATGGTTCCCCATTCAGCGCGGCCTGATGAAGCGGACGGTTGGCCATGTGAAGGCCGTCAACGATGCCAGCTTTACCGTCCGCGCGGGCGAGACGATCGGCATTGTGGGCGAGTCAGGTTCGGGTAAAACCACGTTGGCACTGGCGCTGATGAGGCTGGTGGGGTCGGAAGGGCGCATCTTGTTTGAGGGGCGCGATATTGCCCGCTTTAGCAACAGCCAAATGCGCCCGCTGCGGCGGCAGATGCAGATTGTCTTTCAGGATCCCTTCGGGTCGCTGTCGCCGCGCATGACCGTCGCGCAGATCATATCCGAGGGGTTGGGCGTCCACGCCGTCGACCCCAGCGTGCCGCGCGACCAACTGGTTGTCGACATCATGCGCGAGGTGGGCCTGAACCCCGATATGCGCAGCCGCTATCCGCATGAATTCTCGGGCGGGCAGCGCCAACGCATCGCTATTGCCCGCGCGCTGGTTTTGCGCCCCGACCTGTTGGTGCTGGACGAGCCGACATCTGCGTTGGATATGACGGTGCAGGCCCAGATCGTCGATTTGCTGCGCGATTTGCAGGCTAAGCATGGGCTGGCCTATGTCTTTATCAGCCACGACCTGCGCGTTGTCCGCGCGCTGTCGCACAAGATTATGGTGATGAAAGACGGCGATGTAGTTGAAGCGGGCACGACAGATGACGTCTTCTCGCGCCCGACCAGCGACTATACACGTGCGCTGATGAAGGCTGCGTTCGGCGCGTAATCTGGCAAAAACAAAGGAGCGATGTTTGCAGCGCCCTTTGTCTTAGTTGGTGTCCAGTAGGGTGCAGGCCATGCTGCGCGCTTGCAGGCGGCCACAGGCCAGCTCGGCTTCTTCGCGTGTCATGCCGGTGAAGTTGGCGTCAAACCCGCGCGGCGACTGGCTGACTGTGCGCTGGCTGGATGACAGAAGGCCAGCCTCCATCATAGCGACGCGCATCAACTCGCGCTCGGCCGCGTAGGACGAATTGAACCGCCCGATGCTGACCCCGTAAAGACGCCCGCCAGACGTCGACATGCGCGAGACGACTTGCGGCTGCGCGCCTGTGCTGGCTGCGGGGGTGATTTCGGCGGTTGTCATGATCACGGTTGTTGGGCGCGTCTCGCCGCTGGTTTGCGGGCCATCATCCAGCATTGCCAGCGTTTCGGGTTGCGCAGGGGTCGACCCGAAGGCGGCTTCCAGCGCGATTGGCGCTTCCTCGGGCGAGACGGCGGCGGTCACGACGGGTGCAGCTTCGGGCTGAGGCGCGGGCTCGCGTTCGGGGGCGGCTTCCGCCACCGGAATGGCAGTTGGGACAGGCGCGGGTTCCGCGCTGGCCACCACGGTCGTTGCGGTCGCGGGGCGCATCATCGGGCGCGTCACAGGGGTTGCGCTCGCCATCATGATCGCGGCCTCGATTGCGTCGGTGGTGCCGCCGGCTTCTTCAGGCTCTTCGCTGGTAATCGCGCTGAGGTCGGCGTTGTCGATCATCTGGAAGGGCAGGGGCACGGGCTCGGCGGGGGCTTCGGCCACCGCCACAGCGACAGCCTCGGCCACGGGCGAGGGGGCCTGGCCTGGCCGCGCCATCGGGCGCAGCGCGCTGGCGGCTTGCGGCACCGTTGGGGCGGGTGCATTGCTGCCCGCGCTGGCCGACACAGCCGCGATCAGCGCATTCATGTCAAAGTTGTCGTCAGGCGCGGCCTGTGGGCGCGCGGGGGGTGAGGCGGGGGCCGCAGCGGGCGGTGCCGACTGGAAGGCGGGCGGTGCATCGGGCGTGCGGACACGTGCATTGCGCGGTGCGTTGGCAAAGCCTTGGTCCAGCAGGCGGGTGATGCGGGCATGTCGGTCAGCGTTCGAGGTCGCGCCAAAAACGGTGGCGATGATGCGCACATTGCCGCGTTCAGCCGATGCCGTCAGGTTATAGCCTGCAGCCTGCGTATACCCTGTTTTGATGCCGTCGGCCCCGCTGTAATTGTCCAGCAGGCGCGAGTTGGTGGTGCGCACGGTCGCAATGCCCGCATCGGCCGAGCGGCGCGAGAAGAGGTTGTAATACTGCGGAAAATCGTAAATTAGGTGCCGCCCGAGGATCGACATATCGCGTGCGGTCGAATAGTGCCCCTCGGTCGTCAGGCCGTTCATGCTGATGAAGTGGCTGTTGTTCATGCCCATCGCGCGGGCGGTGGCATTCATGCGCGCGGCAAAGGCTTGCTCGGACCCCGAAATGCCGATGCCGATGGCGGTTGCCGCATCGTTTGCCGATTTGATGGCTGCGGCGCGGATCAGATATTGCAGCTGAATGCGCTGGCCATTACGCAGACCCAAGCGCGACGGCGGCTGGCTGGCTGCGGCTTGGGTCACCGTGATCGGCGTTTCCAACGAGACTTCGCCGCGGCTGATCGCTTGAAAGGCGATATACAGCGTCATCATTTTCGTCAGCGAGGCAGGGTGTAGGCGCGTGTCGGCATTTTCCGAATGCAGCACCTGACCGGTGCGAGCATCCATCACCAGCGCGGCGTAGGGCGCAGCGACGGCTTGCGTCGCCAGCGTTGCGCACAGGATTACACATGCCGTCAGCCAAGAAATGGCTTTGTATGCCAGTTTTGTCATCTTACTGCCCTCGCCTCGGGGTCTGGCTGCAGTTGACCCGCAGTCCTTCCCTCAGAGAAATCTTGCCCCAAGGCTAACATGTGACCCGCCGCAATAAAACAGAAGATTTCCAGCGGGTTCGCGCGCATACCTAGTGCGATGCGCCAATATGTGGCACAGGCACGCGAATTGCCGCCTAAATGCAGATACCGCCTGTGGATAAGTTTTCGCAAACTGTGGCAGATCTGCACATCGCCAAAAGATTAACAAATCATGAAGCGGTCAGAGCGAATCAACCAGATCGGATAGCGCGTCGATTTGGGCAATGGCGCGAAAGCGGGGGTGACCGATGGGTGGTTCGGCGTGTTCCATATACCATGTGGTCGCGTGCGGCACGTGCACACCCCAATGGCCAGCCTCGATCGCGGGGATCACATCCGACTTCAGCGAATTGCCGACCATTAACGATTGGCGCGCCCCGCGCTGGCCGAAAATGCGGGCATAGGTGTCGGGGCGCTTGTCGCTGACGATCTCGACAGCGGCGAACAACTCGCCCAGCCCCGACAGCGCAAGCTTGCGTTCCTGATCCAGCAGGTCGCCCTTGGTGATCAGAACCACATCGCCGCGCGCGGCCATCGCCTCGACGGCGGCGCGGGCACCAGGCAGCAGCTCGACCGGGTGTGTCAGCATCTCTTTGCCCCAGTCCAGAATGCGGGCGATGGTCGCCGCATCGACGCGGCCGTCGGTCACCTGAATGGCGCTTTCGATCATCGATAGAACGAAGCCTTTAATGCCGAAGCCGTAGCGGGCAAGGTTGCGCGATTCGGCTTCCATCAGCTGGTTCATCAGGTGGTCGCGGTCGGCGAAGTCGGCAAGTAATTCGATGAACTGGGCCTCGGTCGTGCGAAAGAAGACTTCGTTCTGCCACAGGGTGTCGTCGGCATCGAAGCCGAAAGTCCAGTTTTGATGCGCCATTTGCCTTACCTTAGGTATTCGTCGGGTCTTTTCTTGTGCCTAAGGCTGCTTATATAGGGGTGCAACCTTTCAATTGATATTCAAGGCGGAACGTGACGCATGAGTGGCACGATACGGATGACGGCATCCGGCGATCATAACGGTGACGATAACGGCGACGAGATCGATCGCGGCGTTGCGTTAAAGACGCGCCCAAAGACCAAGCGGCCCCCCTTGTACAAGGTGATGCTGCTGAACGACGACTATACCCCGATGGAATTCGTGGTGCTGGTGCTGCAGCGGTTTTTCAGCTTGGACGAGTCGCGTTCGGTGGAAATCATGCTGACGGTGCACACGAAAGGCGTCGCGGTTGTCGCCGTCTTCCCCTATGAGGTGGCCGAGACGAAGGTCGCGCAGGTGATGGAATTCGCCCGCCGCAACCAGCACCCGCTGCAATGCACGATGGAACAAGAGTAGACATATGGCGCAATCTCGCCTGACGACCGCGCTGGATACTGGCGCGCTAACACTGCCTGCGGGCCCGATTTTGGTAATGCGCCCGCCCGCAGGGATGGACCTGTCGGCCCTGCCGCGCGCCGATGTGACCATCAGCCATACCTTCCGCCCCGATTACGAATACTGGGAAGCCGCCGGTTACGATGTTGTTGTGGGGGCAAAGCCTGCCACCGTCGCGCTGGTTGTGTTGCCGCGCGCCAAGGCGCTGGCGCGCGCGATGATAGCCGAGGCCGCGTCCTTGGCCGATCTGGTCGTAGTCGATGGGCAGCGTGAGGACGGTATCGACAGCATCTGGCGCGACATCCGCAGCCGTCTTCCTGAACTCGACCTGTCGGGCGTCGTCAAGGCGCACGGACGGCTGTTCTGGTTCGCCGCAGCTGATGTCTTCGCCGACTGGGTCTTGCCCGAACCCAAGGCGTTCGACGGTTTCGTTACTACCGCAGGCGTGTTTTCCGATGGCGCGGTCGACCGTGGCTCGGCATTGCTGGCGGCAGCGCTGCCGGCCAAGCTTCCGTCGCGGATCGCCGATTTGGGCGCGGGGTGGGGCTATCTGGCCGCCGCTGCGCTGGCGCGCGAGGGTGTCATCTCGATCGATCTGGTCGAGGCCGAGGCGCTGGCGCTGGAGTGCGCCAAGCTGAACATTCCCGATGACCGCGCGCGCTTCACTTGGGCCGATGCCACGCGGTTCAAGGCCGACAAAGTGTTCGATGCGGTCATCATGAACCCGCCGTTCCACGTTGGGGCCAAGGGCGATCCGGCTCTCGGGCGCGCGTTCATCGCGGCGGCTGCGCGTATGCTGCACCCAGGCGGCCAGCTGTGGATGGTAGCGAACCGCCACCTGCCGTACGAGGAAGCCCTGCGCGAGCAGTTCCGCGTGGTCGAGGAATTGCCCGGCGGCGACGGCGCATTCAAGCTGTTCCACGCCGCCAAACCGGCCCGCAAAGCGCGCTAAGCGCCCTTGCGCCGCCTATTCTTCGGGGTAGGCGGCGACGCAGGCCTGAATCGCGGGCGCGATGCGCGCCTGCAGGTCGTTCCGCCGTTCATAAAGCGAATCGAGCTTGGCCTGTTCGGCGTAAAGGTTGATGGCGACGGGCACGCGCCGCTCTACCGTACGGGCGCGGTCGCAGCGCACCTGCACCACCGTGCCGTCTTGCAGCGTGCGTTCGCAATAATCGCGCTCAATCTCGACATCTTCGCGGGTGCCAATGGCGTAGCCGCGGGCCAGATTGCCCTCGGTCTCGGTGATCAGGCGGTTGATTGTGGGCAAGTTACCCGAAGCATCGCTGATACAGGCTTCGCGCGGGGTCTGGCAGGCGGCCAGCAGCACCAGCGGCAAAATGAATACGGCCTTGTGCATGGTGCACCCCTTTGTCGTCCAAACTGCGATCCGCGTGGCTGGTGCCGACGCCGCGCAGATGGTAAGTGCCCCCCATGAAAGGCGCAAGAGGCCAGACTGCGCGCAAGGCCTGCGTCCCAAGTGAAAGAGGGCCCCGATGACCGCTGAAACCACGCCAAACGCAATGGAAGCCGAACGCAAGGCCGCCGCCGACTGGTTCCACACGCTGCGTGACGACATTGTTGCCGCGTTCGAGGCCGCCGAGGAAGGCGCGGTTGCTGGCCCCTCGGGCGATCTGTCGCCTGCCAAGTTCGACGTGACCCCGACCCCCCGCACAGGCCCGGATGGCGAGGATCTGGGCGGCGGACTGATGAGCGTGATGCGCGGCGGGCGTGTGTTTGAAAAGGTCGGCGTGAACTTTTCGGCCGTTTCCGGAACGCTGGGGGCCGGGGCGATCAAGGCCATGGCCGCGCGCGGCGTGCCCGGGATCGAGGAAGACCCGCGCTTTTGGGCGTCGGGCATCTCGCTGGTGGCGCATATGCAGAACCCGCACGTGCCCGCCGTGCATATGAATACGCGGATGTTCTGGACGCCCTCGGCGTGGTGGTTCGGGGGCGGTGCCGACCTGAACCCGCCAATCCCTTACGACGAAGACACAGCGCATTTCCACGCCACCCAGCAAAAGTTCATCGAACCCCATGGCGAGGGCCTGTATCCAAAGCTGAAGGCGTGGGCTGATGAATACTTCTATGTGCCCCACCGTGGCCGCGCGCGCGGCGTCGGCGGCACGTTTATGGATGATCACAACACCGGCGACTGGGCCGCAGATTTCGCGCTGACCCAAGACATCGGTCGCGCTTTCCTGCCGTCCTATCTGCCGCTGATCGAACGGCGCCGTATGACCCCGTGGACGGAAGAAGACCGCGACATCCAGCTGGTCTATCGCGGTCTTTATGCCGAATATAATCTGGTCTGGGATCGTGGAACCAAGTTTGGTTTGGCGACGGGCCACAACGCGGATGCCGTGTTGATGAGCCTGCCGCCATTGGCCAAATGGGCTTAATCAGCCCCTGATCGTTTCCAGCATCAGGGTCACATTCTCGGGGTCGGCATCGGGCGTGATGCCGTGCCCGAGGTTGAAAATATGCGGCCCGCCGCGCAAGGCATCGACCACGCGGCGGGTTTCTCGCACCAGATCCTCGCCGCCGGTCACCATATAGCTGCTTTTCAGGTTGCCCTGCACGCAGCCATGGGGCTGCACGTTTTGGGCGATCCATTCGGGCGTCACACCGTCATCAATCGCGATGCAATCCGCGCCAGTGGCCGCATGAGCGGCACTGTAGCGTTCGCCCGCGCCGCGTGGGAATGCGATGATCGGCAGGCCGGGGTGGCGTTCCTTCAAGGCGGCGGTGATTTGCTGCATGGGTTTCAGCGAAAAATCGTTGAAATCGTCGCCTTGCAGCGATCCGGCCCAGCTATCGAACAGTTTGATGACTTCGGCCCCCGCATCGACTTGGGCGGATAGATATTCGATGGTGCTGGCGGTCAGCAGGTCGATAATACCTTGGAAAGTCGTGCGATCTTCGGCCTTTAGCGCGTGGGCGGGGCCTTGGTCGGGGGTGCCTTGGCCTGCAATCATATAGGTGGCGACGGTCCACGGGGCACCGGCAAACCCGATCAGCGTCGTCTCGCGCGGCAGCTCGCGTGCAAGAATGCGGACGGTTTCGTAAATCGGGGACAGACGGTCATGCACGGCGTCGGCGGGCTTTAGCGCGGCCAGTTCCTCGGGCGTGGTGACGGGGGTTAGGCGCGGGCCTTCGCCAGGGGTGAACCACAAGTCTTGCCCAAGAGCCTGCGGCAGCAGCAGAATGTCGGCAAACAAGATTGCCGCGTCAAAGCCGTAGCGGCGGATCGGCTGCAGCGTGACTTCAGCCGCGAGTTCCGGGTTGTAGCACAGCGACAGGAAGTCGCCCGCTTGCGCGCGGGTGGCGCGATATTCGGGCAGGTAGCGCCCGGCTTGCCGCATCATCCAGACGGGCGGGGTGGGCAATGTCTCGCCAGCAAGGGCGCGCAGGATGGGCTTTTGCAGGGGCATGGTCTTCCTCGTATGCGTCTGGTCTGAAGTCGGGTGCATGGGCGCGAAAGTCAAGCCTGCACCGTTGCCAGCCTGCACGGGGCGGATTAGAAAGGTGCCATGTTGAACGCGCTTCCTTCCCCCGCTGAACCCCTTCGCATTGGCACGCGCGGCTCGCCGCTGGCGCTAGCGCAGGCCTATGAAACCCGCGACCGCTTGGCGCAAGCGTACGATCTGCCGCACGAAGCGTTCGTGATCGAGGTCATCAAGATGACCGGCGATATGGTGCAGGACAAAGCCCTGCGCGAGATCGGCGGCAAAGGCCTTTTCACGCGCGAGATCGAGGAAGCGCTGCTGGACGGCAGCATCGACATAGCCGTCCATTCGATGAAGGACATGCCGGTCGAACAGCCCGCTGGTCTGACGCTGGATTGCTTTTTGCCGCGCGAGGACGTGCGCGACGCGTTCGTCTCGCGCCATAACTGGAGCTTGAACGACATTCCTGCGGGCAAGGTCTTGGGCACGTCCAGCCTGCGGCGGCGCGCGCAGATTTTGGCGCGGCGGCCTGATCTGGTTGTGGTGGAGTTTCGCGGCAATGTGCAGACGCGCCTGCGCAAGCTGGACGAAGGCGTGGCTGATGCGACCTTCCTTGCGATGGCTGGCCTGAACCGGCTTGGGCGGGCTGATGTGCCGCAAAAGCCGCTGTCGCCCGCCGAGATGCTGCCCGCAGTCGCGCAAGGTGCCATCGGGGTCGAACGGCGCACCGACGACCGGATCGTTGCAGGCTTGCTGGCAGCCATTCACCACGGGCCGACCGGCACTCGTCTGGCGGCCGAACGCGCGTTTTTGGCGGGCCTTGATGGGTCGTGCCACACGCCCATCGCCGGTCTGGCGGAAATCCAAGGTGACGAGCTGACCCTGCGCGGCGAGATTTTGCGCCCTGACGGATCCGAGGTGCTGGCCGACCAAATGCGGTGCGCTGTCACTGACGCCGCCGTGATAGGTGCTGAAATGGCACGCAAAATGCGTGCTTTGGCAGGCGAGGGCTTCTTTACGCTTGGTTAGCCTCTGGCGTTGGGCCAGCCCTGCGGCTAGAGAGAAGCGGAAGTCAAGTCAGGCAGGTTCACGATGACCGCAATTCGCCCGCAACCCGGCATTATGGATATCGCGCTGTATCAAGGCGGCGCATCCACCATCGCTGGGAAAAGCCATGTTTTGAAACTCTCCTCGAACGAGAATCCGGCAGGGTTCTCGGACGCCGCGAAGGAGGCTTTCCTGCGGGCGGCACATGACCTGCATCGCTATCCCGGCACCGATCACGCGCGCCTGCGCGCTGCCATTGGCGAGGTGCAAGGCCTTGATCCCGATAATATTATTTGCGGTGTCGGGTCTGATGAAGTGCTGCAGTTCGTCACGCAAAGCTACTGCGGCGTCGGCGACGAGGTAATCTATACCGAGCACGGTTTCTCGCTGTATCCGTTGTTGGCGATGGCGGCGGGCGCAACGCCCGTCAAAGTGGCCGAGCGCGAGCGGAAGGTCGATGTCGACGCGATTTTGTCGGCCTGCACCAAAAAGACGCGAATCGTCTTTCTGACGAACCCAGGCAACCCGACCGGCACGATGATCGAGCCCGAGGAAATCGCCTGGCTAGCCGACAAGCTGCCGCCGCAAGTCTTGCTGGTGCTGGACAGCGCCTATGCCGAATTTGCCGATGGCTATGACGGCGGCGCGGCGCTGGTCAGCGAGCGCCAGAACATGATCATGACGCGCACCTTTTCAAAGATCCACGGTCTGGGTGGTTTGCGGATCGGCTGGGGCTATGCCCCGCGTGCAATCATCGACGTGCTGAACCGCGTGCGCCAGCCGTTCAACCTGTCCGAAGTGCAACTGAGCGTGGCCGAAGCCGCCATGCGCGATACCGCTTGGGTCGAAAAGTGCCGCAATGACAACGCCAAATGGCGGGCATGGTTACGCAACGCGCTTATCGATCTGGGTGTCGAGGTTGACCAAAGCTTTGCGAACTTCATCCTTGCGCGTTTCGTCGATGGTAACGAGGCGGCCGGTTGTGACGCGCACCTGCGCGATAACGGCATTATCGTCCGCCGCGTGACGGGGTATGGCTTCCCAGAAGCCCTGCGCATCACCGTTGGTGACGAGGCGGCCTGCCGTCAGGTCGTCCATGCGGTCGCGCAATTCAAAGGCCTGCGGTGATGGATGCTGTTTTCAATCGCGTTGCCCTGATCGGTCTTGGGTTGATTGCGTCCTCGATCGCGCATGCCGCGCGGCGCGCGGGGGCGGCGGGGACGATTGTCGGCTACGACATCGCCCCCGAGACACGCGCCGTCGCGCGCGAAATAGCGCTGTGTGACCAAGTGGTTGATAGTGCTGTCGATGCGGTGGCAGATGCAGATCTGGTGATTTTGTGCGTGCCAACCGGTGCGATGGACGTAGTTGCGGCGGAAATCGCGAGCGCGCTGAAACCGGGCGCAATCCTCAGCGATGTCGGCTCGACCAAGCGGTCGGTCGTCGATGCCGTAGCGCCGTTCGTGCCAGACGGCGTGCATTTCATCCCCGCGCACCCGTTGGCCGGGACCGAGCATTCCGGCCCGCGCGCGGGCTTTGCCACGTTGTTTGACAACCGCTGGTGCATCATCGTGCCGCTGCCCGACAGCGATCCGGTGGCTCTCGACAAGCTGAAGGCGTTCTGGCAGGCGCTGGGGGCGAATGTCGATGTGATGGACGCCGACCACCACGACCGTGTGCTGGCCGTCACCAGCCATACCCCGCACCTGATTGCCTACACAATGGTCGGCGTTGCCGATGATCTGGGACGCGTCACAGATTCCGAGGTGATCAAATACTCGGCCGCCGGTTTTCGCGATTTTACGCGGATCGCGGCATCCGACCCTACGATGTGGCGCGACGTTTTTTTGAACAACAAAGACGCGACGCTAGAGATTTTGGGCCGTTTTACCGAAGAATTGTTCGCCCTGCAGCGCGCCATTCGAATGGGTGACGGCGACCACCTGCACGCCTATTTCACCCGCACGCGCGCCATCCGCCGCGGGATTATCGAGGCAGGGCAGGATACCGACAAGCCCAACTTCGGGCGCGGAGAAGACCCGCGCGAAGGCGACGCTGGATGAGGAGTGCGCGCGCGATCGCCCTCGGGCTGTTGTGCTTGTTGCCCTTGGCTGCCGCCGCCCAAGATGTGCCCCGGCCACCGGCCCGCGCAGGCAGCGCGGCGCCGGCCGTTCAGGCCAACCCCGATGGATCATTGCGGATCACCACGCCGCGCGCGCGGCCTGCAGGGGTGCCCGCGGTGCCCCAAGCCGCGCAAGTCGCCCCGATGCAACGCGTGACAGCCGCGCCAGTGCCGCTGCCGAGTGCTCGGCCTGCAGGGCGTCGCCCGGCCCCCCCACCGGCAGCTGCACCTGCAGCGGCGCCGCGAATCGCCTCGGCGGGCGGCAGCGGGGGCTTGTGCGGGGTGGCTGCCTTACAAGGCGATGTGCTGCGCGATATATCGGGGGCGGGCGGATGCGGCGTGCAGAACGCAGTGCAGGTGCGATCGGTTTCGGGCGTCAGCCTGTCGTCGCCATTGGTGGTTAACTGCGACACGGCTGTCACCTTCAACCGCTGGGTCAGCGAGGTTGCGATCCCCACGATTGGCAACACCGGTGGCGGGTTGGCGCAAATTCAAACGCCGGGCGGGTACGCCTGTCGCGGGGTTGTCGGCTCGCGCAACAGTGGCAACCGTTTGTCGGAACATGGACGCGGCAAGGCCGTTGATGTCGTGGCGTTCCGCTTGCGTGACGGGTCAAGTTTTTCGGTTTTGAACGGCTGGCGCAGCGCCGCGTGGGGTAACATCTTGCGGCAGCTTCACCGCTCGGCCTGCGGTATGTTCGGCACCGTTTTAGGCCCTGAAGCGAACGCTGCTCACCGTGACCACCTGCATTTTGATACCGCCAGCCGCCGGTCGGCTTACTGCCGATAAGGCTGAGAAGGACTGCTGATGTCGTACGAGACTGCCCAAACGCGGGCCCCCAAACCCATCGAAATTGCCGTTGCGCTGGCAACCGGCGGTCTGATGACGGTCATGTTGTTGTCGAACAGCATGATGGCCGCCCATACGACGCCGCTGTTTTCGTCGCTGACGGCGCATGGGGTGGGGACGCTGGTGCTGGTCGCCGCGCTGGCGCTGCTGCGGCTGGTCCGTAAAGGGCAGGGCGCGGCGCCTATTGTCGCCAACGCCCCGCTTTGGGTCTACCTTGGTGGGCTATCGGGGGCGCTGACGGTTGTGGTCACATCCACCGCGGCCAATTCCGCCTTGGCGCTGACCGGCACGCTGGCACTGGGGCTGGCGGGGCAGGTTGTGCTGGCGCTGGTGTTCGACCGCTTCGGCCTGTTGGGCATGACAAAACGCTTGCCGACACGCAATGACATGCTGGCGCTGGTGCTGATTATCGCGGGCACGCTGCTGATTATTTTCGGGCGGGGGGCCGCGTGATGGCCTATATGATTTTGCTGGCTTTTGTCGGCGGCATGCTGATCACGCTGTCGCGGCAGGTAAATGGGCGGTTGGCGCTGTCGACATCGGCGTTGGTGTCATCGTTCTGGAACCATGCGGTCGGGTTCGCCGTGCTGATGGTGTACACGCTGGTGGTTGGCAGCAGTTTCTGGCCCGAGGGGGCGAACACCGCACCCGCCCTTGCGTGGATGGGGGGCGCGTTTGGTGCGGTATTCGTGGCGGCGGGCAGCTGGCTGATCCCGCGCCTTGGGGCGGCGCTGACCTCGGTTTTGCTGATCGCGGCGCAGATGCTTTCCAGCGTGGCGCTGGATTTCCTCAATGGCGCGTCAGGTGTGCAGTGGATGCAGGCTGCGGGCGTCTTGCTGATTTTGGTAGGCGTCTGGATTAGCCGAAACAAGACGTAAAAAAGGGCCTTGCGGCCCTTTTTCAGTATTTGCTGGCGGCTTTGACCTTGGCGTTGATGAAATCCATTAGTGCCATCATCACGCCCGACAGGATGAAGACCAGGTGGATGATCACCAGCCACATCAGCTCGTTGCTGTCGAATAGGTCGCCCACCGGCTTACCTATTTCCATAAAGCGCTTCAGCAGGTGGATAGCCGAAATTGCCACGATCGAGGCGATCAGCTTCATCTTGAGGCCCGCGAAATCGACGGTGCCCATCCATTCGGGGCGCTCGGTGCCCTCTTCGATGTCCAGTTTCGAGATGAAGTTTTCATAGCCCGAGAAAATCACGATCCCCAGCAGGTTGGCGGCCAACGTCAGGTCGATCAGCGACAGAACGGCCAGAATGCCTTTGTCCATTTCCATCGTGAACATCTGGGGGACGTAGTAGAAAAGCTCGCGGAAGAAGATCACGACAATCATCAGCAGCGCCAGCACGAGGCCCAGATACATCGGGGCCATCAGCCACCGTGAGGCAAAAAGGGTGCGCTCGAATTTTTGTTCGAGGCCGTTTTTGGAAGACATGTTTTACTCCGCGAGGGTTGATCAACCCCAGATAAAATCTGCGTGTGCGCCCCGCAATGGGGGCGGGTGCGAAAAACATGCGGGCAAAGAAAAAGCCCGCCGAAAACGGCGGGCTTTGCAGAACAATCTATGTAAGATTAGTTCTTTGCGTAGAATTCGACGACGAGGTTCGGTTCCATGATGACCGGATAGGGAACGTCGGCCAGCGAAGGCGTACGGACATAAGTCGCGGTCAGCTTGCTGTTGTCGACTTCGATGTAGTCGGGAACGTTACGCTCGGCCAGGTTGATGGCTTCCAGCACGACGGCCAGTTGCTTCGACTTGGCGCGGATCTCGATGACGTCGCCTTCTTTGACGCGGTACGAGGGGATGTTCACCGAAACGCCGTTCACCAGCACGTGGCCGTGGTTCACGAATTGGCGTGCAGCAAAGACGGTCGCAACCCACTTGGCGCGGTAGACGACGGCATCCAGGCGACGCTCCAGCAGGCCTACCAGGTTCTCACCGGTGTCGCCCTTGGTACGCTCGGCATCCGAATAGATGCGGCGGAATTGCTTCTCGGTCAGGTCGCCGTAGTAACCCTTCAGCTTTTGCTTGGCGCGCAGTTGCACACCAAAGTCCGACAGCTTGCCCTTGCGGCGCTGACCGTGCTGACCCGGGCCGTATTCGCGGCGGTTCAGCGGCGACTTGGGACGGCCCCAGATGTTTTCGCCCATGCGGCGGTCAATTTTGTGCTTGGCAGAAGTACGCTTGGTCACCTCTGATCTCCTTCAAAGTGGGTGTCCCTTACGGGACGTGAAGGGCGTTGTCCTTTGGAATCATATCCCGACAGGCTGCCCCTTGCGGGGGCCACCAACACCAACAGCGGCGGCTTTATGGGCCGCAGGGGGGGAAGTCAAGGCCGCGTGGCAACGATGAAGACGGTATCTACCGTAAAGCTGCCGTCTTCTTCGATCTTCAGGGTCTTGCGCACTGGATCGCTGGCGCCCGACTGCAATTGCAGCAGCGCCGCGACCAGCGCCATCGGGGTGCCCGAGCGCTGAACCCAAGGCTGGAAGGCCAGCCGCAGGGGGTAGTGGCGCAGGTCTTGTACGTTGAAACCCGCGTTGCCGACGGCGGCCACCCATTCTGCCGCCGAATAGTCGCGGACATGCGACGGGTCGCGCAGCAGTTCGATCGCCTGCAGATGCGAATCCGCGATGGCGCTGCGGGGCGATACGGTGTCGATAAACACGGACCGCGCGCCCGGTTTTAGCACGCGGTAGGCCTCGCGCAGGCCGCTATGCAGATCGTGCCAGTGGTGCGCGGAAAAGCGGCTTGCCAGAAAGTCGGCATGCTCATCGGGCAGGGACAGCATTTCGGCGGGCGCGAATTGGGTGGTTAGGTTGGTAATGCCGCGGGCGCGGGCGGTTTCATTCACCGCCATCAGCATATCTTGCGACAGATCGACCGCCAGAACATGGTCGGCCAGCGCTGCCATGCGGTAAGCCACATGCCCGCCGCCCGCGCCGAGGTCGATGGCCATCTGGGGGCGGTGTTGCCTCAGAACCGCCTCGAGGGCGGTCAGGTCGTCGCCTTGGGCGTGGGTTGCGCTGTCGACATAGGCTTGGGCGCGCGGGCCGAACTGCTTTTCGACGTGGGTGTGGTTGGTATCGGTCATGGGACCCCCTGAAATGAAAAAGCCCGCCGTTTCCGGCGGGCTTCGTGGTCAGTCCGCCAGCTCGGGCGTGTCTGTCGGGGTGGCGCGCGCTTTGGCGGGGTCGAACTGCAAGTCCAGCTTGCCGTCCTTCACGCCAACGCGCACGACGCCGCCCTTTTGCAGGCTTCCAAACAGCAACTCCTCGGCCAAAGGCTTCTTGATATGCTCTTGGATGACGCGGGCCAGCGGGCGGGCCCCCATCTTTTCGTCGTACCCCTCGTCGCCCAGCCATGCGGCGGCTGCGGGCGACAGTTCGAAGTGAACGTTGCGGTCCAGCAGTTGCGCTTCCAGTTGCAGCACGAACTTCTCGACCACTTTGCTGATCGTTTCTTTGCCCAAGGGCGCGAAAGCGATCACCGCATCCAGACGGTTACGGAACTCGGGCGTGAAGGTCCGCTCGATCGCGGCGGTATCCTCGCCCTCGCGGCGGTCGCGGCCAAAGCCCATGGCCTCACGGGCCTGATCGGCCGCCCCCGCGTTCGAGGTCATGATCAAGATCACATTGCGGAAGTCCACCTGACGGCCGTTGTGGTCGGTCAGCTTGCCATGGTCCATCACCTGCAGCAGGATGTTGAACACATCGGGGTGCGCCTTTTCGATCTCGTCCAGCAGCAGCACCGAATGCGGATGCTGGTCGACGCCGTCGGTCAGCAGGCCGCCTTGATCAAAACCGACATACCCCGGAGGGGCCCCGATCAGGCGCGAGACGGCGTGCTTCTCCATGTATTCCGACATGTCAAAGCGCAGCATCTCAACGCCCAAGCTGTCGGCCAACTGCTTGGCGACCTCGGTTTTGCCCACACCGGTCGGGCCGGCGAACAGGTAGTTGCCGATGGGCTTTTCAGGCTCGCGCAGCCCCGCACGGGCCAGTTTGATCGCCGATGCGAGGGCCTCGATCGCCTTGTCCTGCCCGAACACCACGCGTTTCAGCGCGGGTTCCAGATCTTTCAGCGTCGCTGCGTCGTCTTTCGAGACTTGCTTCGGCGGGATCCGCGCGATCTTGGCCACGACGGCCTCGACCTCTTTCACCGAGATCGTTTTGCGACGGCGGCTTTCGGGGACCAAATGTTGCGCGGCGCCAGCCTCGTCGATGACGTCGATGGCGCTGTCGGGCAGTTTGCGGTCGTGGATGTAGCGCGCGGCAAGCTCAACCGCGGAACGGATGGCCTCGTTCGTGTATTTGATGCCGTGGTGTTCCTCGAAATTGGGCTTGAGGCCACGCAGGATTTTGACGGCATCCTCGACGCTCGGCTCGTTCACGTCGATCTTTTGGAAACGACGGGCAAGGGCACGATCTTTTTCGAAATGCTGGCGGAACTCTTTATACGTGGTCGAACCCATGCAGCGCAGCTTGCCGCCCGCCAAAGCGGGTTTCAACAGGTTCGACGCATCCATCGCCCCGCCCGAGGTTGCCCCCGCGCCAATGACGGTGTGGATTTCGTCGATGAACAGCACGGCGTCGGGGTGGTCTTCCAGCTCTTTCACAACGGCTTTCAGGCGTTCCTCGAAATCACCGCGATAGCGCGTGCCAGCCAGCAGCGCCCCCATGTCCAGCGAATAGATCGTTGTTGCGGCCAGAACCTCGGGCACGTCGCCACGCACGATTTTCCATGCCAGACCTTCGGCGATGGCGGTTTTGCCAACGCCCGGATCGCCGACCAGCAGCGGGTTGTTCTTGCGGCGGCGGCACAGCACTTGGATCGCCCGCTCGACCTCGGTCTCGCGACCGATCAGGGGGTCGACATCGCCCTTGCGGGCTTTGGCGTTCAGGTCGACGCAGTATTTCGCCAGCGCCTTTTCCTTCTCGTCACCAGCAGCGGCTGCTTTTTCCTCGCGCACCTCGGCCCCGTCGATATTGCGGCTTTCAGCAAAATCGGGGTCTTTGGCGACGCCATGGGCAATGAAGTTCACCGCGTCATACCGCGTCATATCCTGTTCTTGCAGGAAGTAGACGGCGTGGGATTCGCGTTCGGCAAACAGGGCGACGATCACGTTGCCGCCCGTCACCTCGGCACGGCCCGCGCTTTGCACATGGATCGCGGCGCGCTGGATTACGCGCTGGAAGGCCGCCGTGGGGACGGCTTCTGACCCCTCGACCGCGGTGACTAGGGTGGCAAGGTCGTCATCGATAAAATCTTCCAACGATTTGCGCAGGTCGACCATATCTACGGCACAGGCGCGCAGAACATGCGCGGCATCGGGTTCGTCCAGCAACGACAACAGCAGGTGTTCGAGCGTTGCAAGCTCATGGTGGTGGGTGTTGGCGATCGCCAAAGCACCGTGGATGGACTGTTCGAGCGAAGTGGTAAAAGACGACACGGGTAGGGTGCTCCTCTGTCCGGGGGCGGGCGGGCGATGGGCCCGACCACCATGGCCTCCTGAGGTATAAAGATCGGCTTTCCGCGCGTATCTTCAAGAAGTATTTTGTCACATTGCGATCACGTTATCACTTCGGCCGATCAGTTGGCCTGCGAATTGCGCAATAGTGTGCGGCTGCGGGGGGGCGATGGGGCCGCCACCCGTGGCATGATGCAGCTACGATTTAAGGGGTCAGAAGCTGTCTTTCAATGATCGCAGCTTGGCGAAAACGCGGGCGGGGTCTTGCCCATCCATATCGACGGCATGGGCGATGGCAGGGTCGGCGCTGCGCAAAAAGGGGTTCGTCGCCAGTTCCTGCGACAGCTTCGCCGGAATCGTGAAGCCGCCTTCGGCGCGAACGGCTGCGATTTTGGCGGCGCGGGCGCGCAGGGCAGGGTCGTCGGGCAGCAGCGACAGCGCGAAACGCATATTACTCTCGGTATATTCGTGGCCGGAATAAACCATCGTGTCGGCGGGCAGCGCGGCAAGGCGCTGCAGGGTGTCGTACATTTGGGCAGGGGTGCCCTCGAACAAGCGGCCGCAGCCCATCACCATCAGGCTATCGCCCGTAAAGACGGCGCTGAGTTCGGGCAGGTAAAAAGCAATATGCCCCACGGTATGCCCCGGCACGTCCAGAACCTCGACCGGGGTGCCCAGCAGCGAAAAACGGTCGCCCGGCTTTAGCGCGTGGCCGAGCGGGGGCAGGCGTTCGGCATCGGCTGCCGCGCCGTAAACCTTGGCCTTAAATTCCGCGACCAGCGCAGGTACGGCCTGAATGTGGTCGTCGTGGTGGTGGGTCAGCAAAATCGCATCCAGTCGCCAGCCGCGCGCCCGCAGCACAGTCTGGATCGGCGCGGCCTCGGGCGCGTCGATCAGGGCGGTGCGGTTGGTGGTCGTGTCGTGGATCAAAAATGCGTAATTGTCGCGCAGACAGGGGATCGTAACGATTTGGAAGCCCTTGTCATCGGTTCCTGTCGTGACGGACATGGCTGTCTCCCTTCGGTCAGTGGTCAATACGGGTTGCAAAGGCGACCCCTTTGGGAATCATGGGATTACGCACGCTGCATGGCAAGACGGTGCGGCGATAAATGCGAGGTGAAATGTATCTGGATGTCCAAGATCTGAAGAATTTCTACTACCGCAATGCGCTGGGGCGGGCGGTGCAGCAGGTCGTGCGCGGGCGTTTGCGGCATATCTGGCCCGATACGCGCAGTATGACGGTGGCAGGATTCGGCTTCGCCTTGCCGCTTTTGCGCCCCTTCCTGCCCGAGGCGCGCCGCGTGATCGGCCTGATGCCCGGCCCGCAGGGCGTGATGGCGTGGCCCCCCGGCCTGCCCAATATCGCCCTGTTGTGCGAGGAACTGGACTGGCCGCTGGAAACGGGGTCGGTCGACCGCCTTGTCATGCTGCACGGGCTAGAGATGTCGGAACGCCAGTCCGACCTGCTAGAGGAAACCCACCGCGTTCTGGGCCCCGGCGGGCGGGCCGTCTTTGTGGTGCCGAACCGCGCGGGCCTTTGGGCGCGATATGATAAAACCCCCTTCGGCTTCGGTAAGCCCTACACTCTGGGCCAGTTGGAGGGGCTGCTGAAAGAACACGACTTCGTAATCGAGACGGCCTTTACCGCCCTTTATCAGCCGCCCTCGTTGCGGCCGCTGTGGCGCCGCTTTGGCCAGATGATCGAACGGGTCGGTACGCGTACCCCGGCCATCTATGCAGGCGGCGTTCTGATGGTCGAGGTGACCAAAGCGCCGGTTGCCCTTCCGCGCCCGCGGGTGGGGGCCGCGCGCGCGGCGCGTAATTTGCGAATCCTTAGCCCCGCTGGCAGCCCCGTCAGCAGCCCTGCAGCGCTGCGCGCGCGACCTGATGCGCGCAGATCGACGCAATAGGGGCGCCGAATCCGCGCATCGTGCCAAAACAGACGGCAATGGCGCGAAACAAATGCCATTTGATCACGAAAACCGGCGCCTAGCTGGTTGCGAGGGAAACCCTCGTCTGCTACATGCGCCTTGGATTAATGACTGCCCTTTCACAGGGGCAGTTGGGGGTAGGCTGCCCGCACGGTGTCGCAATTACGCGCCGTCGATGTGGGCCCAGACATCGGAAGGGTGGACGTGTCCGAACCAGCTTCGATTTCAACCGGCATTGCCAGCCGCTACGCGACGGCGGTCTTCGACCTCGTGATGGAAGAGGGGGCTTTGCCCGCGCTGGAGGCGGATATCGACAGCCTCGGCGCCGCTCTTAGCGATAGCGCTGATTTGCGTGCCATGATTTCTTCACCCGTCGTCAGCCGTGACGATCAGGAAAAGGCCATCGCGGCTGTTGCTGATGCGTTGGGCCTGTCGGGCGTGTTGAAAAACACCTTGGCGTTGATGGCCGAAAAGCGCCGCCTGTTCGTTCTGCCCCAGTTGGTGGCTGAACTGAAAAATCGCGTCATGGCCGCCAAAGGCGAAGTCGTGGCCGATGTCGTATCGGCCAAGGCGCTGACCGCGACCCAAGCGACCAAGCTTGCCGAGGTTCTTTCGGCGAAATTTGGCAAAACCGTTAAACTGAATGCGACCGTCGATCCTGCATTGATCGGCGGTCTTGTTGTAAAAATCGGCTCGAAGATGATCGACACCTCGGTCGCTTCGAAGCTGCAGGCACTCCAGAACACCATGAAAGAGGTCGGATGATGGCGATCCAAGCCGCTGAGATTTCCAAGATCCTGAAGGACCAGATCAAGAATTTTGGCCAATCGGCTGAAGTTGCAGAAGTTGGTCGCGTCCTTTCGGTTGGCGATGGCATCGCCCGCGTTTATGGCCTCGATAATATTCAGGCTGGCGAAATGGTTGAATTCCCGGGCGGAATTCAGGGCATGGCGCTGAACCTTGAAAAAGACAACGTCGGTGTCGTGATTTTCGGTACCGACCGCGACATCAAGGAAGGCGATGTCGTCAAGCGCACGCAGTCGATCGTGTCGGTTCCGGCCGGCAACGGCCTGCTGGGCCGCGTTGTTGACGCGCTGGGTAACCCGCTGGACGGCAAAGGCCCGATCGTTGCCACCGAGCAACGCGTTGCCGACGTCAAAGCCCCCGGCATCATTCCGCGTAAATCGGTACACGAGCCGATGGCAACCGGCCTGAAGTCGGTTGACGCGATGATCCCCGTTGGCCGTGGCCAGCGCGAGCTGATCATTGGTGACCGTCAGACCGGCAAGACCGCAATCGCGCTCGACACCATTCTGAACCAAAAGTCGTACAACGAAGCTGCTGGCGACAACGAGTACAACAAGCTGTACTGCGTTTACGTTGCAATCGGCCAAAAGCGTTCGACCGTGGCCCAGCTGGTGAAGAAGCTGGAAGAAACCGGCGCAATGGCCTATTCGATCGTGGTTGCTGCAACCGCGTCGGATCCGGCCCCGATGCAATATCTGGCGCCCTATTCGGCAACCGCTATGGCCGAATTTTTCCGCGACAACGGCCGCCACGCACTGATCATCTATGATGACTTGTCCAAGCAAGCCGTTGCTTACCGCCAGATGTCGCTGCTGCTGCGTCGTCCGCCGGGCCGCGAAGCTTATCCGGGCGACGTGTTCTACCTCCACTCCCGCCTGCTGGAGCGTTCGGCAAAGCTGAACGACGAATTCGGTGCTGGCTCGCTGACCGCGCTGCCGATCATCGAAACCCAAGCTGGAGACGTGGCCGCTTACATCCCGACCAACGTGATCTCGATCACCGACGGTCAGATCTTCCTGGAAACGGACCTGTTCTACCAGGGCGTCCGCCCGGCCGTGAACACCGGTCTGTCGGTGTCGCGTGTGGGTTCGTCCGCACAAAGCAACGCCATGAAGTCGGTGGCTGGCCCGATCAAACTGGAACTGGCCCAGTACCGCGAAATGGCGGCCTTTGCGCAGTTCGGGTCCGATCTGGACGCCTCAACCCAGCAGCTGCTGAACCGTGGTGCACGCCTGACCGAAGTGATGAAGCAGCCGCAATACGCGCCGCTGACCAACGCTGAAATGGTCGTCGTGATCTATGCTGCGATCAAGGGCTACCTTGACAAGCTGCCGGTAAAGGAAGTGGGCCGTTTCGAAGCTGCCCTGCTGACCTACCTGCGTACGCAGCGTAAGGACCTGTTGGACTTCATCAGCACCGAAGATCCCAAGATCAAGGGTGACGCTGAAACCAAGATCAAGTCGGCTCTGGACGATTTCGCGCGCGATTTCGCCTGATCCGGGCCATAGAAGGGAGAGGCGGGCATGCCCAGTCTTAAACACCTGAAAAACCGGATCGCGTCGGTCAAGTCGACCCGCAAGATCACCAAGGCCATGCAGATGGTTGCCGCGGCGAAACTTCGCCGCGCGCAGGAAGCTGCCGAAGCCGCGCGCCCCTATGCCGACCGTTTTAACGCGGTTCTGGCGGGGCTGACGGCCGCGGCAGCAAATTCGCCCTCGGCGCCCGCCCTTTTGGCTGGAACGGGTGCGGACAAGGTCCATCTGCTGATCGTCCTGTCGTCCGAACGCGGCCTGTGTGGGGGCTTTAACGCCAACATCGCTCGCCTTGCACGCCAGCACGCCAACAAGCTGTTGGCCGAAGGCAAAACGGTCAAGATCCTGACCGTTGGCAAGAAAGGCCGCGAAGCGCTGAAGCGCGACTTTGGCACCCTGTTTGTCGGCCACGTCGATCTGACGGGCGTCAAGCTGGGCTATGCCACCGCGCAAGAGGTTGCCGGTCAAATCCTGTCGTCGTTCGACGCCGGTGAATTTGATGTCGCAACCTTGTTCTTCGCGCGCTTCCAGTCGGTGATCAGCCAAACGCCGACGGCGTTGCAGATCATTCCGGCCCAAGTCGACACGACTGCCGAAGTCTCGAGCCTTTACGACTACGAGCCGGACGAAGAATCGATCTTGGAGGAGCTGTTGCCGCGTGGTGTTGCCACGCAGGTTTTCGCAGCCCTGTTGGAAAACGCGGCCTCGGAGCAGGGCGCACGTATGACGGCAATGGACAATGCGACGCGCAATGCGGGCGACATGGTCAACAAGCTGACGGTTCAGATGAACCGTACCCGTCAGGCGGCGATCACTACCGAGCTTATCGAAATCATTGCGGGCGCCGAAGCGCTCTAACGGAACCGGAGTAACGACATGGCATATCAGGGCAAAATCACGCAGGTGATTGGCGCCGTCGTCGACGTTCAGTTTCAGGATCAGCTGCCGGCGATTCTGAACGCGCTGACGACTGAAAACAACGGCAAGAAACTGGTTCTGGAAGTTGCACAGCACCTGGGCGAGGGTACCGTTCGTACCATCGCTATGGACGCAACCGAAGGTCTGGTTCGTGGCGGTCTGGTGGAAGACACCGGCGCGCCGATCTCGGTTCCGGTGGGCGATGCCACGCTGGGCCGCATCCTGAACGTCATCGGCGAGCCCGTTGACGAAAAGGGCCCGGTTATTGCAACCGAAACCCGCCCGATCCACAACACTGCACCGACCTTCGACCAACAGTCGACCGCGTCGGAAGTGCTGGTGACCGGCATCAAGGTTATCGACCTGCTGGCCCCCTATTCCAAGGGTGGTAAGATCGGTCTGTTCGGCGGCGCCGGCGTGGGCAAGACGGTTCTGATCATGGAACTGATCAACAACATCGCCAAAGTGCACTCGGGCTACTCGGTTTTCGCCGGTGTGGGCGAGCGTACCCGCGAAGGTAACGACCTGTATCACGAGATGATCGAGTCGGGCGTTATCAAGCCGGACAACTTGGCCGAGTCGAAAGTGGCCCTTGTTTACGGCCAAATGAACGAGCCGCCGGGTGCGCGTTCGCGCGTCGCCCTAACCGGTCTGACCATTGCGGAACAATTCCGCGACACGTCGGGTTCGGATGTTCTGTTCTTCGTCGACAACATCTTCCGCTTTACCCAAGCTGGTTCGGAAGTGTCGGCGCTGCTGGGCCGTATTCCGTCGGCAGTGGGCTATCAGCCGACGCTGGCGACCGACATGGGCGCCCTGCAAGAGCGTATTACCTCGACCAAGAACGGTTCGATCACCTCGGTCCAGGCCATCTACGTGCCCGCCGATGACTTGACCGACCCGGCACCTGCCGCGACCTTCGCCCACTTGGACGCGACGACGACCCTGTCGCGTGCGATCTCGGAACTGGGGATCTACCCCGCCGTTGACCCGCTCGATTCGACCTCGCGTCTGATGGATCCGGGTATCGTCGGCGAGGAGCACTACAGCGTCGCACGTTCGGTCCAGACCATCTTGCAGAAGTACAAGTCGCTGCAAGACATCATCGCGATCTTGGGCATGGATGAGCTGTCGGAAGAAGACAAGCTAACCGTCGCCCGCGCCCGCAAGATCCAGCGCTTCCTGTCGCAACCGTTCGACGTGGCGAAGATCTTCACCGGCGCCGACGGCAAGCAAGTCCCGCTGGAAGATACGATTTCTTCGTTCAAGGCCGTTGTGGCCGGTGAATACGACCACCTGCCGGAAGCTGCCTTCTACATGGTTGGCGGCATCAAGGAAGTGATCGAAAAAGCCGAGCGTCTCGCCGCGGCTGCAGCCTAAGGAGCGGTTGAATGGCTGACATCCAATTCGACCTCGTCAGTCCCGAGCGGAAGCTTGCTTCCGTCTCGGCACGCGAGGTGCAGATTCCGGGCGCCGATGGCGACCTGACCGCGATGGCGGACCATGCGACCACCATCACGACGCTGCGTCCGGGTGTTCTGCGGGTGATCCATGCGGGCGGCACTGACGCCTATCTGGTCACCGGTGGTTTCGCCGACATCAGCGCGACCGCAGTGACGATCTTGGCGGAAGTGGCTTTGCCCGTCGCCGAGGTGACCGCCGAGAAGGTCGAAGAGCTGCTGATCGCCCTGCGCGCCGGTAGCGATATCGACCTAGCGCAAAAACGCGCCGCCGATCTGGCTGCTGCAGCGCAGTCGCTCGGTCTTTGACGCGTAGCTTCTGAGATAAACGCATAGCTCTGTGGGGGGCCCTTGAAAGGGGGCCCCCCACTGTCGTCCAGCAGACTGGAGTAAATCTTGCAACGCTTTATCAGCAGCTATGTTGGTGTTGACCAAGGCCAAGTGGTGATGTTCTCGGACTACGAGAGCAATGGCCCCATGTGGACAGGGCGCGGCGAGCGCGAGGTTCGCAAGAAGATCACCTTCAGCGAGCCGTTTTCGGCGACACCAGCGGTGCAAACCCATTTCATGATGTGGGATATTTCGAACGGGTCAATCTCGCGGATCGATCTGAACGCGGTCGATGTGACACCCAAGGGCTTTACCATTGTCGTGCGTACATGGGGCGATACGCGCATTGCGCGTGTGCGCATCAGTTGGCAGGCCATCGGAATGGTCGATCCTGAGGCATGGGACATCTGATCAAGGATAAAAAATGCCCCGCAGCGGAAACTGCGGGGCATTTTCTTATTCGACCGAGGAGTAAAGACCCTCATAGATCGGCACCAAAGTGTCGGTCTCGAACAGTGACGACACGGATGTGCCGCTCCAGGTGTTGAGGATGGCTTGCGCGAACAGGGGCGCGGTCGGCACGATGCGGATGCGTTCGCTTGCCTTCACGCTGGCGTTCGGCTCGATCGAGTCGGTGATGACCAGCGACTTCATGACCGAATTGTTGATCCGCTCGATCGCAGGGCCGGACAGGACACCATGGGTGATGTAGCTGTGCACCTCGGCAGCGCCTGCTTCGATCAGCACTTCGGCGGCTTTGCACAGCGTGCCGGCGGTGTCGCAGATGTCGTCCACGATGATACAGGTCTTGCCCGTAACCTCGCCGATCACCGTCATCTCGGCGATCTCACCCGGCTTTTCGCGCCGCTTGTCGACGATTGCCAGCGGCGCATTGATGCGCTTGGCCAGCTCGCGCGCGCGGCCCACGCCGCCGACGTCGGGCGAGACGACCATCAGATCGTCCATCCGCCCCGCGAAGTGATGCTTGATGTCCAGCGAGAAAATCGGCGAGGCATAGAGGTTGTCGACGGGCATGTCGAAGAACCCTTGGATCTGCGCGGCGTGCAGGTCCAGCGTCAGCACGCGGTCAACACCGGCGGTGGCGATCAGGTTCGCAACCAGCTTGGCCGAAATAGGCGTGCGGGCGCGTGTGCGGCGATCTTGGCGGGCATAGCCGAAATAGGGGATCACAGCCGTGATGCGCCCCGCCGAGGAGCGGCGCAGCGCGTCGGTGATGATCAGCAGCTCCATCAAGTTGTCGTTCGAGGGGTTCGAGGTCGATTGCACGACGAACATATCCTCGCCGCGCACGTTTTCGTACACTTCGACATAGACTTCTTGGTCGTTGAAACGTTCGACCCGTGCATCCACAAGATCTACGTTCATGCCGCGGTGCATCGACATGCGCCGGGCGATAGCGCGCGAAAGCGTGCGGTTAGCGTTGCCCGAAATCAGCTTTGGTTCGGTCATCAGCGGCATCGGTTTTTCCTTTGGCAGAAGGGGCGGCCGCGCCTGATGCGGGCCGCCGTCGATGAGGGGCTTCTGGCCCCATGCGGCGAAATCTGCAACGCCTTTATCGCGATTGTTGGCGTAAACATCCAAAACCGCGTGAGGGACGCAACAGAACCCGGTTAAAGGTGCGCCAGAAACGCATCAACCTGCGCAATGGGCAGCGACCAGTCGCACACAAAACGGGCTTCCAGCAACTCATCATCGGGGCCGTCGCCCAGCGGGCCATGTGTCAGGCTGTAGACCGCGCCTGCGGCCATCAGTTTGCGGTGCAGCGCACGGGGCAGGGCGATGAAGATGATGTTGCCTTCGACGGGGTAGGCGGGGGCATGTCCTGCGGCGGCGAAGCCCGCAGCAAGGTGGGCCGTGGTCGCGTTGGCACTGCGCGCCATGTCCAGCCACAGGTCGTCATCCAGAAATGCGCCGAATTGCGCTGCCAAATACCGGTGCTTGGAAAACAGATGTGCGCCGCGTTTGCGACGGTATTCGAATTCCTGCCCGCGAGCGGGGTCGAAAATCACCACCGCCTCGACACCCATCAGGCCGTTCTTGGTGCCGCCAAAGGATACGACGTCGATACCGGCCTTCCATGTCATCTCGGCCGGGCTGCAGCCGAGAGCGACAAGTGCATTGGTAAACCGCGCACCATCCATATGCACCGGAAGCCCTGCAACATGCGCAACGTCGGTGACGGCTTTGATCTCATCCAGCGTATAGAGCGTGCCTTTTTCGGTCAGCTGGGTGATCTGCACGGCACCGGGCTGCGCGCCGTGAATGCCGCGCGTCCCTTGGGCCGCAATCGCGGCGCGCAGGGCGGCAGGGTCCAGCTTGGCTTGAACGTCGTCAACCAAACGCAGCGTCGCGCCGCCCATGAAGGCGACGGGGGCGTTGCATTCGTCTTCCTGAATATGCGCCATCGCGGTGCAGAACACCGTCTGCCATGGCTGCACCAGCGTCGCCAGCGCCAGCGAATTGGCGGCGGTGCCGGTTGCGACGAAATGCACAACCGCGTCGGGCGCGTCGAACAGGGCGCGGATGCGCGCCTGCACATCGTGGGTCAGTGCGTCGTTGCCGTAGCCCGGCACATAGCCCGTATTGGCTGCCTCCAGCGCGCGGATGACCGAAGCATGCACGGGGCCTGCATTATCCGAGGCGAAAAACATTCAAAGAGGCTCCTCAATAATATGGTCTTCCCAGTCGTCGTCATCGACCGATAGTTCCGAGACAGTCATTCCGGCGGCAGATACGCCTGCCTTGTGCACCGCATTGGCATCGCCGCTGATCAGGTGGTGCCACGGGTATAGGGGGTTGCCTTCGTGCAGCAGCCGATAGGCGCAGGTTTGCGGCAACCAGTATAGGTTTTTGCGCAAGGTGCGGGGCGTCAGCACGATGCATTCGGGCACGAAATCGTGCCGGTTGGGGTATTTGGTGCAGCGGCAGGTCGCGTTGTCCAGCAGACGGCAGGCGACGTTGGTCAGAAAAACCTCGCCGCTGTCTTCGTCTTCGATCTTGTTCAGGCAGCACTTGCCACAGCCGTCACAGACGGCTTCCCATTCGGCTGGGGTCATCTTTTCCAGCGGAAAAGCCTCCCAAAACCGGGGGCGCAGGGGGGCGTCAGACATCGGCCAAGATCCGGCGTGCCTTTTCGACATCGGCGTGCATCGTGTCGATCAGCGCATCGACACTGTCGAACTTCAGTTCCGGCCGCAGGTATTCGACAAGCCCGACCGAGATGCGCGCGCCATAAAGGTCGCCGCGGAAATCCAGCAGGAATGTCTCGCAGTTGGGTTTGTTGACCCCGAAGGTGGGCCGGATCCCGATCGAGGTCGCACCCTTGTAGCGGCCCGCATAGGGGCCATCGCGCACGATCACGGCAGTAGCGTAGACGCCAAAGCGCGGCATATGCAGCCCGCTGATCGAGATGTTCGCGGTGGGAAAGCCCAATTCGCGCCCGCGCTGGTCGCCGTGTTCGACGATACCTTCCAGACGGTGGATGTGGCCCAGCATCGCCGCCGCGTCGCGCGGGCGACCTTCGGCCAGCGCCTGCCGGATCGCGGTCGAGGATACCTCGCCGCCGACCAATGCGATCAGCGGTGCGACCGTGACGCCAAAGCCCATCTCGGCCCCCAGCGCGGTCAGCCGCTCGGCGCTGCCGGTGCGGCCTTTGCCGAAATGAAAATCTTGCCCGACGACAACATGTCGCACGCCCAAACGATCATGCAGAATCTGCGCGACGAATTCTTCGGCGGTGAGGCCAGCCAGAACGGTGTTGAAAGGCAGCTCGTACAGCCGCTCGACGCCGCATTCTTGCAACTGCGCGGTGCGCGTTGCGGCATCCATCAGCCGGAAATCCGGCCCGTCGGGGGCAAAGAACTGCCGCGGGTGCGGCTCGAACGTCAGCACGCCCAAGGGCGCGCCCAGCTGGGCTGCGATGCGGCGCGCGTGGTCGATGACGGCAGAATGACCTGCGTGCACCCCATCGAAGTTACCGATGGCCACGACAGCGCCCCGTTGGTCGGGCGCAATGAAAAGCGAGTCTCGGATGATGTCCATGCGTTTTGCCTAGCGCCGACGCGTTACAAGCGCAAGGTGGGGCCCCCGCGCGTTAGCGCAGGAAGCCAATGGTATAGGTTGGCGACAGCCCGCTGCCTGCTAGATAATCATGCAGTGCCTGCGGATCGGGCTGGTGGACGGTTTTCGTCTCGCGCGCGGCCAAACCGCCCGAGATATAGAGGCAGTCGTAATCCTCGGAGACGGCGCCTTGCACGTCGGTGATGATCCCGTCTCCGATGCAGATGATGCGATTGTGATCGACCTTTAGCCCCAGCTTTTCCAGACGGCGGCGGGCCAGAGCGTAGATCGGGGCATGCGGCTTGCCGAAATACAGGCTTTCGCCGCCCATCTCGGTATAGATCTGCGCCAACTTGCCCGCGCACCATTCGCGCGACTCGCCACGGTCGACCACGATGTCGGGGTTCGCGCACAGCAGCTTCAGCCCCTTGGCGATCGCCTTCTCAAAGTCGGGGCGGTAGATGTCGGGGTCGGCGGTGGGGTTGGCGGGGCCCGCGCAAACGATGCCGTCAGCATCCTCGAGCGTGACCTCGGTCACCTCCATCGGGTTGTCCAGCACTTGGGGCGGCTGCAGGAACATCCGTTCGTGCGGCTGGCCGATGAACCACACCTTTTGCCCGACCACGCCGGTGAACAGCGCAGTGCGCGCCGCATCGCCAGAGGTGGCGATGGCATCCCAAGCATCGCGCGCAATGCCGAAGTCTTCGGTGATCTGCTTCTCGACGCTGGCGCGCGGGCGGGGCGAGTTGGTGACCAGAACCACCGTGCCACCTTTGGCGCGGTAGGCCTGCATCGCGGCGACGGCGGCAGGCAGGGCGTGCACGCCGTCGTGCATGCAACCCCACAGATCGACGAAAGCCGCATCATAGTTCAGCGCGATCTCGTCGAATGTTTCGATGATGCGGCTCATGGGTTACACCTTCAGCGCGGGGATGATCTGCTTTTTACGGCTCATGATGCCGGGCAGCACAACGGTGTCGCCGGTGACGGTCGCGCCAAAGCTTTTCTCGGCCACAGTCTTGGTCAGATCGTTCGGCACCAGCAGAGTGGCTTCTTCGTTCAGAATGTCGACGACGAATAGCAGGACCTGGTCGGCGCCGTCTTCCTTGGCGACATCCAACATGCTGGCCATCAGGCTGTCTTTGCGGGATAGAACCGTTTGCGGCGAGGTGGTTTCCAGCACCGAAACGCGGAAATCAACGCCGCCGACAGTGTATTCTTTGGAATCCATCCGCAGCAATTCTGCATCCGAGAAACGCGATACGTCCGACTTGGCGGCGAACATTTCTGCCGCATAGGCGGGGATCGCGATGTTCAGATCGGCCGCCAGCTTCTCGGCCAGCGCGCGGTCAACCGGCGTGGTGGTGGGCGAGCGGAATTCCAGCGTATCCGAGAGGATGCACGACAGGATCAGGCCCTTGATCGCATCGGGGGCGGTTTCAGCGGCATCGCCCATCAGCTGGTGCAGCAGCGTGGCCGTGCAGGCCAGCGGGCGGATGGTGATGTCGATCGGGCCTTTGGTTTCCAGCCCGCCGACAAGTTTGTGGTGGTCGATAATGGCTTGGATGTCGGCGTCGTTGATACCGGCCGGCAGCTCGGCGGGGTTGTTCGTGTCGACGATAACGCAAGGCTGGCCGGCGGCAATCTCGGTCAGCAGGGCGGGGGTGTCAAAGCCCCAACGGCCCAGCACAAAGGCGGCCTCGGTATTGGGGGTGCCTAGCACACGCGCTTCGGCGGTCGTGCCGGTGGTGTTAAGGTACCACGCCCAGACGAGGGCGGAACAGGTGGCGTCAGTATCGGGGGATTTGTGGCCGAAAACCAAAGTCGTCATGAGAGGGTGTTTCCTGCTGCGTACGGGTCAAAGGCAGCCAAAGCTGCGTTTCGCCGCATGTATAGGGGGGGCTGGGGGCCTTGTCACCCGCATGCACAGGCGATTTGCGGCCTGTCATCCAAATTTCACGCGCATGGGTTAGTTTCTTGCATATCGGTAGTTGACACGCGCGGGGACAGGTTCCTAAGTATCGCCCGTTAGCACTCGTCAAGCGTGAGTGCTAAAACCCATAACCTAGTTGAGCTGAGGAGCCGCAAGATGGCATTCAAGCCGCTTCATGACCGTGTGGTCGTGCGTCGTGTGCAAAGCGAAGAAAAGACCAAGGGTGGTCTGTTCATCCCTGAAAGCGCAAAAGAAAAGCCCGCAGAAGGCGAAGTGATCGCCGTGGGCGAGGGCGCACGCAAAGACTCGGGCGAGCTGATTGCACCCGCAGTTAAGGTTGGCGACCGCGTTCTGTTCGGCAAGTGGTCGGGCACCGAAATCACCGTCGAGGGTGAAGAGCTGCTGATCATGAAGGAAAGCGACATTCTGGGCATCATCGCCTGATTTTCGCCGCCTTCGTTCGAAACCATAGAAGACAAGGAAAGCTGAAATGGCTGCCAAGGACGTAAAGTTCAATACCGAAGCCCGCGAGCGTATGCTGAAGGGTGTCAACATCCTCGCCGACGCCGTGAAAGTTACGCTGGGCCCCAAAGGCCGTAACGTTGTTATCGACAAATCGTTCGGTGCCCCGCGCATCACCAAGGACGGCGTGTCGGTCGCCAAAGAAATCGAACTGGCTGACAAGTTCGAAAACATGGGCGCGCAGCTGGTTAAAGAAGTTGCTGCCCGCACCAACGACGAAGCTGGTGACGGCACCACCACCGCAACCGTTCTGGCCCAAGCGATCATCCGCGAAGGCATGAAGTCGGTCGCAGCTGGCCTGAACCCGATGGACCTGAAGCGCGGTATCGACCTGGCAACGGCCAAGGTTGTCGAAGCGCTGAAGTCGGCTGCTCGTCCCGTTGCTGACACCGAAGAAGTTGCTCAAGTCGGCACCATCTCGGCCAACGGCGAAGCGCTGATCGGTAAGCTGATTGCCGAAGCCATGCAGAAAGTCGGCAACGAGGGTGTCATCACCGTCGAAGAAAACAAAGGCATGGAGACGTCGGTCGAAGTCGTCGAAGGCATGCAGTTCGACCGTGGCTTCCTGTCGCCGTACTTCGTCACCAACCCCGACAAAATGGTTGCTGACCTTGACGACGTGCTGATCCTGCTGCACGAGAAAAAACTCTCGTCGCTGCAGCCGATGGTTCCCCTGTTGGAAGCCGTCATCCAGTCGCAAAAGCCCCTGCTGATCATCGCTGAAGACGTCGAAGGCGAGGCTCTGGCCACGCTGGTCGTCAACAAGCTGCGCGGCGGCCTGAAAATCGCTGCCGTCAAGGCTCCGGGCTTCGGCGACCGTCGCAAGGCCATGCTGCAAGACATCGCGATCCTGACCGGTGGTCAAGTGATCTCGGAAGACCTCGGCATGAAGCTGGAAAGCGTCACGATCGACATGCTGGGCACCGCCAAGCGCGTTTCGATCACCAAAGACGCGACGACCATCGTTGATGGTGCAGGCTCCAAGCCCGAGATCGAAGCCCGCGTTGGCCAGATCCGCACCCAGATCGAGGAAACCACCTCGGACTACGACCGCGAGAAGCTGCAAGAGCGTGTGGCCAAGCTGGCAGGCGGTGTGGCTGTCATCCGCGTTGGCGGCATGACCGAGATCGAAGTGAAAGAGCGTAAAGACCGCGTCGACGACGCCCTGAACGCAACCCGCGCTGCTGTCCAAGAAGGCATCATCGTTGGTGGTGGCGTTGCACTGGTGCAAGCGACCAAAGTGCTGGAAGGCCTGGAAGGCGCGAACGCCGATCAGAACGTCGGTATCGCGATCATCCGCCGCGCGCTGGAAGCCCCGATCCGTCAAATCTCGGAAAACTCGGGCGTCGACGGTGCCGTGGTTGCAGGCAAGATCAAAGAATCGACCTCGACCTCGTTCGGCTTCAACGCTCAGACCGAAGAATATGGCGACATGTTCACCTTCGGCGTGATCGACCCGGCTAAAGTCACCCGCACCGCGCTGGAAAACGCGGCTTCGGTTGCCTCGCTGCTGATCACCACCGAAGCGATGATCGCCGACAAGCCCGAGCCCAAAGGCGCACCCGCCGGCGGCGGCATGCCCGACATGGGCGGCATGGGCGGCATGATGTAAGGACGGCTCTGCCGCCTTTACGACACCACCTAGGGAAGGGGCCGGCATGCGCTGGCCCCTTTTCTTTTGGCCCTTCTGCATTCACTCGACAGTTTGCGGGCGGCATGCTTTCATAGCCGCATGAAACGGGTGATGTGCGCGTTCTTTCTTTTCTCGACAGGGGCTGCCATGGCAGAGGATCGTGTGTTTTCCCTTGCAGGGCCCGACACGGGCGAATGTGTCGTGCTGCTGCATGGTCTGGCGCGCAGCGAAATGTCGCTGGCCCCGATGGGCGAGGCGTTGAAGCTGGCGGGCTATACCGTGGTGAACAGCGGCTACCCCTCGACCGACGAGACGATCGAACAGATCGTCGCGACGCATTTGCCGCGCGACATCGCCGCCTGCGGTGCGCGCAAGGTGAACTTCGTGACCCATTCGATGGGCGGCATTTTGGTGCGGGCCTATCTGGCGCAGACGACGCCCGGAGATCTGGGCCGGATAGTTATGCTGGCGCCACCGAACCAAGGGTCCGAGCTTGTGGATATTTTCGGCGACTTCGCCCCGTTCCAGTGGATGAACGGCCCCGCAGGCTTGCAGCTGGGCACAGACGCCGACAGCCTGCCGAACCGGCTGGGGCATGCGCCCGCCGCTGAAATCGGCATTATTGCTGGCAACAGCCCGCTTAACCCGCTGATGTCACTGGCATTTTCCGGACCGAACGATGGAAAGGTGTCGGTCGAATCGACCAAGCTGGACGGGATGACAGACCATCTGACACTGCCCGTCAGCCATACGTTTTTGATGAACAATCCGCTGGTGGTTGCCCAGACCGTGACCTTCCTGCGCGAAGGGCATTTCAATCACGATCTGAAAATGGGCGACGTCCTGTCGGGCGCGGTCGAACAGGCGCTGGACGCTATTGGCGTGAGGTGACGCGGTTGATGTGACCCATCTTGCGGCCGGGGCGGGGGGCGCCCTTGCCGTAAAGGTGCAGGGCGACACCGCTGCGCGCCAGTTCGGGCACACGCAGCACATCATCACCAATCAGGTTTTCCATCACCACATCCGCGTAGCGGCTGCCATCGCCCAGCGGCCAGCCTGCCACCGCACGGATGTGCTGCTCGAATTGGTCAACAAGGCAGCCGTTCTGCGTCCAGTGCCCCGAATTATGAACGCGCGGGGCGATCTCGTTCACAATCAACCCGCCCGGCGTTACGAACAGCTCGACCCCAAGGACGCCGACATAATCCAGCGCATTCAAAATGCGTGCGGCAATCAGCACCGCGTCCGACCGCAGGCTGGGGCCGATTTTGGCTGGCACGGTGGTGGTGTGCAAAATGCCGTCGCGGTGCACGTTTTCGCCGGGGTCAAAGCAGGCAATCGCGCCGTCTATGCCGCGCGCCCCGATAATCGAAATTTCGGCTGAAAAATCGATGAATCCCTCGAGGACCGCAGGTGCGCCATTCATGCTAGCCAGCGCGGCGGCTGCGTCGTCGGGCGACTTCAGGCGGGCTTGGCCCTTGCCGTCATAGCCCATGCGGCAGGTTTTCAGGATGGCGGGGGTGCCGACTGCCGCGATCGCTGCGTTCAGGCTGGCTATGTCTGTCACGGGGGCGAAGGGCGCAGTGTGCAGCCCGATGCTGTTCAAAAAGGTCTTCTCGACCAGCCGGTCTTGCGATGTGGCCAGCGCGCGGCGGCCCGGGCGGATCGGGCAGATCGATTCGATCAGATCCAATGCCGCTGTCGGGATGTTTTCAAACTCGTAGGTCACGACGTCGACGCTTTGGGCAAAGGCGCGCAGCGCATCGGCGTCGTCATAGCTGGCATGGGTTACCCGCGCGGCGGTTTCGGCGGCGGGGGCGCTGGCGGGTTCAAAGATATGCACATGCAGCCCCAGCCGCGCGGCGGCGACGGCCAGCATGCGGCCCAGTTGCCCGCCGCCCAAAATGCCGATGGTGGCCCCCGGTTGCAGCATATCAGTCATCGCGCGGCTCCTCGGGGATGGATGCGGACAGGGCTTCGCGCCACGCGTCCAGCCGGGCGGCAATCGCGGGGTCGCTGATGGCCAAGATGCCTGCGGCCATCAGGCCTGCATTGGCCGCGCCCGCCGCGCCAATCGCCATGGTGGCGACGGGGAACCCCTTGGGCATCTGCAAAATGGAATAGAGCGAATCGACGCCGGACAGGGCTTTGGTCTGCACCGGCACCCCGATGACGGGAACGCGGGTTTTAGATGCCATCATCCCCGGCAAATGCGCTGCGCCGCCTGCGCCCGCAATAATCACATGCAGGCCGCGCCCGACGGCGGCCTTCCCATAGTCCCACAAGCGGTCGGGCGTGCGGTGGGCCGAGACGATCTTGGCCTCGTAGGGGATCTGCAGCTCGTCCAGAATGGCGGCTGCCTCGCGCATCGTGGCCCAGTCCGACTGGCTGCCCATAATGATGCCAACCCGAATACCGTCCATAGCGCGCCCCCGTTTGATGTTGCCTTGCCCTTATACGCGCAGGGCTGATCAGGCAATAATGTCGGGCAGGATCCGATCCTCGATCGCCGAAATGCGGTCTTTCAGCAGCAGCTTTTGCTTTTTCAGGCGGCGGATCATCAGCATGTCGGCAGTTCCGCGTTCGTCCAGCGCCTTGATCGCCTCGTCAAGGTCGCGGTGCTCGCTCCGCAGCATCTCCAGCTTGACGCGCAAAACCTCGGTTTCGTCCATACGCGGCGGAAAACTCATCGGATGTACCTGCTAGCGACCTTTTGCCCTTTATATCGCGCGGCCCCCAATGGTGCCAGCAGACTTTGCGCGTTGCTGCGCCCTTGCAACGCAAAAGCACAGCGCCCATATTCATTCCATGTGCAGCCGCCGCTATTGGGACTGCCTGTCACCGTCGCTTGTTGAAGGACGTGCCGATGTCAAAACTGACCCTTGGGGCTCACCCGTTTTTGTTGGGGTTCGATCAGCTGGAACGCTTGGTCGAGCGCACTGCAAAGTCGTCGAGTGAGGGCTATCCCCCCTATAATATTGAACAAACATCCGAGAGATCCTATCGGATCACGCTGGCGGTCGCCGGTTTTTCCGAGGCCGACTTGGCCATTACCGTCGAAGACCGCCAGCTGGTCGTGCGCGGTCGCCAGACCGACACCGAGGAGCGCGTCTACCTGCACCGCGGCATTGCGACGCGGCAGTTCCAGCGTAGCTTCGTGTTGGCCGAGGGGATGGAAATCGGCGAGGCCGTGATTGAAAATGGTTTGCTGCACATCGACCTCAATCGCCAAGTTCCCGAAACGGTCGTTCAAACGATCCGCATCAAGAGGAGTGGGAAATGAACGTAACTGTAGATCTGGGTAAAATCGGCATGGGCGAAGTCGTCTATGTGAAACCCGTTGACGTATCGACGCTGCCTGCCGATGTGCAAGAACGCATTGGCGAAGATATGGCCACCGTCTTTTCGATCCACGATGCAATGGGCGAGCAGCTGGCCTTGGTCGCCAACCGCGATCTGGCATTCCGTATTGCACGGCAATACGAACGCACGCCCGTTGGCGTCAACTGATGCAGAAAGGGCCGCAACCGCGGCCCTTTTCCTTTAGGCTTTCTTGGGTGCCGCTTCCTGCGGGGTAGGGATGCGCATCTTGCGGCGCGCAATCGCGATCGTTTCGCGGATTTTATCTTCTATACCCGCCAACTGCCCATCGATCGACTTCATCTCGGCCTGACATCCATTGATGACCGCCTTCAGGTCGACGGTGCCGAATTGGTCCTTCAGCCGGTCTTCCAGGGTATTGCGCAAGGTCTCGTCATTTTGGGTGCGCAGGTTAGCGACGGCCACCGTCGCGCGGTCCAGCCGCTCGTTCAGGGGGCGTAGCTTTTCTGACAAGGTGTCGAACTCGCGCAGGGCCTCGGCAGCCATGGTCTTGACGGTGTCATACAGGGCACGCAGCCCCACCGCTTGGTCGCGCGCGGCCGTTTCGGTCTTTTCCTGATCGCCTAGCAGCTTGGTGTGCTTGCGCAAGTCAAAGGCCTTGAAACGGGCAAGGCTGTCGTCGCAGTCCTTTTTCTCGGCGACAAGGCGGCTTTCCAGCTGGCGCTGGTCGCGCAGCTTGGTGCGGATCTCGTCGCGCTGCTCACGTTGGTCGCGGGCGACGGCGCGGCTTTCCTTCTTGTCTTTGTTAAACCAGTTCAGCGGGTTCAGAACGCTTCCGGCCTCGCTGCGCAGTTCGCGGTAGCGGTTTTGCTCGTGGGCTTCCTCGGTCGCGAGGCCAGCAATCGTTCCGGCCAAAACGCTGATGTCGCCAACCAGTCCATCGATATGGGTGCGTACGTGGCCTTCGTCAAAGCTTTCAAACCATGCGATCTCGTCGCGGGTGGCAGCGGCTTCAGTTTCGGCTTTTTTCAGCGCGTCTTCGGCGCCGGTGACTTCGGCCAACAGTTCGGCCAGCACATTACTCATGATCTACTCCGTAAAGGGGCGGGCGTGCCGCTGGGCAAGGTTAGCCCAGCATTTGCCGCCCGCATAACGAAATCAATCCTGTTCGTGCAGCCAGCGTTCCACATCCAGCGCGGCTTGGCATCCCATGCCGGCCGATGTGATGGCTTGGCGGTATTTGTCGTCGGTCAAATCGCCAGCCGCGAACACCCCCGGTATCGAGGTTTCGGTCGAGCCGGGCTTCACCTTCACATAGCCGCCGTTGTGCAGCTCTAGCTGGTCTTTCACCAATTCGCTGGCCGGCGCATGGCCGATAGCGACGAAAAAGCCCTTGGCGGCCACATCGCGGGTCTCACCGGTGTTCACGTCGCGCAGGCGTACGCCTTCTACCCCGCGCGGGGTGTCGGCGCCCAGCACTTCGTCGATTTCGTGGTTCCAGATCACCTCGACCTTGGGGTGCTTGAACAAGCGATCCTGAAGGATCTTTTCCGCACGCAGGCTATCGCGGCGGTGCACCAGCGTGACTTTGTTGGCAAAGTTGGTCAGGAACAGCGCTTCCTCGACCGCAGTGTTGCCGCCGCCGACCACGACGATGTCTTGCCCGCGATAGAAGAACCCGTCGCAGGTCGCGCAGGCCGACACGCCAAAGCCTTTGAAATGTTCCTCGCTGGGCAGGCCCAGCCATTTGGCGCGCGCGCCGGTGGCCAGAATAACGGCATCAGCCGTGTAGGTCGTGCCGCTATCACCCACCGCCGTGAAGGGGCGCTTTTGCAGGTCAAGCGACGTGATCAGATCCATCACGATCTCGGCGCCCATTTCGCGGGCGTGCTCCTCCATCTTGATCATCAGGTCAGGCCCTTGGATCGACTTTTCGCCCGGCCAGTTCTCAACATCGGTGGTGGTGGTCAGTTGGCCACCCGGTTCCATGCCTTGCACCAAAATCGGTTGCAGCATGGCGCGGCTAGCGTAAACGGCAGCCGTATAACCGGCCGGCCCCGAGCCGATGATCAGCACGCGCGTGTGGCGGGTGTCGGACATGAGGAAGCTCCTTCGAAAAGCGTTTAGCAGCATATAAGCATGCAACGCCCTGTGCAAAAGGCGGGAATTTCAGCGGTGCGGGCGAATTCCCGCGACGTCTTATCCTTGCGGGGTGATTGGGCTGTTGCGAAATATTGTTGCGTAATATATGCCTCGGGCAGCACTGAAATCTAAATCTACGGGGTGAAACGTGCCCGGGGCTAAACTAGACGACATTGACCGCAATATTCTTGCGCAGCTTCAAGCCGACGGCCGCATGACAAACGTCGAGCTGGCGAAACGCGTCGGGATCTCGGCCCCGCCTTGTTTGCGCCGCGTTCGGGCCTTGGAAGAACAAGGCTACATCCGTGGCTACCATGCCGACATCGACCCGCGCGAGTTGGGGTTCGAGGTGCAGGTTTTTGCCATGGTGCGCCTGATCAATCAAGCCGAGGTTGACCTGACCGCATTCGAGACCTTGGCCCGTTCTTGGCCATTGGTGCGCGAATGTCATATGCTGAACGGCGAGGTTGACTTCATTTTGAAGTGTATTTCGCCCGATTTGCGCACGTTCCAGTCGTTTTTAACGGAAAAACTGACATCTGCCCCAAACGTCGCCAGTGTCAAAACCAGCTTGGTGATCCGCTGCGCCAAAGACGAGCCGGGCGTCCCCTTCGAAGTGCTGGAGGAGCGCATCGCCCGTCGCGGCTGATGCTTACAGTCTGATAACCGAGATGAGGCGGCCGTAGTCCGCCTCTTTTTCATGCGTGGTGCGGCGATAGCTGTAGAATCGCTTGGGGTCGCAATAAGTGCAGTGCCGCGTCCATTCGGCGTGTTTGATGCCCGCGCGACGCAGGCGCGACAGGCCGAATCCCGGCAGATCGAACAGGTATTTCCCCGCATCGCCCGCCACGAAAAAGCGCGCCGATTCGGGGTCATCGGCCAGAAAATTATCCCGAAAATCGGCGCCGACCTCGTAGACCCGCTGGCTGATGGTGGGGCCGATGACTGCGGTAATGTTGCCCCGCTGCGCGCCCAGATCGACCATCGCGTCGATGGTTGCCTCCAACACACCGGCGCGGGTGCCTTTCCAGCCGGCGTGCGCAGCGCCGATCACGCCTGCGGCGGCGTCGGCGAATAACACGGGTTGGCAATCTGCCGTCAAAATGGCCAGCGCGATGCCGGGCTGGCGGGTGACCAGCGCATCGGCGGCGGGGCGTGGGGCGGTGCTGTCGGTCACGTTGACGACAATGGCCGAATGGATCTGCGACAGGCCGACCAACGCGTCGGCGGGAACGCCCATCGCCTGCGCGACGCGGCTGCGGTTCAGGGCGACAACCTCGGTTTGGTCCGAGCTGCCGAGGCCGCAATTCAGCCCCGCGAACACCCCAGACGAGGCCCCCCCCGCACGACCGAAGAACCCGTGGCGCACCGGCGCGAGTGCGTCAGACGTGATGATATCGAGCGTCATGCCTGCGGCCCTTTTGTCAACTTCATGTGACACTATGCACCTGCAGCGGCAGGCCCGCAATGGCTGGCGCTGCGGTAGGGGTGACCCCCATAACCTTGAACAGGCTGCCCATCGCCGCCGGGTCGATTAGCCGCTGCATGGCGGCTTTATGCTGCGCGGCGGCGGGCGGGGCCATGCGTGCGATCAGCGCATCGCTGCGTGCTTGCAGCCCCAGCGCCAGCAGGAATTCCCCTTGCGCAACCAGCGCCGATGGTGCCGCCCCGGCCGCTGTTGCTGCGCGCGCCAGCGGGCCGAAGGCCACATGCGCGGTCAGGTCCGCTGCCCCGGGCGACCGCAGCGGGTCGCTGTAGCTGTGGCGGATCATGGCCTGAAAGGTATCACCGCCGCTTTCTGCAGCACCATAATCGATAAAAATCGCGGCACCGCCGTGGGCCGCAATTTGGCCTGCGAGGGCGCTGACGATCCCCTCGGCCGCGGGGCGGATCTCGGCGATAGCGCCATCTGGGGCAGGCGGGTCTTGCGCGATGGGTGCGCCGAGGGCGAAAGCCAGCCCGCCATCATCGCTGGCGATCAGGCGTTCGTGCCAACCCGCCGCGCTGCGCTGGAATTGGCGGATCGGCAGAGCGTCCAGAAACTCGTTCGCCACCAGAAAGGTCGGCATCTGCGGCAAGGTGTCGATCGTGTCGTGCCACTGCGGGGGCGCGTAGCCATGCAGACGCGCCGCTTGCAGTTTGCGCAGGTGCGGGGATGCCTCAACCAAGTGCAGCTGCAGGGCGGCGTTAAAGCCGCTGACAACCCGCGTTGCGCGCAAAATATCCTCGATCAGCGCGCCGCGCCCGGGCCCGAGTTCGAGCAGCGCGAAGGGGGCGGGGCACCCCTGATCCAGCCACGCTTGCGCCAGCGCCAGCCCGATCAATTCGCCAAAGACCTGACTAATCTCGGGCGCGGTGATGAAATCACCTGCCGCGCCGATGGCATCTTGTGTGGTGTAATACCCCTCGGTCGGGTCTAGCAGGCATAGGGCCATGTAATCAGCAATGCTGATCGGCCCGCTTTGTGCAATGATCCGATGGATGCGGTCCAGCAGGCTCATCTGTGCCCCTAACGTCTGGTCCGCGCCAGCAGCCATAGCCCCACCAGAATCATAGGCAGGGTCAGCAATTGGCCCATCGTCAGCCCCCAGCCGTTCACCTGCATGGCTAGCCCCAGCGGGTTGCCAACGGTCACAAATTGCGCATCGGGTTGGCGGAAGAATTCGACAAAGAAGCGCGCGGCCCCATAGCCCAGCAGGAATATAGCGGTGATGCGCCAAGGCTTCCGCAGTGCGCCCGCGCGGAACGCCAATACCAGCAGAAGGGTGCCCAGCAGCGCCCCCTCCAGCAGCCCTTCGTACAGCTGCGAGGGGTGGCGCGCGCAAAGGCCGACCAGATTGCCGCAGTCCTGCGCGGCAGCGCCGGGGAAGATCACGCCCCACGGCATATCGGTCGGGCGGCCCCACAGTTCGGCGTTGACGAAATTGGCCAGCCGCCCCAGCAACAACCCCACGGGCGCAACCAGCGCCGCGCCGTCGGCCAGCGACGCCAGCGCCACACCATGTCGGCGCGCAAAAATCAGCGTTGCGACCACGACCCCCATGAAGCCGCCGTGAAACGACATTCCGCCCGTCCAAAGTGCCAGAATATCCCATGGGCGGGTCAGGTAATGGCCGGGTTCGTAAAACAGCACATAGCCTAACCTACCGCCGATGATGATGCCCAGCACCACCCATGTCACGTAGCTTTCCAGCTGCTGCGCCGTCAGCGGGCTTTGCCCCGCAGGCCATAGCGCAGGCCGCTTGATGGCTGCGCGCAGGATGCACCAGCCGATGACCACCCCCGCGATATAGGCCAGCGCGTACCACCGCAGCGCAAGGTGAAAGCCGAACAGATTCAGGCTGAAGACGTCGGGCGACAGCGGGGGGAAGGGGATACCGGTTTCCATATGCTTTCCTTGCGGGATTGCGGCCCAAAGTCAACGAAGCCCGCGTTCTTGTGATCGCCCCAAACTCTACCATATTGTGAGGCAGTAGCAGCAGGGGGCATCATGGCCGGCAACAACCGTATTTTCGACGACATCTCGCAGCTTTTCACCAATGCGATGGGCGTGGCCCAAGGCGCCAAAGGCGAGGCTGACAACGCCCTGAAAGGGTGGCTCGATCGCTGGCTGGCCGAGCGCGACTTTGTTACACGCGAAGAATTCGACGCCGTTCGTGCAATGGCGGCCAAAGCACGCGAGGAAAACACCGCCCTTGCCGCACGCGTCGCCGCACTCGAGGCGAAGCTGGGCGAATGAGCCCGCATTAAGCGCTTGCGCCCCGCGTTGCTATCCTTTATGTTATACTGTAACGTTTAGGACGGTGACGATGACAGGATTCGAAAACCACGATCACGCTCATTGCGTCGGCGCGATGATTTCCAACGTGGAAGACCGTTGCGCCGCCGAGGGATTGCGTCTGACCCCCGTGCGGCGACGGGTGCTCGAGATCTTGGGCGAGCAGCACCGCGCGCTTGGCGCCTATGCGGTGCTTGACCGCCTGTCGTCCGAGGGGCACGGATCGCAGCCGCCCGTTGTCTATCGCGCGCTGGATTTTTTGGTCGAGCATGGCTTTGTCCACAAGATCGAAAAGCTGAATGCCTATGTTGCCTGCAGCTATATGGGTAGCCATATGCACAGCGACCATGCGCCAGTGTTTATGGTTTGCCGTCTGTGCAGCGCCGTGGCCGAGCTGGAAGCGGGCCATGACATGGTGGGCCTGTCGGATTTGGCATCCGCGACCGGCTTTACCCCCGAACGCGCCGTCATCGAGGTGACTGGCCTGTGTCCCGCGTGCCGCCAAGGGCAGGTGGGACGCGCCTGATGGACATTCTGACGTTTGACAATGTGACGCTGGGCTATGGCAGCCACGCGGCGGTGCACCACCTGTCGGGCAGCATCGCACGCGGCGAAAAGCTGGCCGTGATCGGCGGCAACGGATCGGGCAAATCGACCCTGCTGAAAGGGATAGTCGGGCTTTTGCGTCCGATGGGCGGGCGGATCACCCGCGATGGGGCTACACGTCTGGCCTATCTGCCCCAAGCGGCAGAGGTCGACCGCAGTTTTCCCGCCCGCGTCATTGATTTGGTGGCATTGGGCCTGTGGACCAAGCGGGGCTTGTGGGGGCGCCATAGTGCCGATGACATCGCCCGTCTGCACGCCGCTTTGGCCCGCGTAGGGTTGGCAGGGTTTGCCGAACGCCCGCTGGATGCCCTGTCGGGCGGCCAGTTCCAGCGCGCCTTGTTTGCCCGTGTGATCGTGCAACAAGCCGACCTGATCTTGTTGGACGAGTCCTTTAACGGCGTTGACCAACCGACCGAGGCTGACCTACTGCGTCTTATTGCCGATTGGAGCACCGAGGGCCGCACCGTCCTAACCGTGTTGCACGACCTTGATACCGTTCGCCAGCACTTCCCGCGCAGTCTGTTGTTGGCGCGCGACCTTATTGGATGGGGCGCGACGGCGGACGTCCTGACCTCCGCCAATTTGGCCCGCGCCCGCGGTTATACCGAGGCGTGGGATGATGATGCGCCCCTGTGCGAGGCCCCTCCCCACGAGCATCTGGGCGGGCATTCACATGAACACACGACGCGGACACCAGCATGATGGCGCTTTATGATTTCGTGTTGGCCCCGTTTGTCGACTTCGGTTTCATGCGGCGGGCGCTGCTGGGCGCGTGCCTGCTGACGCTGGCCGCAAGCCCGCTGGGTGTATTCCTGATGCTGCGCCGGATGAGCCTGACCGGCGATGCCATGGCCCATGCGATTTTACCGGGGGCAGCGCTGGGCTTCATGTTTTTCGGCCTGAACCTGCTGCCGATGACGATCGGCGGCCTTGTGGCGGGATTGCTTGTTGCCTTTGGTGCGGGCGCGGTGGCGCGGCTGACGGTTCAACGCGAAGATGCCTCGCTTGCCGCTTTCTACCTGATTTCATTGGCTTTTGGCGTGGTGCTGATCTCGGTCCGCGGCTCCAGCGTTGATCTGATGCATGTGCTGTTCGGCTCGGTCTTGGCGCTTGATAGCGGCGCGATGGGGCTGATTGGCGGAGTGTCGCTGGTCACGGTGGTGGCGATGGCACTGCTGTGGAGGGCACTAGTGGCCGAATGCATGGACCCGCTGTTTTTCCGCACGGTGTCGCGTCTGGGCGGCTTTGTCCACTTCGCGTTCTTGGGGCTGGTGGTGCTGAACCTTGTGGCGGGTTTTCAGGCGCTGGGGTCGCTGATGGTGGTGGGGCTGATGATGTTGCCTGCCGCTGCCGCGCGGTTCTGGTCGGCCCGCGTGGGGGTAATCACGCTGCTGGCGCTGGGCTTTGGCCTGCTGTCGTCGGCGCTGGGGTTGCTGGCATCCTATCACTGGGCACTGCCTGCGGGGCCTTCGATTATTCTGGCGGCGGGGGTCATTTATCTTGTTTCCATGGTCGCGGGGCGACGCGGGCTGTTGTCGACACGCCCGCAGGCCCGCCATCGCACAGCGTAGCACTACGAAACAACAACGCGGAGATCTTCGGATGAAACTGCATTTTTCGCTCGCTTTGGGCGCGGTTCTCGTTGCCGGAACGGCAGCGGCTGCCCCGCTTCGGGTGGTCGTAACTTTTCCCGTTTTGGGCGACTTCGTGCAGCGAGTCGGGGGAGAGGACGTCACAGTGACCTCGCTGGTCGGCGCGGGCGGCGATGCGCATATGTACGAGCCGACGCCTGCTGACGCTGCGCTGTTGGTTGGGGCCGATCTGATCGTCGTGAACGGTTTGGGGTTCGAGGGATTCATCGACCGCCTCATCACCGCCAGTGATGCTACAGCACCTGTCGTCGTCGCCAGCACGGGGGTAGCGGTTCTGCAGGGCACCCCGCACGTGCATGGGGACGACCATGGCGATCAAGACGCGCATCATGACCACGATCATAATCACGCGGATGATGAGGAAAGCGGCGAAGCCCCCGATCCGCACGCATTTCAAGCTATCCCGAACGCGCTGATCTATATCGATAATATTGCCGAAGCACTCTGCGGACTTGATGCTGAAAACTGCGCCGCTTACCAAGCGCGTCAGGCGCAGACGCATGCCGATTGGTCGGCGCTGGATGCTGAATTGCGGGCCGATTTGCAGGCGGTTGCCGCCGATGGCCGCACGCTGATCGTGCCCCACAACGCCTTTGCCTACCTTGGCGCGGCCTATGGCCTGACCTTCGAAGGGCTGCAGGGCGTGTCGACCGAGAGCGAACCGTCGGCCGCTAGCCTCGCTGCGGTTTTGCGCGATTTGCGCGACGACGGGGCGGCCGCAGCGTTCCCCGTCAATGGGGCCGACAGCCGCCTGATCACCCAGATCGCGTCCGAGCTCTCGATCCCGCTGGGTGCGCCGCTGTTCGCCGAGAACTTCTCGGACGCTAGCGGCCCCGCTGCCGATTACGAGGCGATGCAGCGCCATAATATCGGCGCGATCGTTGGTGCGCTGGCGAATGATGCCGCAGATTAGCATTATCATGCCGGCCTTCAACGAAGGGGCCGGCATTCGCGCCGCGATCGACGAAGTGCGTAAGGCCCTGTTGAATAAAACCAGTGGGGCTGAATTGATTGTGGTCGATGACGGCTCGACCGACGATACTGCCGCGCTGGTGCGGGCCGAGGTGATGTCCGACAGTCGCATTCGCCTCATCAGCCAGCACAACCAAGGCCACGGGGCGGCGCTGAACGCAGGCGTTGCGGCATCAAGTGCTGGCGTGATCATGGTGGTGGATGCCGACCAGCCGATCGCGCTGGGCCAGATGCAGCCGTGGCTGGAGCGGGTCGTCAGCGGGGATGTGGGCGCTGTCATGGCACATCGGCAGCGCCGCAATGATGGTGCGGGGCGGGCCGTGCTATCGTTTGGACTGTCTTGTGCGCTTTTTATGCGCTTTGGCCGGTGGGTCGGGGATGCGAATGTGCCGTGCAAAATTCTGCCGCGCGGCGCGTGGGTGCCTAGCGCCGCTGTCCCGTCTGCCATCACCGCGATCAGGTTACAGGCCGTGCGCGTGCCCGTAAAGATGCGCGATACGGGGGCAGGGGCCAGCGGGCGCGTGCTGTGGCGCACCGCGCTGGGGGCGCTGCGCGCGATTTATTCGTAGAAAAGACAGATCCGGTTGCCCGCAAATTCGTGGACGGCGATCTCCATATCATAGATCTCGTGCAGCACTTCGGGGCGGATCATTTCGGGCACGGTGCCGCTGCGAACCAAGCGGCCATCGCGCATGGCCACGACCGTATCGGCGTACCACGCGGCAAAGTTGATGTCGTGCAGCACCAACACGACGGTCTTGCCCAACTCGCGCGTGGCGCGGCGTAGCAGTTGCATCATGCTGCGCGCGTGCTTCATATCAAGGTTGTTCAGCGGCTCGTCTAGCAGCACGTAATCGGTGTCTTGGCACAGCACCATCGCCACAAACGCGCGCTGGCGCTGCCCGCCCGACAGCTCGTCCAAATAGCGCCCCGCCAGTTCGTCCAACCCCAGATAGCTGATGGCGCGGTCGACATGTTCTTTATCGTCCAGCGTCGGGCGCCCCTTGGAATAGGGGTAGCGCCCGAACGTCACCAGATCACGCACAGTCAGGCGCGAGGACAGGTGGTTATCCTGCCGCAAAATCGCCAGATGCCGCGCAAGCGTGTCGGACGGCGTCGTCGTCACATCCATCCCGTCGACGGTTACCGTGCCCTTGTCGGCGGCCAGCAGGCGCGCGGCAATCGACAGAAGGGTCGATTTACCCGCCCCGTTCGGGCCGATGATGGCTGTAATCCCCTGCGCGGGGATCGTCAGCGTCACATCATCGACGACAAGCGTATCGCCATAAGCTTTGGAAACTTCGGTCGCGACGATCATCGGGTTTGGCTCCGGCGCATGACAAGGTAGATGAAGGTGATCCCGCCGAGGAATTCGACGATGATGCTTAGGGCGGTGTTGAACGCGAAGACACGTTCCAGGATCGTCTGGCCACCGACCAGCGTGATGATGCCCAGCAAGATGGCGGTGGGTAGCAGGTAGCGGTGCTTATCCATGCCCAACAGCCGGTGGGCAAGGCTGGCCACCAGCAGGCCAAAGAATGTCACAGGCCCCACCAGCGCGGTCGAGACCGAGACCATGATCGCGCAGATTATAAGGGCCTGCATCACCGTTGACCGGTAGTTCAGCCCCAAGCTAACAGCCGTTGCGCGGCCCAGCCCCACAACATCCAGACGGCGCACCAGCAGCAGGGTCCATAGCATCGCAGCGCCCAAAATAAGGGCGGAAAAGCCCAGCAGCGACCGGTCGATCATATTGAAGCTGCCGAAGAACATGTCTTGCAGCACCTGAAATTCATTCGGGTCCAGAATGCGCTGCACGAAGCCCGACAGGCTGCGGAAGAACGTGCCGAAGATAATGCCGACCAGCACCAACAGGTGGATTGATCGCTCGTGCCCGACGAACAGCCATCGGAACAGCAGTCCCGAGAAGACCAGCATCGCGAGCACCTCGACCGCGTAAAGCAGGTCTCCGTTCACTTGCGATAGCCGCACGGTGCCCAATGTGGCGACCAGCAGCGTCTGGATCAGAATGTAAAGCGCGTCGAACCCCATGATCGACGGGGTCAGGATGCGGTTGTTCGTCACCGTCTGGAACAGCACCGTCGAAGTGGCGATTGCGGTTGCGACCAGCACAAGGCCAGCCAGCTTTGTCCCGCGCAGTTTCAGCACGAACGCCCACGAGCCCCGGGCCCCCAGCGTCATGAAGCAGGCGATGGCGATGACCGCGATGATCGCCAGAACGATCAGCACGATGCGCGCGCGGCGGGTGGCGGGATCAAGCGGCACGTGTCTGTTTCCTCAGCAGCAGATAGAGGAAAATCGCAGCGCCGATGACGCCGACGACCGTTCCGATCGGAATTTCATAAGGATAGCGTACGACGCGGCCCAAAATATCGCAGGCCATGACAAAGCATGCCCCCAGCACAGCCACCCAAGGCACCGCGCGGCGCATATTGTCGCCAATCATCAGGCTGACGATATTGGGCACGATCAGCCCCAGAAACGGGATCATCCCGACAGACACCAGAACCGTGGCCGAAATCAGTGATACGATCACCAGCCCCAGTGTCACCACGCGGCGGTAGTTCAGGCCCAAATTGACGGTGAAGTCGCGGCCCATGCCCGCCACGGTAAAGCGGTCGGCGGCGATCAGTGCGATGACGCCGAAAACCATTCCCAGCCACAGCAGCTCATATCGGCCGCGCAGCACACCGGAAAAGTCGCCCGTTTGCCACGCCAGCACCGTCGGCATCAGGTTCCAGCGATAGGCGATGAAGGTGGTGATCGCCCCGATCACCCCGCTCAGCATGATGCCTACCAGCGGCACCATCAGCACATCGCGCAGCGGCACTTTGCGCAGGATTTGCAGAAACAGCGTGGTGCCCAGCAACGCTGCCAGCGCGCCCAGCAGCATTTTCACAATCATCGGCGCGCCGGGCACGAAAATCGTCGCCAGCAGCAGTCCAAGCGCGGCGGATTCTACCGTGCCCACGGTCGATGGTTCGACAAAGCGGTTGCGGATCATCATTTGCATCAGCAGCCCCGAGATCGCCATCGACGACCCCGCAAGGATCAGGGCTAGCGTGCGCGGGATGCGGCTAACGAACAAAACCTGCATCGCGCGGCCATCCATTCCCCCCTCTAGCAAAGTGCGGAGGTTGACGTGGCTGACGCCGATAAACAAGCTAGTGCAGGCCAGAACGGCCAGCAAGACCAAAGCAAGGATGAAACGCATGAGTATTAAAAGCCGCGTGCCGCCCCGAAGGGCGGCACGCTAGCAACCTTATTGAATACCGGCCATAATTTGGTCGGTCAGCGTGACAAGCGCGTTGTAACCGCCAAAGGTGATATAGGCCGAGTAGGGATCCAGATAGATCACGTGGCCGTTTTGGGCTGCAGTGGTCTGGTTGAACAGATCATTGTCGAGCAGGGCTGCGGCGGCACCGGTGTTGTCGGCATTGCCAACGCCCGCATCACGGTCGAGGACAAAAACGTAATCGGGGTTGCGCTCAAGCACGTATTCGAAGCTGATCGCGTCACCACCATGGAAGCGGTCGTCGATGTTTTCTTCCAGCGGGGTAAAGCCCAGATCGGTAAAGATCCAGCCCAGACGGCTGACCGGGCCATAGGTGCCCAGATTGCCGGCGTTGGTCACCAGCACAACGGCGGTGCCTTTTCCTTCGGCGGCGGCCTTCACAGCCTCGCGGCGGGCTTGCAGGTCGGCGACCAATTCGGCGGCGCGGTCTTCAACGCCGAACAGGTTGCCCAGCGTGGTCAGATTCTTTTCAACGTCGTCGAACAGGTTGCCGTTGTCGAACGACATGTCGATGGTCGGCACAATTTCCGACACGGCGGGGTAGGCGCGCGCCGAACGGCCGCCGACAATCATCAGATCAGCTTCGGCGGCGTTGATGGCTTCCAGATCAGGCTCGAACAGGGTGCCGACGTTGATGAATTCATCGGTGTCGAACACGGCTGCGGGGCCATGCAGGTTGCCTTTGGGCACGCCAGCGGGCGTCAGCCCCAGCGCGGCGAAGTTGTCCAGTGTATTGATATCCATCACCAGCACCTTTTCGGGCGTGGCGTCCAGCGTCAGCTCGCCTTGGGCGTGCTGGATGGTGACGGGGTCGGCGAATGCGGGCATGGCCACAAAGGCGAGGCTGGCGGCGGTCAGCGTCGAACGCAGAAGCATGGCAGGTTCCTTCCGTAGTCGGTGTGCCAGTTGGTCGCCGCGACGAGGGCGGCTTTACAAGGGCGGCTTCAAGTCTCGGCAAAGACGTAGATGTTTGATCGGCTGCGGTCAAAGGGAAATTGTCAGGAAATCGTGACAGGCGATAGTTTTTGTCAGGATTGACAGCAGAGCCCCAAGCCGTCATCCAGTACGGGCTGCCGCAACGTCGCGGCGACCAACGCGGGCAACCCATGATCGTCTGTTCTTGTTTGGGAATCACCGATAAAGACATCCACGCCGCAGTCGATTGGATGCGCGCGTCCGACGCCTTTACGCTGATTACGCCCGGAAAAGTCTATCGCGCCTTGGGAAAATCTGCCGATTGTGGCAGTTGCCTGCCACTTTTCCTTTCAACCATGCGCCAGAACGCTAATCTTCAAGTACCAATGCAACTGCGCGGCTTGCGCCGCGTCCAGACACAGGACTTGGAAGATGAAGGGCGACGCGAAAGTTATCGAATACCTTAACCGCGGCATTCGCAGCGAATTGACAGCCGTGAACCAGTATTGGCTACACTACCGCCTGCAGGAAGACTGGGGCCTTGGTGCCATGGCCGCCAAATCCCGCGCAGAAAGCATCGAGGAGATGCAGCACGCAGATAAGCTGATCCAGCGTGTGATCTTTCTGGAAGGCCACCCCAATCTGCAAAAGCTTGACCCGCTGCGTATTGGCCAGACCCCACGCGAATCCGTCGAATGCGATCTGGCGGCCGAGGTCGAGGCCCGTGCCCTTTACAAAGAAGCCCGCGAATACTGCGCCGAGGTCGGTGACCATGTATCCAAACAGCTGTTTGACGAGCTGCTAGCCGACGAGGAGGGGCATATCGACTTCCTTGAAACGCAGCTGGATCTGCTGGACCGCTTGGGCGATCAAAACTACGCGTTGCTGAACGCATCGAAGTCGAACGAGGCTGAATAGGCGCGATAGGCGCGCGGGGGTTTAGCCCCGCGCGGCCCTGCGGCGGCTGATGGCCGACAGGCTGACCGCCAGCAAGATAATGACGCCGACCATGACTTTCGACACATAGCTATCGACGCGCATTTGCGTCAGGCCGTTTTCCATCACCGCCAATGTCAGCACGCCAGCGATCGTGGCCAGAACGCGCGGCTGACCGTTTTGTGTCAGCGTCATTCCCAAAAATACGGCTGCAATCGCATTCAGCATCAGCCCGTCGCCCTGCACGGGGTTGGCCGATGCCAGGCGGCTGGCATACATCAGCCCCGCCGCCGCCGCGCCAACGCCAGTAAACGCAAAAGCGCTGGCCCGCAGCCATGCCACCCGTACACCCGCCAAGCGCGCAGCCGTCGCATTGCCGCCGATGGCATAAAGGCGGCGGCCATAGCTGGTTTGTTCCAGAACCAGCCACAGCGCGACGGCCACCAGCAACGCTACAACAGTCAGCGCAGGCAGGCGCGTTACGCGGCCCGCGTCTTCCCATAGCGGGATGCCGCCGCGTGCGAATTCGGCGAAGGCCGTCGGGATTGCGGCCCCGAAAATCGTCTTGCCGCCCGAGACCAGCATGGCGAGGCCAGAAAAGATGGTCATGGTCGCCAGCGTTGCGATGAACGGCAAAATGCCGACCCCCGCAATCAGCACGCCGTTCAGCAAGCCGCCCAGCAAGCCAATCGCCAGCGCCGCCGCGATGGTCGGCCCGATATCCCAGCCTTGGGTGAACAAAACTCCCGCCACCACACCCGCAAGCGATGCCATCGCCCCGACCGACAGGTCGAAGTCGTTCATCGCCATCACCACCGTCATCGCCACAGCGACAACCAGCAACATGCTGACTTGTTGGCTGATATTCAGCCAGTTGCGCGCGGTCATGAACGTGTCGGGCAGGTTGATCCAGAAGAACACGACAATGGCAGCCATACCGATCAGGCTGGCGAAACGGCGCAGATATGATGTCATGCGGCCTCTCCTTTGCTGGCGTAGCACCGGGTCAGCAACAGACCTTCGGTCAGCTTTTCGTTGGGAATGATCTCGCGAATCTCGCCGCCGACCAGCACTGCGATGCGGTCGGCTAGTCCGATCAGCTCCGGCAGGTCGGACGAGGCGACGATGACGCTGACGCCGCTGTCGGCCAGCTGGCGGATGATTTGGTAAATATCGAACTTCGCCGCCACATCGACGCCGCGCGTCGGCTCGTTCAGCAGCAGCAGGCGCGGATTCCCGGCCAAGGCACGGGCAAACAGCACCTTTTGCTGGTTCCCGCCCGAGAGGGACAGCACCGGATGCTGGATCGAGGCAGCTTTGAGGCGCACGGCTTGGCCCTGCGCGCTGGCTAAAGCGCGCTCGGCCCATTGGTTGCGCAGCCCCGCGCGGGACAGGGACGCCAGATGGGGCAGGACGATATTGTCGGTAATGCTTTGGTCCAGCATCAACCCTTCGGCGCGCCGTTCGGGGGGGACATGGGCGATGCCGTGCGCCCATGCTGCGGTTGGCCCGTGTGCAATCGGCGTGCCGTCCAGCGTGGCTTGCCCACTGCGCAGGGGAATCGCGCCAGCCAGGGCCGACAGGATAGAACTGCGCCCAGCGCCCGCCAGCCCGGCCAGCGCCAATATCTCGCCCTTACCGACGGTGAAACTGGCGTCTTTCACGCGGCCTGCGGTCAAGCCCTTAACGACCAAGCGCGGCGCAAATTCGGCCGTGGCGGGGCGCGGGGGGTAAAGGTCGATCATCGCGCGGCCGGTCATGGCGGTGATGATGCGCGACTGGTCGGTTTCGGCGCGCGCACGGGTTTCAACCAGCTGGCCGTCGCGCAGCACGGTGATCCGGTCGGATAGCGCCATGACCTCGCCCATACGGTGCGAGACATAGAGGATGCCGGCCCCTCGCGCGACCAACTGGCGGATGACGATAAACAGGCGCGCGGCCTCGTCACCGGTCAGGGCGGCGGTGGGCTCGTCCATCACATAAAGCCATGGCGCGTCGCCGTCGCCGATTAGCGTTGCCGCGATGCGCACCAGCATCTGATCGCCCGGGCCCAGCTGGGCCATGGGCTGGCGGGGCGAAATGTGATCCAGCCCCAGCCGCGCCAGCGCCGCGCCCGCTGCAGCGTGCAGCGCGCGCCAGTCTACCAGACCAAAGCGGCGCGGGTAGGGGTGCGCAAGGTGCATGTTTTCCGCGACGGACAGGGTCGGGACGACCTGCAGTTCCTGATGGATAAAGCGGATGCGGCGAACGGCTGCATCGGGGCGAATGGGGGTGCCATCCAGCGCGAAAGTGCCGCTATCGGGGCGCTCCAGCGCGGCCAGCACGCGGATCAGCGTGGATTTTCCCGCGCCGTTTTCACCCATCAAGGCATGAATTTCGCCTGATTGCAGGGTGAGGTCGACGCCTTGCAGCGCCTGTACCGCGCCATAGCGGCGGCTGATGTCGGAAAGGATCAGGGTCGTCATGGGAAAAGGGGCGGTCATCCCGCCCCGCCTTTGTTATTCGGCCGCATTCGCGCTGGTGATCAGCACGGTCGGGACATAGACGTTCTTGCTACGCAGCTCCTCGCCGCCCAGCAGGCGGGCGACGGTGTCGGCGGTGGTGCGGCCGATGCCGGCGAAATCCTGCGCAACGGTGGCCTCGAAGTTGCCGCCAGCGGCGACGGCGTCACGGGCCTGCGGGTTCGCGTCGATGCCGGTGATCACGATGCCTTCATCTGCGCGGCCCGCCGCCTCGATCGCCTGCAGCGCCCCAAGGGCGGGCTGGTCCCATGCCGCCCAGACGGCCGAAATCGAGCCCGGTTCGGGGTTGGCGGTCAGGATCGCCTCCATCTTGGCGCGGCTGTCGGCGATGCCGCCGTCGGACACGTCAGGGGTGATGCGGTCCAGCACCTTGATGTCGGGGAAGTTGGCGAAAACGGCATCGGCGATCACACCGCGCACCTGCACCGGCGGGAAGGGGTCAAAGGTGATCATCACGATGTTACCTGCGCCGTGCAGGCGGTCGGCGACGTAGACAGCCGTTTCGGCAGCCATCGCGTAGCCGTTCGACGTGACGTTTGCGGCCAGCTGCGGGTCGCTGCCCGCATCCATCCCGACAACCGGAATGCCGGCATCGGCCGCAGCCGCAAGACCGGCCCCGACCTGAACGGGATCGACGTTGATGACGATAGCATCGACGTTCTGGATCACGGCATCCTCGATCCGGCTGATAACGGCGGCGACATCGCCTGCGGTATCAACGACGTTCACGTCCCAGCCCAGTTCGGCGGCGCGGGCCTGAAACGCCTCGACATAAAACTGTGTGCCGGGTTGGGCGAGATAGGGGGTAATGACCGAGACCGTTTCGGCCCAAGCGGCGCTGCCGCCCAGTGCGGCGAAAACGGCGGCGGTGGCAATGGCTTGTCCCTTACGGATCATGACAGGTCTTCCTCAGCCTGAAGGATTATGATTGATCTGGCCATGAATGGCAGCGGCGCACCCCACTGTCCAGCGTCCGCGCAAGCGGCAGCCCAAAATAGCGGAGGGAAAATGTCCAAGGCAGTTCTGGTTGGCGTCGATATTGGCACAACGGCGGTCAAGGCCGTGATGTTCGACGAAAGTGGCCAGCGCCTTGCCAGCTATGGTGCGCCCTATGCGACCGCGCGCCCTGCGCCGGGGTTGGTTGAACAGGACCCTGCGGATTGGTTGCACCATGTGATGCGCGCGCTGGACGAATTTGCTGCGCACCCGCAGGCGGGGCGCGTCGCGGCGGTCGGGGTGACGTCGCAGGTGAACACCCATGTGTTTGTTGATGCCGATTTGCAGCCTTTGTTGCCTGCGATCAATTGGGCTGACGGGCGCGCGGCTGTGGCGGCCTCGCGGTTGGATGGAGCGCTGACGGTCGATCAAAAGATCGCGGCGCTGGGCACGCCGATGCAGATAGACGCCAGCCACGCGCTGTCCCGTATGGCGTGGCTGGCCGAGGCGCACCCCGACCTTTGGGCGCGCACCGCCTATGTACTGGCCCCGAAAGACTACATCATCGCGCGGCTGACGGGGCAGCTTGCCGCTGACCCGATTGCCTCGGTCGGGCTGGTGGGGACCGATATGGCCTATGCCCGCGCGGTGCTGGATTTGCTGCCCGATGCGGCGCGGCGGCTGGCGCCGCTGCGCGACCCGTTGGATGTCATCGGGCAGATGCAAGGTGTGTTCCAAGGCGTGCCGGTGGTTGCGGGCACGATGGACGCGTGGGCGTCGATGTTCGGGGTTGGCGTTGCGGCCGAGGGCGAGGGCATGAACCTGTCCGGCACGTCCGAGGTGCTGGCGCTGATTTCGGCCACACGCAACCCTGTGGCGGGTGTCATTACCTTCCCCGCATGGCGCGGCATCACGCTGCACGCAGGCCCGACGCAAGCGGGCGGCGCCTCGCTGGATTGGCTGGCGCGGCTGCTGAATGTGACGCCCGCGGCCGCCGCGCAGATGGCCGAGGGCGAGGTGATCTACCCCCGCAGTCCACTGTTTTTGCCGCATCTAGAAGGCGAGCGTGCCCCGCTGTGGGACGCCGTGGCGCGCGGTGTTTTTGCAGGATTGGATAGCTCGACCGAGGCGCCACGGATGGTCGCCGCTGTGATGGAGGGGGTCGCCTTTTCGGCGCGCCTCGCCCTCGAGGCACTTGAAAAGGCGGGGGGCATGCGCCCCGCGGTGGTGCGCGTGGGTGGCGGCGGGACGGCATCGGACGCATGGTGCCAAATCCGCGCCGATGTGATGCAGCGTCCCGTGGTGCGCATGCAGGCGCGCGACGCGGGGGCGATGGGGGCAGGTGTGATGGCGGCGGCAGGGATAGGCCTGACCGACGACCTGGCCGCCGCCGCGCAGGCGTTGGTGCCCGTCGATCGTGTGTTCACCCCCGCGCCTGCCGCTGCGGCCTTGGCCGAGCAGCGCTTTGCCATTTGGCAGCAGCTTTATGCGGGGGTGCGCGGGGTTAACGCAGCTCTGGCGGCACTGTGACGGTGATGGGGGCGGGCAGGATGACTTCCTCAAGGTTGTCGCCCGCGCCGATGTAATCGACCACTGCGAATAGGCCGGGGCTGTGCAGCGGGGTCAGCACCCCGTGCCACGTGCCCCGATGGAAGTTAATCGCTTGGCCGGGGGTGGTGACGAACGCTTCGATCTGGCCGGGCTGGCCGTTTGCATCTTGCGCCACGATCACCAGAAACGGGTGCTGGGTCATCGGCACAAAGGCCTGCGCCCCCAGCGGGTGGCGCTCCAGCAGATCCAGCGCGTAGGGCAGCGTGCGCGGGGTCGCGTTAAAGATGCTGAGGCCCGCGCGCCCGCCGTCGGCAAAGTCCAGCCGTGCGCGGTCGTGGTAGCGACCGCACATGCCGGCATTGATGATGCGGTCGGGGTCACCGCTGGCGTCCAGCACATCGCCATAGGGTGCGAAGTCCGCCGCGGTCAGGGGGCGCGCGGTGATCATTTCGCGGCCCATCCGCCCAGTGTCAGGCTGGGGTGGCGGTTCACGTCTTTATACAGCAGATAGCGAAAGGGGCCGTCGCCTGTCGCGATGCAGGCCTGCGGGCACCACGCGCGCAGCCACATGAAATCTCCGGCCTTGACCGAGACCCAATCGCGGTTCAGCAGATATTCCGCCGTACCTTCCAGCACATAAAGGCCGTGTTCCATGATATGGGTTTCGGCAAAGGGGATGCGGCCTTCTGGTTTGAAGGTCACGATGTTAACGTGCATGTCGTGGCGCAGGTCGTTGGGGTCGGCAAAGCGCGTCGTGCCCCATTTGTCAGTGCCGGGCATCCAGTTGATCGGGTTTTCCGCGTCGGATGTGACGAAGGCCGCAGGCACGGGCAGGCCCGGTGCGGGTTCATAGCGCTTGCGGACCCAGTGGAATTTCAACAGGCTATCACCCGTATTCAGCACCGTCCAAATGGTGCCGGGGGGCAGGAAGGCGTATCCGCCCGCCACCAGCGTGTGGGCAGCCCCGTCGAGGGTCAGGCGCATTTCGCCCTCAGCCACGAACAGCACGCCTTCGGCACCCGCGTCAGGTTCGGGCATGGTCGATCCGCCGCCGGGCGCGACCTCGACCGCGTATTGGGCAAAGGTTTCGGCAAAGCCGGTCAACGGGCGGGCGATGATCCATGCGCGGGTTTTGTCCCAGCCGGGCAGCAGGCTGGCGACAATGTCACGCATGACCGAGGCGGGGATAAAGGCATAGGCCTCGGTAAAAATGGCACCGGCGTCGGCGGGGTCGTCGGTCAGAGGCGGCATGCCGCCGGGGGGGAAGGCGTAGGTCATGGCAGCATCGCTTTCAGGCGCAGTAGGGCGATGCGTTCGACTTGGCGCAGCCCCTCGGTAAATTCGGTGTCGGTATCGTTTGCAAGGCGGCGCTCGAACGCGGCCATGATGCTGGCTTTGGTGTTGTCACGCACCGCGATAATGAACGGGAAGCCGAACTTTTCCACATAGGCGGTGTTCAGGCGGGTGAAGGTCGCGCGTTCCTCATCCGTCAGCGCATCCAGCCCTGCGCTGGCTTGTTCTGCGGTGGACTCGGCCGTCAGGCGCTTGGCCGCAGCCAGTTTACCAGCCAGATCAGGGTGTGCGTTCAGCACGCCCAGCTTTTCCGCGCGCGAGGCCGAGCGCAGTATGCGCACCAGCGCATTTTGCAGGCCGACGGCGCTGTCATGCGCGGGGCCTAGTTCCAGATCAAAGGCGCGTTCGGCGACCCACGGGCTGTGTTCGATAATGCCGCCGAAGCGCGCCACGAATGTGTCGCGGTCCATCTTGCTTGGGCGTTCGATCCGCTGGTGGGGGTGGTGTTCGGCCCAGTGCGCGGCGATTTGGCCGCGCGTGGCAAACCAGACGCCGTCGTGCGACAGCGCGTAATCTAGGAACCGCTTCAGCCCCGCGACCTTGCCGGGGCGACCGATCAGGCGGTTGTGCAACCCGACCGAGAACATCTTGGCCTGACCCGCCAGCCCCTCGGCATAAAGCGTGTCGAAGCTGTCTTTCAGATACTGGAAGAACTGCTCGCCCTCGATATAGCCCGGCGCGGTGGCAAAGCGCATGTCGTTTGCCTCCAGCGTGTAGGGGATGACCAGCTGGTCGCGATCGCCGACCTCTAGCCAATAGGGCAGGTCGTCGTCGTAGGTGTCCGAGATCCAGTCGAACTCACCGGTTTCGGCGGTCAGGGCGACGGTGTTGGCGGAACAGCGGCCGGTGTACCAGCCCTTGGGCGGCTCGCCCACAACCTCGGTGTGCAGGCGGATGGCCTCGGCGATCTGGGTGCGTTCGACCTCGGCGGGCATGTCTTTATGCTCGACCCACTTCCAGCCGTGGCTGGCGATTTCCCAGCCCGCATCCTTCATGGCGGCGACCTGTTCGGGGTTGCGCGCCAGCGCGGTGGCGACGCCGTAAATCGTGACAGGAACTTTCAGCCCCGTGAACAGGCGGTGCAGGCGCCAAAAGCCCGCGCGCGCGCCGTATTCATAGATCGATTCCATATTCCAGTGGCGCATCCCCGGCCACATGGCGGCACCTGCGATGTCCGACAGGAACGCCTCGGACGCGGCGTCGCCGTGCAAGACGTTGTTTTCGCCGCCTTCTTCATAGTTCAGTACCATGGATATGGCGACTTTGGCCCCGCTGGGCCACGCTGCGTCTGGGGCGTTCGGGCCGTAGCCCCTGAAATCACGCGGATAGCGGTTTGTCATTTTCTTCTCCGATCCTTCCAATCAGGCGTAGCGCGCGCGGCGGGAAAGTTGCAAGCTGGCCGCTGCAAAATTCCACCGGAGGACCAAGAAATGAGCACTGGCTACCTGACGACCCACGTTTTGGACACAGCGCGCGGCTGCCCTGCCGTAGGCCTGACGATCGAGCTGTTCCGCCTGGATGGTAGCTTGGATGGCGGCCGCCTGCTGATCGCGACCAAAGTGACCAACAGCGACGGGCGCACCGATGGCCCGATTTTGCCCGAGGCCGCTTTCGCGCTGGGCGCCTACGAATTGGTCTTCCATGCGGGGGATTATCTGGTCGCCCACGGCATGACGCGTGATTTTCTGGATATCGTCCCGATCCGGTTCGGGATGGCTGCAGATGACCATTACCACGTCCCGTTGCTGCTGTCGCCTTTCAGCTATTCGACCTATCGCGGCAGCTGAGGCGCGCTTGACCTTACCATTTGGGAAGGCCCTATCTAGGTGCGAATCAGGAAAGGGGGCCCAAATGGAACTGTCCTTTGATATTCAGGGTATGACCTGTGCCTCGTGTGCGGCGCGTGCGCAAAAAGTGCTGTCGAAGGTCGATGGCGTGGCGCAGGCCGATGTGAATTTGGCAACGCATGTGGGGCGCGTCAGCTTGGCTGCGGGCGCGACTGCTGCCGAAGTTACCCAGAACGTGGCTGCAGCGTTGGACAAGGCGGGCTACCCCGCCCAAGCGCAGCACCGCGTTTTGGAAATCGAGGGGATGACCTGTGCATCCTGCGTCGCGCGCGTAGAAAAGGCGCTGGCTGCGGTGCCGGGCGTGTCGAATGCTCACGTGAACTTGGCGACGCGCACCGCGCAGCTGGATGATCTGTCGCGCGACGCCGACCGTCTGGTCGCTGCGGTGACACGCGCTGGCTATGACGCCCGCTTGCGGCAAGACGAGGCTGCCCGCGAAGATCGCGACGCCGCCGAGGCTGCTGTTTTGCAGCGCAATCTGCTGGTCGCCGCCGCACTAACTGCGCCGGTCTTCGTGCTGGAAATGGGCAGCCACCTGATCCCCGGCCTTGGCCATGCGCTGCACGGCGCGTTTGGTGCGCTGCCGCTGACGCTATGGCTGTTCGAATTTCTGCTGATTACGGCGGTGCTGGCGTGGCCCGGGCAGGTCTTCTTTCGGCGCGGTATCCCGGCGCTGCTGCACAGCGCGCCCGATATGAACGCGCTGGTGGCGGTGGGCGCAGGGGCCGCGTGGCTGTATTCCAGCTTTGTGCTGTTCCTGCCGGGGCTTGTGCCCGACGCGGGGCGCGTCGTCTACTTCGAGGCGGCGGGCGTCATCGTGACGCTGATCCTCGCGGGGCGCTGGCTAGAGGCGCGGGCCCGCGGGCGCGCTGGTGCGGCCATTCGTCGCCTAATGGATTTGCGCCCTGCGACCGCGTGGGTGGAGCGCGAGGGCGGGCCGGTTGAAGTGCCAGTCGCCGCGCTGCAGGTTGGCGATGTGCTGCAATTGCGGCCGGGCGCGCGCATCGCCACGGACGCGCGCGTGCTGTCGGGCCAGTCTTATGTGGACGAAAGCATGATCACCGGCGAGCCGATGCCCGCGACGAAAGCCGAAGGCGATGCGCTGGTCGGCGGCACGCTGAACGGTGTCGGTATGATGCGGGCTGAAGTGACCGCCGTGGGCGGTGAAACCGTGCTAGCGCGCATTCTGACCATGGTCGAGGAAGCGCAGGGCGCGCGCCTGCCTGTGCAGGATCTGGTTAACCGCATCACCCTCTGGTTCGTGCCCGTGGTGATGGCGCTGGCCGCGCTGACGGTGGCCGTTTGGCTGGTCTTTGGGCCCGATCCGCGCCTAAGCCATGCGCTGGTGGCGGGAGTGTCGGTGCTGATCATCGCGTGCCCCTGTGCGATGGGGCTGGCGGTGCCGGTTTCGATCATTGTGGGGGCGGGGCGCGCGGCAGAACTGGGCGTGCTGTTCCGCAAGGGCGACGCGTTGCAGCGGCTGTCCGATGTCACGACTTTTGCCTTTGATAAAACCGGCACGCTGACCGAAGGCAAGCCGCGCTTGCAAACATTTGAAAGCCGCGTTGACGGCGACCTGCTGGCCGAGGTTGCGGCGGTCGAGGCGCTGTCCGAACATCCCACCGCGCAGGCGATTGTCGCGGGTGCGGCGGGGCGCGCATTGCCGCTGGCACAGGATGTTGTGGCCGTGCCCGGCATGGGCGTTACGGGGGCGGTTGGAGGGCACCGTTTGGCGATAGGCAACCAGCGTCTGATGGCGCGCGAGCAGATCGATCTGGCTCCTGTTTCCGCACAGCTGGCCGCATTGGCCGTCGACGGGCAGGCGCCGGTGCTGATTGCGCGCGACGGGCAAATCGCGGGGTGGCTGACGGTCGCGGATCAGGTCAAGCCCGACGCGAGTCAGACGGTTGCCGCGCTGCGCGCATCGGGCGCGCGCGTGGTGATGATCTCGGGCGATGCCAAGGCCAATGCGCAGCGTATTGCCGCGCAACTGGGGGTGGACGAGGTGCTGGCTGAAGTGCTGCCCGAAGGCAAGCGCGACGCGATACTGGCGCTTCAAGCCAGCGGCCCCGTGGCCTTTACGGGTGACGGCATCAACGACGCCGCCGCCTTGGCGACCGCCAACGTGGGGCTGGCCGTAGGTAATGGCACCGACATTGCGATAGAGAGCGCCGATGTGGTGTTGATGAGCGGTGATATCGCGGGCGTGCTGCGCGCGCGGCAGGTGGCGCGGGCGACAATGGTTAACATCCGCCAGAATTTGTTCTGGGCCTTCGCCTACAATGTCCTGCTGATACCCGTGGCTGCGGGGGTGCTTTACCCTGCGTTCGGTTGGATGCTTTCGCCTGCGTTGGCGGCCGGCGCGATGGCGCTGTCGTCGGTAGTCGTGGTGGGGAATGCGCTGCGCCTGCGGCGTGCGGGGGGCAGCGCTGGCGGGGGCGTCGGCAGCCTCGCAGACCGCGATGCGAAATTACCTGCAATTTGAGGCCCAAAATGTTGATTTTCGCGCCTTTAGCCCTCGACAAGCGATCGGGCGTGCCCTAGCTTTTAAGCGCCCTTGCAAGGGCCTGCGGTGCATAGGCTGCGGGCTATTGTCCTGCGGCGGGGCGTCCTTGCGATGTCTTGTCCAGATGCCGCGGCGTGACGATGATCGCCGCGTTTTTGCCCGCACCGTGCGGGCAGGCCAAACGAAGTGGGGGCTAACACGCGGGAAGGGGCCAAATGATCGAACAAAACCTGTTGCTGGTTCTGACCGCGTTACCTTTTGCCGGTGCCCTTTTGGCCCTGACCATCGGCACCCATGCCCGCAATGCCGAGGCGTGGTTGGCGGCCTTGGTGATGGCGGCAGGTCTGGGGATCACCCTTTCGCTCTATCCGATGATTGCCGATGGCGGCGCGCTGCGCAGCCAGATTGCGTGGGTGCCCAGCATTGGCCTCAACCTTGTGTTCCGGATTGATGGGTTCAGCTGGATGTTCCTGCTGCTGGTATTCGGTATCGGGCTGCTGGTGGTCATCTACGCGCGCTTCTATCTGTCGCCAAAAGACCCCTCGGCGCGGTTTTTCGGCAGCCTGCTGGCCTTTACCGGCGCGATGACGGGCGTTTTGCTGTCGGGCAACGTGATTATGCTGGTCGTGTTCTGGGAACTAACCTCAATCACCTCGTTTTTACTGATTTCGTATTGGCACCATTTGCAAGGCGCGCGTGATGGGGCGCGGATGTCGCTGATCGTGACGGGCGCGGGCGGGCTTTGCCTGCTGGTCGCCATGCTGATCATGGGCCATGTCGTGGGCAGCTACGATGTCGACCGAATTCTGGCCGCTGGCGCGCAGATCAAGGATCACGCGCTTTACCCCGTGATCATCATCCTGTTCCTGCTGGGCACATTCACCAAATCGGCGCAGTTCCCGTTCCACTTCTGGCTGCCCAACGCGATGGCCGCACCCACGCCGGTGTCGTCCTATCTGCACTCGGCTACTATGGTGAAAGCAGGGGTCTACCTGATGGTGCGCTTTGCGCCCAGTATTGGTGGCACGGATCTGTGGTTCTATATTGTTGGTGGCATCGGCATGTTCACCATGCTGTTTGGTGCCTTTGTCGCGGTCTTCCGCCACGACCTGAAGGGGCTGCTGGCCTATTCGACCATTAGCCATCTGGGGTTGATTACGGCGCTTGCTGGGTTCGGCACGCCCGCCGCGATTGTGGCGGCCATCTTCCACATCGCCAACCACGCGATTTTCAAAGCCAGCCTGTTCATGGCCGCAGGGATCATCGACCACGAGGCAGGGACACGCGATATGCGCCGTCTTTCAGGCCTGCGCCGCCTGATGCCGGTGACCTTTGCGCTAACCGCACTAGCCGCCGCGGCCATGGCCGGTGTGCCGCTGTTGTCGGGCTTCCTGTCGAAAGAGATGTTCTTGGCGGAAACGCTGGAAAGCTATACGGGCGACAGCTTCAATGCGGCGCTGCCTTGGGTTGCGACGATTGGGTCGCTGTTCTCGGCCGCCTATGCGCTGCGCCTGATCGTGACCGTGTTCTTCGGCCCCGAAGCGACCAGCCTGCCCAAGCACCCGCACGAGCCGCCGCACCTGATGCGTCTGCCGGTCGAGGTGTTGGTGGCCCTGGCCGTCGCGGTTGGCTGTTTCCCCTATTATACCATTGCGCCGATACTGAAAGTTGCGGTGCTGTCCGTTCTGGGCGATGCAACCCCGCATTATTCGCTTTCGCTGTTCCACGGGTTTAACACCCCCCTGATGATGAGCGCGATTGCCCTGATCGGCGGCGCGCTGTTTTACCTGTTGCTGCGCCGCCCGATCGAGGAAGGGCCCGATGGCCCGCCCGTCATGTACAAGCTGCGCGCGCAACGCGTTTTCGATCGCCTTTTGCTGGTTCTGTCCTGGCGCGTGCCGCGTAAGCTGCTAGCCATCTTTGCGACCGAGCGTTTGCAGTCGCAGCTGCTGATCATCATCATGGTGGCGTTCCTTGGGGCGGGCTGGTCGCTGTGGGGCGTGCCGCGCCTGATGCCGGACGCCCGTGTGGGCGTTGGGTTCGACCCAGCGTTCGCATTGCTTTGGGCTGTGGGGATTTGCTGTGCGGTCGCTGCTGCGTGGCAGGCCAAGTACCACCGCTTTGCTGCGCTGGCGCTGCTGGGCGGGGCGGGACTTTGTACGGTGATGACGTTCGCCTTGCTGTCGGCGCCTGATCTGGCGGTGACGCAGTTGCTGGTCGAAATTGTGACGACTGTTCTGTTGCTGCTGGGCCTGCGCTGGCTGCCTAAACGGCGCGAGCCCATCAAGGGCGACCAGTCGCTGCAGTCGCGCAGCCGCCGCGTCCGCGACCTGATCATTGCCGTCGCTTGCGGGGTCGGCGTTGCGCTGGTCGCGCTGTCGGTGATGACATCCAATCCGGTGAACACCATCGGCGACTGGTTCTTGGAAAACGCTTATTCGGAAGGTGGCGGCACCAACGTGGTCAACGTCATCCTTGTCGACTTCCGCGCCTTCGACACATTCGGCGAGATTACTGTGCTGGCTATCGTGGGGCTGACCGTGTTCGCGCTGCTGCGCCGCTTCCGCCCCGCACAGGAAGCTGCGGGCCGCCCCGACGAGCAGATCGGCGTCGATCCGAAGGTGTTGGACGATTACATGTACGTCCCCGCCATTATCATGCAGTGGCTGTTCGCCCCTATTATCGCGCTGTCTGCCTATCTGTTCTTCCGCGGGCATGACCTGCCGGGTGGCGGCTTTGCGGCGGGCGTGACCTTGGCGATCGGGTTCTTGCTGCAATATATCGCGTCGAACGTGCGCTGGATTGAATCGCGGCTGACGGTTCTGCCGATCCGGTGGATAGGGCTGGGGCTGCTGGTCGCCGCGGCAACGGGCATGGGGGCGTGGCTGTTCGGCTACCCCTTCCTGACCGCGTATTCGCAATACATCGACGTGCCGATGATCGGTAAAGTGCCCGCAGCGACTGCGCTGCTGTTCGACCTTGGCGTCTTCCTGCTGGTCGTCGGGGCGACTGTGCTGATGCTGATCGCTATCGCTCACCAATCGCTGCGGTCCTCGCGTGCCCGCGAGCAAGACGAAGCCCGCACCAAAGACGAGGAGACCGCCTGATGGAGCATGTTCTGGCAGCGGCCATCGGCGTTCTGGTCGCATCGGGGGTGTGGCTTGTGCTGCGGCCCCGCACATTTCAGGTGATTATCGGCCTGTGCCTGCTGTCATACGGGGTGAACCTGTTCATCTTTGCGATGGGGCGGCTGTGGGTCGACAAGGCCCCGATCATGGAAAAAAACGGTGTGATTGACCCGTCACAATTTGCCGACCCCGTGCCGCAGGCGCTGGTTCTGACGGCAATCGTCATCAGCTTTGCCACAACGGCGCTGTTTCTGGTGGTGATGATGGTCTCGCGCGGGTTGACCGGCACCGATCACGTAGACGGCAAGGAGAGCAATTGATGGCTGGCGCTTCACCTGAACATCTGATGATCGCGCCGATCGTCATCCCGATGGTCGTCGGGGCATTGATGCTGCTATATGATGACCGCCAGCGCCGTGCCAAAATGATCATGAGCCTTGGGTCGGCCGTCGCGATGTTGATTGTCGCGATCGAACTCCTCAGCCGTGCCAAGGGGTCGGAACTGACGGGCGGAAACTCGATCGGGTTCTACCTGCTGGGCGACTGGGCGTCCCCCTTCGGGATTGTGCTGGTGGTCGACCGATTGTCGGCGATGATGCTGTTGCTGACGTCGATCGTCGCGATACCTGCGCTGATCTATGCTTCGGCGGGGTGGCAGGGGCAGGGGCAGCACTTCCATTCGATCTTCCAGTTCATGATTATGGGGGTGAACGGCGCTTTCCTGACGGGCGATTTGTTCAACCTGTTCGTTTTCTTTGAGATTTTGCTCGCGGCCTCGTACGGTTTGATGCTGCATGGGTCGGGGCAACTGCGGGTGCGGGCAGGGCTGCACTACATTGCCATCAACCTGATTGGCGCGCTGCTGTTCCTGATTGGTGTGTCGCTGATTTATGGTGTGACAGGTACGCTGAACATGGCCGACCTTGCCACCCGAATCGTCAACATCAGCGAGGCTGACCGCCCGATGCTGCACGCCGCTGCGGGTGTCTTGGGGATCGCGTTCTTGATTAAGGCGGGCGCATGGCCGCTGGCCTTCTGGCTGCCGCCGACCTATCAGGCCGCGCCTGCGCCGGTGGGGGCGATGTTCGCGATCCTGACCAAGGTCGGCATTTACGTCATTTTGCGAATGACGATGCTGTTGTTTGGTGAAAGCGGTGGCCTATCCGCCGGTTTCGGGTCCGAGGTGTTGATCGCTGTCGGTTTGTTGTCGCTGATCTACGCGACCGCGGGCGTGATGACGTCGCAAAGTCTGGGGCGGATGGCAGGGTATTCGGTGCAGGTCACATCGGCCACATTGATCGCGGTGATCGGCTTTGCCATTGGCGGCGGCGGCATGGCGATGCTGGGCGGCGCGATGTACTATATGATCGCATCGACGCTGGCGACCGCCGCGCTATTCCTGCTGGACGAGGTTTTGCAGCGCCGTCAGGGCGGTATCGCGGCCATTTTGGCCCTGACCGCCGATGCCTACGGCGTTGAAACCCCCGAAGACGACACCGAGGCGGGCGAGGTCGGTATTACCATTCCGGGCGTGCTGACCGTTCTTGCGATTTCGTTCTTCGCGGTGGCAATCGTCTTGTCGGGCATGCCGCCACTGCCGGGGTTTATCGGTAAATTCGCGATGCTGTCATCGGGGCTGAACCCGTCGGGCCTTGGGCGAGGCGAGCCTGCGCCGATTATGTGGTTGTTCGTCTTCCTTGTCGTACTGTCCGGCTTTGCCACCATGATTGCGCTGGTGCGGATCGGAATGCAGACATTTTGGGGCGATGACGAACCCATGGCCAAGGTGCGCCTGCAAGAGGTGATCCCGATTGTCGGCTTGGTCGTGCTGCTGGTGCTGATGGCCGTGCGCGCCCACCCGCTGATGCGCTACACCGAAATTACCGCAAGGGCTTTGGCGCGTCCGACGATCTACATCGACGGCGTGATCACCGCCCCCCGTGTCGAGGATAAGCAGGTGCCCGCAGCGGCAGCCCCCATGCCAGAGGGAGAAAACGGTGCGTAAAATCATCCCTCACCCCATGGTCAGCGCGTCGTTGACACTTGTCTGGATGGCGCTGACGGAATTTTCGCTGGGTCACTTGCTGCTGGGCCTGATGATTGCGCTGTCGGCTGGCCGCGCGCTGGCGCTGATCCACCCCGCTGCGCGCCGCATCAAACGCTGGGACTTGCTGATCAAGCTGTTCTTTGTGATCGGCGGCGATATTATTAAATCGAACGCCGAAGTGTTCTGGATGATCGTCACCAAAGGCCATCGCGGTGCACGTCATTCGGGTTTTGTCGCGGTTGACTTGAAGCTGCGCGACCACTTTGGCCTGATGGTTATGGCGCTGGCCGTGACCGCAACGCCGGGGTCGGCCTGGATCAAGCACGACCCCGAAACTGGGCGCTTGCTGGTGCATGTCTTCGATCTGAACGACGAAGACATCTGGCGTCGTACGCTGCAAGATCGCTATGAACGCGTTTTGATGGAGATCTACGAATGAGCGGAACCATCCTTTTCTGGGCGGTAACCTATGCGCAGATCATGCTGGCCCTTGCGCTTTGTCTGGCCGGCTGGCGCGCGCTAAAGGGGCCACGCGCCCAAGACCGCGTGTTGGGGCTAGATACGATGTATATCGTGGCCATGTTGTTGCTGCTGGTCACGGGGATTCGTACTGGCGGCCACTATTATTTTGAGGCCGCGCTGATTATTGCGGTGCTTGGATTCATCACGACTGTCGCCTTTGCTAAATTCCTGTTGCGCGGCGAGGTGATCGAATGAGCGGCGATTTGTCCCTATGGGTGGCAATTCCGGTTGCGCTGCTGGTGGTGATCGGGGCCACGCTGACGTTCGTCGGCGCGCTGGGGCTGGTGCGCCTGCGTAACTTTTATGACCGCATCCACGCGCCCTCGTTGGGCACCAGCTGGGGCACGGCAGGGGTCGCGCTGGCGTCGTTGATCTTTTTCTCGGCGTCCGCTGGGGAGTTGCTGCTGCACGAGTTGATCATCGGCATCTTCATCATGATCACGACGCCCATCGGCATGATCATGTTGGCAGGGGCGGCCTATGTCCGCGACCAACGCGAAACCGCGCGCGAGGCGGATGACCCCGAGGTCGCCCCCGCGCTTGCAGCCGCCGCCGCGGCTGCGGCAACCGAGGTCGCGCCGGTCGTGGATCAGGTGCTGGAAAAACCCGAATGATCGTAGATTTGTCGGCGCTGGATGTAGCCCACGCCGCAATGCAGCGCGATCCCGCTGACGATGCGCGGCGGCTGCAATTTTACGCCGTGCTGGCGGATAGCCCCCTGTTTCTGATGCTGGAAGGCGAACCCGAGGGCGAGTCTGTTACCCCCGCAGTTTTCAACGTAGCGGGTGTCGATTACATTCTGGTCTTTGACGCCGAAGACCGTTTGGCGCAATTCGCTGGCGGCGCCGTGCCCTATGCCAGCTTGGCTGGCCGTGGTCTGGTCGAGATGATCGCGGGGCAGGGCATCGGGCTCGGCCTGAATCTGGATGTGGCGCCATCGGCGATGATGCTGGGGCCGGATGCAGTCGATTGGTTGGCGGCGACGTTGGGCGAGGCGCCAGCCGAGGCGACGGCGCGCCCCCGCGCGATCCACGCCCCGCAAGCGATTCCGCAGGCGCTGCGCGATGCGCTGGCCGCGCGCCTGTCCCATGCTGGCATGCTCGCGGCATCGGCGTCGCTAGTCGCCGTCGAATATGATGACGGCAGCCGTGGGCACATGTTGGCCTTCGTCGACGCAGACCCTGCCGCCGCGCCGCAATTGGCCGCTGCCGTGCGCGAGGCGCTGGTGTTTTCGGGGATCGAGGCCGGGGCTGTTGATGTGGCGTTCGTGCGCCAGCCCGACGACGCGGCGTTCATCGCGCATTTGGCCAAGGGGTCGGGTATTCCCTTGGGCCGGCCCGACGTCTCGCGATCTGCCCCAGCCAAAAGCAAGACGGCCGGCCCGGGTATGAACCCCGACCGGCCGCCCATCTTGCGGTAGTTCTGGTAACATTCGATCAGACTGCAACCGTTACAGTCTCTTGCCAAGTCGGCCCCCAAAGTGGGGCCCCAAGTCTGGCCTGACTGGGCTACCGCGCCGCTGAAAATAAATGGGCGGGCATCCCGATAAGGTCAGAAATGAATGTCGAACTCTTTCCCCACTTAATAGGGACGGTTCAGGCCTTGTTGCGGGCCATGGTTGATCTGAGCGGCTGCGGATACACAAAATGCAGCGCCGATCACCCCCAGAACAGCACCGAACGAGTTCAGGCTGCGCTTCAGGGCAGACATTTCACACTCTCTTCTTTCTGTCTCGAGTGACCAGCATGATATGCGCCTGTTTGGTCAAAAAAGCAAGGGGGGCGTTGTTTTATTGGAATTTTCTGGAATTCGCCTGCGCATTCAGGGACTTCCGCCTGACCAAGGGGAAACGAATCAAGTCTTTCACCTGTGGCCGATGCACGGTTAGAATGAACCCGTTCAAGGAGTTTCGAACAGTGCCCGATGCCTCCAGCTTTGCGCCCGTCACGCTGATCACCGAAACCGCCGCCATGCGCCCCGATGTTTTCGGCGGGCGTGCCAAATGCCTGCAGCGGCTGATCCGTTTGCAGATGCCGGTGCCGACGACGGTGGCTCTCAGTTTCGATGCGGTAAGGGGCATCGCGCGGGGTCAGATGCCTGATATCGGCGCGCTGATGGCGCCGTTTGGCGCAGCGCCGCTGCTGTCGGTTCGACCGTCCAGCCTCGACCCGGACTGGGGCGGGCCGGGGGCGATCTTGAATATCGGCCTGTGCGATGCCAGCCATGCGAGTCTTTCGGCATCGCTGGGGGCCGATGTCGCCACCAAGCTTTACCTGCAATTCATTCAAATCTATGCCACCCAAGTCGCCCGCCTGAACCCCGATGCGTTCCATTTCGACGTGCGCGGCGGGATTTCAGCCGTGCGCAGCGCCCTGTCGGCCTACGAGGCCGAGATGGACGAGCCGTTCCCGCAAGACCCGGCCGAACAACTGAGCGAAGTGCTGCGCTCCATGGCGCGCACGTGGGAGGGGACGTCTGCGCGCCTTTTGCGGCAAGCCAAAGGCGCGCCCAGCGATGCGGGGCTGGGGTTGGTCGTGCAGACCATGGCTTTTGGCGTCGGCCCGGGTGAATCAGGCGCGGGCGTCATTCAGTTTGCCGACAGCAACACCGGCGCGCCGCGGATCACGGGGCGCTACCTGAGCCAAAGCCAAGGGCGCGAAGCCTTGGCTGCGGCGACCGGCGCGATCTATCTGACCCACGACACGCGCGGATCGTCGCTGGAGGACGAGAACCCCGCCGTTTTCGCGCGCCTCAAGGCGTTCGGGCAAATCGCCCGCACCCGCCTGCGCGAGGAAATGCAGATCGAGTTTACCCTGTCGGACGGGGTCCTGCATATTATCGATGCGGTCCGCGTGCCGCGCACCGTGCGCGCCGCCGTGCGGATCGCCGTCGATCTGGCCGAAAGTGGCATCATCCCGCGTGACGAGGCGGTGCATCGCATTGATGTTCAAGCGATTTCCGCGATGTTGCACCGTCAGGTGAACCCCGATGCGGCGCGCGATCTGATTTTGCGCGCCATCGGCGCCAGCCCCGGCGCGGCCCACGGCAAGGTGGTCTTGACCGCCGAGGACGCACAAGCCGCCGCCGCGCGCGGCGAGGCTGCCATTTTGGTGCGCCGCGAAACAACGCCCGAAGATATCCGTGGCATGCATGCGGCGGCAGGGGTTTTGACCCAGCGCGGCGGTGTCACAAGCCACGCGGCGGTGGTGGGGCGCGGGCTCGGCGTGCCCTGTGTCGTCGGCGCGTCGGGTTTGGTCATCGACCGGCGCGGTGGCCGCGTTATCGCCCCAGATGGCCGTGTGATTCTGGCGGGCGATACGATTACAGTCGACGGCTTCAACGGCGAAGTTCTGGCCGGCGAGGCCCCCCTGCGCGAGGCGCAGTTGGACGACGCGTTCCAGACCCTGCTTGCATGGGCGGATGCCAGCCGCGACATCGGTATCCGCGCGAACGCCGACACCCCGCGCGACGCGCGCATCGCCAGCACCTTTGCCGCCGAGGGCATCGGCCTGTGCCGCACCGAACACATGTTTTTCGAAGGTGACCGCATCGGCATGATGCGCGAGATGATCTTTGCCGCCAATTCGCAAGAACGCCGCGAAGTGCTGGGCCGTTTGCTGCCGACCCAGCGACAGGATTTCATTCGCTTGTTCGAGATTATGAATGGAAAGCCGGTCTGCATCCGGCTGTTCGATCCGCCGTTGCATGAATTCCTGCCCTCCGACAGGGCCGGTATGCGTGATCTGGCCGACGGCCTGTCGCTGCCCTTGGCCGACGTGATGGCCCGTGTCGAGGCGATGAGCGAATATAACCCCATGCTGGGCCTTCGCGGTGTGCGCCTAGGCATCACAGTTCCCGAGATTTACGAAATGCAGGCCCGCGCGATTTTCGAGGCGACCGTTGCCGTCAGCCGCGATGGGCTGAGCGTCACGCCCGAGATCATGATCCCGCTGGTGTCGGCCCGGCGCGAGGTGCAGCTTGTACGCGGGCAGATCGATGCGGTTGCAAGTGCGGTACGTGCACAATCTGGGGTTGAATTCACTTATCGCCTGGGCGTCATGGTCGAAACGCCCCGCGCCGCACTGCGGGCCGGTGACATCGCGCAGGATGTCGCCTTCTTATCGTTCGGCACAAATGATCTGACGCAGATGACTTACGGCCTATCGCGCGACGACGCTGGTCGCTTCATGCCGGCCTATCTGGCCAACCAAGTCTTTCCGGACGATCCGTTCCACACCCTCGATCTGGAGGGGGTGGGCGAGTTGCTGCAGATCGGTGCGGCGCGCGCGCGGGGCAGTCATCAGGGGGTCACATTGTCGGTCTGCGGCGAGCATGGCGGCAGTGCGCAGACCATCGCTTTTTGCCGCAAACAGGGATTCGATTATGTCTCGTGCTCGCCGTTTCGTGTGCCCCTTGCGCGGCTGGCCGCCGCGCAGATCGCGATTCGTGAACGAAGTAGTTTTCCGACCGCCAGCGGGAAATATTTGTAATATACTGTAAAATATATGAAATTAAGTAATATTACAAAAATTTGTTAAACTTCGATCCAATCTGGACACCCAGAATAATCTCGCTTACCGAATCCGGGCCGGCGCGGGGCAGACCGCGTGAAACGACGGATATGGGTAGATGCAGTCTGATCGGGGAGTGCTGGGGCACGGGATTGCAGTGGGACTTTTGGCCGTATCCGTCGCCATCGGGGCAGGCGGGCTACACGCCGAGGAGCTGGGGGCAAGCCGCCTTGGGGCGCTTTTGGATCAGGGTGGATACTCTGACACGATGGACGAGGAACAGGCGCTGACCGCGCCACCTGCGGGGTCGAACCGCAACAGTACGACCACCGTGCAAGAGGCCGACAACCTGACCGCGCGCATTTCCGCCGCGACGGCGACGGGCGACGATCAGTGGGCCTGTCTGGCCGAGGCGCTGTATTTTGTAGCGCGCGGCGAGACAACCGAAGGTATTGCGGCTGTGGCCGAGGTCATCTTGAACCGTGTCGACGCCCCCGGCTTTCCCAACACCATCTGTTCCGTGGTGAACCAACGCAGCGCCAGTGGGCGCAGCTGCCAGTTTTCATACACTTGCGACGGTCGCCCCGAAGTGATCAACGAACGCGCCGCCTACCGCAATGTGGGCCGGATCGCCCGCGCGATGATGGACGGGGCCCCGCGCGATCTGACGAACGGTGCGACATTCTACCATTCGCGCGGCGTGAACCCCAGCTGGTCGCGCGCGTTTGAACGTACCGCCAGCATTGGCGCCCATCGCTTTTACCGTGACCCGATCCGCACAGCGTCTAACTGATCGCACGACAGGCCTGTAACATTATGTGAGTGGCCCTTATGCGGGGCCATCAGTCATATGGCCAAAACGACGATCAAGAGGCAGCATGTCACGCAAATACTTTGGCACGGATGGAATCCGCGGGCGATCGAACGCATGGCCGATGACGGCCGATATGGCGCTGCGCATCGGCGCGGCAGCGGGGCATTACTTCCGCGCGGCTGATCGCGGTGTCAGCCGCGTCGTGATCGGCAAAGATACGCGCCTGTCCGGTTATATGTTTGAAAACGCGCTGACCGCAGGGCTGACATCGACGGGCATGAACGTGCTGTTGCTAGGGCCTGTGCCGACGCCTGCGGTGGGGGTGCTGACCCCCTCGATGCGGGCCGATGTGGGGATCATGATCTCGGCCAGCCACAACCCGCATTATGACAACGGGATCAAATTCTTCGGCCCGGACGGCTTCAAGCTGTCGGACGAGGCCGAGCTGGAGATTGAAGCCCTGATTGATGCCGGCGTGCCCAACGCCGCATCTGAGGATATCGGCCGTGCCAAGCGCATCGATGACGGCCGTTTTCGATATGCCGAACGGCTAAAGGCCGGACTGCCCGCCGGGTTCAGCCTGCGCGGCCTGAAAGTGGTGGTCGATAGTGCCAACGGTGCAGCCTACCGCGTCGCCCCCGATGTCCTGTGGGAGCTGGGCGCCGACGTCATCCCGCTGGGCACCACCCCGAACGGGTTGAACATCAACGATGGCTGCGGATCCACCCACCCCGAGGCCGCCGCCGCCGCCGTCGTGGCCCATGGGGCCGACGTGGGCATTTGTTTGGACGGTGACGCCGACCGGATCGTTATTATTGACGAGACGGGCCGCATTGCTGATGGGGACCAACTGCTGGCTCTATTCGCCGCCCGTTTGGCCGCGCGGGGCGCGCTGACGCAGGGTACTTTGGTGGCGACGGTCATGTCGAACATGGGGCTCGAAACCTTCTTGTCCGATCGTGGCCTGTCGCTGCTGCGCACCCGCGTTGGCGACCGCTATGTGGTCGAGGAAATGCGCGCGCGCGGGCTGAATTTGGGGGGCGAGCAGTCAGGCCACATCGTGATGACCGATTATGCCACGACCGGCGACGGGCTGCTGGCGGGGTTGCAGTTTCTGGCCGCCATGGCCCAAACCGACAAGCCGGCCAGCGCGCTGGCGCATCAGTTTGATCTGGTCCCGCAGCTACTGCGCAATGTCCGCTATGGCGCCGAAAGCGCCCCGCTGGATGATGCTACTGTGAAAGCGGCCATTGCCGCAGCCGAGGCGCGCCTGCAGGGCAACGGCCGGTTGCTGATCCGCAAGTCGGGCACCGAGCCGTTGATCCGCGTGATGGCCGAAAGCGTCGATCCTGCCGTGGCCGAAGCCGTGGTCGGCGACATCGTCGCGGCGGTCGAGCAAGCGGCCTGATGCGGTTCTTGCCCGCGCGGGCCGATGATGGCCCGCGACTGGCCGACCTGCGCGCCGCAGCGATGCGGCCCAGCCTAGAGGCGGTCGGGCGGTTCGACCCCGACCGCGCGCGGCGGCGGTTGCTGGATAGTTTTGACCCCGATGCGACGCTGCTCATTTATATTGGGGCGCTTGCGGGCTTTTTGGTGCTGCGCCAGTGCGACGATCACCTGCTGCTAGATCATTTCTACCTGTCTGCCTCCTATCAGGGCCAAGGTTGGGGGCGCGCGGTGATCGAACATTTGCAAGCGCAAGGGCAGGTCATCCGCCTGACCGCGCTGGAAGGCAGTGCCGCAAGCCGGTTTTACCAGCGCTGCGGGTTTCGCATTCTGTCGTCCGACGGCATCGACAGCCAAATGGAATGGACACCGTAAAAGAAAAGGGGCGCCACTGGCGCCCCTTGCGGTTTTAGTTGCGGGCCTTGTCGACCATCTTGCCCTTGGAAATCCACGGCATCATAGCGCGCAGCTTCTCGCCGACTTGTTCGATCTGGTGTTCGTCGTTGATGCGACGTGTTGCTTTGAAGAAGGGCTGGCCAACAGCGTTTTCCTGCATGAAATCGCGCACGAACTTGCCGTTCTGAATGTCGGTCAAGACGGCCTTCATGCGGGCCTTCGTCTCGTCGTAGGGCAGGATGCGCGGGCCGCTGACGTATTCGCCATATTCCGCCGTGTTGCTGATCGAGTAGTTCATGTTGGCGATGCCGCCTTCATAGATCAGGTCGACGATCAGCTTCACCTCGTGCAGACATTCGAAATAGGCCATCTCGGGCTCGTAACCGGCCTCGACCAACGTCTCGAAGCCCATGCGGATCAGCTCGACCAGACCGCCACACAGCACGGCTTGCTCGCCGAACAGATCGGTTTCGCATTCCTGACGGAAGTTCGTCTCGATAATCCCCGAGCGGCCGCCGCCGATGGCCGAGCAATACGACAGGCCCAGCTCCATCGCTTTGCCGGTGGCGTTTTGGTGCACCGCAACAAGGCAGGGCACGCCGCCGCCTTTGGTGTATTCGCCGCGCACGGTGTGGCCGGGGCCTTTGGGGGCCATCATGATGACGTCGACGCCGGCTTTAGGCTCGATCAGGCCGAAGTGGACGTTCAGGCCGTGGGCAAATGCAATCGCCGCGCCTTCGCGCAGGTTGTCGTGGACGTATTTCTTGTACGTCTCGGCCTGCAGTTCGTCGGGCATGGTGAACATGATCAGGTCGGCCCAAGCGGCAGCTTCGGCGATACCCATAACCTTCAGGCCCTCGGCTTCGGCTTTGGCGGCCGAGGGGCTGCCCTCGCGCAGGGCGACAACGATGTTTTTGGCCCCGGAATCGCGCAGGTTCAGCGCATGGGCGTGGCCTTGGCTGCCGTAGCCAAGAATGGCGACCTTGGTGTCCTTGATCAGGTTCACATCGCAGTCACGGTCATAATAAACGCGCATTAGGATCTTCCTTGCTATCGCGGGGCATTGCGGCCCGTATGGCGACAATTTAGCCGTAAAATTACGATGATCCAGATTGATGACGGTTCATTTTGCTGACTATATGAAATAGTCATTCTCATAATTTGACAATTATGGATTAGTCATGCTTGATGATGTTGACCGTAAGATTTTACGATTATTACAAGATGATCCGTCTTTAAGTAATAATGATTTAGCAGACCGCGCGGGCAGCACCGCCCAATCGGTCTGGCGCCGCTTGGAACGGTTGCGCGAATCCGGCGTTCTGGCGGGGCAGGTGGCGGTGATCAACTGGCACGCACTGGGCTACGAGGTCGAGGTGTCGTTGCGCATCACGCTGGACAAGACCCAGCCCCGAGCCTTCGAAGAATTCACCGCTGCCGCCCGCCTTGTTCCCGAGGTGATCGAGATTCAGACCTTCCTCGGGCGGGTCGATTTGCGGCTGTCGGTCATCGCGCGGTCGCTGCGCGATTATCAGGCCATCTACCACGATCGCATCATCACGCTGCCCCACCTGCAAGAGATCGAGGCGTTGGTCACCATCGCGCAGATCAAGAATGACGAAAGCCTGCCGCTATGATTGATATCGACGCGACCGACCGTCAGATCCTGCGGATGTTGTCCCAGGACGCGACCCAGCCCGCCAGCGAAATTGGTCGGAGACTGGGCCTGTCGCAGCCCGCTGCTTGGCGCCGGATCAATCGCTTGCAGCAAGCGGGCGCTATCGCGGGCCGGCGTCTGGTGCTGGATAAAGAGGCGCTGGGCTTTGGGGTGACCGTTTTCTTGGGCATCAAACTGGCCGCACGGGGCCGTGTCGGGGTCGAGGAGTTTGAGCGGGCGGTGTCCGCCATCCGCGAAGTGCAGTTGGTCGAACACGTGCTGGGCCTGTTCGATTATCGCCTGCGCGTGGTCGCGCGCGATCTGGCCGATTTTGAACGCGTGCTGCGGCGTCGCATTTTGACCCTGCCCGGTGTCGACACGGTCGAGGCGAACGTTTTGCTGTCGGAGGAACGCCTGCCGGGCCCGCTTTAGCGCGCGCCCAGCCCCAAGCGCATAAGCCCGTGGCGAATAACGCGCGGCCCGTGGATCGCGCGCAGCCCCTGCGCCCGCAGCGCGCCGATACCGTGCAGCCCCGCGATCGAGGCGTGGTTCAGCGCGGCGACGCCTGCCATGCGCAGCGCAACCTCGGGCGCGCGGCGGCGGGCATAGGTTTGCAGCATCCTTGCGCCGCCAAGGCCTGCGGGCGCGGCAACGGCCAGATCCAGCAGCACAGCCAGATCGGCCAGCGACATGTTCAACCCCTGCGCGCCGATGGGCGGCAGCACATGGGCAGCCTCGGCCATCAGGGCCACGCGGTCAGCCGTTAGTGCAGTGGCGCGCTGCGCGATGATGGGCCATAGCTGCCTGCGCGAGGCGAGATTAAGCGTGCCCAACACATCCGCCGACCGGTCCTGCGCGGCCGCGATAAAGGCCGCATCGTCCAGCGCCATCAGCGCCTCGGCCTGCGGGCCGCGATCCATCCAGACGACAGAAGAACAAGGCTGCCCGTCCAGATCGGGCAGGGGCACCAAGGTGAAGGGGCCACCGCTGCGGTGCACCTCGATCGAGACGTTGTCATGGGGAATGCTGTGCGTGACCGCGAAGACGACGGCTTTTTGGGCAAAACTGCTGCGATGCAGACCGATGCCCGCCGCCTGTCGCACAGCCGATTGCCGCCCGTCGGCACCGATCAGCAGGCGCGCGCGGACGGATCTGTCCGACAACGTGACCTGAACCTGCGCGTCCTGCGCCAGATGGCTGCGATAGCTGGTGCCGAACAGCACGGTCACATGGGGCAGTGCTGCGATGCGGGCCAGCAGTTTGTCGCGCAGCAGGGTGTTGGGGAAGTTCCAGCCGAAGGGACGGTCGGAAATCTCGTCCGACACGAAATCGGCGCTGACGGACGGTGTGCGCGCGGCATCGACAATGCGCATCACCCGCAGCGGCGCAGCGTCGGACGCGATCAGCGGCCAGACGCCCGCGCGGTCCAGCAGGGCTTGGGCTGGTTGCAAAAAGGCGGTCGTGCGCATGTCGCGCGGCGCGTTTACATTCGACGTTGGCGCGGGGCCCGGGTCGGCCAGCAGTACTGAAAAACCCGCCGTTCCAAAGGCCGCAGCGGCGGTCAGGCCTGCAACACCGGCGCCCGCAATGACGATATCCACCTGTTCCATCACACCCCCCGGTGCAAATCGGCCAAAAAGTGGCCGACGTCACTGACCTCGTAATCGACATGCGGGCCGCTTTCGGCGCCGCCCACCAGCACGGTGCGCATGCCCAGTTGATGGGGCACGATCAGGTTGCGCGGGTCGTCCTCGAACATGGCGGCGCGGCGCGGATCGAAGCCCGTGGCGGCAATGACCGACTGATACGCCGCAGCCTCGGGCTTGGGGCGGTAGTCAGTTTCGCTGATGCCGTAGACGCCTTCGAACAGGTCGGCAAGGCCGCGTGCCGCCAGCACCTTCTGGGCATAGCCGCGTGCGGCGTTTGTGAAGACGATCTTGCGTCCGGGTAGCGCGCGAATGTCGGCAGCCAGCTGAACGTCAGCGCAAAGACACGAAAAATCAATATCATGCACCTCGTCCAGGAATGGCTCGGGGGCGATGTGGTGTTCGCTCATCAGACCGGCCAGCGTGGTGCCATAGCGGTGCCAATAGCTGTCACGCAGCAGGTCAGCCTCGTCCGCCCCGACCGAAAGCTCGCGCATCACATAGTCGCGCATGCGCAGCCTGATCTGGTCGAACAGCGTCGCTTCGGGCGGATAGAGGGTGTTGTCGAGGTCGAAGACCCAAGTATCGACGGTGTCCATCTGCATGCGCAATCGGGATAAGGGCTGAGCGGTCATGGCACCTGTGCTAGTAGCGAGGGAACACGAAGGCAAGCCAGAAAGGGCGGGTTGATTGGGGGCGGGCCGTCGCCTAATACTGCGACAAAGGGGATCAATATGACCGAAGTGAAGGCAAATCAGGGTGATGCCTATGGGCAGATCCTGGAAGCGATTGATAGCGGCATCTATCGCCCCGGTGACCGGCTGGTCGAGAACGAGTTGGCCGAGCGTTTCGGTATGTCGCGCACCCCCATCCGCGAGGCATTGCAACGCCTCGAAACGCAATCGCTTTTGACGCGTGATGGGCGGTCGTTGATTGTCGCGTCGCTGGACCACAATCAACTGTCCGAGCTGTACACCGTGCGCGGCGCGCTCGAGGGGCTTGCCGCGCGTCTGGCGTCGCGCCACGCCACCCCCGAGGAAGTGCGCGTCCTGCGCGAGATGCTGGAGGCCGATCGCGCGTTGGTGGATGACCCCAAAGCCCTGTCGCGCGCGAACCGCCGCTTTCACCGGCAGATCCATCTGGCGTCGCACAACCGGTTTCTTGTGCAGCAGCTTGACCTCGTCCACCGTTCAATGGCGCTGCTGGCCAGCACCTCGCTAGAGGTTGAGGGGCGTAGCCGCGACACGATGGACGAGCACGAACAGATCGTCGCCGCGATCGAGGCGGGCGATAGCGACACCGCCGAAGCCGCGCTGCGCGAGCATATCTCGCGCGCGTTCCGTACGCGGCTGAAAGTTGATGCGCTGAAGACCGAGAAGGCATCGATTTAAGGCGTTTAAGGCTAGGCTCGCGGCGGGGCATAGAAGCCGTGCCGCGTTTTGTCCCAGTAGTGCGGGCGTTTTACCATTTCCCACAGCGCCTTGATCAGCGCGGCGGTTGCCAGCGGGAAGTACAGGTGCATCAGCGGGGACCATGGGATCAACCCGCATTTGCCCGCCCTTTTCGCGCCGATGGTGTATGTCACCAGCTGCACCGCCTCGGCCGCGAAAAAGGCGATGGCGGTTGCCCGCAGCAGGTCGGGCGCGACGAAGCGGGTCAGCGGATGCGGCAGGCCCAGAACAATCAGCCACATCGACCAAAGCAGCGGCGCCAGCAGCGTCTGCACCAGCATGCCGATCAGCATGATTTGTAAAACGCCAAAGCGTATCGGCCCGATGTCGCGCAGCAGGGCGGCAGGGTCGCGCATCTGCGCCGCCCAAGTCATCGCAAAGCCTTTCAACCAACGCGATCGCTGCTTGACCCACGGCCAGAGGCGGCCGTTCGCCTCTTCCTGCGTGGTAATGTCGATGATCTGGGTGCGGTAGCCTGCGCGGGCGATGCGGATGCCCAGATCAGCGTCCTCGGTCACGTTATGGGCATCCCAGCCGTGCAGCGCGCGGATGGCGGTGTCGCGCAAAAACAGCGTCGTCCCGCCCAGCGGCACGACCATCCCCATGCGCCCCAGACCCGGCAGGAACAGGCGGAACCACACCGCATATTCCAAGGTGAAGCAGCGCGTCAGGAAATTCGCGCTGGCGTTGAAGTAGTCGAGCTTGCCTTGCAGACACACGACATTGGCGGGGCGGGCGGCAAATTCGGCAGCAACCCGGCGCAGGTGGTCGGGGGCGGGGTTATCTTCGGCGTCATAGATGCCGATGATGCTGCCGCGCGCCAGCGGTAAGGCATAGTTCATCGCACGTGGCTTGGTGCGGATGGTGCCTGCGGGCACCTCGATCACGCGCACCCACGGCGGCAGGGTGGTGCGCGCCAGTGCGGCGCGGGTGGTCGCGTCGTGATCCTCGGTCAGCAGGCAAAGGTCCAGTTTGTGGCGCGGGTAGTCTAGCGCGGACATGCGCGTCAGCAGGTGACTGGCGATGTCCTCCTCGAATAGCAGGGGCACGAACAGGGTGAAGACGGGCAGGGCATCGTCCGCCAATGCGGTTGCGGGGGGCGGTGTGCGGCCCGCGGCCACCGCGCAGGTGAATTTTAGCAGTGCGTTTGCGATACAAAGGACGGCAGCAACCAAACAAAGCGCGGCAAAAACGGCCGAAGGGGCCAGCGCCAGCAGCGCCACCACGGCCAGCGCCGTCATCTGCAACCCGAACGACTGTTGTATCGGCCGGCAGCTTTGATCGCGCGGTAGCAACGTTTCGGCGCGCGCGACTGTGGCTTGCTGCAAAAGGGGCAGTAGTTCTTGGTCGAACTGGTCTGGCGCGACGGGGCAAATGGCGACCTGCCCGAAGACCTGCCGAAGCCGCGCCTGCGTGGCCTTGCCTGCATTGCCGCGCGCGGCCACGACGGTCACCGCGCCCTGCTGTTGCCATGGCAGCACGCGGTGGGTCAGCGCATCCGATGCGCCCATCCGCGCCAGTAGGGTGTAATCCGGCGACGGCCCCGGCAAAAGCCCACCGATCAGCGACTGGCCGACCGGCGCGAGAGTGTGTTCTTGCATGAAAAAGGCTCGCCACGACGTTGCGGCGAGCCTTTCAGAAACTGGTTAATGAATGGTGAATAACCGTAAGAGATCAAACGGCTTTCTGACGATCCATCGCATCGGCAAAACGCTCGAACAGGTAGTAGCTGTCTTGCGGGCCGGGGCTGGCTTCGGGGTGGTATTGCACCGAGAATACAGGACGATCCAGCATGCGAATGCCGCAGTTCGAGCCGTCAAACAGGCTGACGTGCGTTTCGATCACGCCTTCGGGCAGGGTCTGGCTGTCAACGGTGAAGCCGTGGTTCATCGAGGTGATCTCGACCTTGCCGGTTTCCACGTCTTTCACGGGGTGGTTCGCGCCGTGGTGGCCGTGGTTCATTTTGACGGTCTTTGCGCCCAGCGCCAGCGCCAGCATCTGGTGCCCAAGGCAGATGCCGAACAGCGGCACGGTGCTGTTTTGCAAAACGCCTTGGATCATCGGCACGGCATAGGCGCCGGTGGCAGCCGGATCGCCCGGGCCGTTCGACAGGAAGACGCCATCGGGGTTCAGCGCCAGCACGTCTTCGGCTGTCGCGGTCGCGGGCAGCACGGTCACGTCACAACCGGCCGAGGCCAAGCAACGCAGGATGTTGCGCTTGGCACCATAGTCGATGGCGACAACCTTGTGGCGGGCGGCGGTTTGCGGGGCGTACCCCTCGGGCCAAGCCCAACGCATTTCGTTCCACGTATAGCTTTGGGCGCAGGTCACGTCCTTGGCCAGATCCAGACCGACCAGACCTTGGAAGCCGCGGGCGGCGGCGACCAGTGCTTCGACGTCGAAGTTGCCATCGGGGTCATGGGCAAGGGCGACGTGCGGCGCGCCTTGCTGGCGGATGGCGCGGGTCAGGCGGCGGGTGTCGATGCCGCCCATACCGATGCGGCCCTTTTTTTCCAGCCACACATGCAGATCACCTTGCGAGCGCCAGTTCGACGGCTCGGTCGGGTCCCATTTCACGATCATGCCGGCGGCGACAGGATCGCCTGTCTCGTCATCCTCGGCGGTGGTTCCGGTATTGCCCACGTGAGGGAAAGTGAAGGTCACAACCTGACCCGCATAGGACGGGTCGGTCATGATTTCCTGATAGCCCGTCATCGCCGTGTTGAAGCACAGCTCGGCCGTGGTTTGGCCTGTCGCCCCAAAACCGAAGCCGTAAAAGACGGTGCCATCTGCCAAAGCTAGGCAGGCCGTCGGTTTCTTGGCAGTGATCGGCATGGCGCGACTCCGTTTTCCTGAACCGTTAGATAAATCGTCGGGTACCTAGTGCTGTAGGGCGTCGGGGTCAAGCGAAAGCCGTGCGCTTTTGACCTTTCACATGCGGCACCCTATCTAGAATGCGACATTGGATGAAAGGACACAGCCATGGACCTGCGCGAGACACTGAACGCCGCCCTGAAAGAGGCGATGCGCGCGCGTGATACGGCCCGTTTGTCGACCCTGCGCCTGATCAGCGCGGCCATCAAAGACCGCGAAATCGCCGCGCGCGGCGAGGGGGCCGAGGTGACCGACGCCGACATCATCGCCTTGATGGGCAAGATGGTCCGCCAGCGGCAGGAAAGTGCAACCGTATACGACACAGGCAACCGCCCCGAGCTGGCCGCGAAAGAACGGGCCGAAGTGGCCGTGATCGAGACGTTTTTGCCGCGCCAGCTGTCGGATGACGAAACGCAAGCCGCGATTGCGGATGCCATTACGGCTGTTTCTGCGGCCAGCCTGCGCGATATGGGCAAGGTGATGGCGCATCTGCGGGCCGCGCATGCGGGGCAAATGGATTTTGGTAAAGCCGGCGCGCTGATCAAGGCGCAGCTGCAGGGGTAAGACATGCAACACTATTCCATACTGGATCTGTGTCAGGTCGCCGAGGGCTCGACCCCCGCGATTGCACTGACCAATTCGGCCAAGCTGGCGCAGCACGCCGAGGCGCAGGGCTACCACCGCTTTTGGCTGGCCGAGCATCACAACATGATCGGCATCGCGAGCGCGGCGACATCGGTCGTGATCGGGCACGTCGGGGCCGCGACCAAGACGATCCGCATCGGGTCGGGCGGGATCATGCTGCCCAACCATGCGCCTTTGGTGATTGCCGAACAGTTCGGCACGCTGGCGCAGCTGTTTCCTGGCCGGGTTGACCTTGGCCTTGGGCGCGCACCCGGCACTGATCAGGTGACGGCCCACGCGCTGCGGCGCAACTTTGGCGGTGATGATACCTTCCCGCAGGATGTGGTCGATTTGATGACCTATTTCGGCGATGATGCTGCGCAGCTACGCGTGCAGGCGGTGCCTGCCGCCGGAACCCATGTGCCGGTGTGGATTTTGGGATCCAGCCTCTATGGGGCGCAACTGGCGGCCTATCTGGGGCTGCCCTATGCGTTCGCATCGCACTTTGCCCCCGACCATCTGGCGCAGGCCGTTCAGGTCTATCGCGACGGGTTCCGCCCGTCTGCCGTACTGGACAAGCCCTATTTTATGATGGCGATGGGCCTTTACGCGGCCGAAACCGACGCCGAGGCAGAGTTTCTGGCCTCGTCGCAAAAGCAAAGCTTCGCCCGCTTGCGCACCGGTATGCCGGGCCTGCTGCAGCCGCCGCGCCATGACATTGAAAGCCTCTATCCGGCCAGCATTCTGACGGGGGCGGCGCACGCCCTATCGGTTTCGGCTGTCGGGGGGCGCGCGGCTCTGCGCGAACAGATTGGGGGCTATATCGACCGCTATGCCCCGGACGAGATCATGGTCGCGGGTGCGATCTGGGACTTCGATGCCCGTGTGCGTTCGCTGGAAATCGGGGCCGAAGTGCTGCGCGAATTCGTATGATCGGCTGCGGCCCTTGCTAAACGCAGGGGCCGCCCCAATAGGTCAGGGCTGCGGCGTCAGCAGCCTGCCGAAAATCAGCGCCAAATGGTCGGCCGCTGCGGGGTAGGGGTCGGTTTCGGGCACAATGGCCCGCACCTGCGCATCAAAGTCGGCGTAGTGCTGGGTTAGCGCCCAGATCGAGATGATCAGATGCACGGGGTGCATGCGGGCGATGCGCCCCTCATCCATCCAGCGCGACAATATGTCCGACTGATCTTGCACCAGATCGCGTAGCTGCGTCGTCAGAACCGACTGGATATGCGGCGCGCCTTGGATGACTTCGGTCGCGAACAGGCGGCTTTCACGCGGGAAGTCACGGGCCATCTCCAGCTTGCGGCGCACATATCCCATCAACTCGTCCAGCGGGACGCCATCGGGGTTCAGCGCGCGCAACGGGTTCAGCCATTCTGCCAGCAAGTCGGCCAAAATGGTGGTGTAAATCTCTTCCTTGCTGCGGAAATAATACAGCAGGTTCGGCTTCGATAGGCCCGCCGTTTGCGCGATCATATCGACCGTCGCACCGCGAAAGCCGTTCTGGGCGAAAACTTCCAAGCCCGCCTCGAGGATGAGGGCGCGATTCTTGCGTTGGATGCGGCTCATCCGCGGCTTTTCGGCGGTTGCCTCGGCGCGCGACGCGGCCGCGTCACCCGCGGCCACTAGCGTTGCCCCACGGGCGTATTGCGCATGCCGCATTTTTGCGCGATTGGGTGGGTCGATGTGCGTTTTCTCATCACTGTCTATCTTCTGCCCTGGATTTCAGCGTCGGACCTTGACCGTTTTCCAATGGCAAATGCTAGATTCACTTTACCGTTTGGTCAAATCAAAGCGGCCCGCAGCCGGAACCCTGTGAAGTCACAACGGTTTGCGGTGCGAGCGTACAGAATTCAAGGAACTATCTATGGCAAGCCCGGCAGCTAACCTCAAGGTAAATGGCGCGCGCCTTTGGGAAAGCCTCATGGAAATGGCGAAAGTTGGCCCAGGGGTAGCGGGTGGCAACAACCGCCAAGCCCTGTCCGACGCCGATGGTGAGGCAAGAAAACTGTTTAAAAGCTGGTGCGAAGAGGCCGGTGCGACAGTTGGTGTCGATAAAATGGGCAGTATGTTTGCTATGATTCCGGGCACCGACCCCGACGCGGCACCTGTCTACATGGGCAGCCACCTGGATACGCAGCCGACGGGCGGCAAATACGATGGCGTTTATGGCGTGTTGGGCGGGCTGGAAGTGCTGCGCAGCATCAAGGACATGGGCATCAAAACCCGCCATCCCATCGTCGTGACGAATTGGACGAACGAGGAGGGTTCGCGCTTTGCGCCCGCAATGCTGGCGTCGGGTGTTTTCGCGGGGCTGCACACGCTGGATTTTGCCTATGATCGCACCGATGCCGATGGCCTGCGCTTCGGCGACGAGCTGGCCCGCATCGGCTGGATCGGCGACGAGGACGTCGGCACCCGCAAAATCCACGCCATGTTCGAACTGCACATCGAACAAGGCCCCATCCTCGAGGCTGACAATCTGGACATCGGCGTCGTCACCCATTGTCAGGGCCTGTGGTGGCTGCAGGTCACGCTGACGGGCAAGGACGCGCACACCGGCTCGACCCCCATGGCGATGCGCAAAAACACCGGCCTTGGCATGGCCCGCATGATCGAGCTGGTGCAGACCATCGCGATGGATGCGCAGCCCAATGCCGTGGGCGGCGTCGGCCAAATCAACGTCTACCCCAATTCGCGTAATGTCGTGCCGGGCAAGTCGGTGTTTACGATTGATTTTCGCACTGCCGACCCCGCCAAGCTGGACGCGATGCGCGCGCGGTTTGAAACCGAGGCACCGGCCATTGCCGACGCGCTGGACATTTCGATCGAGATCGAACCCGTCGGCCATGTCGACCCCGTGACTTTCGACCCCGCCTTGGTCGAGCGGGTGCGCGGCGCCGCGGCGCGTCTGGGCTACAGCCACCGCGACATGGTCTCGGGCGCCGGCCATGATGCCTGCTGGATCAGCAAAATCGCCCCGACCACCATGGTGTTCTGCCCCTGCGTGGACGGGCTGTCGCATAACGAAGCCGAGGAAATCACCCCCGATTGGGCGACGAAGGGGGCCGATGTGTTGATGCATGCCGTTCTCGAAACCGCTATCATCACGGCCTAAGGACGCAGCATGTCCCGGCTGATAAGAAGGAAGCATCAGTGAAGAAATATCTACTATCGCTCGGGATGTTGCCCGTGCTTGCGGGTTGCGCGATGATCCAGCCGCTGATCCCGTCCACCACTCCGCCCGAGCCCGAGCCGCTGCCGGCCGCCGTCGTTGCTGTCCTGCCTGCGGGTGCGCCTGAAAGCGTCGTGATGCGCGATGCGCAGGGCTGCTACCTCTATTCGATCGAAGTGACCACGCCGCCCAGCGGCTTCCCGCTGCGCGATGCTAGCGGCCAGCCGATCTGCGCGCCGCGCTAAACTTGCTATTCCCGCGCAGGGCCAAGCCCTGCGCGGGCCGGAATAAGTGCCGGATCAACCGGCCAGTCTTCCAACAGTTCGAGGGCCATATGCCTGCCACCCAGACGACCGTTATCAAAAACGGGACGATTGTGACCCATGACCTTACCGTGCGGGCCGATGTGCTTGTTGCGGGCGGTGTTATCGCGGCGATCGGCCCCAACCTTTCCGGCGATCACGTAATCGACGCGACCGGATGCCTGATCATGCCGGGCGGGATCGACCCGCACACCCATCTTGAAATGCCCTTCATGGGCACGTTTTCTGCCGATGATTTTGAAAGCGGCACCCGCGCCGCGCTGGCGGGCGGCACGACCATGGTGGTCGATTTCGCCCTGCCAGACCCCGGCCAATCGCTGATGGATGCCTTGGCCGTCTGGTCGAACAAATCCGCCCGCGCGCATTGCGATTACAGCTTCCACATGGCGGTGACGTGGTGGGGCCAGCGGGTGTTTGACGAGATGGAGCAGGTCGCCGCGGCAGGCATCACCAGCTTCAAGCACTTCATGGCCTATAAAGGCAGCCTGATGGTGAACGACGACGAGATGTTCGCCAGCTTCCGTCGCATCGCCGACCTGGGCGGTCTGGCGATGATTCATGCTGAAAACGGCGATATCGTGGCCGAGATGGCGGCAAAACTGCTGGCCGCAGGCACCACCGGCCCCGAAGGCCACGCCTATTCCCGCCCCGCGCAGGTCGAGGGCGAGGCGACGAACCGCGCGATTATGATTGCCGATATGGCGGGTGTCCCGCTTTATATCGTGCACACCAGTTGCGAGGAAAGCCACGAGGCCATCCGCCGCGCGCGGCAGGCGGGCAAGCGCGTCTGGGGCGAGCCGCTGATCCAGCATCTGGTTTTGGACGAAACCGAATATTTCCACCCCGACTGGGACCATGCCGCCCGCCGCGTTATGTCGCCACCCTTCCGCAACAAGGCGCACCAAGACAGCCTTTGGGCTGGGCTGGCTGCGGGGTCGCTATCCTGCGTCGCCACCGACCACTGCGCGTTCACTACCGCGCAAAAGCGGTTTGGTCTGGGCGATTTCACCAAGATCCCGAACGGGACGGGGGGGCTGGAAGATCGCTTGCCGGTTCTGTGGACCTGCGGCGTCGGCACCGGCCGCCTGACGCCCAACGAATTTGTCGCCGTCACATCGACCAATATCGCCAAGATATTGAACTGCTACCCGCGTAAGGGCGCGGTGGCCGTCGGTTCTGATGCCGATCTGATCATTTGGGACCCCGAAGCCGAGAAAACCATTTCGGCCGCAGGCCATCAGTCGAACAGCGATTTCAATGTCTTTGAAGGCATGAAAGTGCGCGGGCTGCCGCGTTACACCCTGTCGCGTGGGGTGGTGGCGTTTGCCGATGGTAAGGTGACGGCGCCCGAAGGGCACGGTGCATTTGTGCCGCGCAAGGGCACAACGCCCGTAAATACCGCGCTGCAGGCGTGGAAGGAATTGACGAACCCTCGGCCGGTTGTGCGGTCGGGCCTACCTGTGACGGGGGTGTAAATGTCGGCAGTAATTTCAGCGCAAAACCTTAATCTGGTGTTTGAAACGGGCGATGGGCCGGTGCAGGCGCTGAAGGACGTGAACCTGACGATTGAGAAGGGCGATTTCGTCAGCTTTATCGGGCCGTCGGGGTGCGGAAAGACCACTTTTCTGCGGGTGATCGCCGGGCTGGAAACCCCGACATCGGGCGAGATTACGGTTAACGGCATGACGCCCGATGCCGCACGGCGCGCGCGGGCCTATGGCTATGTATTTCAGGCCGCCGGCCTTTACCCGTGGCGCACCATCGGCGCGAATGTGCGCCTGCCGCTGGAAATCATGGGCTTTCCCAAAACCGAACAAGACCTGCGCGTCCAGCGCGTGCTGGACTTGGTCGAGCTGGGCGGGTTTGAAAAGAAATACCCGTGGCAATTGTCGGGCGGCATGCAACAGCGCGCCAGCATCGCGCGGGCGCTGGCCTTTGACGCCGATATTCTGCTGATGGACGAACCCTTCGGCGCGCTGGACGAAATCGTCCGCGACCGCCTGAACGAAGAAGTGCTCAGCCTGTGGGCGCGCACCGGCAAGACGATTGGCTTCGTCACCCACTCGATCCCCGAGGCGGTGTATCTGTCCACCAAGATCGTCGTGATGTCGCCGCGTCCGGGGCGCATTACCGATGTGATTGAGAGCCCGCTGCCGCGCCACCGCCCGCTGGAAATTCGCGACAGCCCCGAATTCATCGAAATCGCCCATCGCGTGCGCGAAGGTTTGCGTGCGGGGCATGTGGAATGACGCGCAGCCAGAATATCGTGCGGAACGTCCTGTCCGTTCTGACGGTGGTGGCGGCGATGCTGCTGATCTGGACGGCAGCGGTTATCCCCATGAACATTCACGAAGCCCTCACACAGGCCGAGCGCGAAGGCATCGCCGTCACCCCCGCCACCGCGGCCGAGCGGCGGGGCAGCAGCGCCCTGTCGCTGGTGCTGGCGAACCCTGCGCTGATCCCGCTGACCTATGCGCAGCCGCGCCCCAAGCTGCCGTCGCCCGCACAGGTCGTGCTGGAATTCTACGACAGCGCCATCGCCGAGGAACTGGACGGGCGGCGCGGTTTGGTGCGTTCGGGCAGCCTGTCGCCTGCGGGCCTTGCGCTGCATACGCTGAAGACCATCGAGACCACCTTGCTGGGTTTCGCGCTGGGCGCTGTTGTCGGTGTCGCGCTGGCCGTGGGCATCGTTTATGCGCGCACCATGGATCTGGCGGTGATGCCATGGGCGATCATCAGCCAGACAATTCCGATTGTCGCGCTTGCGCCGATGATTGTGCTGATTTTGTCCTCGCTGGGGGTGACGGGCCTGGTGCCGCGCGCGATCATTGCGGCCTATCTGTCGTTTTTCCCCGTGTTGGTCGGTATGGTAAAGGGCCTGCGCGCACCCGACCACATGCAGCTTGACCTGATGCGCACCTATAGCGCGACGAAGGCCCAGTCGTTCTGGATGCTGCGGTTGCCGATGGCGATGCCCTACCTTTTCGCGTCGCTGAAAATTGCCATCGCGGGGGCCTTGGTCGGGGCTATCGTGTCGGAACTGTCGACTTCGTCCACCCAAGGTTTGGGCGCACGGATGCTGCAGGGGTCTTACTATGGCCAGACCGTGCAAATCTGGGCTGCGCTGCTGGCGGCTGCGTTGCTGGCTGCGGTCATGGTCGCGGTGGTCGGCGCGGCTGATCGCGTGGTGCGCCGGATGATGGGGGGGCTGGCATGATGCTGACTATCCTCGCTTTCGTGATCTGGGCTGCGGCTTGGGCGCTGAATGTCCGCCTTGCCCGCCTGCCGCAGCGCTGGGTGCGGCTGGCTGTGCCGCTAATCTTTGGTGCCACGCTGCTGGTCGTCTGGGAATTGCTGGTGCGCGGTGCAGGGGTTTCGGCGGTCATTCTGCCGCCCCCCAGCGCCATCGCGTCCACGTTTGTCCGCGTGTTTCCCACCCTCTGGCAGGACACCGTGCAGACGGTATTCAAGGGCGCGCTGTCGGGCTATGTCATAGGCTGCGCAGCGGCATTTTGCGTCGCGCTTTTGGCCGACCGGTTCGATGTGCTGCGCCGAGGATTGCTGCCCGTCGGCAGCTTTTTGTCGGCGCTGCCTATCGTCGGCACGGCGCCGATCTTTGTGATGTGGTTCGGCTTTGGTTGGCAATCCAAAGCGGCGGTCGTGGTGGCGATGGTGTTCTTTCCACTGCTGGTCAACACGGTCGCGGGCCTGCGCGACACGACGGTACAGCAGCGCGATTTGATGTTCACCTATGCCGCCAGCTACTGGGAAACGCTGTTCAAGTTGCGCTTGCCCGCGGCGCTGCCGTTCATCTTCAACGGTCTCAAGGTTTCAACGACGCTGGCGCTGATCGGGGCTATCGTGGCCGAGTTTTTCGGATCGCCCACGCAAGGCTTGGGCTTCCGCATCGACGCCTCGCGCGGGCGGCTGGCGCTGGATGTGGTGTGGTCGGCGATCTTGATGTCGGCGTTTGCGGGCAGCCTGTTTTATGGGGCGGTCGCATTGCTGGAACGCGCGCTGACGTTCTGGCACCCCTCGCAACGAAAATAACAAGAAAACGGCACATAGCCGTCAATAAAGCTGCGGAAAACCCGCAATAACAACCCTTAGGAGGATGACGATGATGAAGAAACTAATGCTCGCGGCAACCGCTCTGGCCGGTTTTTCTGCCCCCGCATTCGCGCAAGATGCGCTGACGCTTCAACTGAAGTGGGTCACGCAGGCCCAGTTTGCGGGCTACTACGTCGCGCTGGAAAAGGGGTATTACAGCGATGAAAATCTGGATGTGACAATCCTGCCGGGCGGCCCGGATGTTGCCCCGCCGCAAGTGCTGGCCGGTGGTGGCGCGGATGTAATGGTCGACTGGCTGGCCTCGGCGCTTGCTGTGCGCGAAGGCGGCTTGCCTGTCGTCAATATCGCGCAGCCTTTCGCATCTTCGGGCCTGCTGTTGACCTGCTGGAAAGACGCGGGATTTACCGGCCCGCAAGACTTCAAGGGCCACACGCTGGGCGTCTGGTTCGGCGGCAACGAATACCCCTTCCTCAGCTGGATGAGCCGCGAAAACATCCCCGTCGACGGCGGCGCCGATGGCGTGACCATCCTGCGTCAGGGCTTCAACGTTGACCCACTGATCCAGCGGCAAGCCGACTGTATCTCGACCATGACGTATAACGAATACGGTCAGGTGCTGGATGCAGGCGTGACCGCCGATGAACTGACCAACTTCTCGTTTGAGGCCGAGGGCGTTGCGACGCTGGAAGACGGCCTGTACGTGCTGGAAGACCGTCTGACCGACGAAGCCTTTGCCGACAAGCTGGTGCGTTTTGTCCGCGCCTCGATGAAGGGCTGGAAGTACGCCGAGGAAAACCCGACCGAGGCTGCCGAAATCGTGCTGGAATTCGACGAAACCGGCGCGCAGACCGAAGCCCACCAGATTTATATGATGGGCGAGATTGCCAAGCTGACCGCAGGCTCGAACGGCGCGCTGGACCCGGCGGCGTTCGACCGCACGGTCGAGGTGCTGATGGCCCCGGGGTCCGACCCCGTCATCACCAAAGTGCCCGAAGACGCGTGGACGCATATGATCACCGACCGCGCGTTGGACTGATCTAACGCGCCCTGATCCACAGGGCATGGCGGCTCACCCCCGCCATGCCCCCTTTACGCAAAGCCCGCCTGCGGCTATCCGAGGCGCCATGTCACAGCGCAATTCGACCCCCCGCATTCACCCTGATGGAACGCCCTGGCGGAACTTTTACGGCCGGATTCGGGGTAAGTCCCTGCGTCCCGCGCAAGAGGCGCGCCTGTCCGATTTGGACCACTTGTCCCCCGGGCCGGTGACCCATGCCGAGAACCCCGACCGCACCCCGCTGGATCTGGCGGCGCGCTTTGGCGGTAAGCCGGTTTGGCTGGAAATCGGCTTCGGCGGGGGCGAGCATCTGGTCCATATGGCCGCCCGCTACCCCGACATCGCCATCATCGGGGCCGAGCCTTATGTGAACGGCGTCGCCATGCTGCTGCGCAAGATCGAATTGGCGGGCGTCAGCAATCTTGCCGTCTTCCCCGGTGACGTGCGCGAATTGTTCGACGTGCTGCCCGATGGCAGCATCGAAAAAGCGTTCCTGAATTATCCCGACCCGTGGCACAAGGCGCGCCACCACCGCCGCCGTTTTGTCACGCCCGAATACCTTGGCCCGCTGCATCGCGTGATGGCCGATGGCGCGCACCTGCGCGTCGCCACCGACATCCCCGACTATGTGCGCCAGACGCTGGAAGAAGTGCCCCCCGCCGGCTTTGCGCAGCTTGACCAGCCGATGGATCAGCCGTGGGACGACTGGATTTCGACCCGATACGAGCAAAAAGCCCTGCGCGAGGGCCGCTTCCCCCATTACCTAACCTTCACGAAAGAGGCGCGCTGATGCATTTCACCATCGCGATTGATGGCCCCGCCGCCTCGGGCAAGGGCACGTTGGCCAAGGCGCTGGCCAAGCATTTCGGTTTTGAGCATCTGGACACTGGGCTGCTGTATCGCGCCGTCGCCGCCCGTGTTTTGGCGGGCGATACGCCCGAACACGCCGCCCAAACGCTGGACACCCATCACCTGACCCACAAAGGTATGCGCACCCCCGAGGTTGGCGCCGAGGCATCGCGCGTGGCGGCGATACCCGCGGTGCGGGCCGCGCTGGTCGACTATCAGCGCAAGGTCGCGCGCCGCAAAGGTGGCGCGGTGCTTGACGGGCGTGACATCGGCACCGTCATCGCCCCCGAGGCTGAAGTGAAGTTCTTTATCACCGCCAGCGACACATCGCGTGCGCAGCGGCGGCTGGCCGAATTCACCGCCAAGGGGATCGACACCGATCTGGAAACCGTCCTGCGCGACATGCAAGACCGCGACGCCCGCGATTCCGACCGCGCCGCCGCCCCGCTGCGCCCCGCCGATGACGCGATCACAATTGATACGTCCGATCTGACCGCCGAGGAGGTACTGGCCATCGCCATCGAGCTGGTGGACGAGGTTTTGCCTAAATAACCCCGATTTCCGCCAAGGCTGCGGCCAGTGCGGGGGGCAGGGCATCATCACGGGCGCGCCGCGGGTCTTGGTCTGCTGGCGCGTCTTTGCCATCCAGATAGCGCCACCCTTGAAAGGGGCGGCGCGGTGTGGGGGTGACCCGCACCAGTGTGGGGTCGCAGACGATGGCGCAGCGTTCGATCCCGTCGCTGCCTTTTACGCGATCGAACCGGATCAGCCGCTGGCGGCACAGAATAACGCCCTTGATCACCCAATAGATCGACCCGTCGCCCGCCAGAATCTCGTCCTCGCGCTTCGGCCACATGCGGGTGATGTGGCGGGGCAGGCCATCGGCACTTTGCGCTTGCGGCAAGGTTTGCCATGCGGCCAGATCGGTCACATCGTCTGTCCCGACCGAGAGCTTGATCATATGAAGGGGGGATGGCATGCGGGTCTCCTTGCTGGGCAGTTTAGCGCCAAGCAAGGAGGGGTGCAATTCACCCTTTGTCGGGCGAAAAGCGTAGGAGGCGCAGCGCGTTCAGCGTGACCAGAACTGTCGCGCCCGTGTCGGCCATAATGGCCACCCACAGCCCCGTCATCCCTAAGACCGAGGTGACCAGAAACACCGCCTTCAGCCCCAGCGCGATGGCGACGTTTTGGTGGATGTTGCCCATGGTCTGGCGCGCCAGTGCGATCAGGCCGGGCACATCCTGCACGCGGTTACGCAAGATGGCGGCGTCGGCCGTTTCCAGCGCGACATCGGTGCCGCCGCCCATGGCGACGCCGACGGCCGCCTGTTTCAGCGCGGGCGCGTCGTTGATACCGTCGCCGACCATCATCACCGCGCCTCCGTCGCCCAGCGTGCGAATGGCGGCCAGCTTATCCTCGGGGCGCATCTCGGCCTTGAACTGCGTGCCAAGGGCGCCTGCAATGGCGGCGGCGGTGCGGGGGTTGTCGCCGGTCAGAATGGTCGCCGACACACCCATATCGCGCAGGCGGGCGATGGCGTCGGCGGCGTCGGCGCGGGGCTCGTCGCGCATGGCGATCAGGCCCAGCGCTTGGCCGCTGCGATAGACGACGACGGCGGTTTTGCCCTCGGCCTCCAGCGCGGCGGCGGTGTCCAAGGTGCCAGTGTCGATGACACCTTCGGCATGGGCCATGCGCGGTGATGTGACGAAGGCGGCTTCGCCGTTCACATCGGCGGTGACGCCCATGCCGGTCAGGTCACGCGCGCCGGTGGCGGGCAGGGCGGGCAGGGCAGCGGCGCGGGCCAAAATGGCACCGGCCAAGGGGTGGGACGAGCCGCGTTCAACCGCAGCCGCGACGGCCAAAGCCTCGTCGACCGTCGCGCCCAAGGGGATGACGTCGGTGACTTGCGGGCGGCCCTCGGTCAGGGTGCCGGTTTTGTCAAAGGCGATGGTGCGCACGGCGGCGGCGGCCTCGATCACGGCGCCGCCTTTCATCAGCAGGCCATTGCGCGCGCCCGTGGCCATGCCAGATGCAATCGCCGCGGGAACCGAGATGACCAGCGCGCAGGGGCAGCCGATCAGCAGCAGCGCCAGCCCGCGATAGACCCACGTGCCCCAATCCTGCCCGAAGGCCAGCGGCGGCACCACAATCACCATCGCCGATACCAGCACGATCAGCGGCATATACCAGCGGCTGAACCTGTCGATGAACCGTTCGGTCGGGGCGCGGGATTCCTCGGCTTCCTCGACAAGGCGGATGATGCGCGAAATGGTATTGTCGGCGGCTGTGCGCGTCACGCGAATGCGCAGCGCTGCTTGGGTGTTGATGGCCCCCGCAAACACATCTTCGCCCGGCCCGCGCGTGCGCGGCAGGCTTTCGCCGGTGACGGGGCTTTCATCGATGCCCGACGTCCCCTCGATAATCTCGCCATCGGCGGCGATGCGGTCGCCCGGACGGGTCTGGATGATATCGCCGATGCGCAGGCTGTCGGCGGGCACCTCATGCGTGTGGCCGTTGTGTTCGCGCAGCGCGGTGCGCGGCACCAGTGCGCCCAGCGCCCGGATGCCGTCGCGCGCGCGATTCGTCGCAACGCCCTCCAACACCTCGCCCACGGCAAACAGGAATACGACCAGCGCGGCTTCCTCGGCGGCGTTAATGAACAGCGCACCGACGGCGGCCAGCGTCATCAGGCTTTCGATGGTGAAGGGCTGCCCCGTGCGCAGCGCCGCGAACGCGCGGCGGGCGACAGGCACTAGCCCGACGATGCACGCCAGGGTAAATACCACCCCCTCGACCTGCGGGGCGATGGCGCTGATGATCCAGGCCGCGACCAGCAGCATGCCTGTGCCGATAACAAGGCGGCCTTTGGCAGTTTTGTACCATGCGCGACCGGCGTCCGCTGGGTCGTCGTGCGCATGGGCATGACCGTCATGAAGGGTATGGGGGCGGTGGTCGTGATTATGGGCCGCATTATGGGTCGCGCGGGGCGCGATGTCGTACCCAAGGCGGCGAACCGTATCCTCGACCGCCTCACGGGGTGTCTGGGCCTCGTCCAGCGTCAGCTTCAGGCGCTCGCTCATCACCGTAACTTCGACGTCTTGGGTCCCGGGCAGGCGCGCGACGGCTGTCTTGATCTTGCCCGCGCAGCCCGCGCAATCCATGCCGGCGATCGCCCATTCCAGGGGGCCGGTTTCAGCCTTTTGTGTCATTCGATTCCCCCTTCAGGGTAGGGTCTTGCTTTCGTCGAATCAGGAAACTAATTGCTCTAGCACCTATAGGTTCAAGGGGTTTTTGATGCTGACGATTGGAAAATTGGGTAAATCGGCGGGGGTCAAAGTGCCAACCATCCGATATTACGAACAAATTGGACTTTTGCCTGACGTCGGACGCAGCAGCGGAAACCAGCGCCTTTATGATGAAAACGTGCTGCAACGGCTGCGGTTCATCCGCCATGCGCGCGATTTGGGGTTTCCGCTGGATGCAGTGCGTGAATTACTGAGCCTGTCTGACCAGCCCGATCATTCCTGCGCGGCGGTCGATGAAATCGCGGTGCGCCAGCTGCACGAGGTGCGCGCCCGCATCAGCCGCCTGCAAGCCCTCGAGGCGGAGCTATCGCGCATGATCGCCGCTGATCAGCCCGGAAACGTGGCGCAATGCCACGTGATCGAGGTGCTGGGTAATCACGACCTCTGCGCCCACCACGATCATGGTGACGCTGCCTGATGCCGATATCTTTGCGTTTCAACGCCGTGCACTACAGCCCGGCGGACCTGCCCCTGTTCAATGGGTTGAATGTGGCCCTGCAAGACCACCGCGTCGCGCTGATCGGCCGGAACGGGGCGGGTAAGTCGCAGTTCTTGCGCCTTGCTGCAGGGCTGATTGCCGCCGATGAAGGCGAAGTGCTGCTGGATGGCGTCGCCATTGCCAAAGACCGCCGCCGTGCACTGGAACTGGTCGGGGTGATCTTCCAGAACCCCGACCACCAAATTATCTTCCCGACGGTGGACGAGGAAATGGCTTTCGGCTTGCGGCATTTGCCAAAGCCCGCTGCCACGGCCCGCATTGATGCAGTGTTGGACCGGTTTGGACGGGGCGCATGGCGCGGCCGCGCGGTGCAAAGCCTATCGCAGGGCCAGCGCCAACTGCTGTGCCTGATGGCGGTGCTGGCGATGCAACCCAAGCTGATCGTATTGGACGAGCCGACATCGGGGTTGGATCTGGTGACGCGGCTGCGGCTGTTGCAGGTGCTGGATGCCTTGCCGCAGGATGTTCTGCACATAACACACGATCTGGACGCGATCGCGGATTATGATCGCGTGATCTGGCTCGATGATGGTCGCGTCATTGGCGACGGGCGGCCCGCAACGGTGCTGCCCCAATACCGCGCCTACATGGCCGAGGAGGCTGCCCGTGCTGAGCCTGACTGCTGAGACGCAGACACCTTTTCACGGCTGGCCCGCCGCGACAAAATTATGGCTGCTCGCCGGGTTCAGTTTGGCCGTTGTCGGGTTTTCCAGCTTGCCGCTGGTGACCTGCGCGGCGGCGATGGTAGTGGCCGCGCATTTGGTGTGCGGCTGGCGGGTGTGCCGACAGGCACTGCGGCTGATGCGCCCGATCTGGATTTTTGTCACGATCATTCTGCTGTGGCAGAGCCTGTCGGGCGATGTCTGGCGCGGGGTGGAAATTGCGCTGCGGATCGTCGTGCTGGTGGCTGCGGCCAATCTGGTCACCATGACCACGCCGCTGCAGGCAATGATGCAGGCTGTTGCGGCAGGGCTTGGCCATATCGGGGTGCCTGCGGGGCTGCGGGCGCAAATGGCGATCGCGGTGGCCTTGGTGATCAGCTTCGTTCCGCAAATTTCGGCCCGCGCACGGCACTTGCGGCTGGCCTGGCGCGCGCGCAGCACGCGCCCTGCGGGCTGGCGGCTGGCCTTGCCGTTGGCGCTTTCGGCGGTTGACGCAGCCGATCAGGTCGGCGAAGCATTGCGCGCGCGCGGCGGTGTTGATGATCCCGCCCCAGCGCCCTTATCAACGGAGCAAGACTTTGGAACGTAATATCGCGATGATCGCCCTCTTTGCGGCGCTGATTGCCGCGCTGGCTTTCGTGCCCGCGCTGACGCTGCTGAACGGTGTACCGATTTCAGCGCAGAGCATGGGCATCATGTTGGCTGGGGCCATTCTGGGCCCGAAACGGGGCGCGCTGGCCGTGCTGTTGTTCTTGGCGCTGGTTGCGCTGGGCCTGCCGATCTTGTCGGGCGGGCGCGGGGGCTTGGGCGTTTTCATGGGCCCGACGATTGGCTACCTGATCGCGTTCCCCATTGGCGCATTCGTGGTGGGCTGGATTGCAGGGCGTTTCCGCAACCCCATGAGCATCACGGCAGTGGTCACGGGCACCGTGATCTCGGGGATTTTTCTGGTTAACTTCATCGGCGCGCTGGGCATGTGGGCCAAGCTGGACACGACCTTTACCGGCGCCCTGATGATGACGACGCCGTTCCTGTTGGGCGATGCCATCAAGGCGGTGCTGACGGGCATTATCACGGCGGCTGTCGCGCAGGCGCGCCCCTCGCTGATCAAACAACGCGCTTAAGGCGCGTCGATGCGGCTGGCGATCAGCGCGATGGCGCGCTGGTAGACGCCCGCCGCATTCCATTCCTGAATGACCGCGAAATTCGGCTGGCCTTCCATATAGCCCAGCGTCGTCTGCCAGCCCTTCTGGCGCAGGAAGTTGGCCGTCGAATAGAGGGCGTCTGCGCGGTTCGTCATATCGACCACGCCGTCGCCGTTGCCATCCACCCCATAGGTAATGATGTTGCCCGGCAGAAACTGGGTATGCCCCAGTTCGCCGTGCATCGCGCCGACCGAATTGGCACTGATGGCCCCGCGGTCGACCAGTTGCAGGGCAGCCACGGCGTGGGGCGTGAAAAACGCGGGGCGGCGGCAGTCATAGGCCAGCGTCGTGATGGCGGAAATCACGTTGCTGTCGCCCATGCCGTGACCGAAGCCGGTTTCCATCCCGTGAATGGCGACAATGATGCTGGACGGCACGCCGAATCGTTGTTCAAGCGCAAGGAAGAAGTCGCGGTTGTTCGCAATCTGGCGGCGGCCCTGCGCGACGATTGTGTCACCCCCGCGAATACGCATGAATTCGTCCAGCGCATAGCGGAAGCTGCGCTGGTTACGGTCTGCGTTTATGGTACGGGTGGCGTAATTTGCGCCCTCGAGCGCGGCCAGACCGCGCGCACCGACGCCGTTTTGCGCGGCATAGCTGGCAAATTCGCGCTTCCACGCGCCAAATCCGGCGGCGTCGTTACCGCAGGTAAGTGCGGCAGCGGGGCCCGCCGCCAAAACGCCCAAAAGCACCGCCAAAGCCGTTTTCCGCATTCTCATCCCCCCAATCTGGTTGCGGCGATGATAGCGGTGGCACCGCGCCGCGCCAGAAAACTTTTGCCGATCATGCGTTTGTTTCACTTTTCCGCTGGGAGGGGACAGATTGTCGCACTAATCTCGCTGCGGGACGGCGGGAAACGTGCCAGTCCCCGAAGGAGGAACCCCATGAAAACGCTTATCTCCACCCTGTCTGTCGCCGCATTGCTGGCTGGCGCTGCCCCCGTATTGGCAGCCGAGCCGGTCGAACTGTGGCGCACGACGGGCTTTACGGCACCTGAATCGGTCTCTTACGACCCCGGCACCGACGCATTTTATGTGACGAACGTGAACGGCGACGCCGAGGGCGCGGCCGGTTTCATCACCAAGCTGAACCGTGACGGATCGATCGCCGAGGAGCGTTTCGCCGAAGGCTTCACCCGCCCGCTGGGCACCGCGATCAAGGATGGCACCTTGTGGGTCGCCACCGTCAACACCATCGCAAAGGTCGACTTGTCCAGCGGTGCTGTTGAACAGTTCTCCGCCCCTGAAGGCGTAGGGATGCTGAACGGCATCGATGTGGGCGCGGATGGCACCGTATACGCCACCGACACGCTGAACGCGGCGATTTATGCGTTGCAAGACGGCGCGGTCAGCCTGTGGCTGCAAGACCCCGCGCTGACCGGCATCAACGGTATCGAGGCTGACGGCGACCGCCTGATCGTCGTCCGCATGGGCGATCTATCGAAGGGGTTCGCCAATATCTCGCCCATCGGCGACGCCAAGCAGATCGACATCGCGACCAAGGCGATCAGCGATTATGGTCAACCCGAGATCGGCATTTTCGACGGTGTCGACATGGCCGACGGCGGTGTGTTGGCTGCGGATTACGCAGGCGGCAAGCTGGTCTTCATCCCTGAAAACGGCGCCCCCGAGGTGCTGCTGGATACCGGCATTACCAGCTTTGCCGACCATCACTACTACCCCGAGATGGACGGCCTGATCGTGTTGCCGATCACCATGGCGAACGAAGTCGTCGCCTATAGCTGGAAGCAATAAGCAAAAGGGCCGCCCGATGGGGCGGCCCTTTCTGGTTTAACGGGTGCCGGCGAAGCGGACTTGCCAATCTTCGCGCTGCTCGTCGGTGATCTTGCTGAACAGCACCTCGGGCACCTCGAACGCATGGCCTGCGGGCAGGGCCGCCAGGAAGGCGGCGATATCTTCGGGCCAGGCGGTGTCTTCGGTCTTCATCGCGGCCAGCATGCTTGCGGATGCATCGGGGATGAAGGGGGCGGACAGAACCGCGTAAAGGCGGATCAGATTCAGGCCCAGACGGGTTTGCATCGCAGCGGTTTCAGTGTCGGTCTTGATCGTCGTCCACGGGCCGGCGGCTTGCAGATATTCGTTGCCCGCCACCCAGATCGCCCGCAGCTCGCCCGAGGCCTTGCGCACTTCCATCGCGTCCATAAAGCCCTCATAGGCTTTCAGGCGCTGGGTCAGCTCGGCGATTAGGGCGTTTTCACGCTCGCCCCAGACGCCGCCTTCGGGGATGACTTCGCCGAATTTGCTGCGGCAGAATTTGGTCACGCGGCTGACAAAGTTGCCCAGCACGTCGGCCAGATCCTTGTTCACCGACATCTGGAAGTTGTCCCAAGTGAATTCGGAATCCGATGTCTCGGGGGCGTGCGACAGCAGCCACCAGCGCCAGTAATCGGACGGCAGGATCGACAGGGCTTGGTCCATAAAGATGCCGCGCCCTTGGCTGGTCGAGAATTGGCCGCCGTCGTAGTTCAGGTAGTTGAACGATTTGATGTAATCGACCAGCTTCCACGGCTCGCCCGAGCCCATGATCGTGACGGGGAAGGAAAGGGTGTGGAAGGGCACGTTGTCTTTGCCCATGAACTGGGTGTAGCGCACATCCTCGGCGCCCATGTCGTTGCGCCACCAGCGCTGCCACGCCGCATCATCCAAGCCACGCGCATCGGCCCATTCTTTGGCCGCAGCGATATATTCGATGGGCGCGTCGAACCAGACGTAGAAGACTTTGCCTTCCATGCCGGGCCAATCCTGATCGCCCTTTTTCACCGGAACGCCCCAGTCAAGGTCGCGCGTGATGCCACGGTCTTGCAGGCCGTCGCCGTCGAACAGCCATTTCTTGGCAATCGATGTGGTCAGGACAGGCCAGTCGGTTTTGCTGTCGATCCATGCGGCCAGTTGGTCGCGCATTGCGCGCTGGCGCAGATGCAGGTGCTTGGTCTCGCGCACCTCCAAGTTGGTCGAGCCCGAAATCGCGCTGCGCGGGTTGATCAGGTCGGTCGGGTCCAGCTGCTTGGTGCAGTTTTCACACTGATCGCCCCGTGCTTTGTCGTAGCCGCAGTTGGGGCAGGTGCCCTCGATATAGCGGTCGGGCAGAAAACGGCTGTCATCGACGGAATAGATCTGCCGCTCGGACACTTCCTCGATCAGGCCGTTGTCGGCCAGTTGCCCGGCGAAATGCTGCGTCAGCTTGTGGTTTTGCGGGCTGGAGGAACGCCCGAAATGGTCGAACGACAGGCGGAAGCCTTTGGCGATCTCGGCCTGCACGTCGTGCATCTCGGCGCAGTATTCGGCGACGGGTTTTCCGGCCTTGGCGGCTGCCAGTTCGGACGGGGTGCCGTGTTCGTCCGTGGCGCACAGGAACATCACCTCGTGACCGCGCCCGCGCAGGTAGCGCGCGTAAAGATCTGCGGGCAGTTGGCTGCCAACCAGATTGCCCAGATGCTTGATCCCGTTGATGTATGGGATCGCCGAGGTGATAAGATGCCGTGCCATGCGTCCGTCCAGCCGATAAATTTGCCTATTGATTACCCTTTGCCGCACCAAAGGGCCAGAGGCCAGCGCAATCGGCTTGCATCATGGGGCTTGCACCCTAGTGTGCGGCCAAACCGCGACGAAAGATGTAAGGGTGCGCTATGAATAAAATGGAACTGGGCCAAAGCGGCGTGGTTGTTTCGGACTGGTGTCTGGGTACGATGACCTACGGCAACCAGACGGACGAGGCCGACGCCTTCCGTCAGATGGATATGGCGCGTGATGCGGGCGTCACCTTTTTCGACTGCGCCGAGATGTACCCCGTCAACCCCGTCCATGCCGATACAGTTGGCCGTAGCGAGGAATTCCTGGGCCGCTGGTTGGCGGCGCGCGGCAAGGGCGACAGTGTCGTTGCGACGAAGGTGACCGGCGAGGGGAACATGCAGGTGCGCGGCGGCGAGGGCTTTAGCGGCCCGATCATCCGCCGCACCGTCGAGGACAGCCTGCGCCGTCTGCAGGTCGAGTGCATCGATATTTACCAATTGCACTGGCCGCAGCGCGGGTCTTATGCCTTCCGCCAGAACTGGCAATACGACCCCTCGGGGCAGAGCAAAGCGGCCACGACCGCCCATATGGACGAGGTGCTGGGCACGCTGAAAGATCTGCGGGGCGCTGGCAAAATCCGTGATTTCGGCCTGTCGAACGAATCCGCTTGGGGTACCACCCGCTGGATCGATCGTGCCGAGGCGCAAGGCGCGCCGCGCGTTGTCACGGTGCAGAACGAATACTCGCTGCTTTATCGTATGTACGACACCGACATGGCCGAAGTGGGCGTGAACGAAGCGGTGACGCTGCTGGCCTATTCGCCGCTAGCGACGGGGCTGCTGACGGGCAAGTACCAAAACGGCGCGATCCCCGCGCTGTCGCGCCGCACCCTGAACGACGCGCTGGGCGGGCGCGTCAGCGACCGTGTGTTCCCGGCGGTGCAGGCGTATCTGGATATTGCAGCGCAGGCAGGACTTGACCCTGTCCATATGGCGCTGGCGTGGCTGCGTCGCCGCCCGTTCCCCATCATCCCGATTTTGGGGGCGACCAATAGCGCGCAGTTGCAGCACGCGCTGGATGGTTACAGGGTAACCCTCAGCGACGATGTTTGCAGCGCAATCGACGCGGCGCACCGCGCCCATCCGCTGCCCTATTAAAGCGGGTTAGTGTTCGGGTTTGGCGTGTGGTGCGCCGAACCCGTGCATGCGCTTGGCCCATTGCAGCCCGATCATCGCGCCCTTCATGCGGGGCAACAGATACAGCGCCAGCGCAATCACTCCGACCGAAAACGTGCAAGCCATGACCACGGGCGCGGGGCGAAAGACCGACCACGTGATATGCATGGCAATCGCCATCAGGTGCCCGACGATCAAAATCGTCAGATAGGCGGGGCCGTCATCTGCGCGCTGGTGGTAAAGGGCCTCATTGCAGTGGGGACAGTGGTCGGCGACCTTCAGATACCCACTAAAGATACGCCCTTCACCGCAGGCGGGGCAGCGCCCGCGCCAGCCGCGCGCGATGGAACGGCCCGTCGGGCGCACTTGGGTGCGGACAGCGGTGGTCATGTCAGGTGTGTCTGCGACGGTATCTGTGGCGGTGTTGGCAATCATGGAAAGGCCCCCTTGCAGCCGGCGACTCTATCTAACGCCGCCGCTAAGGAAGGGAAAGGGCTGATCAGCCTGCACCTATGACGCGACCGTGAACAGCGGCCGCGCCGGAAACCTGCGCGAGCCGCGTTTGAAGGGTCAGATCAACGCTACACGACACTGCACCCGTTGATCGCCCCGCGAACACCGCGAAAGGACTTGATGATGAAAACCAGTATGATCCCCTTGGGCGTTGCGGCGCTGCTGATGGCTGGCGCTGCGGCCGCGCAACCGGCCCCTGCCGATGACCGCCCCGCGCCGCGCATGCCCGCCTTTGCAGATCTGGATGCGAATGGCGATGGCCAACTGACGCTGGAAGATTTCGCCGCTTTGCGCGCCGCCCGTTTCGCCGCCCTTGACACCAATGGCGACGGCACCATCAGCGCCGAGGAAGTTGTGGCTGCCGAGGAAGCTGCGCGCCAAGCTCGCCAGCTTGACCGCGCCCAAGCCATGCTGGACCGCCTTGATGCCAACGGCGATGGTGTCTTGCAGGTCGAGGAACTGAACGCGCCCTCGCGCGAAGGCCAGCACCTGCGTGACGACAACCGCCCGCACGAAGGCCAACGTCCGCCGATGGGCCGCAGGGGCCCGCATCAGGGTGATGACATGCGCATCTTCGGCCCGATGATCGACGAGGTGATGCTGCAGCACATGATCGCCATCGTCGATACCGATGGCGACGGGGCGATCTCGCCCGCCGAATATGCCGAGGGGCCTGCCAAGCTGCGCGAGGCGATGCGCGCCGCGCACGGCGATAGGGAACGCACGCGCGATGGCCGCCCCCATCACGAAATGCGCGGTGGGCCTGACCGCCGCCCCGCCACCGATACCGCCGATTAAGACACTGGAACGCATTGGCCCCATACCCCATAAGATGGGGCCAATGCCCGGCGGCAAATGGAAAGCGTGGTGAAACTACTGCCCTCGATCCGGATCGCAGATGATGCGGCCCCTGCCTTCGTTGACCCCGACGCGGCGCTGCTGGCGGCTTTCGCGCGGGGCGATGCGGCGGCGGCGCAGGCATTGACGGGTCGTCTTGCGCCGCGTGCCTATGCGCAGGCCTATCGCATGCTGGCGGATGCCGCCGAGGCGCAGGATGTCGGCCAAGAGGCGATGCTGCGGCTGTGGCGGGCGGCAGCCGACTGGCGTCACGGCGAGGCGCGCGTCAGCAGTTGGCTGTATCGCGTTGTGGCCAATTTGTGCACCGACCGCTTGCGCCGCCGCCGCGTCGTGTCGCCCGCCGATGCGGCGGTCGACCCGATTGATCCGGCCCCTTCGGCCGAGGCGGCGGTCTTGCAAACGGCGCGGATGCAGGCGTTGGCCAATGCGTTGGCCCTGCTGCCCGCGCGGCAGGCCGAAGCCGTGGCCCTGCGCCACTTGGAAGGGCTGTCGAACCCGCAGATCGCCGAAATCATGGCGATCACGGTTGAGGCCGTCGAGAGTTTGACAGCGCGGGCGCGCCGCAGCTTGGCGCAGATACTGGCCGGGCGTAAAGAGGAACTGGGGTATGCGGATGAATGATATGTTGCAGGACGACACCTTGGACAGGATCTTCGCGGCATCGGCGCGTGCCGATGTCACGCTGCCGCCCACGTATATGCAGGCCGTGCAGCAAGCGGCGGCTGCGGCCGCCGCCGAGGCCGCACCGCGCTGGAGAATGGCGCGCCTGCGCCGCGTGTCGGCCTTTGGCGGGCTGGCTGCGGCTGCGGTTTGTGGTTTGTGGATCGGTACGGCATTACCGCAAATGATCGGGGCTGGGCAGGCCTCGGCCGCGATTGCGGTGCCGCTGTATCAGGACTTGGACGTTTATGCCCTGCTGGAGGAATGAAAATGGCCGCTGACACCATTGCAAAAGGGCGGCGGCTGCGCTGGGTCTTGTTCGGGTCGCTGACCCTCAACGTCCTGCTGGGGGGCGTCGGGGTTGGCGCAGCGCTGGGGCTGCTGCAGCGACAGCACGCGGGCGGCCCACCCCCCATGATGCAGATGATGAGCGTCGGGCCCCTGTCGCGCGCGCTGTCGGACGAAGACCGCGCTGCGGTGATGGATCAGTTGCGCAGTAGTGCCGATGGGCATGTCAGCGGATGGCGCAATATGCGGCGCGACTCGGCGGAAATGCTGCAGGCGCTGCGCGCCCCCACCTTTGACCCCACGGTGTTCGAGGTGATTTTCGCGCGACAAAACGAATCCGACATCGTGCTGCAAGGGGCGCTGCAACATGCCCTGATCGGGCGTTTGACCGCCATGTCACAGGCCGATCGCACAGCCTTCGCCGACCGCCTGCAAGAGGCGTTTGATCGCCCCCCGCGCCCGGCCGGCCCGCCGCGCGGGCCTGACCGCCGCTAATAAGCGGGGCCGGCGGCGCGCATGACGCGATTGCGGCCGGCGTTCTTGGCTTTGTAGAGCGCCTCGTCCGCAGCGGCGCAAATCTCCTCGATGGTCAGGCGCGCGTCGCTACCCGCGATAGCCGCACGCCCCGGCGCAACCCCGATCGAGACTGTGATCGGAATGTCGACCGTGGTGGCAGGTGCACCATCGTGCAGTTGCGGCAGTTTCACCTGCACGGGTGTCACTGAAATTTTGCGCAGCAGCCGTTCGGCAACGCCGATGGCAGGCGTAATGTCAGTGTCGGGCATCGCGACCAGAAATTCCTCGCCGCCGAACCGCGCGATCATGTCAATGGCGCGCAGATTGCCGCGCAACTGCTGCGCGACCCCGACCAGAACCTGATCGCCCACCATATGGCCATATTTATCATTGATCGATTTGAAATGGTCGATGTCGATCATCATGACCGAATAGGCGCGTTGTTCGTCGCGCGCGCGCTGTGTCAGGCGCACCAGACGGGGCAGGGCGTAGACGCGGTTATGCAGGCCGGTCAACTGATCGGTAATCGCGGCCTCCAACTGCGAGCGCATGCGGTTGCGCAGCCGTTCGGCCTTGTTCTTGCTGTGGATCAGGTTGCGCGCACGGTGGGCGAATTCGTCGGCCCCGATGTCGCTGAACACCTGATCAGACGCGCCCAAATCCAGCGTCGTTGCGGCCAGTTCGACCGCGCCGCTTTCCAGCAGAACCAGTGTTGGCGTGTGGCGGGTGTTCGATTTGCCGCGCGCGGCCGCAATCTGGCGGCAAATGTCGCGGGCATCGCCGGTGGTCGCATCGATCACGAACAGATCGGGCACCGCGACATAGGGGTCGAGGGGAAGATCGTCGGGCGCCAAGTGGACGGGTTTGCCGGGCCAGCGTTGCAGCAGGTCTTGCAAGCCTTGCGGCTGTGCGGCTGGCGCGCGTGCGCTGACCACGGCAATGCGACCGGCGGTGGCGAAACTCGATGGTGCCTCGGCAAAGCCGAAGGCCGCATCGCCATCTGAAACGGCGTTCGGTTGCAGATCGCGCATCAGGTCACGCTGGCGCAAGGTGGCGCGCACTTTGGCCTGGATCACCTCGCTGGGGCAGTCGGTGCCGATCACGTCTTGCGCGCCTGCACGCAAAGCGGCCAAACGCTTTTCATTGTCCTGTGCAGGGCTGACGGCAATCAGCCACGGCGGCATAGCGCCGCCCACGCCTTGGAAAAGGGTGATCAGCGCGGGCCACTGTTCGGTGGGGCCACTGACATCCAACATAACCACATCGGGGATTTGCACCGCAGCATAGGCCGTGGCCTCGGCCAGCGAGGCGACAGTTTGAATGCTGTAATGCGCGCCTGATAGCACGTCCCGAAGCCCTTCACGCCGTGCCGAATCGGCACCAACGACAAGAATTTCGCCAGACATCCTTTCCAAACTCCTGACAGGGCGATCAATCATTCACTGATCGTACAAAATGGTTAATACAAAGTTTCAAAACGGAGAGGCGCATATGGCTTTTACAAAGGGGCTGGGCATGAACAGCGACGCGGCGGAAACGGTGGGCCTGAAGGCACTGACATGGTTGGCTACGCAAGATGATATCCTGATGACATTCCTTAGCGCAACGGGGGCCAGCCTGTCCGACCTACGCACAGGGGCACAACAGCCTGAATTTTTGGCAGCGGTGCTGGGTTTCTTAGGCAACGACGATGAATGGGTGCGGGCCTTTTGCGATGCCGAGGGGTTGCCCTATGATGCGCCGATGTGGGCGATGGCCATTCTGGCGGGCCCGTCGATGATGCATTGGACGTAAGCGCGCCCCCGAATCCCGCACGCCGAGGGCTTTCCAAACACGCCCCCAGCGCTTAGGTGTTCGGGGCCGCATTTTTAGGTGTGGGTCTTGGTTTTAAAAGAAGGTGTGCATGTCTCTTTTCGGCAAGCTTAAAGACAGGTTGTTCAAATCCTCGGCGCGGATCGATCAGGGGATCGAGGGGCTGGTGGCCGAGGCGCCTGCCGCCGCCGTTGCGGATGAGGCGCGCCGCCTTGTCGATGACGCCATGCTGGAGGAGCTGGAGGAGGTGCTGATCGCCGCCGATATGGGGGTCGAGACCGCAACGCGCGTTACGGCCAATATCGGTGACGCATTGCAGGGCCGCCGCCTCAGCACGCGCGAGTTGAAAGAGGCTCTGGCCCGCGAGGTCACCCGCATCATGGACCCCGTCGCCCGCCCGCTGCCGATTTACCCCAAAAAGCCGCAGGTCGTGCTGGTGGTGGGGGTGAACGGGTCGGGTAAAACGACGACCATCGGCAAGCTGGCCAGCCAGTTCAAGGCTGCGGGCAAGTCGGTTGTGGTGGCGGCAGGCGATACTTTTCGCGCGGCCGCGGTCGAGCAGTTGCAGGTTTGGGGCCAGCGCGCAGGCGTACCCGTGCTGACCGCCCCCGAGGGGTCAGACCCCGCCAGCCTTGCATTCGATGCGATGGTTCGGGCCGAGGCCGACGGCGCTGACCTGCTGCTGATCGACACGGCGGGCCGCCTGCAGAACCGCCAAGACCTGATGGAGGAGCTAGCCAAGATCGTTCGCGTTATTCGCAAAAAGGACGAAACCGCCCCCCATAACACCCTGCTGGTGCTGGATGCGACGACGGGCCAGAACGCGCTGCTGCAGGTCGAGATTTTCCGCAAGATCGCCGATGTGTCGGGACTTGTGATGACGAAGCTGGACGGCACCGCGCGCGGTGGCGTTCTGGTGGCGCTGGCCGACAAGTTCGGCCTGCCGATCCACGCGATTGGCCTGGGCGAGCAGATCGACGATCTGGCGCCCTTTGATCCGCAGGAATTTGCCCGTGCCTTGTGCGGGCTTGAGGAAAAGAAATGACAACCGAACGCAAACCGATCAATCCGGTGCTGAAACAGGTGCTGGATCTGGGGCCGACCGTGTTTTTCGTCGTCCTGTATTTCATGGTGAAAGACCGCAGCTTTACGATGGGCGGCACCGAATACAGCGGCTTCATCATGGCGACGATCCTGTTCATTCCGGTGTTGCTCGCCTCGATGGCTGCGCTGTGGTTTCTGACGGGCAAGCTCAGCCGTATTCAGGCGTTCACCGCGTTCATGGTCATCTTTTTTGGCGCGCTGACGGCGTGGTTCAACGATGACCGCTTTTTCAAAATGAAAACCACCATCGTCTACGGCCTGTTCGCGGTGCTGCTGGGCATCGGCTTGCTGCGCGGGCGCAGCTATCTGCAATGGGTCATGGCCGAGATGATGCCGATGGATTCGGCGGGTTGGATGATTTTGACCAAGCGCCTGTGCGGATTTTTCGCCTTTATGGCGGTGCTGAACGAATTGACATGGCGGCTTTTGTCGAACGACGCGTGGGTAATGATCGAAAGCTTCGGCTTCCCCTTGCTGATGTTCGCCTTCCTGTTTTGGCAGTTCACATCACTGGCCCCTTATCTGCACGACGACACAAACGGCGACGCCAAGAAGGGCTGAGCCCGCTTGACGCTGCGGGCGGGCGGGTCTATGCCCGCCCAACGTGGTGATTTGAACGACCCAGATTGCGGGCCACGCTAAACATTCCGCTAAAGAGGGGGCCTGGTCCCGCACCCGACCCTTTTCTGAAAGGCGTCGGTTTTTTTATGCCCCAAACAGCCGGGGTGGAGGAACAGATGAGCGACTGGAATAAACGCACGAAAGCCGTGCACAGCGGTATTCGCCGCAGCCAATACAACGAAGTATCCGAGGCGATTTTCCTGACGCAGGGCTTTGTCTACGACAGCGCCGAACAGGCTGAGGCACGCTTTCAGCACGCCACGCGCGAGGAGTTTATCTACGCGCGCTACGCCAACCCGACGACCGCGATGTTCGAAGATCGCATCGCCGCGCTTGAGGGGGCCGAGGACGCCTTTGCGACCGCATCGGGCATGGCTGCGGTCAATGGCGCGCTGATGGCGGGCATCAACGCAGGCGATCACATCGTATCGGCACGCGCGCTGTTCGGGTCGTGTATCTACATTCTCGACCAAGTGCTGGCGAAGTTCGGGGTCGAGATTACCTATGTTGATGGCACCAACATCGACGAATGGCGCGCGGCGATCCGCCCCGACACCAAGATGGTGTTCTTTGAAGGGGTGTCGAACCCCACGCTGGAAGTGATCGACATTGCCGCCGTGGCCGAGCTTGCCCATACGGTCGGCGCCCGCGTGGTGATCGACAACGTGTTCGCCACGCCGGTCTATTCACGCGCGATCGAGCTGGGCGCCGATGTGGTTGTCTATTCGGCGACCAAGCACATCGACGGGCAGGGCCGCGTTCTGGGCGGTGTCGTGCTGGGGACGAAAGACTATGTCCGGGGCGTTTTGGAACCCTATATGAAGCACACCGGCGCGGCGATGTCGCCGTTCCATGCGTGGTTGCTGTTGAAGGGCCTAGAGACGATGGACTTGCGTGTGCGCGCGCAAACCGCGTCGGCATTGGAAGTCGCCAAGGCGCTCGAGGCGAACCCGAAGGTCAAGCGCGTGATCTACCCAGGCCTGCCCAGCCACCCGCAATACGACGTGATGATGAAGCAAACCGGCGGCGCGGGCAGCACCCTGCTGGCGCTGGATCTGGGCAGCCAAGAGGCGGCCTTCCGTTTCCTGAATGCGCTGGAAATCTGCATCATCTCGAACAACTTGGGCGATGCGAAATCCATCGCGACCCACCCCTACACCACCACGCACCAAAGCCTTTCGGCCGAGAAGAAGGCCGAGGCTGGCATTACCGAAGGGATGGTGCGCGTCTCGATCGGGCTGGAAGATACGGCCGATCTGATCGCCGATTTCACGCAGGCCGCCGCCAAAGCGTGATCCGGCAGGGGACTTTGTCCGTATCAATGCTTGGAATATGACGGGGGCAGGGCCATATAGGCCCTGTCGCCCCATAAGCGGAGAACGGATCATGGATCAGCAGATCATCCCCAGCCAAGACGACGCCGAAGCGGCGCTGGATGTGCTGCGCCGCTGGGCGCGTCGGGCGACCCCGACTGAAATTGCGACGCTTGATCCCGCCATCGCGCGCCTGTTGCCGGGGCGCGAGGTCGCGAATTACCCTGATCTGTCGCGTGACTACCCCGAAGAATTTATCGCCGATGCCGCCTATCGCGCGGGCATGCCCGACCTGCAAAACGGGCCTGCCAGCTTGATCCGCGGCGCGCATGTGCCGTTGCAGCATGTGGGAATTGCGAATTTTCACCTGCCTCTGACGCATGTCTTGCGGGGCGGGGCGCATATGCTGCTGGAAACCGCTGTGACCGGCACGGTTAGTCTGGCGGCAACGCACAAGGGCATCAATATGTCCCGCATCATGCGCAGCTTTTATCGCCACGCCGACAGTGCGTTTTCGTTCGACTTGATCGATACAGTGCTGGCGGACTATCTGGATGATCTGGAAAGCATGGACGCCCGCCTGCAACTGCGGTTCCGCCTGCCGGTCATGCGCCCCTCGTTGCGGTCGAATTTGCAGGGCTGGCAGTATTACGACATGTCGTACGAGGTGATCGCCAAGGGCGAAAGCCGCGTGCGGATCATGCATCTTGACTACGTCTATGCCTCGACCTGCCCCTGTTCGCTCGAGCTGTCGGAACACGCCCGCCAAACGCGCGGCCAGTTGGCGGTGCCCCACGCGCAGCGGTCACTGGCACGGTTGTCGGTTGTCGTGCAGGGTAATCTGACCCCCGAGGATCTGATTGATCTGGCGCGCGCTGCGGTGGTGACCGAAACGCAGGTCATGGTGAAGCGCGAGGACGAGCAGGCCTTTGCCGAATTGAACGCTGCCAATCCTATCTTCGTCGAGGATGCCGCGCGCCTATTCGCTGAAGGCCTGACGGGCGATGCGCGGATCGGTGATTTCCGCGTTCTCGCCAGCCATCAGGAAAGTCTGCACAGCCATGACGCTGTGGCGGTTCTGGTCAGCGGCCCGACATTCGCCGCCGACAGTTTGGACCCACGCACCTTTTCCAGCTTGGCCGCTGTTAGCGGCTAGCTGCGCCCTGCCACACGCGGTGCCAGTACGAATGTCAGCGCGATGGGCAGCAGCAGGATGCCGAAGACGAACGGTAAACCTGCACCCTCGGCGATGAAGCCCATCAAGGGCGGCACGCCGATGTGGGCCAGCGTCAGCGTGGCTGACAGCGCCGCAATGCCGTCGCCGCCATCCAGCCCCGACCGGCCGTTCGCGATAGCCACGGCAACGGGAAAGACCATGGCCGCCGACACGCCCATCAGCAGCATGGCGATGGTCGCCACCGGCACCGACCGGCCCACCAGCAGCAGCACGACGGCCAGAAAACCCGCAACCGCAGCCCCGCGCAAAATGGCCCCGTCGCTGACGCGCGCCCGCAGGCTGTCGCCCGTCATGCGCATGATGAACATGCTGACCGACATCGCGCCGTAGACCAGCGATGCGACGGCGGGCGAAAACAGGTTGACCTCGCGCAGGAAGAACACGCCCCAGTCGTAGGCGGCGCCCTCTAGCAAGACGAGGCCCCAGATGGTCAGGCACAGCAGGAAAATTGCTTTGTTCGGCAGTGTGATGCGGCGCTTGCGGGTTTCCACGGGCGCGGCTACGGGCCAGTTGCGCGGCGCGAATAGCGGTACGATTACGCAGCACAACGCAATCGCCAGCACGCCCATCGCCCCAATGTGCAGTTGCGGCGAGATATGCGCATTCGTCATCCCCGCAGAAATCGCGCTGCCGACAATCATCCCGGCCGACCAGAACCCGTGCGAGCGGGCCAGAACCTTGCGGCCGGTGTCTTCCTCGATCCGCAGCGATACGAGGTTCTGTGCCACTTCAAGGATCGTGTTGTTCGCGCCCATGATAAAGAACAGCAGGGCCAGCACTGGCACCGACGCATAGGTCATGCTGAAGACGCAGGCCGCCATGATGATGATGCCGATGATCGACGCAACTGGCGGCGTCAACCGCGCGACAATGCGCCCCGCGACGGTGGTGCTTAGAACCCCCCCGATACCGCTGCACAGAATCACCGTTCCCAGCGCCCCCTTGTCCAGCGACAAATGGGCCGCCAAATCCGGCAGACGTGTGAAAAGCGAGACGAACAAAAGTGCGTTGCAGCCGAAGATGATGGCCGGGGCAATAATGACGGGCATGATAGTCCAATAGGGTAAATTTTGCGCCACGCCTGTCATGGAATCATGGCGGATTTGTGTCAGAATTCACGTCGCGCAGGGCATATTTGCCCCTCTATGAGGTGACGTGGCGGTAAAGTCTAGAGCGTGAAGAAAACGGATGGAGGCGCGTTGTCGCCGCCCCCCGTGTCTGATGCTACCGGCTTATGATACCAGCAAATGCTGCCCGTATTCGCTGGTCAGGTTGCGGGCGCGCAGGGCGCTGACGTCGGCGACCTCTTGCACCTTGCCGTAGCGCAACACGGCCAGACGGTCGCACAGGAAGGACACGACTGACAGATCGTGCGCGACGACAAGATAGGTCAGCCCGCGTTCGCGGCGCAGGGTCTTCAGCAGGTTCAGAATCTCGGCCTGCACCGAGACGTCGAGCGCCGATGTCGGCTCGTCCAGCAGCAGGATTTTCGGCTCCAGCATCAGCGCGCGGGCTATGGCGACGCGCTGGCGCTGCCCGCCCGAAAGCTGGTGAGGCAGGCGGAAGCGGAAGTGACCGCCCAGGCCCACAGCCTCGAGCGCGGTGTTGATGCGCGCTTCGCGGTTATCAAGGCCGTGGATCGCTAGCGGTTCCATTAACGTCGCGTGCACGGTTTTGCGCGGGTGCAACGATCCGTAGGGGTCTTGGAACACCATCTGCATCAGCCGCGGCTCGACGCGCATATTGCCGTCTTGCGCATAGTGACCCGCCACGTTCATCTCGCCCTTCCACGTGTTCACCTGACCGGCCAATGCTTTCAAAACAGTCGACTTTCCCGACCCGCTTTCGCCGACCAGCGCAAAGCTTTCGCCCGCGCCGATGTCCAGATCTAGGCCGGTCACCGCGCGCACGTCGCCGTAATAGATGTCGAGGTTCTTCAGCGTGATCATGCGGCGCCCTCCAGCTTGGCGCGGTCGAGGACGGGCAGGAATTCGCGGGTCTCGTCCAGTTGCGGCTGCGAGGCCAGCAGGCCGCGCGTATAGGGGTGCGTCGCATCGGCCAAGGCACCGGCGGCACATTCTTCGACGATTTTGCCCTGATACATCACTAGAACGCGGTCGCACCAGCGGGCGACCATGCCCAGATCGTGGCTGATCATCAGCAGGCCCATCCCGCGACGCTTGACCAGATCGTCCATAATCTCCAGCACTTGGCCACGGACCGAGACATCCAGCGCGGATGTCGGCTCGTCCGCGATCAGCAGCGCGGGTTCCATGATGACCATCATCGCGATCATCACGCGCTGGCCCATGCCGCCCGACACTTCGTGCGGGTAAAGGCCCATGACGCGCTCGGGGTCGTGGATGCGGACGGATTCCAGCACCTCAAGCACGCGCTGCTTGCGTTGGCTGCGGGGCAGGTCGCTGTGGAATTCCAGCACCTCGGCGATTTGTGCGCCGATGGTCATGACAGGGTTCAGCGAAAACTTTGGGTCTTGCATGATCATCGACATTTGCATGCCGCGCAGGTGCCGCAGCTTGCGTTCGGGCAGGCCCAAAATGTCCTGCCCTTTGAATGTCAGCTTGTCGGCGGTCACGCGCCCCGGTGCGGGGATAAGCCCCATCAGCGCGCGACCGGTCATCGACTTGCCCGAGCCGGACTCGCCCACGATGCCGACGCGCTCGTTGCCGACGGATAGGGAAATGCCCTTCACCACCTCGACCGGGCCGGTTTCGCCCGGAAAGGTGACGCGCAGGTTTTGAACTTCGATCAGGTTGCTCATCCCTTGGTCTTTCCTTTGGGGTCCAGAATGTCGCGCAGGCCGTCGCCGAAGAAACAAAAGCCAAGGCTGACGATGACGATGGCAAGGCCCGGCATGGTCGAAACCCACCACTGATCCAGAATGAACGTGCGCCCGCGCGAGATCATGGCACCCCATTCAGGCAGGGGTGGTTGCGCACCAAGGCCGATGAAGCCAAGGCCGGCTGCCGTCAGAATGATTCCTGCCATATCCAGCGAGGCACGCACGATGGTCGAGGACAGACACAGCGGCAGGATGTGGTTGAAGATCACGCGGATATGCGATGCCCCTTGCATGCGGGCGGCGGTGACGAAATCGGACCCGCGCAGGGTGATCGCCTCGGCCCGCGCGATGCGGGCGTAGACCGGCCAGCTGGTGATCGCGATGGCGATGACGGCATTCTGGATGCCCGGCCCCAGTGCGGCGACAAAGGCCAGCGCAAGGATCAGGCGCGGCAGCGACAGGAAGATGTCGGTAATCGACATCAGCACCTTGTCCCACCATCCGCCCAAATACCCCGCGGCTGCGCCGAGGATCAGGCCGATAGGCGCCGCGATGATCGCCACCATGACGACGATGGTCAGGGTGATGCGCGCCCCATAGATAATGCGGGAAAAGATGTCGCGGCCCAATTCATCGGTGCCCATCCAATGTTCTGCTGATGGGGCTTTCAGCCGGTCGGTCAGCGCGCCGTAAAGGGGGTCATGCGTAGCGATCAGCGGGGCAAGGGCCGCTGCCAGCACCAGCGCGGCGATGATGATCAGGCCCACCATCGCCAGCGGATTGCGGGCAAAGGCGCGGGCCATCCGGTAGGCTTGGCCCAGCCGGAACTGCAGCATCGTATCGGGTGCTTCGGAAAGCAGCCATTCGCGTCTTGTGGTCATGGCAACCCCCTTAGCGTGCGCGCGGGTCGAGCAAGCTATACAGCAGGTCGGACCCTTTGTTGATGGTGATGAAGACGGCCCCGATGACCAGCGTGCCGCCCAAGACGGCGTTCATGTCGGCGTTCAGCAGGGCGGTGGTCAGGTAGTTCCCGATGCCGGGCCAGCTGAACACGCTCTCGATCATGACAGACCCTTCCAGCAGGGCGGCGTAGGACAGGCCGACGACCGTCACCAGTTGAATGCGGATCGGTCGGAAAGCATGGCGCCACAAGATCACGCGGGGCGGCGCGCCTTTGACGCGCGCTGTCAGGATAAATTCCTGCCCCAGCTGTTCCAGCATAAAGCTGCGCGTCATGCGCGAAATATACGCCAGCGAAAAGAACCCCAAAATCGAGGCGGGCAGAATGATGTGCCGAAATGCGCTGACGAAGCTTTCCATATCGCCGGCCAAAAGGCTGTCGATCAGCAATAGGCCGGTGCGGGTAGGCACCATTCCGTCCAAGATCAGGTCAATTCGGCCGGGTGGGCCGACCCAACGCAATTTTGCGTAAAAAATAACCAAACCGACAAGGCCCAGCCAAAAAGCAGGAATCGCATAGCCCGCCAGCCCCACAACGCGGATCACTTGGTCGACCCAGCTGCCCTGCCGCCATGCAGCATAAACCCCCATCGGCACGCCCAAAGCCACGCCGATCATGATGCCGATCGTGGCCATTTCCAGCGTGGCGGGGAAGACCTTGGCCAGATCCTGCACCACCGGTTTACCCGTCGAGACAGACCGCCCCAGATTGCCGTTCAGCACGTCCCAGATATAGCTGATGAACTGAAAAAACAGTGGCCGATCAAGGCCCATAGCCTGCCGCGCGGCCTCGTAAGTCTCGGGCGAGGCGCGGTCGCCGACCACGGCCAGCACCGGATCGATCGGGATGACGCGGCCGATAAAGAATGTGATGGCCAAAAGGCCGATAAATGTAATCGCAACAGTCACTAACAGGCCCGCAATACTGCGGATCCGGCGCGAAAAGCGCTTTCCAAAGGCTAGGGCTGCTGCAGTCATGCGGTGATCATCCTGTTCTTCCAGCTGTAGATCCGGCGGGATAACGTATCTGTCGGTTTTTGTTTGACGATGCGATTAATTTTGATACCGTCAAACAAATTTTACCAGACCTATAAGTGGAAACGATTTGAAAGGGAATGCCGCCATTACGGACTTGGTCTCGCAAGATGCAGTAGGTGCGGTGCAGAACAAGGCTGCCGATGGGCAACCTGTTGCAGATAATGCTGCGCCTGATGAGGCCCCGCATATCGTAAATCCGCAGCAGGTGCATGACGGGCCTGTCTATGGTAGCCGCATTCGGGACCTGCGCAAGAAAAATGGCCTGACGCTGCAGCAAATGTCGGATCGGGCAGGGCTGTCGGTTGGGTTTTTGTCGCAGCTGGAACGCGACAAGGCGGTGCCCTCGCTGGGGTCGCTGGCACGGCTGGCGCAGGTGTTGCAAGTCGATGTCGACCATTTCATTTCCACCCCCCGCCCGACCGACGGCCTTAGCCGCGCCGCGGGCCGCGAGGTTTTCGGCACAGGCCCCGGCCGCGCGCGGTACGAGCGTGTGACAACCGTCATGCCGGGCAGCAACCTTTCGGGGGTGCTGATCCACATGCCGCCCGGATGTCGGCTAGAGACGACATCCCACCCCGGCGAAGAGTTCATTCTCGTCCTCGAGGGCGAGATTGAAATGACATTGGGTCATGAGGTGATGCGTCTGGTCAAAGACGATGCGCTGCATTTCATGGGCGATGTGCCCCATTCCAGCCATACGGTCGGCGGCAAAGACGCGCGCTTGCTGTGGGCGGGGACGGCCCCCAATATTTTTCCAAAAATCTCATCTGGTCCATTTGACCAATAACAGGAGAGGGTCATGAATTTCTTTCGACGCAGCCTTGCTGTCAGCATGCTGGCGCTGATTGCCCATCAGGCCGCCGCTGACACACCTGCCAACGCCCTGATCGTTGCGCAGAACATTGACGATATCGTCACCATCGACCCGGCATCGGCGTACGAGTTCACCTCGGGCGAATATGTCGCGAACACCTATGACCAACTGGTGCACTACGATGCCACCGACACGACCGAACTGGTCGGCGGTCTGGCCACCAGCTGGGATGTGGATGCCGAAGCCAAGGCGATCACCTTCACCCTGCGCGATGGAGTCACCTTCAGCTCGGGCAACCCGCTGACCGGCGCCGATGTTGTCGGCTCGTGGAAGCGCGTTCTGGTGCTGAACATGGCACCCGCCTTCATTCTGACCCAGCTGGGTTGGACGGCGGATAACATCGAGGAGATGGTGACCGCCGAAGGCAACACCGTCACCGTGCGTTACGTGGGCGATTTCGCCCCCGCCTTCGTGCTGAACGTGCTGGCGTCGCGCCCTGCATCGATCGTCGATGTGACGACGGCGATGGCGAACGAGGTTGATGGCGACTTGGGCCACGCGTGGCTGAACGAACATTCGGCTGGCACCGGCCCGTTCGTGCTGAACCAGTTCCGCCCCGGCGAAATGATCCGGCTGACCGCCAACCCCGCCTACTACGGCGGCGCACCGGCGATGGAACAGGTGCTGATCCGTCACGTCCCCGAGGCCGCGACCCAGCGCCTGATGCTGGAATCGGGCGATATCGACATGGCGAAAAACCTGACCCCCGACCAAGTCGCCGGTCTGGAAAACACCGACGGGATCGATATCGAAACCTATCCGCAGTCGGCTGTTCACTGGCTGTCGTTCAACCAAAAGGTCGAAGTTCTCTCGAACCCCGCCTTCTGGGAAGCGGCCCGCTATCTGGTCGATTACAACGGCATGGCCGATACCTTCCTGAAAGGGCAGATGATCGTCCACCAAGCCTTCTGGCCGATGGGCTATCCGGGTGCGCTGGATGACACCCCCTTCACCTACGACCCTGAAAAGGCCCGCCAAATTCTGGCCGATGCCGGTATTCAGACGCCGATCAAGGTGACGCTGGATGTCATCAACTCGAACCCGTTCACCGACATGGCGCAGGCGCTGCAAGCGACCTTTGCCCAAGCCGGCATCGAATTCGAGATCCTGCCCGGCACTGGCAGCCAAGTGATCACCCGCTACCGCGAGCGGTCGCATCAGGCGATGCTGCTGTATTGGGGCCCCGACTTCATGGACCCGCATTCGAACGCCAAGGCTTTCGCGTATAACGCCAACAACGACGACGATCACTACGCGTCGACGACCACGTGGCGCAACGCATGGATGCCGCCGGCCGAGATGAACGCGCTGACCATGGCCGCCCTCAGCGAAGTTGACCCCGAAAAGCGTCTGGAAATGTATCTGGAACTGCAACGCGAAGTGCAGCAAGAATCGCCCATCGTGGTGATGTTCCAAGCGGTGAAGCAGGTTGCGATGGCTGACGACGTGCATGGTTTCGTCAACGGTGCCTCCTCCGACTACGTTTACTACCGTTTGGTCACGAAGGACTAAAACCTTTGGGCGGGCAGCGGTGCTGCCCGCCTTTCCCTAATGCGGGAAAGGGGTTAGAACAGGCAAAACCACAGCAAGGGTAGCGCCATGGGCTTTCTCGCACTTCTTCACAGCCTGACATCTTATATCGGTTTCCTCGCCACGATTGCTTGGGCGGGCGCAGTGCTGTTCGGCGCGGGCGATGTGGCGCGCTTTGGCGGGCTCTACAAGCGCATCTATTTGGTGATGATGATTTCGACCGGCCTTTCGGGGGTCTTCGGGCTGATCGTCACGATCTTTGGCCCGTGGCTGACCTATGTTTTCCCGTGGATCGGTCTGGTCGGTTTGGGTGTGCATAACATGCTGGGCGCGCGCAGCCGCAAGATGCTGGCCGCAGACACCGGCCGCGCGCTGATCTTTGCGGCCATCCAGATTGCAGTTCTGGTCGTCGTTCTGGTGCTGATGATCTGCAAGCCGTTCTAAACACAGCGCTGCGCGGTTGACCCGCGCGTGACCAATGTGACGGGCAACATCTGCCGCGGAGGCGGCTGTTGCCCGCGCATCCTGTCATGCAGCGCGGCAAAAGCGCGTGCGCCCATTTCGGCCAGAGGCTGGCGTATCGTCGTCAGCGGCGGCGCGACCAGATCGGCGAAGGGCATATCGTCGAACCCCACCAATGATATATCGTCAGGAATGCTGACGCCCATCTGCGCGGCGCGGCGCAGCACACCCGTCGCGATAATGTCCGAAACTGCGAAAACTGCGGTGGGGCGGCGGGGCAGAAGGGCAGTCAAGGCCGCAGCGCCGTGTGTGGCGCTATAGGGGCCCCATTGGATCATCTCGGGCGGCACGGTAATGCCCGCGTCCTGCAGGCGGTCGACGCAGCCCGCCACCCGCGCGCGGCTGTTCGGCATGTGGCGCGGCCCCGCGATGATAGCCACGGCACGGTGCCCAAGTTCCAGCAGATGCCCTGCCGCCAACGCGCCGCCCACGCTGTTTTCGACCAATACGCGGGGGATGGGCGCGTCCGGCAGCAGGTCTTCGTCCAACATGATCAGCGGATGGTTTTCGCCCAGCATCCGCGCAACAGCCCCCGTGGGCGTCACGGCCGACATGAAGATCAGCCCGTCAAACCGGCCCGCGCGCAGTTGTGCCAGCGCCGCCGCCTCGCGCCGTGGGTCGGATTCGGTTGCGAGGATCAGCACCGAATACCCTGCCGCTGCCGCCGCGCGTTCGATTGCGGCAGCAAGGGCGGTGAAGAAGGGGTTGGATATTTCCGGCGTGACGATGGCGATGGTTTGGGTGCGTCCGGTCGACAGTTGCCGCGCAACCGCGTTCGGGCGCCAGTCCAATGCGGCGATGGCGCCGTCGATGCGGCTGCGCGTGGCCTCGGGCAGCTTCAGGCCGCCGTTGACATAACGTGATACCGTGGTCGGTGATACGCCCGCCGCGCGGGCGACATCGGCCAGTCGCGCCATCAGCCGGGCAGCCCGTTGCGGTGCAAAAAGGCGCTGATGATGGGCGCGGTATTTGCCGCAATGCCGGCGATGAAAGCGTGGCCTTTTTCAGCCGTCGCGGGGCGCGGGTCGCCGAAAACGCCCGTGGGGTTGAATTCGCGCAACTGCATGGGAATGCTGCCGAAAAGCGGCGGGAATGTCGGGTAGCTGGGGGCTGCAGCCTCCATCCGCACAGCGTCGGGGCGCAGGGCTAGCATCATCGATGTCTCGACCTCGTCCGCGTGGTAAAAGTGGGGCGCGGCGGGTGTGCTGTCACAATGCACTGCGGCCAGATCGCCAAGGCCGGGGTAGTCCAGATGCAGGCAAGGCAGGCCCGCGTCCGACAAGCGCCGCGCGGCCAGCAGCATGGGTTCGTGATTGCCGAAATGGCCGTTCAAAATGATCAGCCCCGCCACACCCATCTGCCGCAACCCCTCGCCAATGTCGACGATGGCCGCCTGCAGCGTGGCGGGCGACAGCGACAAGGTGCCGGGGTAGGCGGCGTTATTCCACGCGTCGCCATAGGGCATTGCAGGCAGCAATAGGGCATCCAGCGGGTCGGCGATCGCGCGCGCGACACCCAGCGCCAGATCGGCATCAACGGTCAGCGGCAGGTGCGCGCCGTGTTGTTCGACCGCGCCCAGCGGCAGCACGGCCAACGTGGGGCGGGCAAGGCGGGCTTCAACCTCGGTCCAAGGGGTCGTTGCGAAATCGAGTGCGGGCATCAGTTCAGATCCATCATCGTCAGGGGGGCGTTCGGGGCAAGGCGCCCCAGCAATTCTTGCGTTGCAAGGCTCAGGTCTACGGCTGCGCCCGCGCGGCGCGCGAACCAGCCGCGGCGAATGTCGCCGTAGGCCATGCCATGATCCAGCAGCATCACGACAGCGGCCTGCGCGGGGGTAATGGTGGGATTATAGGCACAGCTTTCAATTCCCGTGCCCCACACCAGCCCGCCGTCTGCCATTTCCAGCACGAGGCTGGCGGGGCAGTTGCTGTAGGGCACGTGCCCACGATTTGCGGCGGTGATCAGCAGCTCGGCCACGGGGGCGGGGGCTTGGCTGGGGTCTGCCAGCGCGACGCTTTGTAATTGCGCGGCTGGGTTGGCACCGGGGGTGCCAAGGTCGGCGGGCGTGAACGCGCCGGGCAGCACATCGTTCAGCGACATCCGGTGGCCGGCGGGGTCGATCAGGCGCAGGTTCGGCGCAGCCATGAATTCCGACAGGAACTGACGGCAGTGACCGCAGGGCATGGCGGCCGTCAGAGCGATATGCGACAGCGCCTCGCCGCGCAAAAAGGCGCGGGTGGTCACAAACCCCTCGCCATGGATGGCATGGCCGAAATGTGCGGTGGGAAATTCGATATTGCCGCCCAGGGTGATCGCGCCGCTGACCGCCTCGCGCCCGACGGTGCCGACGGTGAAGCCCGAAATCGGCGGCCGCGCGACCATCGCGGCATCGGGCAGCAGCAACAGCATCAATTCCTCGACCCCGCTGAGGCCGTGGCGGGCCACCACCTTAGCCGCATGATCGGCGCTGATCCGGCGGCCATGCGCGCGCAGGTGGGCGGGGTCGGCAATCGGGGCCAGCGCGTCGGCGCGGATCTGGGCTTGCAGCGGCGTAAGCGCCGCAAGGCGCGCGGGAATGGCGGGGTCGACGGGGAAAGGTTGGGCGTGCATCTGCGTCCTTGCCTGTTTTCGCGGCGAATGCCCGCGATCTTTGCTGTTGCCGCGCACCGGGCTTTCAAGCCATTTGACTTTGCTCGCACGCTGCTGCTTGTTCTCTTGTAAACCGATTTACTGACTTCGGAACCCATGACCAGATTTTTGCTGAAGAACGCGACGGTCCTGACCGTTGATGCTGCCGATACTGCCTACGAAAAGGGCTGGATTGCCGTCGAAGACGGTCGAATCGCTGCCCTCGGCCCTGCTGGGTCCGAGCCGGAGGGCTTTGATGCCGTGCAAGATCTGGCAGGCCATCTGGTCATGCCGGGGCTGGTCAACGCGCACACCCACAGCCCGATGATCCTGTTTCGCGGCGTCGCCGAGGGGCAGAGCCTGCTGACGATGGACGGCTGGTACAACGCCATTCGCGAGCCCGAGCTGTCGCTGGTCGCCGAGGACATTCCCCCCGCCGTCGCGCTATCCTGCGCCGAAATGCTGCTGTCGGGCACCACGACATTTTGCGAACAGTACTTCTTTGCCGATGAAATCGCTGGTGCCGTGCGCAAAGCGGGCATTCGGGCGGTTATCGCCTATGGTATCGTGCAACTGGGCGACCCCGAGGTTGGCGTGCGCGAACTGGCGCGGGCCGAGGCATTTTTGGCCAGCCAACGCTCGGCCGATGGTCGCGTTATTCCGTGGTTCGGCCCGCATGCGCCCTATGTCGATAATACGGCCGAGTTGCTGCAGGCCGAGGTTGAAATCGCCAATAAATACGGTTCGGGCCTGCACATGCATATGGCGGCTGGGCCTGAAGATAACGACGTCAGCTTAAAGTTGTATGGAAAAACCGCAGCGGTAGCCCTTGAAGAAACAGGCTTTTTCAACGGTCGTGTGCATGTCGCGCACTGTCTGGATTTGTCCGAAGAGGACATAGCCGTTTTCGCCCGCGCGCCTGCGGCCTCGGTCGCGTATTGCGCGACGGCGGGGCTGCGGTCGGGGCGCGAGGGGATCTGCCCTGTCATCGATCTGCGTGCGGCGGGCGTGACAGTCGGTATCGGCACCGATAATGTGGCGGCCAATAATTCCTACGACATGGTGCAGGAAATGCGCGTCGCAGGCCTTGTCGCCAGCCACCGCGAGGGGGTCGCGCAGCCGATCAGCAGCCGCGACTTGATCCGCATGGCGACGATCGAGGGGGCGCGTGCGCTGGGCCTCGACCACGAGATCGGCTCATTGGAGGTTGGCAAGTCGGCTGATATCATATCCATCGACATGCGCGGCCCCGGCTGGTCGCCGACACCCGATGTGGAAACGGCATTGGTCTATTCCGGTTCGGGCCGCGATGTGCAAAACGTCTGGGTGCAGGGCGAGGCGCTGGTTCGTGACCGCGCACTGGTCCGCACCCAATACGAAACCGTTCGCACGGAATACGAAGCCGCCCACCATGTTTTCTGGGCGCGCGTCCAAGCGGCAAAGATGAAGGCGACCTAAATTATGAATCCTGTCATTTTCGATTCCGACGGCGGTGTGGATGACGCGCAAGCCCTGCAAATGTTGCTGGCTGGCGGCGTGGTGCCTGTGGCGGTCACATCCGTTTTCGGCAACGTCAGCCTTGCGGCGGCAACGCGTAACTTGCTGACCGTGCTGGAAGTGACCGGCCACGGCGACGTGCCGGTTTACAGCGGTGCCAAGGTGCCGATGGTGCAGCCCATTATCGACGCGACCCACATTCACGGGGAAGACGGCCTTGGCGGCGCGCCGCGCCCGGCCACCATCCCCGCACCCGCGGGCGACGATGCCGTGACCTTCCTGCGCGAAACTTTCCGTAGCGCGGCCGCTGGCGGCACCAAAGTCGACATCATCATGATCGGGCCGCTGACGAACCTTGCGCTGGCCCTGCGGCTTGAGCCCGCGATCACCGCTGGTATCGGCCGCCTGACCATTATGGGCGCGACCGTTTATGGCCGTGGCAACACCACCCCAGCCGCCGAATTCAACATCTGCGCCGACCCAGAAGCCGCCGCCGTTGTCTTCCAAGCTGACATCGACACCATCGTCGTCCCGTGGGAGCCCTGCACGACCCACTACATCAGCCGCGAGGATGCCCGCGCGCTGGTGGCTGCTGCGCCTGCCAGTGCAGTGCGCGATTTTTCCTCGGCGCTGCTGGAACATGCATGCAAGACCGACGAATTCTACGGCGGGAACGGCAAGTTCAAATACGTTGACCCCTTTGCCATCGCCGTCGTGCTCGACCTTAGCATCGTCACCAAAACCGTGACAGCCAGCGTCGATGTCGCGCTGGCCCCCGGTATCACGCGCGGGATGACTTTGGTCGACCCGTCGGGACGCCTTGGAACGCCCAAGATCACGCTGGTCGAAGAAGCCAGCATCGAACGGCTGACCGCCCTCTATGCCGCGTCGATCGCGTATCACGCGTAACCCCAACAGGAGAGTGTAAAGACATGTCGACCCTTATTACCCGTCGTGGGTTGGGCCAGCTGCTGCTGGCCACGACCGCCGTGGCTGGTTTTGTCGGCGCCGCCAGTGCGCAGGCCAAGACCCGCGTGGCGTTCGTGGTGCACGGCCAGCTTGGCGACAAAAGCTTCCTTGATTCTGCCGCCGCCGGCCTGAACCGTGCAGCCGAAAGCATGCCGATTGAGGCAACGGTGATCGAGCCAGGCAACGACCGCGCCCGGTGGGAGCCTGCGCTGGCCGATGCCTGCGACCAAGGCTACGACATCATCGTCGTCGGCACGTGGGAAATGACCGGTTTTGTCGTCGCGCTGGCCCCCGAATTCCCGGACACCAAGTTCATCATCTTTGATGACGCGCCCGATTTCGCGGCGAACAACCTGCCGAACGTGATTGCCATCACTTACCGCACATCGACGGCGGCGTTCTTGGCGGGTTATGCCGCCGCCAAGGTCAGCCAGACCGGCAAAATCGGCGAGATTTTCGGCGTCGAAGGCGCGACGATCTTGGAATTCGCGGTCGGGTTCGAACAGGGCGCACGCCTTGCCAATCCGGATGTAGAATTGATCCGCGCCGTGGCTGGTAGCTTTACCGACCCCGCCAAGGGCAAGGAGTTGGCGCTGACCCAATTTGCCCAAGGCGCGGATATCGTCTTCCCGATCGCGGGCGGCACCGGCATTGGTGCGCTGCAAGCGGCGCGTGACGAAGGCAAGCTGGCCGTGGGCGTCGACAGTGACCAAGCCCTGATTTTCGAGGCCACGGACGAAGCCCAAGCCAAGGCGATCTTCACCTCGGTCGAGAAGAAGGTCGGCGATTCGATCTATCTGGTGCTGGAACAGACGCTGGCGGGGACTGCGCCCTATGGCAGCATCGTCGTGCTGGGGCTGCAAGAAGGCGCGGTCGGCATCTCGAAGAACGCCTATTACGAGGCGAGCGTGCCTGCCGAGGTTCGCGCCGAGGTCGACGCGCTAGAGGCTCAGATCATCGCGGGCGAGATCACTGTCGAAACGATGATGTAATCCAAATTGCCGCGCCCGCCCGACAAGGGCGGACGCGGTTTTTCTTTGAAGATGGAAGAACACCCGATGCAACCAGTCATCGAGGCAATCGACATCCGCAGGGTCTACCCTGGCGGCACTGTGGCGAATGACGGCGTCAACTTGCGCGTTATGCCCGGCGAGGTTCATGCCGTAGTGGGCGAGAATGGTGCTGGCAAATCGACGCTGATGAAGATCCTGTTCGGCACGGAAAAGCCCGATGGCGGCAACCTGTCGATTTTTGGCCAGCAGGTGGCGTTTGCAGGCCCGCGCGATGCGATTGATATGGGCATCGGCATGGTATTCCAGCACTTTTCGCTGGTGCCGTCTTTTACCGTTTACGAAAATGTGGTGCTTGGCTCGGAACCCAAAAATGGGATCAAATTCGACCGCGCCACCGCCATCGCCCGCGTGCGCGAGCTTTCGCAGCGTTTCCGCCTGAATGTCGACCCCGAGGCGCGCGTCGATACGCTGCCCGTGGGCCAGCAGCAGCGCGTCGAGATTCTGAAATCGCTCTACCGTGACGCCAAAATCCTGATTTTGGACGAGCCGACCGCGGTTCTGGCCCCGCAAGAGGTCGAGGAATTGTTCGCCGCCGTGCGTGCGCTGGTGGCGCAGGGGCGCACTGTTATTTTCATCGCGCATAAACTGCCCGAGGTTCTGGCGATTTCCGACAGCATCACCGTGATGCGCGCGGGCCGCACCGTGGGGCAGGTCAAGGCGGCTGATGTGACCGAAGACAGCCTTGCCACGATGATGGTCGGGCGCGAGGTGCAGCTGCGCGTGCCGCGCGCGGCGCATATTGGCGATGTGGTCTGCACCGTCGATGCGCTGGATCTGGTGTCCGAAAAAGGCACGCCGATCACGACGGGGCTGTCGCTATCCGTCCGCGCGGGCGAGATTTTGGGCCTTGTCGGTGTGGAAGGCAACGGTCAGGCCGAGGTGCTGGAAGCTATCGCCGGGCTGCGCGCCTCAGCGGGCGGGCGCATTACCTTGGCGGGGCAGGTGCTGGACGGGCAGTCGGTGCTGCAGCGGCGCGCCAGCGGTGTCGCCTCGATCCCCGAAGACCGTCTGGCCGAGGGGTTGGCCCCGCAATCGACCATCGCTGAAAACCTGATCGCGACGCGTCTGCAGGACGACCGTTTTGTCCGCCGCGGCTTGCTGGATCTAAAAGCGATGCGTGCCAATGCGGTGGCGGCGATCCAGCATTTCGCGATTCGTGCGGGCGGTCCGGATTTTACCGCAAACACCTTGTCGGGCGGCAATATGCAAAAGGTGGTCGTCGCGCGCGAGTTGGCGCGCCAACCGGCGTTGCTGCTGGTCAACCAGCCGACACGAGGCGTCGATCTGGGCGCGACGCAATTCATCTGGGAACGTCTGACCGAGGCGCGCGACGGCGGCGCTGCCGTCTTGCTGGTGTCCGCCGATTTGTCGGAACTGATGGCGCTGTCCGACCGGCTGGTCGTGTTCTATCGCGGACAGATCGTCGCGGCTTTTGTCAATTCCGATGCGCTGACCGCCGAGGAATTGGGCCGATACATGCTGGGCCTTGCCACCCAAACACCAGAACAAGTCGCTGCGGGGATGCAATGACGACCATGACCGGAAAGCCCGACCGTTTGGGTACCTTCGCGCGCGAGGCTGGCCGCGCTATCGGCGCCTTGTTGATTGCGCTGGTCGTCGCGCTGCTGATTATTATCGCCACATCGGCCGACCCGATGAATGCGTTTTCGCAACTGTTGACCGCACCGCTGACATCGAAACGCACCATCGGTTATTGGATGGACGACGTGGCCAAACTGACGCTGACGGGCCTTGCCTTCAGCCTTGTTTTTCAGGCGCGGCAGTTTTCGATGGGCGTGCAAGGGCAAGTCTATGTCGGGGGGTTGTTCGCCGCGCTGGTGGCCCTGTCGCCAGCGGGTGCAACGCCGCTGGCGATACCGCTGTGCCTGATCGCGGGCATGGTGGGCGGGGCGGCCTATGGCTTTTTGCCGGGCTATGCCAAGGCCAAGTTCGGCGCGAACGAGATCGTCTCCTCGCTAATGCTGAACTACATCGCCATCAAGGTCGTCAACTGGATCACGCGCGCCCATCTGGCCCCGCCCAACAGCGGCCAGTTGATGTCGCCGCCGTTCCCGCCTGAGGCTGTCTTCCCCGCACTTGTCGCCAACACGCGGCTGGATCTGGGAATCGTGGTCGCGCTGGTGATGACGGTTGTTGTGTGGTTCATCCTCTATCGCACGCGGTGGGGGCTCAAGCTGCGATTGGTGGGCGACAACCCGACCTTTGCCGAATATGCCGGCATTCGCGCCAATGCGGTGATGATCGCGGCGATGACGGCGGCGGGCGCTGTTGGCGGGCTGCTGGGGGCCGTGTTTGTGCAGGGCCGGGCCTACGGCAAGATCGCCGAAAACTTCGACGGCAATCTGGCGTTCGAGGGGATTTTGATCGCCATCGTCGCCAAGAATCGCCCACTTGCCGTGCCGCTTGTTGCGCTGGCCTATGGCTACCTACGCCAAGGGGCGCAGCTGATGGGGAACCGCACCGACGTTCCGAACGAGATGATCTCGGTCGTGCAGGCGTTGGTCATTTTGCTGGTTGCCTCCAGCTTTACGGTGCCGGGGCGCAAGGCGCTGGGCCGCATCTTTAAACGTCGGGGGGCCGTACAATGATGGACGTGCTGGAAGCCGTATTTTCGGTCACCTTCCTGGCGATGGTGATCCGCCAGATGACGCCGCTGTTGCTGGCCACGTTGGGCGGGTTGATATCCGACCTGTCGGGGGCGCTGAACGTCGCGCTCGAGGGGATGATGCTAATCTCGGCGCTGACGGCGGTGCTCGTTTCGGTGCACTACCCGTGGTACGTTGCGGTGCTGGCGGCGATGACGGCAGGGTCGGCGCTGGGGCTGCTGATGGCGTTTTTCCACCTGCGGATGCGCGCCGACATTATTCTGGTCGGTTTTGCGGTGAACATCGTGGCGACGGGCGGCACCGTATTCGCGCTGTCGCTGGCCACGGGTGGCGACAAGGGCACGTCGATCAACCTTGTGTCCAAGGCGGTTCCTGCAGTGAATTTGCCCTTCCTGAAAGGCGTGCCGGGGATTGGTGATTTGCTGTTCCGGCTGCTGTCGGGGCATTCGCTGCTCACTTGGTTTGCCTTTGTGGCCGTCTTTGGCCTGTGGTTCTTCCTGTATCGTATGCGCGGCGGTCTGTGGCTGCGGGCGGTGGGCGAATACCCTGCCGCGCCCGCCGCTGCGGGGATCAAAGTTGATGTCGTTCGCATGTGGGCGCTGGTGGCTTCGGGGGCGTTTACAGGGCTGGCTGGCGCGCAGCTGGCGATGTTCAACTATGTGGGCTTTACGCGCGACATGACGGCAGGGCGCGGGTTTATCGCTCTGGGCGCGGTGCTGCTGGGCGCGCGTCACCCGATTGGCGCGCTGCTGGCCGCGCTGCTGTTTGGTGTGTTCGACGCGCTATCGTTCGTGATTGCGACGCGCGCGCAGAACTTCCCGGCGGAACTGATCCAAGCGATTCCCTTTGTTGTGACGATTATCGCGCTGATCCTGTTTTCGTGGCGGGCACAGCGGGCCAAGGCGCTGCGCGGTGCCTGACGCGCTGACCATCAGCCCGCTGCCCAGCGTGCCGCAATTCGCCGATGTGGTGGCTGCGCGCGCGTGGGCGGCGTGGTGGCAAGATAGCGAGGTGACGCTTGCCGATTACCGCGCGCGGCTGGAGGAGGTGTTTACTGCCCCCAGCCTTCCCGCCGCTTGGGTCGCCCATCGCGGTGATGTGTATTGCGGGTCGGTGTTGCTGATCGACGATGACTTGGACAGCCGCCCCGATCTGACGCCATGGATTGCCGCATTATGGGTGGAACCTGCCGCGCGCGGGGCAGGCGTGGCGATGCAGCTGCAGGCGATTGCCCGCGCCGCTGCGGCGCAAATGGGGTTTGAGCGGGTCTTTCTGACAGCGGCCCCCAGCGTCGCGCCGTACTACCATCAGCGCGGCTATATCCTGCACGAGGCGGGGGTCGAGGGGCTGGATATTTTCAGCCACCCCGTACCCTAAACCTGCGCTTTACGGTATGATCCGCGTGTATTTGGTGCCCTCGATCGTGGCGCCGACGCGCAGCCCCGATTGGGCAAAGACGACGGCAATTACAGGGGCCATCGAAGTGGTCGTCTCGGCCCGCAGCATGTCGCCATTGGCGGCGATGGCGTAGTCGATATCGGCCCCCGCCGCCCAGCCATAGCTGGTACGGAACTGGCCTAGCGATTCTTGCGACATGAAGAACAGCACGTGGCTGTACTGCTGCGCGCCGATTTGGAAACCCGCGCTGGCCGAGGCCGCCGAATAGTAATCCACCGTCACTTGTTGAATGCGCAGCGCGCCGCGCCCGTATGATCCGCCAAGGCCAAGGCCGACCTCGGTCATCACGGGCATCACCAGCATACCGGCAGCGCGGTTCATCAGGTCTTGGGTGCCGGGGTAGGCTTGCAGCATATGGGCGACCGTGCTGTCGGCGCGGGCGTCAATCTCAGCAGCGCCGCCGCTGCCGATTCCGTTGTTGCAGGCGGCTGTCAGTCCCGTTGCGGTCAGGCCGAATGCGCCCAAACCAAGTGTCAATCCGCGTCGTGTCAGCTGTGTCATGCTCTGGCGCCTTTTTCGTGATGCGGCCTTATGTTGGCCGCTGGCGGGCAGAATAGGGTGCAGGCGGGTGTTTGTCACCCGCCTGTGATGTCATGGGCGGAATTCGCCGTCAGCCCTGCAGTGCTTCGGCCACTTCGGGCGCGAAATAGGTCAAAATCCCGTCACATCCCGCGCGCTTGAAGCACATCAGCGTCTCGATCACCACTTTCTGCGGGTCAAGCCAGCCGTTGGCGAAAGCGGCCTTCAGCATCGCGTATTCGCCCGACACCTGATAGGCGAATGTCGGCACGCCGAACTGGTCTTTCACGCGGCGGCAGATGTCCAAGTAGGGCATGCCGGGTTTGACCATGACCATGTCGGCCCCCTCGGACAGATCACGGGCGATGTGGCGCAGCGCCTCGTCGCTGTTTGCGGGGTCCATCTGATAGGTCTTTTTGTCGCCCTTCAGCGCGGCGCTTGCGCCGACGGCATCGCGGAACGGGCCGTAATACCCCGAGGCGTATTTCGCCGCATAGCTCATGATCGTCACATCGCGGTGGCCGGCCGATTCCAGCGCGGCGCGGATGGCGCCGATACGGCCGTCCATCATGTCACTCGGGCCCAGAATATCGGCGCCGCTTTCGGCTTGCGCCAGCGCCATCTTCACCAGCGCCTCGACCGTTTCGTCGTTCACAATGCGTCCGTCGACCACAAAACCGTCGTGGCCGTTGATGTTATAGGGGTCGAGGGCGATGTCGGTCATCACCGCCATGTTCGGCGCAGCATCCTTGATGGCGCGGATGGCGCGGTTGGCGATGTTGTCCATGCTCCAGGCCAGGGCGCAATCCTCGGTGCGGGCGGCCATGTCGGTGTAGGGGAAGATGCACATGGCGGGAATGCCGCGGGCCTCTGCCTCGACAGCGGCTTTGGCCAGCCGGTCAACCGACAGGCGCTGCACGCCCGGCATCGAGGGGATGTCGGTGGTGCAATCCTCGCCCTCCATCACGAAGACGGGCCAGATCAGATCGCTGGGGTCAAGGTGCGTCTCGCGCACCAATGCGCGAAGGGCGGGCGTCGCGCGGTTGCGGCGCAGGCGGGTGGCAGGGAATGGGGCAAGCACGGGTTGCATGACAGCGCGCCTTTCTTAACACATGTTCGTTGCAAAGGGTTTTACGCCCAAATGCGCTATGGGCAAGGGCGCATTGCCCCGCTAGGGTGCGCGCGACGCCTGCACTGCCTACGGAACGCCCGACGTGAGCATATTCGACATTATCTCGCCCCGTTCCTTCACCAGTGTGTGGTATTGGATCGGCCTCGCGCTGGTCTGGAGCATCGCCTCGGGGCGTGCCATGGGGTTGTCGTGGGATCTTGTGCGCCGCGCGCGCAAGGGCGATGCCGACGCCCGCCGCGATCTGGATGACGCCGCCCGGATCGAGATCGGTCGTATCGCGCGCCTGACCGACAAATCGGGGCTTTTCGTCACGGCGCTGATCGGGTTCTGCTCCATATCGTTGATCTTGCTGGGCTGGGTATACAACGTTGAATTCTTTCGCGCGTTGACTTGCCTCTACCTGACGTGGCTTGCGCTGGGCTTGTTGGATTTGCGCTGGGCCTTGCGGATTTTCCATGACGAGGCAACGGGCGAGCCGCTGCGCCAGCGCCTTGTGCGCCTGCACTGGGCCCGCCAAGGTGTTGCGCTGGTTGCCGTTCTTGTCACATTGCTGATCGGCGTTGCCGATATCATTCGCGGCTACATCCTGTTTTAGCCTGTTGCGTCAGGCTGCTGCGCCCCTTAGGTGAAGTGCATGTCCCACGATCCAAAGCATATTACAGTCTCTGGCGCGCCCGAGGGGTTCGACGCCCGCCTTATCCTGCAAGAAGTCGCGAAGTCCGCCGCGCCGGTGGTGCACGTCGCACGCGACGACCGCCGCTTGGCCGCGATGCAGGCCGCGCTGGCGTTTTTTGACCCTTCCATGCCGGTGTTTACATTTCCTGCGTGGGATTGCTTGCCCTATGACCGTATCTCGCCCAACCCCGAGATTTCGGCCGCGCGCATGGCGACGCTGGCGGCGCTGATACACGGCATGCCGCAGCGCTATGTGCTGCTGACCACGCTGAATGCGGCAACGCAAAAGGTGCCCGCGCGCGATTTGCTGCGCAAGTCGGCGTTTTCTGTCGATGTCGGCGCGCGCGTGGACGAGGGGGCCTTGCGCGGTTTTCTGACCCGCATGGGCTTTAGCCCCGCGGCCACCGTGACCGAGCCGGGCGATTTCGCGTGGCGCGGCGGCATCGTCGACATTTTCCCGCCCGGGCAAGATTTGCCGGTGCGGCTGGATTTCTTTGGCGACGTGCTGGATGGCGCGCGCCTGTTCGACCCCGCAAACCAGCGCACGGTTGAAAAGCTGTCGCGGGTCGAACTGTCGCCGGTGTCCGAGGTGGTGCTGGACGAGGCTTCGATCACGCGGTTCCGGCAGAATTACCGCGTGGCTTTCGGGGCGGGCGGGGCCGATGACCCGCTGTACGAAAGTGTCACCGCAGGGCGCAAGCAGGCGGGGATGGAGCACTGGCTGGGCTTCTTCCACGATAGGCTGGAAACCCTGTTCGACTTTCTACCCGATGCGACGATCACGCTGGACGACCAAAGCGATGCGATCCGCGAGGCGCGCTGGGTCTCGATTGTCGACCAATACGAGGCGCGACAGCACGCGCTGCAGCAGCGCCGCGGCAGTGACAGCGTCTACAAACCCGCGCCGCCAGACAGCCTATATCTGGATGAGAGCGCTTGGGTGACGGCCGTGGGTGGCCGCCGTATGTTGCGCCTTGCGCCGCTAAAGCAGCCTGTGGGCCTTGGCGTGATCGACGCAGGCGGGGTCATAGGCCGCAACTTTGCGCCTGAGCGTCAGCAGGAAAATATAAACCTGTTCAGTGCATTATCGGACTATATTAAACCTATATCTAAAGATCACCCCGTGATCCTTGCCAGCTACTCCGAGGGCGCGCGCGAGCGTTTAACAGGGTTGCTGGAAGACGAAGGCGTGGGCGAGGTTATTCCCGTCACCGACTTTAGCCGCGTTGGCAAGCGCGGCGTGCACATGGCCGTCTGGCCGCTGGAGGCTGGCTTTACCGCCCCCGGCCTGACCGTCATTTCCGAACAAGACGTGCTGGGCGAACGGCTGATCCGCCAGACCCGCCGTAAGCGCCGCGCCGAAAACTTCCTGACCGAGGCGAACAGCCTGTCGCCCGGCGATCTGGTCGTCCACGTCGAACACGGCGTGGGCCGCTATCTGGGGCTAGAGGTGATCACCGCCGCCGGCGCGCCCTATGAATGCCTCGCGCTGGAATATGCCGAAGGCGCGAAGCTGTACCTGCCGGTGGTCAATATAGAACTGCTCAGCCGGTATGGGCACGAACAGGGCCTGCTGGACAAACTGGGCGGCGGGGCATGGCAGTCGAAAAAGGCCAAGCTGAAAGAACGAATCCGCCAGATCGCCGACCGGCTGATCCGCGTGGCCGCCGAACGCGCGTTGCGGTCCGCCCCCGAGGTCGACCCGCCCGCCGAGATTTGGGAACAGTTCTTGGCGCGGTTCCCCTATCAGGAGACCGACGACCAGTTGCAGGCCATCACCGATGTGCTGGAGGATTTGCAGTCCGGCCGCCCGATGGACCGCCTGATCTGCGGCGACGTGGGCTTTGGCAAGACCGAGGTGGCGATCCGCGCCGCGTTCGTTGCCGCGATGTCGGGCATGCAGGTGGCCGTCGTTGCGCCCACAACACTGCTGGCGCGCCAGCATTTCAAAAGCTTCGCCGAACGCTTCCGTGGGTTCCCGCTGAATGTTCGCCCGTTGTCGCGCTTCGTCTCGGCCAAAGATGCCGAAGCGACGCGTAAGGGGTTGGCTGATGGCACGGTTGATGTCGTCATCGGCACCCATGCGGTGCTGGCCAAAGCGGTGAAATTCAAAAGCCTCGGGCTGTTGATTATCGACGAGGAACAGCATTTCGGCGTGCAGCATAAGGAGCGGCTGAAACAGTTGCGGTCCGACATCCACGTGCTGACGCTGACCGCAACGCCCATTCCGCGCACGCTGCAGCTGTCGCTTTCGGGGGTGCGCGACCTGTCGATCATCGGCACGCCGCCCATCGACCGGCTGGCGATCCGCACCTATGTCAGCGAATTCGACACGATCACCGTGCGCGAGGCACTGCTGCGCGAGCACTTCCGTGGCGGCCAAAGCTTCATCGTCGTGCCGCGCCTAAGCGATTTACCCGAGATGGAAGAATTCCTGCAGCGCGAAGTGCCCGAGGTGAAATACGTCGCCGCCCATGGCCAGATGGCTGCGGGCGAGTTGGACGACCGGATGAACGCCTTCTACGATGGCAAGTTCGACGTGCTGCTGGCGACGACGATTGTGGAATCGGGCTTGGACATTCCGACCGCCAACACGATGATCGTGCACCGCGCGGATATGTTCGGCCTGTCGCAACTCTATCAAATTCGTGGGCGGGTTGGCCGGTCGAAGGTGCGGGCCTATGCCTATCTGACGACGAAGCCGCGCCAGAAACTGACCCCTGCCGCAGAAAAACGCCTGCGCGTGCTGGGCAGTTTGGACAGCCTTGGGGCAGGGTTTCAACTGGCCTCGCAGGATTTGGATATTCGCGGCGCGGGTAATCTGCTGGGCGAGGAACAATCCGGCCAGATCCGCGAGGTCGGCTACGAGCTGTACCAGCAGATGCTGGAGGACGAGATCGCGCGCATCAAATCGGGCGAATCCGAGGCTCTGCCCGACAACGACCAATGGGCGCCGAACATCAGCATTGGCGTGTCCGTACTGATCCCCGAGGATTACGTGCCCGATCTGGACGTGCGCCTTGGCCTGTACCGCCGGCTATCCGACCTGACCACCAAAGTCGAGCTGGAAGGCTTCGCCGCCGAGCTGATCGACCGTTTCGGCAAGCTGCCGCGCGAGGTGAACACCCTGCTGACGGTCGTGCGGATCAAGGCCATGTGTAAACGGGCCGGAATCTCCAGCCTCGAGGCGGGGCCGAAGGGCGTCACGATCCGCTTCCACAACGACAAATTCGCGTCGCCTGCGGGGCTGGTCGCGTTCTTGCACGACCAAAACGGCGCGGCCAAGGTGAAAGACAATCGCATTGTCATTCTGGCCGACTGGAAAACCGAAGCTGACCGGATCAGGGGCTCTTTCGCAATTGCCCGAGATCTGGCAGAAAAGCTGGCCGCCGAGAAAAAGGCTGCCAAAACCGCTTAGAGGCTGAAATGACACAGATCACATTGCACAACAGCAAGACCCGCACGCGAGAGGTCTTCGTTCCGCTTAATCCGGCAGATGTGCGTTTGTACCTGTGTGGCCCCACGGTTTACGACCGCGCGCATCTGGGCAACGCGCGCCCCGTGCTGGTGTTTGATGTGCTGGTTAGCCTGCTGCGCCATGTTTATGGTGACGGGGCGGTGACCTATGCGCGTAATTTCACCGACGTTGATGATAAGATCAATGATCGCGCCGCCGCCACTGGCCGTTCCATTCGCGATGTGACCGACGAGACGATCGCTTGGTATCATGCCGATATGGACGCGCTGGGCGCCGCTCGGCCGGATTTTGAGCCCCGTGCGACCGACTGGATCCCTGCGATGGTCGAGATGATTGCTGCGTTGATCGAACGCGGTAACGCCTATGAAGCCGAGGGCCACGTGCTGTTCGCGGTTGACAGCTATGACGATTACGGCGCGCTGTCGGGGCGTTCGGTCGAGGATATGATCGCAGGTGCCCGCGTGGAAATAGCGCCGTTCAAGCGCAATCCGATGGATTTCGTGCTGTGGAAGCCGTCGGTTTTGGGGCAACCTGGGTGGGAGAGCCCGTGGGGTTTTGGTCGGCCGGGGTGGCACATCGAATGCTCGGCTATGAGCTATGGCCTGCTTGGCGCGTCGTTTGACATTCATGGTGGCGGGATTGACCTGCAGTTCCCGCACCACGAAAACGAGATCGCCCAATCCTGCTGCGCCCACCCCGAAGGCAGCTTCGCGCGTTATTGGTTGCACAACGAGATGCTGCTGGTCGATGGCCGCAAGATGTCGAAATCGTTGGGGAATTTCTTTACGGTGCGTGACCTGTTGGATCAGGGCGTGCCGGGCGAAGTGATCCGCCTGGTGATGTTGGGCACGCATTACAGCCGCACGATGGACTGGACTGATGACAAGCGGATCGAGGCCGAGGGCGCTTTGCGCCGTTGGCACGCACTGACCGATGGCGTTGAAGCAGGCGCGATCGACCCCGACGTCGTCACCGCCTTGGCCGATAATCTGAACACCGCAGGTGCGATTGCGGTGCTGCACCGCTTGGCCGCTGCGGGCGAGGCGGCAACCCTGCGCGCTTCGGCGCAGTTACTGGGGTTCTTGCAGCCCGAGATGGGCGTGTGGGTAGATGCGGCGGACGACGTTGCGCAGCGCGTCGAATCGTTGCTGGCCCAACGCCTTGACGCTAAAGCGGCCCGCGATTTCGCCGCAGCTGATGCAATCCGTGACCGTCTGGTCGCTGCGGGCATCGTGCTGAAAGATAAACCCGGTGGCGGCACCGATTGGGAAATCGGTGCCGGCGCGGCCCTTGATATGTTGAAAGGGTAAGAATGCAGATCAACATCGCCCTTGCTGAACAGGTTCGTCAGGGCGACGTTGATCGCTTTACCGCCACGATGGCCGCGCCCGTCGCCGCGCGCGGCGTGCTGTTTACGCTGGCCGCGCTGAATTTGGAATGGGCGCGGCTGTCGGTCGTGTCCGAAAACTCGATCATTGTCGCAATGCGTTTGCAGTGGTGGCGCGATATCGTCGATGGGCGCACCCCGCCCAACGGCGATGCCGCTGTGGCTATGGTGCAGATGTTGGACGCGGGGCAAGCTGACCCGGCGGTTTTCCACCAGATGATCGACGCGCGCGGGCAGGATCTGGATTTCGCGGGCGCTGCCGATCTCTGGGCCTATCTGGATACAACTGCAGGCGCGTTGTCCGAGGCCGCCGCCATTGCCACCGGCGCAGGCGATGCACGGGCGGCGATGCGCGCTGTGGGCGCCGCGACGGGGTTGGCTAATTGGTTCTTGGCCGCGCCGGTGTTTGCGGCGCAGGGCGCGCCATGGTTGCCCCCAGGTTCCGATGTGCCGAGCCTGTCCACGCGTGGATTGACCGACCTGAAATTGCGTCAGGACTTGCCTGCCGCAGCCTTTCCCGCGAGCCTTTGGTCTATCTATGCAAGACCGGTTTTGCGCCGCGCCGCGCAAGCGCCCGAGCGTGTTCTAGCGAGTGATTTGCGCCCCGCAGAAGTGCAAAAGCGCGCCGCATTGCTATGGCGCGCCGTGCGGGGGCGCTGGTAGCGCCCTAGATGTAGAAAAGGGCCTTAGCGGCCCCATTGGCGCACTGCGCCGCAATCCATATGCACGAAGTTCGAGGACGAGTAGCGCCCGACACCGCCCGCGCTGCACCGCTCGGCTGCCGATGCAAGCTGGTTGACCGAACGGCCTTCCAGTCGCACGTCAACAGCTTGGCCACGCATATGCAGTGAATTGCTGGCAACGCCCGACGTCGTTTCGCGCAACATCGCGTTGGTCTGCGGCGAGCGGTAGCCCGACAGCAGCATGTAGGGGCGGCTGACATCGACCAAGCGGTGCGTCGCGGTCAGAATGTCGATGGTGCGCGTGTCGATGCCAATCATCTGGTTGTTGCGCCAGTCGCGCATGAAATGCGTCACTTCGCGGACAGCCTCGGGGATGTACTGGCCGTCGATCCAGTAGATCGTATCCAGCTGTTCGCCCGTGCGCCCCGAATACATGCGGATGCGGCGAATGTCGCCAGCGCCGCCGCGCAAAAAACCAGCCGCCTTGCTAAACGTGGGGGCTGCCGTCACCATCGTGGCCGCGAAGATCCCCAAAAGCGCGCGTCTGCCGAAGTGCGCATGTTTGCGATCGTTGGATTCATCCAACTGATCGGTGGATTCGTATTGTGTCATGCGAATGCCTGTCCCGCCGTTTTCCTTCGCCCGCCTGCGGCCATGCGATCTGTTGGATCGCTTATCGTCGGCCGGTGCCGGTTTTGCGCCTCTTTGCCGTGCGCAGGGTGTTTATTGCACGTGGCTCAAGATCGACCAACCATTGTTTTGAAGGGAAATGTTATACATCACCTTAATCGGCGAAAATTTGCGCGAATGGGCCGTTTGGTCGGCTATTAAAGGCGCACCGGTGGGTGCGTCGCCTTGTCGCCATTGGCCAGAATTACGTGGCAAGTCTGCTGCAAGACAAGAAAAAATGGCCTTGCATACAGATTGGGCGTTACGGCGGGCGTTCGCCGTGGCATTTTGGTTGGAAAACGCATCGGAAGGATCGGGCAGTGGCAAACAGTGATTTTTCGCGTCGCGCGGTGCTGCGGGCTTTATCAGCGGGCGCGCTGGCGGGCGTTTTGCCTGCAGGCGGCGCGCTGGCCTTGGGACTGGATCAGGCCGGTTTTCGGCAAGGGCTGATCGAGGCCGTTGCGGGCGATCAGGTGCTTCAGGCGTTTTACGGCGCACGCGATTACGCTGCCATGTGGGCGGGGCCGGACGGCGTCGCACTGGCACGGCGTAACGTGCTGCTGGCTGCGATGGCCGATGCGCCGCACCACGGCTTGCCCGATGCAGCCTTTGATGCGCCAGCCCTGTTGGCCCGCGTGCAAGCCGCCAGCACCCCTTACGCGCAAGGCGTGGCCGAGGCGGCCCTCAGCCGGGCTGCGCTGGATTTGGGGCAGGCGTTGCACGGCGGCTTTGTCACCCCCTCGCGCGTGATCGGGCTGATCAAGCGGCAGCCGCCGCAACTGGACGGGGCGGGGTTTTTAAATGCGTTGGCGGGGCCCGCACCCGCGCAGGCCCTGCGTGATGTGCTGCCCGCCGCTGCGGATTATGCGGGCCTGATGCGCGGGCGCGCGCAATTGGCGCAGGCGCAAGCCGCTGGTGGGTGGGGCGGCGACGTGACCGTCGGCCCCGCCGGCAAGTTGCAGCGCGGCGATACAGGCGCGGCGGTCATTTCGCTTCGCGACCGCTTGATCCGGCAGGGCTTTATGTCGCCCAGCCTGACCGATACATTCGATGCCGATGTTCTGGCCGGGGTGCAGGCCTTTCAGGCCGCGCATGGGCTGGCCACCGATGGCGTTGTGGGCGCGGGCACGCTGGCCGAGCTGAACACCGACATCCCGACGCGTCTGCAGCAAGTCCTTGTCGCGATGGAGCGTGCCCGCTGGGCCAATGTGCCGCTGGGCGCGCGGCACATCTGGGTGAACTTGACCGATTACCACACCGTGATCCGCAACAACGGTGCCGAGGAATTCCGCACCCGCTCGGTCATCGGGGCGGTGGGACGCGATCGCGAAACGCCCGAGTTTTCCGATGTCATGCGGTTCATGGTCGTGAACCCTAGCTGGAACGTGCCGCGTTCGATTGTGGTCGGGGAATACCTGCCGCAGATGCAGCGCAACCCCTATGCGGTGAACCATATCGACCTGCTGGACGGGGCGGGGCGTGTTGTCGACCGCGGCGCGGTGAACTTCAACGCCTACTCCGCCAGCACATTCCCCTTCGCGATGCGCGAGCCGCCATCACGCGGGAACGCTTTGGGGTTGGTGAAATTCATGTTCCCGAACCAGTGGAACATCTATCTGCACGACACCCCGTCGAAGTCGCTGTTCGACCGCGAAACGCGGGCGTTCAGCCACGGCTGCATCCGCTTGGCCGATCCGTTCGATTTCGCCTATCAACTGCTGGCCCCGCAAACCAGCGACCCGCGCGGGCTGTTCCGCCGCTATCTGGACACGGGCCGCGAAACGCGCGTCGATCTGGCCGAGCCGCTGCCCGTGCACCTGGATTACCGCACTGCCATCGTCACCGATGCAGGCGCGCTGCAGTTCCGCCGCGACATCTATGGCCGCGACGCGGCAATCTGGCGCGCAATGGCTCAAGGGGGGGTAGCGGCGCGGCTTGTCTGACACTAGATCAGAGGAAACTTTGTAAAAGAAAGGAACCCGCGATGCCCTATCGTATTGATGAACTGGCCGAAAAGCTGGGTGCCACGTTTGAAGGCGACGGCAGTATCACCATCGCGGGTGCCGCCGAACCGCAGGCTGCGGGTGCCGATGATCTGGCCTTGGCGATGTCGCCAACTTATGCCGCCCATCTGGCCGAGGGGCAGGCGAAAGCCGCCGTCGTTTGGCCCGGTGCAGATTGGCAGGCGTTGGGGCTGAAGGCCGCTGTTTTCGCCCCGCGCGGGCGGCTGGCGATGGCGGGCCTGACCGCATTGCTGGACCCGGGCCCCGGGATGGAGGCGGGTATCCACCCCAGCGCGATCATCGACCCTACGGCCGAGGTCGCCGACGGCGTCGCCATCGGGCCGTTCTCGATTATCGGGGCGCGCGTGCGGGTGGCTGCGGGCGTGCAAATCGGCGCCCAGGTCTCGGTCGGGCCGGACAGCGTTTTGGGGGCCGACACCACCGTGCATGACGGCGTGCGGATTGGGCGGCGGGTGCGCATCGGCGCGCGGGTAATTATTCAGCCAAACGCGGTACTCGGCGCGGACGGGCTGTCGTTCGTGACCGCATCGCCCGCCTATGTCGAGGTGTCGCGCCAGACCTTGGGCTTGGGTGAAGTGACCGTGCCCGAGGATGCCACATGGCACCGCATCCATTCGCTGGGCGGGGTTGAGATCGCAGATGATGTCGAAATCGGCGCTTGCACCACTATCGATTCCGGCACTATTCGCGCAACGCGCATCGGGCGGGGAACGAAGTTGGATAACCTGATCCACATCGCCCATAACGTGGTCGTGGGCGAGGATTGCTTGTTTGCCGCGCAGGTGGGCATTGCCGGATCGTCGGTCGTTGGAGACCGCGTGGTTGCTGGCGGAAAAGTCGGGATCAGCGACAATATCACCATTGGCAACGATGTGGTTCTGGGCGGGGCCAGCGTGATCCTGTCGTCGGTTCCGACTGGGCGCGTGATGCTGGGGTATCCGGCGACCAAGATGGATGTGCAGCTGGAAAGCTATAAAGCGCTGCGCCGCTTACCGCGCGTGCTGAAAAAGCTTGCAGGCGGTAAGGCCGCCGACTGATACGATCCCTCCGGCCCCGATGAAGGGCCGGAGGGATGCAATCGCTTAGTTGCCGGTCGCGGGCATTTCGGCTTCGGCCGCGCGGAAGGCGGCGGTGAAACCGGCCAGCGGGATCTGCAGATGCACCGAGGGGTCCTCGGCGGTCGACAGGGCGGGCACGATGGTCAAGGTCGCGGCGGTGCCACGGCGGAACTGGTCCAGTTCCTCGGCTGTCAGCGCCACGCGCGATACGCAGCCAGCCGCGCCGCAGAACGCGAACGGGTAACGCCGCGCGCCTTGGCTGTCGACATCGATGACGACGCCCGCTTGCAGCAGCGTTTCCAGCGGAGTGATGATCGTCGCACCTGCGGCGGCTTCTTGGCCGGCGGGCAGGGGGAAAATGCTGATTTCAGCGACGGGATTGTCGGTATCATCCGACAACAGTTGATATAGGTGGCACGGGTCGGTTTCCCCTTCGCCAGCCTCGATGCATCGCAGCGCCCAGTCACCGAACGTTTCTTTCACGTAGGGTTGGCCAACTTGCGGCGCGGCGGGTGCGACAGCTTCGCCAGTGCTCAGGCCGTTGGCCGCGGGCGGGGTGGTGGGTGCCGTATCTTGCGCGAAGGCTGGGGCGGATATCAGCACAGCGAGTGCGGCTGACACGATCTTCAGGGTATTTCGTTGCATGACATCTCCGGTCTACGCATGAGGCTATAGATTATCATGTCGCGTGGCAGACAAACAGGGGCGGAAAAGCTTCGGGCGGAATTTTGCGCCAAAACGCCTATTTCTAACGGTGCCATAGGAAAAGGGGCCGCTATGGCCCCTTTTCCTTTTTATCTCCCTGGCGGACTTAGCCGACCTATTACAAAAAATTTACGTAACAGGTGGCGGGGCGTCAACATGATTGTGCAGCCACACGTGGCAGGCGCGATCACGACAGGTTTCGTGCCTTGTTTTTAGGCGCGCAACTGCGTTCAATGGCGCAGGACTTTGACAGATAGGCGCGTGATGACGACAGGCATATTTATCGGTGGCGGCGGCGAAGGGTACACAACCGCACAGGCGCTTTTGCTGGGGCAGGGCAACCGTCACGGTTTGATCGCAGGGGCAACCGGCACCGGCAAGACCGTCACGCTGCAGATCATGACCGAGGCGTTTTCCGCTGCGGGCGTTCCGGTCTTTCTGACCGACATCAAGGGCGACCTTGCAGGTCTGTCGCAAGCGGGTGCACCTGATGCAAAGACCCACGAAGCGTTTTCCAGCCGCGCGTCCCAGATCGGATTCGATCTGCAATATCAGTCATTTCCCGTTACATTCTGGGATGTGTTCGGCCAGCAGGGCCACCCCGTTCGCACCACGATTGCCGAAATGGGCCCACTGCTTTTGTCGCGCCTGCTCGACCTGAGTGACGTGCAAGAAGGGGTGATGAACATCCTGTTTCGCGTCGCGGATGAGCAGGGTTTGCCGCTGCTGGACCTGACCGATCTGCAGGCTATGCTGGTGTGGTGCGGCCAAAATGCGCGCGATCTGTCGCTGAAATACGGCAATGTCAGTACGGCCTCGGTCGGGGCTATTCAGCGCGCGCTGCTTGTCCTCGAGAATCAGGGCGCGCTGCAGTTCTTTGGCGAGCCTGCCTTGGCCTTGGATGACCTGATGCGCGTAGATGACCAAGGGCGCGGCGAGGTTAATATTTTGGCGTCTGACCGATTGATGCAATCGCCGCGCCTTTATACGACCTTCCTGCTTTGGCTGTTGTCCGAGCTGTTCGAGACTTTGCCCGAGGTCGGAAATCCCGAAAAGCCGAAGCTGGTTTTGTTCTTTGACGAGGCGCATTTGCTGTTCGACGGTGCGCCGAAAGTGCTGATTGATAAAATTGAACAGGTCGCGCGTTTGATTCGATCCAAGGGGGTCGGCGTGTTCTTTGTGACGCAGAATCCCGATGATGTGCCCGAATCGGTTTTGGGTCAGTTGGGCAATCGTGTGCAGCACGCGCTGCGCGCCTTTACCGCGAAAGATCGCAAGGCCCTGCAAAAGGCGGCCGAGACTTACCGCGACAACCCGCGTTTTAACACCGCCGACGCCATTTCTGAAGTTGGCACAGGCGAAGCCGTGACATCCATGTTGGATCGCAAGGGCATCCCGACGATGGTTGAGCGCACATTGATTCGCCCGCCCCAGTCGCGCAACGGTACGATCACGGCCGAGGAACGCACCGCCGTCATGGCCGTATCGCCCGTGGCGGGTAAATACGACACTGCCGTCGACCGCGATTCAGCGCGCGAGATGTTGGAGCGGCGCGCCGCCGCTGATGTGCCCCAAGACGCCGCGCCCGAGGCAGAGGGCGACCCCGCCGACACGTTCAGCCGTGCCAAACGCTATGGCGGGCCAGTAACGTCCGCGCCGCAACCCAAGGCGCAGCCGCGCGCGAAGGCGGCCGAGAAGGGAATCGCTGATGCACTCGCCTCGGCATTGGTCAAGGAATTGGGCGGCACGACCGGGCGCAGGTTGGTGCGCGGCGTATTCGGCACGTTTCTGAAACGGCGCTAGTCCTGCGCCAGCGGGTGGTGCGTCAGCACCAAATCCTTTAGGTGCGCGTCCAGCACGTGGGTATAAATCTCGGTCGTGGCGATATCGGCATGACCGAGCAGCGTCTGGATGGCGCGCAGGTCGGCGCCATTCGCCAGTAGGTGCGTGGCAAAAGCGTGGCGCAGTTTGTGCGGGCTGACGCGCGCGGGTGATATGCCCGCTGCGACGGCCAAATCTTTCAAAATGACCAGAAAATGCTGGCGCGTCAGATGCCCCGCAACCCCGTGCGAGGGGAACAGGAACTTCGATACACTGCCGCCGGCAAGGCGGATTTCCTCTTGCCCGGCGTCGCGCTGTGCCAGCCAATCGGCCAGCGCGGTGCGGGCGGGGGGGGATAGCGGCACAAGACGCTCTTTCCCGCCCTTGCCGCGAATCAGCAGCATACGCGGGTCGCCACGCGTCGCGGCTGCGGGCAGGCTGACCAATTCGGTCACGCGCATGCCTGTCGCATACAGCAATTCCAGCAGGCACGTGGTGCGCACGGCATCATGCGGGCGGGTACGCGCGGCTTGCAGCAGCCGGTCGACCTCGTCGATTTGTAGCGTTTCGGGCAGTTTGCGGGCTTGGGTCTTGCCCTTTAGTCGCAGCGCGGGGTTGTCGGTGCGCCAGCCTTCGTCAAAGGCAAACCGGAACAGTTGCCGGATGGCGGACAGCCGCCGCGCGCGGGTGGCAGCTGACAAGCCGGTGGCCGCGCAATGGGCCATATAGGCTTCGATCCGCGCCTCGGGCACAGTGACGAAGGCGGTTTCGCCGTCGGGGTGAGCCTGTAGCCAGCCGTCGAAGTCAACCAGATCGCGTCCGTAGGCCAGCAGCGTGTTGCGCGCCGCGCCCAGTTCGGCGGCCTGCGCATCCAGAAAGGTCGATATCCAGCGCGCGTTTGACAGGCTCATCCTGCGCGATCCAGCAACAGCACTTGCAGCGCGATGCGGCGGGCGACATCCTCTAGCCCCACGCTGCGCAGGGCCGACAGGGCGGGGCCGAGCGTCGCGGGATCGCCCGTCAGCGAGTCCTCGGCCGCGCTGATCGCGCTGAGGAGGCCTTCGCCTAAGCGCCCTGCCGCGATCAAATCCCGCGCGGGGCTGGTCATTTCGCCCTGCGTGAACGCGGCTTGGATGGGGGCGACGAAGTTGTTGTCGGCCCAGCCGTCGGTCGGGGTCGCCTCGGTCAACTGGCCGCGCGCGATGGCAACCAGCAGGGCGTCGTGACTGTCAGGATTGCCCGCAGCCGCCGCCACCGCCTCGTACGCGGGCGAGAGGAGGCCCATCGCGAAAGCGGCCGCATTTCCGGCGCGCAGCACATCGGCCTGCGTCAGCACATCTTGGTAAAACCGCGCCAGCGGCACTTCGACTTTGGCGCTGCGCGCAGCCTCCATCAGCGCGGGCAGCGCGTTCAGGGCCGCATCTGTGCCGCCCGATTTCAGCGCAAAGTCAAAATCTTGCACGGCGGCTGCCCTGTCCCAGACACCGCCCGATGCGGCGGGAACGTGCAGGGTATAAAACCCGACCAGCGCATTTTCCGACACGGCCCCCGCGCGGGACAAACGCTCGGCGGCCTCTAGCTGGTAGCGCCACGCGATCATGCTGCGCAGGTCGGCGTTGGCGAAGGCACGCGGCAAAGTGGCGGTTGGGATTGCCTCGCCGATAGCCTCGCGCATGCGAAAATCCAGCGGGGTCATGGTGGCGGGGGGCGGCAGCAGCAGCTCCTCCTCTTCGGCCAGCTCGGGGTCGAGGAACAGCGTCAGTAACTGTTCTTCCGCGGGCGTTACAGCCCCGAGGCTGAGCGCCCCGTTCAGGATCAGCGCCGCAGCGGGCCAGTCGCCTGCGCGGGCTAGACAGAAGACGCGCGTTGCCAGCGTGGGGGCGATGGCCGGCATCGCGTTCAGGCGGGTGCAGGCGAAATCCTCGGTTCCGGTCAGCAGCGACGTGTCGAACCAGCGGCGGAACACCTCGGGGCGCGCCACGTCCGAGGCTTCGATCAGCGACTGCGCGGGGTCGAGTGCGCCCATCTGCAACAGCTTGTCGACGCGGGCCAGAAACAGGTTGCCAGCGGGCGCGGCACCTGCGGGCGGCGCAGCCTCGGCCAGCATCAATTGGATCAGCATTTCCTGCAGCGCGGGCAGCGAGGGCACGGGCGTTGCGCGCAAGGCGGCGACGACGTCGGGCTCGGGGCTGCTGGACCACAGGGTTGTCGGCAGGCCGGTCACGTCGCTGGGTAGCAGGCCCACCACATCGGGCGAGGGTCCATCCAGCGGCTGGACGGTGATTTCCGGTGTGGTGACACCGGTGACGGGCGGCGCGGGCGGGCGCGCGGCACGCGGGGCGGGGGTCACGCTTTCCGACAGCCAGTCAATCGCCGACAGCGGCGCCCCATTGGCGCGCGTTCCCTCGGCCACGGCGGCGCTAGCGGCCAGCCAGAGGCCCAGTGCGAGTATATACCGCCCCCGATACGCGCCCATTTGGGTCAGGGCAGTGTCACGGGCGTGCGGATTTCACGCGCAGGCGGTTGGAAGTCTGCGGGTGTAACCAGCGGCCCCAAATAGGCATAAGCGATCAGCGCTATCACGGCCAGCACGGCAAGAAAGATGATGACCTTGATGAATTTCCACAGCATGTATCTGTTCCGCCTCGTCCCGTTTCTTGCCTTGTACGACCCTTGTGCGGCTGCCGTTTATGCAGCGCAAGCCTAGCTGCCATGTTTATAGCTGGAAATTTTCCCAAGATCACGCCATTCAGTCGAAACAATTACGTCAAGATCGGGGTAAAGCGCATGCGGCGCATGTCGGAACGGAAAAAGCGCTACCGATTGCACAAGGCGGTGGCCCTTGTGGGGATGATGGGGTCGGGGAAAACCGCCGTCGGGCGGGCGCTGGCGCAGCGCCTGGGTGTGGCGTTTCGTGATTCCGATATCGCGATCGAGGAAGCCGCGCAGCTGAGCATCGCCGAGATTTTCGCCCGCGACGGCGAGCCGTTCTTTCGCGACCGCGAGGCCGAAGTGATCGTGCGTTTGTTGAACCAAGGCCCTGCGATTCTATCGACCGGCGGCGGCGCGTTTTTGGCGCAGCGCAACCGCGATTCCATCGCGCGGGCCGGTGTGTCGCTGTGGCTGGATGCGCCGGTCGAGATTTTGTGGGACCGTGTCCGCCACCGCGACACGCGCCCGTTGCTGCGCACCAACGACCCGCGCGGGACGTTGGCGCAGTTGCTGGATGCGCGGGTGCCCCACTATCAGCAAGCCCAGCTGCGTTTGCCTGCGATGGCGGGACAGTCGGTCGACCAAACCGCCGATCGCGCCATCGCGCTACTGCTGCAATACCCCGATTTGTTGGAGGAAATCTGATGTCAGTCGTGCACGTCGAACTGCCCGGTCGGGCATATGACATTCACATCGGCGGGGGTTTGATGCAGCGGGTTCCTCACCTGCTGCGGCCCCTGTTGCGGCGGTCGCGGGTGGTAATCATCACCGACAGCACCGTCGCCGAGATCCATTTGCCCGTGCTGGAAGCCGCCCTGCAAACCGCCGGGATCGAGAGTGAGAGCCTGAGCTTGCCCGCTGGCGAGGCCACGAAATCGTGGCAGGGGCTGACGGCGGCGGTTGAGTGGATCCTCGACCAAAAGGTCGAGCGGGGCGATCTGGTGTTGGCGCTGGGGGGCGGGGTGATGGGCGATCTGGTCGGCTTTGCCACCGCCATCGCGCGGCGCGGTATCCGATTCGTGCAGGTGCCCACGACCTTGCTGGCGCAGGTGGACAGCAGTGTCGGCGGCAAAACCGGCATCAACACGCGCCACGGCAAGAACCTAGTCGGGGCTTTTCACCAACCTGCGCTGGTTGTTGCCGATACCGACGCCCTGCGCACATTGCCCGACCGTGACTTTTTGGCGGGCTATGGCGAGGTCGTGAAATACGGCCTGCTGGGCGATGTGACGTTCTTTGAGTGGCTGGAGGCCAACGGCCCGCGCCTGCGCAGTGATGACGCCGCGCTGGCCCATGCCGTCGCGCGCGCCTGCCAGATGAAGGCCGACATCGTCATGCGCGACGAGACCGAGCAGGGTGATCGCGCGCTGCTGAACTTGGGGCATACTTTCGGCCATGCCCTCGAATCGGCGACGGGGTATTCCGACAGGCTGCTGCATGGCGAGGGGGTGGCGATCGGCTGCGCGCTGGCCTTTACGCTGTCGACCCGCTTGGGCCTATGTTCGGGGCAAGATGCAGGCCGCGTGCGCGCGCATTTGCAGCGGATGGGCACCAAGGGCAGCTTGGCCGATATCGCGGGCGATCTGCCCGATGCCGACGGGCTATTGGCGCTGATGGCGCAAGATAAAAAGGTGCAGGACGGCAAGCTGCGGTTTGTTCTAGTGCGCGGGATCGGGCAGGCGTTCATTACCGCCGATGTGCCCCGCGACGCAGTGCGCGCCGTTTTGCAAGACGCGCTGGATGAAAGGGGCTGACATGAAAGTCGTAGCTATATCAGGGTTTTCGGTGATTTCGCAGGACGGGGCGGCCAGCCAGTCGCTGTATATCGATACGCTGGGTTTGCCGATGACGCGGGACGGTGACTATGCCTTCGTTGATGGCTTCCCCGGCGCGCACCATTTCGGCGTCTGGCCGCTGAAAAACGCGGCCGAAGCTTGCTTTGGCACGCCCGAATGGCCCGATGACATCGCCATTCCCACCGCCTCGGTCGAGTTTGAGTTGGAAAGCCCGGAAGCTGTGGCCGAGGCCGTGACCGAAATGGAAGCGCGCGGGCAGATTTTCATCCACCCCGCCCGCACCGAGCCGTGGGGTCAAACGGTCGCGCGCTTCATCAGCCCCGAGGGGGTTCTGACCGGCCTCAGCTATGCGCCGTGGCTGCACCAGAACTGAAAAGGGCGGCCATTGCGGCCGCCCTTTGTTTTAGAATGGGATCTCGTCGTCACCGAGGTCGCTGACGCGGTTTTGCGCACCGCCCGACCGGCCACCACCGCCCGAGGGCTGGCTGGAATAACCGCTATCGTAGCCGCCGTCATACCCGCCTTGGTTGCCGCCTTGGTAATCACCGCCGCCGCCTTGGCCGCCGCTGTCACGACCGTCCAGCAGGGTCATTTGGCCGGTGAACGGGCGCAGGACGACTTCGGTGCTGTAACGGTCAGCGCCCGACTGGTCTTGCCACTTGCGGGTCTCCAGCTGGCCTTCCAGATAGACCTTGCTACCCTTACGCAGGTATTTTTCGGCAATATTGCCCAGCGGTTCCGAGAAAATCGCGACCGAATGCCATTCGGTGCGTTCCTTGCGCTCGCCGCTGGATTTGTCGCGCCATGTCTCGCTGGTGGCGATGCGCAGGTTCACGACCTTGCCGCCATTGGGGAAATTGCGGACCTCGGGGTCGCGGCCCAAGTTGCCAATCAAAATGACCTTGTTCACCGATCCAGCCATGCTTCAGCCCCTTTGTGATGTGTCGTTCAGCGATTTGGCGCATTGGTCGCACGATTGCGCGCGCGCTGCAATGGCGCTGCACCGCCGCCGTTACGCAATGGGGCTTTTCAAATGTAAACGAAACGTTAATCTCGCGGCGCTGCCGCTGGATGCAGCACCCTTGGGTAAAGGTATCCCATGCGCGCTTTTGTGGTTGCACTGGTGTTGGCTTGCGCGGGCGGCGTTCTGCCTGCGGCGGCGCAGACGCTCTCGACATCAAACAGGGTGGGGTTGCTGCGCAGCCAGACCGATCTGCTGGACGGGCGCGCGGCCGAACAGTATCGCTTCTCCGACCGCCTGGCGCCCACGCGTGTGCAGCCGCCGATACCCCTTTATACCGGCAGCTACAGCGGGCCGTATCTGACGCTGGCCCGCGCGGCTGCGCGGCGCCACAACATTCCCGAAGATCTGTTCTTGCGGCTGGTTCAGCGCGAAAGCGGTTGGAACCCGACGGCGGTTTCGGTCAAGGGGGCGCTGGGCTTGGCGCAGCTGATGCCTGATACCGCGCGTTTGCTGGGTGTCGACCCGATGGACCCGCAGCAAAATCTGGATGGCGGCGCCCGCTATCTGCGCCGCCAGTTCGAGGCCTTCGGGAATTGGCGTCTGGCGCTGGCGGCCTATAACGCCGGCCCCGGCGCGGTGCAAAGCTATGGCGACATCCCGCCATTCGCCGAAACGCAAACTTACGTGCAGGTGATTTTGGGCCTTTAGGGTAGGGCGACTGTCACCCAATCGCGCATCCGCGCGCGAAACCACGTCCGCTGGCGCTTGGCGTATTGGCGCGAGGCGGTGATCGTCCCTTCGCGCGCGTCGGCCAGTGTCGTCATGCCTTGCAGGTGGCCGATCAGTTCCGGCGCGCCGATGGCTTTGGATGATAGGCGGGCAGGGTCCCAGTCGGGCAACATGGCGCGGGCTTCGTCCAGCGCGCCTTGGGCCAGCATCTGGTCAAAGCGGCGGGTGATGCGGGCGTTCAGCCAGTCGACATCGGGCATCATCACGATGGGGAAGGTGTTTTGCAGCGGCAGCAGCGGCGCGGGGGTGCGCGCTTGCCAGACGGAAATCCCTTCGCCGGTGGCGTGCAGCACTTCCCATGCGCGCTGGACGCGGGCGCGGTTGTTCAGGTCGATCCCGCTGGCACTGGCCGGGTCGAGGTCGCGGATCAGCTCGGGCAGATCCAGCGCATCGGCCTGCACGCGCAGCGCGGGGGGCGTCGCGGGAATGTCGGCCAAGCCGCGCGTCAGGGCGGTGAAATTCAACCCCGTGCCACCCACGATGATCGGGCGCGCGCCGCCCAGCAGCGGGGCCAAATCGCGTAGCCAGTGCCCGACCGAGTAGCTTTCGCTATAAGGGACGTGGCCATAAAGCGCATGCGGCGCGGCGGCCAGATCGGCATCGTCAGGGCGCGCGGTCAGCAGCCGCCAGCCGCTGAACACCTGCAGGGCGTCGGCGTTAATCACCACGCCGCCGGTGGCCTGCGCGATCTGCAGCGCCAGCGCCGATTTGCCCGAGGCGGTCGGCCCCGCGATCAGCACAGGCAGGCCCGAATCCGCAGCGGCCTGCACAATTTCCCTTCCGTCGCTGCCCTTCATGTCACCCTCGGCCATTTTCCGCCCTGCTTGCCATTGCCAGACGGCGCCTTTTGCGACATTTCTGGGCCCAATGAAAGCCAGCGGAGCCCGAACATGACTGACGACCAACACCAGACCCGTTTCAAGCGCGTATTGCTGAAGATCTCGGGCGAGGCGTTGATGGGCGATCAGGGGTTCGGGTTGCACCCGCCGACCGTCCAGCGCATCGCCGAGGAAGTGAAATCGGTGCGTGATCTGGGGGTCGAGATCTGCATGGTGATCGGCGGCGGCAACATCTTCCGCGGTCTGCAGGGGTCGGCCCAAGGGATGGAGCGCACGACTGCCGATTACATGGGCATGCTGGCGACCGTGATGAATGCGCTGGCCATGCAATCCGCGCTAGAGGAACTGGACGTTCATTCCCGCGTGATTTCGGCGATCCCGATGGATCAGGTGTGCGAGCCCTACATCCGCCGGCGCGCCGTGCGTCATCTGGAAAAGAAAAGGGTCTGCATTTTTGCCGCAGGCACGGGTAACCCCTATTTCACGACCGACACTGCCGCCACGCTACGCGCCAGCGAAATGGCCTGCGAAGCGATCTTCAAGGGTACCAAGGTGGATGGCGTTTACGACAAAGACCCGAAAAAGTTCCCCGATGCCAAGCGTTACGGCGATGTGACCTATGACGAAGTGCTGCAAAAGCACCTGGGCGTCATGGATGCGTCGGCGATTGCGCTGGCGCGCGACAACCACCTGCCGATCATCGTGTTCAGCCTGGACGAGCCGGGCGGCTTCCGCGGTATTCTGGCCGGGAAGGGAACCTTTACGCGGGTGCATGGCTAAAGGGTTGCCCCCCCGTCGCCCTTGGCATAAGAGGCGCGCAAGCAAAGGCCGCCGACCTTCGGCGCGGAACCAGTAGGAGCCGTCATGGCACGTCGCAAGAAGATTTACGAAGGCAAAGCCAAGATCCTGTACGAAGGCCCCGAGCCGGGCACGATCGTGCAGTATTTCAAGGATGACGCGACCGCCTTCAACGCGCAGAAAAAGGCCGTGATCGAAGGTAAGGGCGTGTTGAACAACCGCCTGTCGGAATATTTCATGCTGGGCCTGCAGGGCGTCGGCATCCCGACCCACTTCATCAAGCGCTTGAACATGCGCGAGCAGCTGGTCCGTCAGGTCGAGATCGTGCCGCTGGAAATCATCGTGCGCAATTTCGCCGCAGGCTCGATGGCCAAGCGCCTTGGGCTAGAGGAGGGGATGCCCCTGCCGCGCCCGATCGTCGAATTCAGCTTCAAGAACGACGCGCTGGGCGACCCGCTGGTGCCCGAGGAATACATCATCGCATTCGGTTGGGCCCAGCAGCAAGAGCTGGACGATATCGTGGCGCTGGCACTGCGCGTGAACGATTTCTTGTCGGGCGTGTTCCATGGCGTCGGTATTCGTCTGATCGATTTCAAGATCGAGATGGGCCGGATTTGGGAAAACGACTTCCCCCGTCTGGTGATTGCAGACGAGATCAGCCCCGATAGCTGCCGTTTGTGGGATATCGAAACCGGCCGCAAGCTGGACAAAGACGTGTTCCGGCAAGACCTGGGGTCGCTGTCGGATGCGTATACCGAAGTTGCCCGCCGTCTTGGGGTGCTGCCGTCCAACGTGACGCACAGCCCCAACGGTACGTTGATCAACTAAGACTATCTGAGGAGAGAGCGGATGAAGGCGCGCGTCGAAGTCATGTTGAAGGCGGGCGTCCTCGACCCGCAAGGCGAGGCCGTGCGCGCCGCGCTGACGACCCTTGGGTTTGATGGCGTGAACGGCGTGCGTCAGGGCAAGGTGATCGAGCTGGATCTGGCCGAGACCGACCCCGTCGCCGCCGAAGCCGCCGTGCGTCAGATGTGCGACAAGCTGCTGGCCAACACCGTCATCGAAAGCTACCGCATCAGCTTCGCCTAAAAGGGGGATCGCCATGAAGGCCGCCGTTATCGTCTTTCCTGGATCGAACTGCGACCGCGACATGGCTGATGCCCTGCGCAAAGCAGGGGCCGATGTGCAGATGGTCTGGCACAAAGATGCCGCGCTGCCCAGCGGTGTCGATCTGGTCGCCGTCCCGGGCGGTTTTTCGTTCGGTGACTACCTGCGCTGCGGCGCAATCGCTGCGAATTCCCCCGTTTGTCAGGCGCTTGTGCGCCACGTTGAACGTGGTGGCTATGCTTTGGGGGTCTGCAACGGCTTTCAAGTGCTGACCGAAACCGGCCTGCTGCCGGGGGCGCTGATGCGCAACGCGGGGCTGAAATTCCTCTGCAAACCGGTGGGGTTGCGCGTCGCGACAGCCGACAGCGCCTTTACCAACACCTACCACGCAGGCCAGACCCTGACGGTGCCGATCGCGCACCACGACGGGAATTACTACGTCGACGACGCGACGCTGGACACCCTGCAGGGCGAGGATCGGGTTGCGTTCACCTACACCGACAACCCCAACGGGTCGCGGGCCGACATCGCGGGTGTCCTGTCGGCCAATCGCCGCGTGCTGGGCATGATGCCCCACCCCGAGCGTGCGATTGAAACGCTGCAAGGTGGCACCGACGGGCAGGGACTTTTCGCTGGGTTGATCGGGCGGTTTGTTGCCGCCTGACCAACTTGGTGGCACGCACGTTATTGCTGCCCGGCAAGGCGTGAAATAAGCTGATACCATGACATCTGGTGTCGATACCCCCGCCGCGCCCCGCCGCGCGGCTGCCAAAAGCCCAACATGGTGGGCCCGCATTTTTGTGGGCGTGCTGGTGCTGGTCGCGGTTGGCGCGATTTGGCTGACGAATGTCTTGCTGACAGAACGGTTTACCACCACCACCCGCACGCGGGCCGAGGTGCGTATGTCTATCTACGTCGGCAACCTTGTCTCGGAATTGCAGCGCAATTCGGTAGTGCCGCAATTGTTGTCGCGCGACCCCGAACTGATCAGCGCCCTCGAGACCGCCAATTTTACCGCATCGAACGAGCGCCTTGCCTCGTTCGGCGAAGAAATCGGCATGGCGTCGATCTTACTGTATGACCGCGACGGTGCGGTTGTGGCTGCGACCGACCAATCTATTTTGGGGCGCAATGATTCGGCTATGCCGTTCTTTGCCGATGCCGAGCGGGTCTCGACTACCGTGTTCACCGCGCTGCCGCGTGAAAACGGTAGCTACGGGTTCTTCTACTCGCGCCGGATCGATATTGGCGGGGCGATGCTGGGCGTCATCGCGGTCGAGGTGGACCTCAGCCGGTTGGAACGCAGCTGGGCCGGCACGCAGGACGCGGTGCTGGTGACGGATTCCGCCGGAACCATCTTGCTGGCGACTGAGCCGCGCTGGCGCGGGTTGACCGAAGATGCAGCACTGGCCAATACCTCGGCCCCTTCCGCCATCGCGCGCGCGCTGCGTTTTGATGAGTGGAGCTCGCCCTACGACACCTACCTGCGCGGCGAGGCAGTGCTGCGGCGCGAATTGCGTGTGCCGTTCCAAGGCTGGAAGATGGTCGGCTTTACGACCTACGCCTCGATCCGCGAACAGGTGAACGCAATCATCGCGCTGGAGATCATGGCATTCGCCATTCTGGCCGCTTTGGCCTTCTGGGTCAGCTCGCGCAAAAGCGCCTCGCGCGTCGTGCTGTTCCAACGCGAATCAGCCGAACTGCGCGCCCTGAACATGCGCCTGCAACGCGAGATCGCCGAGCGCGAGAAGGCCGAGCGGACGCTGGAAGTGGCGGAACAAACGCTGGTGCAGTCCTCGAAACTGGCCGCATTGGGCGAGATGTCCGCCGCCGTTAGTCACGAGTTGAACCAACCGCTGGCTGCGATGAAAACCTATCTGGCGGGAGCGCGCCTGTTGTTGCAGCGCAAGCGCCCCGATGAAGCCCTGTCGGCCTTCCAACGCATCGACGACTTGATCGACAGGATGGGGTCGATTACGCGGCAGTTGAAATCCTTTGCCCGCAAGGGGTCGGAAGCTTTCGCGCCGTTTGATATGCGCCTGGCGATTTCCAGTGCGCTGGCGATGATGGAACCGCAGCTAAAAGCGCGCCGGATTGCCATCGTGCGTACGCTGCCCTCTGACCCTGTTATGGTGATGGGCGACCGCCTGCGGATGGAGCAGGTGATCATCAATCTTTTGCGAAACGCCTTTGATGCGACGAACGGCACCCCAAATCCCGAAGTGACCATCACTTTGGCCGAGGGCGAGACCGTAACACTGACCGTGCGTGACAATGGGCCGGGGATCGACGACCTCGATGCCCTGTTTGAACCTTTTTACACAACCAAGGCACCGGGTGACGGGGTCGGGCTGGGGCTGGCGATCTCCTCGGGGATTGTCGCTGATTTGGGTGGGCGGCTGACCGCGCATAACGCCACTTCGGGTGGCGCTGCGTTTGAAGTCCAATTGCCGCGCCTAGCGCCTGACGCACCCGCCGCTGTCATTAATTGAGAGGACACCACATGAGCCCGACAATGAGCCACAGCCTCAGCAAGGCCATGAAAATCGCGATCGTCGACGACGAAAAAGATATGCGGCAGTCGATCAGTCAATGGCTTGCGCTGTCGGGGTTCGATACCGAAACCTACGCCAGCGCAGAAGAAGCGCTGAAAGCCATTGGGCCGGATTTTCCGGGTATCGTGGTCAGCGATGTGCGCATGCCCGGCATGGACGGGATGCAGTTTTTGAAAAAACTGCGCGGGGTGGATTCGGCGCTGCCGGTCATCATGATCACCGGGCACGGCGATGTGCCGATGGCGGTCGAGGCAATGCGGATTGGCGCCTTCGACTTTCTGGAAAAGCCGTTCAACCCCGACCGGATGACCGAGCTGGCCAAGAAGGCCACGCAGAACCGCCGCCTGACGCTGGACGCCCGCGCCCTGCGCCGCGAGTTGTCCGACCCGACCGCGCTGATGAATAAGCTGATCGGCTCGAGCCCCGCCATGCAGCGGCTGAAGGAAGACATTCTTGACTTGGGGCAGGCCGATGGCCATGTGCTGATCGACGGTGAAACCGGCACAGGCAAAACCTTGGTCGCACACGCGCTGCATGCGGTTTCGGCGCGCGCCAGCCGTAAGTTCGTGCTGCTGTCCTGTGCGGCGTTTGATGAAGAAACGCTCAGCCGCCGTCTGTTTGGCCCCGCCGCCGAGGACGAGCCGATCCCCGCGCTGGAGGAAGCCCGTGGCGGCACGTTGGTGCTGGAGGATGTCGAGGCACTGTCGCAGCCCCTGCAAGCGCGCTTGCTGACCGCAATTAATGAACAGGGCATACCGGGCGAGACGCGGATCGTCGCGATCTGTAACCTGCAAGAGCAGGGCAAGACCTGCGAGGATGTGCTGCGGCCCGATCTGTTCTACCGCTTGGCCGCGCTGCGCATTACCGTGCCGCCGCTGCGCGCGCGCGGGGAAGACATTTTGACGCTGTTCTCGCGCTTGTCCGAACAGTTCGCGGACGAATATGGCTGCGAAGCGCCGACCGTCACCGCGCAAGAGGCCGCGCAGATATTGCAAGCGCCGTGGCCGGGCAACGTGCGCCAACTGATTAACGTGGCCGAACGCGCTGTGCTGCAATCGCGCCGCGGGGCGGGGACAATTTCGTCGCTGCTGATGAGCGATACCGCCGAAGATGGCCGGCCCGCAATTACGACCGAAGGCAAGCCGCTGAAGGAGTTCGTCGACGCTTTCGAGCGGATGCTGATCGACAATACCATGCGCCGCCATCGCGGCTCGATCGCGGCGGTCATGGACGAGCTGTGCCTACCGCGCCGCACGCTGAACGAAAAAATGGCCAAATACGGCCTGCAGCGCAGCGATTACCTTTAAGATGAATTCTGCGGCGTTTGGCAACCTTGGGTTGATTTGCCGCAGAATATGATTGTGCTGTGACAAGTATTGTCATTAAGGTGAGTAAGAGGATTGGAAGCGCCACGCATGTTGGGTGCTTTGATCCCGCCGATGGAATTTCTGCCCCGATGTGGCCCCGTTGTAGGGCCCCGGGTGCAGGTGTAATGTCCCGCAAGGGATGCGATTTACTCTGTCTGGTGCCACAGGCGTCGGGCAGGGATGTTAATGGCAGGCGCCGTAGCGCGCCGCGCCAAGGTAGTAACGCAATGGGCTATGTGCCGCGGGAAAGCGATCGGATGCGGGGGGCTTTGGGCCTGTCTCGCGCCTTGAATCGCGCGACGCGGGGCCCGCTTGCCCCAGAAAGATGCGCAAGGCCTGCCGGTGTCGTGGGGCTAAGCCCCGCCGCGGCGGTAATGTCGGCGCACGAACGGAAACAATGTCAAAGAAAATGCTTATCGATGCCACCCACGCGGAGGAAACCCGCGTCGTGGTGGTCGACGGAAACAAGGTCGAGGATTTCGACTTTGAGCGCGCCGCAAAGCGCCAACTTTCGGGAAATATCTATCTCGCCAAAGTAACGCGGGTCGAACCGTCGCTGCAGGCCGCGTTTGTGGATTACGGTGGCAACCGCCACGGGTTCTTGGCCTTCTCGGAAATCCACCCCAGCTATTACCAGATTCCGGTTGCCGACCGCGAGGCGCTGCTGGCCGAAGAAATGGCCGACGCGCGCGAGGATGACGACGACGCCGCATCCGGCGACGACAATGCTGCGCCCGCCGCCGAAGAAAAGTCGGGCCGTGGCCGCCGCGTGCGCCGTAGTCGCACCGGCAACCGCGCCGCGGCCGCACTCACCGATGCTGTCGCAACGCAAGACGTTGCACCTGACGTCGTTGCCGACGATGCCGCCGTGCCGGGTATGGAAGTTATTGATCTGGAAGCGCCAACTGACGACCCCGACGAGGGGCTGTCGCCGATGGTCACCGTGGTGGAAACACCCGTTGAGACCCCTGCTTCCGACGAGGATGCTGGCGACGAGAGTGCTGCGGCTGACCCGGCCCACGAGGTCGAAACGCTGACTTCGGACGATAGCGACGAAGTGCGCCCGGCACGTAAGGTGCGGATGCGTCGCTATAAAATCCAAGAAGTGATCAAAGTGCGCCAAGTGATGTTGGTGCAGATTGTCAAGGAAGAGCGCGGCAACAAAGGCGCAGCGCTGACGACTTATCTGTCGCTGGCCGGCCGTTATTGCGTCTTGATGCCCAACACAGCGCGCGGCGGTGGCATCAGCCGCAAGATCACCAACGTCGCCGACCGCAAGAAGCTGAAAGAAATCGCGCACGAGCTGGAAGTCCCGCAAGGCGCGGGTCTGATCATCCGCACCGCCGGATCGCAGCGCACCAAGGCCGAGATCAAACGCGACTACGAATACCTGATGCGCGTTTGGGAGCAGATCCGCGAATTGACGCTGGGCTCGCACGCGCCGGCCAAGATTTATGAAGAAGGCGACCTGATCAAACGCTCGATCCGCGATTTGTATTCGGCGGAAATCGACGAGGTTATCGTCGAGGGCGACGAAGGCTTCCGCGTGGCCTACGATTTCATGAAAATGATGATGCCGGGGCAAGAGCGTTCGGTCATCCATTACCGCGAAGCGATGCCGCTGTTCGCGCGCTATCAGGTCGAAGGCTACCTTGGCGGGATGTTCAACCCCGTCGTGCAGCTGCCGTCGGGCGGGTATATCGTGATCGGCGTGACCGAAGCGCTGGTGGCGATTGACGTCAACTCGGGGCGGGCGACCAAGGAAGGCTCGATCGAACAGACGGCGACCAAGACCAACTTGGAGGCCGCAGACGAGATCGCGCGCCAGCTGCGCCTGCGTGACTTGGCAGGTCTGATCGTGATCGACTTCATCGACATGGACGAGCGTAAGAACAACGCTGCCGTCGAAAAACGCTTCCGCGACAAGCTGAAGAATGACCGCGCGCGCATCCAAGTCGGCCGCATCTCTGGCTTCGGTCTGCTGGAGATGAGCCGTCAGCGTCTGCGTCCGGGTATGATCGAGGCGACGACCCAGCCGTGCAGCCATTGCCACGGCACGGGCCTGCTGCGGTCGGATGACAACTTGGGCCTGACGATCATTCGCCAGCTTGAGGAAGAGGGCGTCCGTGGGCGCTGTAAGGAAGTGGTCGTTCATGCGCCGATTGGTATCGTGAACTTCTTGATGAACCAGAAACGCGAGCATATCGCCGGCATCGAGCAGCGTTACGGCATGGCTGTGCGCGTCGAGGCTGACATCACGTTGGTATCGCCCGACTATTCGATCGAAAAACTGAAAGCTGCGACGCGCGTAGTTCCGGTTGCAACCGCGCCGGTCGTTTTGGCCGGAACCGCTGATCTGATGGAAGAGGCGACGGTCGTCGACGACACCCCTGAGGAAGAAGTGATCGCCGCGCCCGAAGTTGTCGCTGACGTAACCCCTGAGGCCGAGGATGATCGCCCGCGCAAGAAGCGCCGTCGTCGTCGTCGTCGTCGCGGGAATGGCGAGGGCTTGGCCACGACCGATGCCGCCGAGGGCGATGATGATGGTGACGACGATAGCGATGACGAGGTTGTCGTCGCTGCTGAAACGGTCGCCGATGTAGAGCCCGCAGCTGTGGAGGAGGCTGCCACGGTGGACTCCGTAGTTGAGGCTGAAGCGCCCGCCGAGATCGTGGCGGAAAAGCCGAAGCGTCGCACGCGAAAGAAGGCTGTGACAGAAGCCGCACCGGAAGCCGTTACCGAGGCACCTGCTGAGGCAACACCCGAAGCGCCTGTAGAGGCAGAAAAGCCGAAGCGTCGTTCGCGCAAGAAGGCCGTAGCTGAAGAAGCCGCGACCGTGACCGAGGCGGATGCGCCTGTTGCAGAGGCTGAAGCTACGCCAAAGCCGCGCCGCACACGCAAAAAGCCCGTTGTGGTTGAAGCGGTGACCGAAGCCGCGCCCGAGACACCGGTGGTCGAAACGGCACCTGTGGTGGCCGAGGTCACCTTCGAGCCAGTGGCTTCCGCTGCACCAGAGGCGGAACCCGCAGAAAAAGCGGTCGCTGCTGACGAGCCAAGCGCCCCGAAGCGCTCCGGCTGGTGGAGCAAGAAATAAGAGAAGGGGCCGAAAGGCCCCTTTTTTCTTGTCCGTGTATAGCGCTGGCATCGGTTTGAGAGGGTGAATGAAGCCGGTCTTACATACTTTGCAGCTTAGAGAAGGCTGGTTTTACAGCACGGTTAACCGCAAAACGCAGAAGCTGCGCTGAACCGTATCGGTGCGCTCACCTGCGATTTATGAGCCATTCCGGGGAGGTGCGAGGCGGGCATGTTATCGCACTTACGGCCTGAGCGGCTGACTTTAGCGATGTTTTCGAGGCTGTCATACTGAGTTGGTTAGATGCTTGTTAGGCGCGTTCCACGCTATGGCCATGCGTGAACTTGATTACACGCTAGATGTGACCGTCTCGGGCTGCCCTGTATGACGGCGGCAGACGACAAGACTTTTTAAACGGTCATCTGTGTGAGCGTGACGCACAGCGTGCGCGGTAAAGATCGCTGCGACGCTTGCAACGGATCGCTGCGCCAAAAGCAACGCACTGCATGAGCGATCCACTCGCTTGCCGACCACCACAAACGCACCCCCACAGCCGTAGATTCTAGCTGTTCTTTGAAACGCATGTATCAATAGATGCGCGGTAGATGCTCTCTGGCGGTGAACTTCCGTTAGTAGTTACGAATAAGCCCCACCAAACGCCCCTGAACGCGTACGCGTGATTCCGGCAGCATGCGGGTCTCATAAGCGGGGTTCGCCGCTTCCAGCGCGATCATGCCGTTTTGGCGGCGAAAACGCTTCAGTGTCGCTTCGCTTTCGTCCACAAGTGCGACGACGACGTCGCCGTTGGTTGCAACATCAGCGTGCCGAATAACGACAATATCGCCGTCGTTGATGCCGATGCCGATCATGGAATCGCCCTGCACCTCTAGCGCATAGTGGTTGCCGTTGCCGATCATGCCATGGGGCACAGCGACTTGGTGCGAGACTTCGGAAATGGCGGCAATGGGGACGCCGGCGGCAATGCGGCCCATCACATCGACCTCGATCGCGCCGATATGCGCGGGAACATCAATGGGGGCTGCAGGGCGGCGCACCGCAGCATTGGCCTTGGCTGTCAGATTTTCCGGCATACGCACGACTTCCAGCGCGCGGGCGCGGTGGGCAAGGCGACGGATGAAGCCCCGTTCCTCCAATGCGGTAATCAAGCGGTGGATGCCCGATTTCGACTTGAGGTCGAGCGCCTCTTTCATCTCTTCGAACGAGGGGGGGACGCCTGTCGTTTTTACGCGCTGATCGATGAATTCCAGTAGCTCAAGCTGCTTACGCGTCAGCATATTGTTCCCCCGCGAACAGATGTTTGACATTTGTTCTGACGGTGTTCGTGCTTTGTGTCAATCCAGCAGAAAGCTAAAAGGCAATGAAATCTACGAGATCACCCACCTTTGCCGGCGGCGCGGCGATGGGGCGGACAATCACGCCATCGGCTGCCGCCAGCAGGCTTTGCAGGTTGCTTTCTTGGCTGCGCACAGGCGTGACGCCATCGGGACCGGTGAACACACGCATATAGTGCTGCCGGTTTCCGTTTGCGGGCAGGTCGGCGGCAAGGCGGACCTTTTGGGTCGGCAGCGGGGCAGCATCAAGGCCGCTCATCACCGATAGCAGCGGCAGGATGAATACCATCGTGCAAATCTGGGCGGATACGGGGTTGCCGGGCAGGCCGATGAACACAGCATCCCCCATCTTGCCTGCCATCAGCGGTTTGCCCGGCTGCAACGCAATCCGGTGGAAGTCGATCTCGGCCCCCATTGCGCGCGCTGTGGGCGCAATCAGGTCGTGATCGCCCACCGATGCGCCGCCGATGGTGATAATCAGATCGGCGCCCGCGGCGGCGTCAAATGCGGCGCGAATGGACGGCGCGTTGTCGCGCGCTATGGGCAGCCGCTGCGCGATGGCACCGGCTTGTTCGACCATTGCGGCCACCGCCAAATCGCCCGAAGCGACGATCTGGTCGGGCCCCGCATGCGCGCCGATCTGCACCAGCTCGTCCCCGCCGGGAATGATGGCGACGCGCGGGCGGCGGTGGCAGCGCACCGTCGCGGCGTTCATGGATGCCAGTAAGCCCAGGTCGGCAGGGCGCAGCGGGCGGCGCGGGAAGTAAGTTGAACCCGCCTGAAAATCGTCGCCCTGCGCGCGGACGAAGCGGCTGCTTTGATCGTCGGTAATGGTAATCGTGTCGCCCGCGCGGCTGACATCCTCTTGCGGGATGACGCGGTGCGCGCCGTCGGGCAGGGGCGCGCCGGTGAAAATGCGCACCGCCGTGCCCGCATGGACAGAACCCGCAAAGCGCTGCCCCGCAGCGGATTCGCCGATCACCAGCAGGCTGTCACCGCGCGCGGCGCCGTCTGCCACGGCATAGCCATCCATGCTGGAGGTGGAAAACGGGGGCTGGTCGCGGTCGGCCACCGCCGCGCTGGCCATAACGCGGCCAAGGGCGTCGGGCAGGGCGACATCTTCGGGGGGCAGTGCGGCACCAAGGCGCAAGATGCGCGCCAGCGCCTCGTCCACGGGCAGCAGTGCGGGTTTCATTCTAGTTCGATCCGCCCCGATTTGCCGCCTTCTTTCAGGCGCAGGCGGACTTGCCCGATCACCATACCACGATCGACAGCTTTCAGCATGTCGTAGATGGTCAGCCCCGCGACCGATACGGCGGTCAAGGCCTCCATCTCGACGCCGGTGCGGGCGTTGGTGCGGACGGTCACGGTGATGCGCACGCCGGGCAAGGCGACGTCTATGTCCAGATCCACGGCAACCTTGGCCAGCGGCAGGGGGTGGCATAGCGGGATCAGGTCGGCGGTGCGTTTCGCGCCCATGATGGCGGCAAGGCGCGCTGTGCCCAGCACGTCGCCCTTTGCCGCTGTTCCGGCTTGCACCAGTGCCAGCGTTTCGGGCAGCATGGTCACGGTGCCCTCGGCCACGGCGGTGCGGGTGGTGATGTCTTTGCCTGACACATCCACCATATGCGCGCGGCCGCTTTCGTCAAAGTGGTTCAGCATCACGCATTCTCGCCCAGATAGGGGTTTGCCAGCAGCGCGCGCGTAGCGGCTGCGACATCGTCCTGCCGCATCAGGCTTTCGCCGACCAGAAAACTGCGCGCGCCAAAGCGGGCGATGTCGGCCATGTCGGCGGGGGTGAAGATACCCGATTCTGCGACGATGATACGGTCGGGGGGCACCATGCGGGCAAGGCAGCGGGTGGTGTCCAGCGTCACCTCGAATGTCTGTAGGTTACGGTTGTTGATGCCCATCAGCGACGATTTCAAGTGGGTCGCGCGTTCCAGCTCGGCCTCGTCATGCACCTCGATCAGCACATCCATGCCCCAATCCAGCGCGGCGGCCTCCAACTCGGCGGCTTGGCTGTCGCTGACCGATGCCATAATGATCAGGATGCAGTCGGCCCCCAGCGCGCGCGATTCCGCGACCTGATAGGTGTCATAGAGGAAGTCTTTACGCAGCGCTGGCAAGGCCACAGCATCGCGGGCTGCCGTCAGAAACCCATCTTCACCCTGAAAGCTGGGCATGTCGGTCAGCACCGAAAGACAAGCGGCTCCGCCGTCCTCATAAGCTTTGGCCAGCGCAGGCGGATCGAAGTCTGGCCGGATCAAGCCTTTGGATGGGCTCGCTTTTTTGATCTCGGCAATCAGCCCGTATCCCTCAATCGAGGCGCGCCTCAGCGCATCGGCAAAGCCGCGCGGGGCGCTGGCGGCGCGGGCGCGGGCCTCGATCTCGGCCAGGGGGGTGGCGGCTTTGCGGGCGGCTACATCCTCAAGCTTATAGGCTTTGATCTTGTCCAGAATGTTCATGGCACCCCCCCTTCGTGGTCAGCTTTCCCAAGTGATGGCCTGTTCGCCGCGCGCGCGCAACCAATCATTCACCGCCGAAAACGGTCGCGAGCCGAAGAAGCCCCGCCGTGCCGAAAGGGGCGATGGATGCGCGCTGCGTAAAATAAGATGGTCGCCCGCCGCAATATGCGGGGCGAAACCCTGCGCATGATTGCCCCACAACACGAAAGCCGTCGGGCGTTGGCTGGCGCGGGCCAGCACGTCGGCGGTCAACCTGTCCCAGCCAAGGCGGGCATGCGCGCCAGCCTCGCCCGCAGGGACGGTGAGTGCGGTGTTGAGCAGCAGCACGCCTTGGCGGGCCAGATGGGTCAAGTCGCCATCGACCGGCGCATGGCCGATGTCGGCCTGCATCTCGGCATAGATATTGCGCAGCGATCGCGGCAGGGCTTGGCCCTTGGCGACCGAAAACGCCAAGCCCATGCCGTCGCCGGGGGTCGGGTAGGGGTCTTGCCCCAAAATCACCACGCGGACGGCACTGGGGGGCGTCAGCTCCAGCGCGGCAAAGCGCATGTCTGCGGGCGGCAGGATCTGGCGGGGATCGGCGGCAACGGCAGCGCTGATGCGCGGCCAGTCAGCGGTGAAGAACGGCAGATCTTGCCAGCCGTTTTGCGGGATGGGCGTTGTCATGCCTTGGGGCTGATCCGTGCCATCGTGTCGATTGCGGCGCTGGCGCGGCCGCTGTCGATGCTGTCCGCCGCCATCTCGGCCCCTTGGCTCAGGTCAGTGGCAGCGCCTGCGACGACCAAGGCCGAAGCCGCATTCAGCAGCACGGCGTCGCGGTAGGCTCCGCGTTCACCGGCCATCAGCGCGCGCATCGATTGGGCGTTTTCGGCAGGGTTGCCACCGATGATCGCCTCGAACGGATGGGCGGGAAGGCCGGCGTCTTCGGGGTGAACCTCGAAATCGCGCAGGGCGCCGTCGGCCAGTTCGGTCACCCAGCTGACGCCAGAAATGCTTAGTTCGTCCGTGCCGTCGCTGCCGTGCAGCAGCCACGCGCGCTGGCTGCCCATTTGGCGCAGAACCTCGGCCATCGGGCGGTTCAAGGCACGGTCATAGGTGCCGGTCACTTGGAACAGTGCCCCTGCGGGATTAGATAGCGGCCCGAGGATATTAAAGATCGTCCGCGTGCCAAGGTCATTGCGCACAGGGCCGACGTGGCGCATCGCGGGGTGGTGCATCGGGGCCATCATGAAGCCGACGTTCGCCTCGCGCAGGCTGCGTTCCACCACATCCGCGCCGACCATGGTCTCGATCCCGAGGAAGGAGATCACATCGGCCGAGCCGGATTTAGACGAGACATTGCGGTTGCCATGCTTGGCCACCGGCACGCCGGCGCCCGCGACGACAAAGGCCGATGCGGTCGAGATATTCAGCGTGCCCTTGCCGTCGCCGCCGGTGCCCACGATATCAACTGCGCCGATAGGGGCGGTGACAGGCACCATGTGGCTACGCATGGCGCCTACTGCTGCGGCGATTTCATCAATCGTCTCGCCGCGCGCGCGTAGGGCCATCAACAGACCGCCGACTTGGGCGGGTGTCGCCTCGCCGCGCAGCAAGATGTTAAAGGCGTCGCTGGCCTCGGCGCTGGTCAGGGGGCGGCTGGCGGCGGCGGCGATCAGTGGCTTTAGCGCGGCGCTCATACTGCGGCCTCGGTCGGGGTGGCAAGGTTCAGGAAGTTTTGCAGCATGGCATGGCCGTGTTCCGACGCGATGCTTTCCGGGTGGAATTGCACACCGAAGATCGGCAGGTCGCGGTGGCGCAGGCCCATGATGGTGCCATCGGCCAACCACGCTGTCACCTCCAGTTCCGGCGGCAGGCTGTCGCGGTCGACGACCAGCGAATGGTATCGCGTCGCCTTGAAGGGCGAGGGCAGCGCCGCGAAAATTCCGTCGCCATTGTGATAAATGTCGGCGATTTTGCCGTGGACGATTTCGTGACAGCGCACGACGTTGCCCCCAAAAGCCTGCCCGATGGTCTGATGCCCCAAGCAGACACCCAGCAGCGGGGTGCGCGTTTCGGCGGCGGCGGCGGCCAGCGCCAGACAAATACCAGCGTGATCGGGGTCGGACGGGCCGGGCGACAGGGTGATCGCGTCGGGCTTCAGCGCCATAGCTTGCTGCACATCCAGCGCGTCGTTGCGGTAGACGCGGACATCTGCCTGAAGCTCGCCGAAATAGTGGACAAGGTTGTAAGTGAAGCTGTCGTAGTTATCGATAAGCAAAAGCATCGGCGGGCCTCGAACGTTTCGATGCAAGTTATTGCGCATCGGGGCAGCAGCCGCAACAGCGGAAGCGGGCGTTATGGGGCTATCGCCCGCCGCTTGGGGGCGGTATCTTGCGGCAAAGCAGGCAGACGAAGGGGGCCGGAATGGGCGGTCGGGTGATGGGTTTCATGGCGGGTGCTGTGACGGGAACAGTGGCTGCCGTGGCCGTTGTCGGGGCCGGTGCGCTGGTATCGCCGCTGCGCCTGCCGCCTTTGCAAATGGCTCAGGGCGTGGAAGGGCCGGCGGTGCCCGCCGCCGCCGCCGCACCGCAGGCCCCGACCTTCGCCGTCGGGCCTGTGGAAAGTGCCGCCCCGCAACTGGACTTGCCCGATAGCATCGCCGCAACCCCCGTACAGGCCGAAGCCTTGCCACAGCCCGACCTGCCGCCCACGCAAAATGTGGCGGTACCGGCCCCCTTGCCGGTCGGCAACCCCGTGGCGGGCCTGCCCGCGCTGGCCCCTAGTACCCGCCCGATTGAGGCCTACGCTGTGCCGTTTGTCCCCGTGGTCGGGCGCGCGCTGTCGATTGTGATGATTGACGACGGCATGATGGCGGGCGGGCCGCAGGCCGTCGCCGCGCTGCCCGTGCCGGTTACCATTGCGATCGATCCCTCGCGCAGTGACGCAGCGGCCAAAATGGCGGCCTATCGCGCGGCGGGTGTCGAGGTGGTGGCGCTGTTGCGGTTGCAAGGCGCCGGCCCGACCAGTGTTTTTGCAGTGCAGCACGCGTTGCCGCAGGCGGTCGCTGTCATGGATTTGGCGCAAGCCGGTGCGGCATCGCTGTGGCCGGTCGACGGCGCAGTCAATGCGCTGGCCGAGGCTGGGTTGGGCCTGATTACATCGCAGGCGATTGAGGGGGCTGATGTGCCGCGTGCCGTTATCTCGGGCGAGATCGCTACCGATGCGACCAGCCCTGTCACGCTGGCGCGCGAAATTGCCGCGCTGAGCGAGAGCGAAACCGACACCGTCATCCTGACGCGCCTGCGCCCCGTGGTGATCGCGGCGCTGCGCACCGGCACTTTGCCGGGGCCGTTCGTGCCGGTGTCGGCGGTTCTGCGCTAGTTGCCCTTGATGCCGCGGAACATCGCGGCATCGGCGGCGGCGCGGCGGATCGCGCTGCTTTTGTGGACGGTTTCCATATATTCACTTTCGGGATCGCTGTCGTAGACGACACCGCCGCCCGCTTGAATGTATAGCTTGGTGTCCTTCAGCACTGCGGTGCGCAGCGCGATACACATATCCATGTCGCCGTTCGCGCTGAAATAGCCCAAGCCGCCGCCGTAGATACCGCGCTTCTCGGGCTCCAGCTCGTCGATGATTTCCATCGCGCGGACTTTGGGGGCACCTGATACGGTTCCGGCGGGCATCCCGGCGAAAAAGGCCGACAGCGCGTCCTGATCATCGCGCAATTCGCCCACCACGTTTGATACGATGTGCATCACATGGCTATAGCGTTCGATCGTGAACTTTTCGGTCGGGCGCACGGTGCCGGGTTTGGCAACGCGGCCAACGTCATTGCGGCCCAGATCCAGCAGCATCAGATGCTCGGCCAGTTCCTTGGGGTCGGCCAACAGGCTAGCTTCGTTCGCCGCATCTTGTTCGGGGGTCGCGCCGCGCGGGCGGGTGCCGGCGATGGGGCGGATCGTCACTTCCTTGCCGAAGACGCGCACCAGAATCTCGGGGCTGGCACCGACGACCTGATAATCGCCGAAGTTGAAGAAGAACATGAACGGCGACGGATTCGTCCGCCGCAAACTGCGATAGAGCGAGAAGGGGGCTTCGTAGAAATCTTGCGTCCAACGCTGCGCGGGGACGACCTGAAAGATATCGCCCGCGCGGATATAGTCCTTGGCCTTTTCGACGGCGGCCTTGTAACCGTCGCGCGTGAAGTTCGACACCGGTTCGCCCACGGGGGCGGGGGTGCCAAGTTCGCGGTTGGACAAAGCGACGGGGCGATCGAGCGCCGACTGCGCATCGCGCACACGCTCGGCAGCTTGGGCATAGGCGGCGCGGGCTGATTGGCCGCTGCCTGCCCATGCAGGGGCGACCAGAATAACCTCGCCCTTCACCCCGTCCAACACCGCAACGACCGAGGGGCGAAGCAGCACCGCATCGGGCACGCCGATGGGGTCGGGATTCACGTTGGGCAGATGTTCGACCAGACGGATCATGTCGTAGCCAAGGTATCCGAACAGACCTGCGCTGGCGGCAGGCAGATCATCGGGCAGGTCGATCCGCGATTCGTCCAGCAGCGTCCGGATGGCGGCCAGCGGGTCGCCCATATCCTCGAACGCCTCGTCGTCGTAACGGGCAGCGCGGTTCACGCGGCTGCTGGTGCCGCGGCATTCCCAGACCAGATCGGGGTTCATGCCGATAATCGAATAGCGGCCCCGCACCTCGCCGCCTGTCACGCTTTCCAACATGAACGCGTGTTTGCCCGCGCCCGACAGCCGCATCATCAGCGATACGGGTGTGTCGAGGTCGGCGGCTAGGCGCGTATAGACCACTTGGTTGTGGCCACCCTCGTAAGCGGTGCGAAAATCTTCGAAAGCAGGGAGGATGGCCATGATGTCGTTCCGTTAGAAGCCTGTATTCACGGCAGAAATCGCCGTTTCGTTCAAGCGGACAGGAGTGTTTTCGCGCACCGTGCCGCCATAGCTTTGCATGACGTCGCCCATCAGCGTGTTGTTCAGCGTCTGCACCAGATTATCGCGGTCGGCGACATAGGCGGGGTCAGCTTCGTCTGCCGCCGCAATCGCATCGAGGCGCAGGATCACGAATGTACCCTCGTTATCCAATGTGGTGATATCGCCGCGCCCCAGTGTGAAGGCGGTCGTCATCGTGGTGGGCGGCGTGCCGGGCACCACGTCGGTGCGGGTCAAGGGCGGCTCGGTCACGGGATCAAGACCGAGGTCGGCGAAGTCGCTACCCGCGCGCAATGCATCGGCCAGACGGGTCGCCTCGGCTGCGACGGCATCTTTGGTCTGCTGGAAGCGCCACATCACCTCGGCGTAGGCGCGCATATCGTCCACGCTTTGAACGTGCGGGGGGATGATTTCGTCCAGGCGCAGCACGAAGATGCCGCCATCGGGCAGCGCGGTCACGGTGGGGAAATCACCCACTTGCGCGGCGGCGACTGCGGCACGGAAGGGCTCGTAAGAGGCGAAACCCTCGGTGCTGCCTTCTTGCCAGTCCATGGTCTGCAATTGCAGTTGCGATAGGTTCGCGATGTCTTCGATGGTGGCACCGCCTGCGATCAGGTCGGTCAGGCCGTTGCGTTCCTGCGCGATGATGCGGCCTGCCTGTGCGCTTGCCAGCTCGCCGCGCAGCTCGTCGCGCACGTCTTCGAACGGGGTGGTCTCGGCAGGGAAGTCGACGTTCACGCGGAACAGCGCGGCCCCAAAACGCGTCGGCAGCGGGCCGACGACATCGCCGACGTTTGCCGCGAATACCGCAGCGCCCGCATCACCCAGCGCGTCTTGGGTCATCTCGCCCTGGTCAATCTCGGCCAGCGTGAAGCCCATTTCGGTCACGATGTCCTCGAACGTGGCAGCACCGCTTTGAATGCGTTCCAGCGCGGCCTGCGCATCGGCGTCAGAGTTGAACATCAGCCGGTCGACAATCCGCCGCTCGGGCAGGACATAGGTCGACTCGCGTTGCTGATAGAGGGCCTGCAGATCCGCGTGCGAAATGTCCACGGATTCGGCGGCCATTTCAGGCGTCAGCGCGGCAAATGTCACGCGGCGCACTTCGGGCTGGGTAAACACCTCGGGGTGGGCGTCGTGATAGGCTTGCAGCTGCTCCTCGGTCGGGGCGCCGAAGGTTTCGGTGATGTTCGCGGCTGAAACCGTGGCCCAGGTCACCGTGCGGCGTTCGGCGCGGTGGCGCGCCAGCGTTTCGGCGTACAGCGCCGGCATTTGAACGCCCGCGCTGACCGCGCTGCCCAACACGTTTGAGGAGAGCGCATCGCGTTGGCTGGTTTCAAACATGCCTTCGGTCAGGCCGGCGTTGCGCAGCGCGGCGCGGTAGTTCACCACGCTGAACTGGCCCGCCAAGTCTTGGAACACAGGGAACTGCGCGATTTGGCGCGCGACATTTGCATCGCCAACCGACAGGCCGATACGGCTTGCCTCGTTTTCCAGTGCACGGTCTTGGACCAATTGTTCCAGCGCCATGTTTTGGCCGCCGAATTGCTGGAATTGGGCGAAGGTCATGGTGTTACCCAGCATGCCGCGCCACTGCTGCATCGCTTGACTGATCGCGCCTTGATATTCCTGCGCGGTAATCACCTTGTCACCGACGGTGCCGATATTGCGCACGTTGCCTGTTAGGCCAACGCCGCCGACCCCAACGAGACCGACCGCAATCAGAATGAATCCACCCCATACGAAGGGATTCGTGCGCTTTTCCTTGGCCATGCTTTGGTCCCGTGCCGTGTCATTTCGTCCGTCACTGCATATGCGGGCCAGCCGCGCCATGCAAGGCGGGCGCGATCACGGTTGGTAGGATAAAAGCCGTTTAAACAGCGCGGCGATGCCGTCGGTGTCGACATTAGCGAATGCAATGCGCAGTTGCCGCTGGCCGCTGGCGTCGCCGGGCGGGGTGAACATGGTGCCGGGCAGCATCAGAACGCCCGCTTCCTGCACCAGTCGCTGGGCGAGGGTGTCGGACGGCATGGCGAAGGGATGTTCGACATAAGCAAAGTAAGCCCCGCAGCCCAACAGCTTCCACCCCTGTGCGGCCAGCGGGGCAAATCCCGCTATAACGGCGGCGCGGCGGCTCAAAATCTCGGCCCGTTCGTCCGCTAGCCAGCCGTCCAGATTCGTTAGCCCCCACAGCGCCGCGCGCTGGCCCAATTGACTGGGGCAGATGGTAACGGAATCGATGAACTTCTCGACCTCGTCCAAGCGCGCGGGGCTGCTGGCTAGCGCACCAATGCGGTGGCCCGGAATGTGGTAAGCCTTTGAGAAGGAATAGATATGGATCAGAGTCTGGTCCCAGTCTTCCTCGACAAACAGACCATGGGCGGGGGCATTGCGACTGTCGAAATCGCGGTAGGTCTCATCCAAAATCAGCGCGATGCCGCGCGCCTTGGCGAGGGCGTAAAAGGCGTGCACCACCGCGCGCGGATATTCGACCCCGCCCGGATTGTTGGGGGTCACCAATACGATCGCGCGGGTGCGCGGGGTGATTAGCGCGGCAGCGGCGGCGACATCGGGGATCAGGTCATCCCCTGTGTGCAGGGCGATGGTGTCGATGCCAGCAATGTCGTTCCACATCCGGTGGTTGAAATACCACGGGCTGGGCAGGATCACTGCATCGCCCTCGGCGCAGAGCATGGCGGTCGCGGAGCAGTAGGCCTGATTGGCCCCCGAAGTGATTGCAACCTGCGCGGCGGTCACCGTGCCGCCATGGATCTGCTGCCAGCGTGCGGCAAGCGCGGCGCGCAGGGCGGGTAAGCCCAAATCGGGGCCATAGCGGTGGGCATCGGGATCTTCGCGGACGATTCGGGCCATCTCGTCCAGCATCGCTGCGGGTGGCGGCGCAACGGGGGCGGCTTGGCTGACGTTGATCAGCGGGCGCTCGGGCGGGAAGGTCACCCCCGTCAGCCATTGGCGCGAGAGGGTGATCGGCGATGCAAACGTCGCGCCCGTGCGGCCCTTCATGGCTTAGTCGCGGCCGCGGTAGGGCTCGACATATTGCAGGGCCATGTCCCACGGGAAGAAAATCCACGTGTCTTGGCTGACTTCGGTGACGAATGTGTCAACCTGCGCGCGGCCCTTGGGTTTGGCATAGACGGTGGCGAAATGCGCCTTGGGGTACATCTGACGCACCAGTTCCAGCGTCTTGCCGCTATCGACCAGATCGTCGACGACCAGAATGCCTTCGCCGTCTTGCATAAAGTCGGGGTCGGGTTTGTTCAGAACCGACAGCCCGCCCTGGTGGTTGTAGTCGTAGCTTTTCACGCCAATGGTATCGATGGTGCGAATGTCCAACTCGCGTGCGAGGATGGACGCCGGCACCATGCCACCGCGGGTGATGGCGCAGATCCCGCGCCACGACCCGTTCTCGCCCGGCCCGTGCCCGTCCAGACGCCACGCCAGCGCACGGCTATCGCGGTGGATCTGGTCCCAGCTGATGTGGAAGCCCTTTTCATGGGGCAGACGGTCGGGGCGGGGAGTCGACATGGGGGTACCTGGCTACGAATGTTGAGATTAGTCTTTGGCGGGCTCGCGGGTCATGTCGGGCGCATCAATCGCCTTCATGCCGACCACGTTATAGCCCGCGTCGACGTGCATGATCTCGCCAGTGACGCCCGAACCCAGTTCCGACAGCAGGAACAGCGCGGCGCGGCCGACGTCTTGCGTCGTCACGTTGCGGCGCAGGGGCGAGTTCACTTCGTTCCACTTCAGAATGTAGCGGAAGTCGCCGATGCCGCTGGCAGCCAGCGTCTTGATCGGGCCGGCCGAGATCGCGTTGACGCGGATGCCGTCTTTGCCCAGATCCTCGGCCAGATATCGGACCGAAGCGTCGAGTGCGGCTTTGGCCACGCCCATGACGTTGTAGTGGGGCAAGACTTTCTCGCCACCGTAATAGGTCAGCGTCAGGGCCGAGCCACCGTCCGTCATCAGCTTTTCAGCGCGTTGCATGATGGCAGTGAACGAATAGACCGAAATGTCCATCGCCAGCAGGAAGCCGTTGCGCGATGTGTCGACATAGCGGCCACGCAGGTCGTTCTTGTCCGAGAAGGCGATGGCGTGGACGATGAAGTCCAGCTTGCCCCATTTTTCTTCCAATGCGGTGAACAGCGCATCGATCGAGTCCATATCCGTCACATCGCACGGCAGAACGATGTCCGACCCCAGTTCTGCGGCCAGCGGCGTCACGCGCTTCAGCAGCGCATCACCTTGGTACGAGAAAGCCAACTCGGCACCTGCATCGGCGCAGGCTTGTGCGATGCCCCAGGCAATAGACTTGTCATTGGCCAGGCCCATGATCAGTCCACGCTTTCCCTTCATCAGTTCGTTCGCCATTCTATTCCTCTTGCCAAACGGGGCGGTTCTGACCTTTCTCTAGGCCATTGCCCAGCAAGCGGCAAGAACGATCACAAATTGTTCGCGACGTAGCGTCATAACCGCTTTGGGGGGTATAAACCCGCGCTGGTGCCATCATCTATGGCGTTCGCGCACATGAAATTGGGGACAAGGCTATGACTGGACGCGACGGTATTTTTGCGGGCGAAGACCCGTTTCAACTGGCCCAAAGCTGGCTGGACGAGGCCGCGAAAACCGAAGTGAACGACGCCAATGCCATCGCGTTGGCTACTGTAGATGCAGATGGTTTGCCCGACGTGCGCACCGTTCTGCTGAAGGCCATCGAGGCGGATGCATTCGTTTTTTATACGAATTATGAAAGCGCCAAGGGGCGCCAGCTGACAGCGCATCCGCAGGCCGCCTTCGTTATGCATTGGAAGTCGCTGCGCCGCCAGATCAGGGTGCGCGGCCATGTCGCACCCGAAAGCGCGGCGGCCTCGGACGCCTATTTCGCGACCCGGGCCCTGCAAAGCCGCATCGGCGCGTGGGCCTCGCAGCAGTCGCGCCCGCTGGAATCACGCGAGGTTCTGATGGAACGTGTTGCCACGTTTGGGGCTGAATTTGGCGAAAATCCCCCGCGCCCTGAGTATTGGGGCGGGTTCCGCATCACGCCGCTGCAAATTGAATTCTGGGCAGATGGCGCATTCCGGTTGCATGATCGTTTTCAGTGGGCGCGCGAATCGCTGGGGGCGCCGTGGAATGTGAAGCGTCTTTACCCTTGAAGGGGGGGGCGTCAAAGTTTATCGATCGGGGGTGCTATTCCGTTTTGCGGGTAGTTATCTTACTATAAAGATAGTTTTGATGTTGCAGCCGGGGATCGACCCCGTGGAATACGTGCTGAATGAATACTGATGATCAACAGACCGCCAGCGTGCTGGCGGGGCATGTGAAGTGGTACGATGCCACGAAGGGGTTCGGCTTCATCGTCGACCCAAGCGGTCAGGAAGATGTGCTGTTGCACGCGAATGTGCTGCGCAGGTTCGGTCTGAATAGTGTGCCTGAAGGTGTTGATATATCTGTATTATTTGCCCGTACCCCCAAGGGTGCACAAGCGCTGGAGGTGTTGTCGCTGGGCGATGGTGAGCTGGCTGGCGACCGCACCGGCGCAGGTTTGTCCGACCTTGAGGATCTGAGCCAAGCCCAGATCCGCGCGCTGCCCGTACTGCCCGCACGGATCAAACGCTTTGACCGCACACGCGGTTTTGGCTTTGCCAATGCCTTCGGTTGCCCCGATGATGTCTTCATCCATATCGAGGTGATGCGCGAGGGCGGTTTTACCGACCTGCGCCAAGGAGAAGCAATATGTTTGCGCGTAATCGATGGCAAACGGGGCCCGATGGCCGTCGCGGTCATGCCGTGGGAATCCGCGCTGCCGGCCTGATCGCTAGTGCCGCCTTTGCGGCCTGTATGGCAAGCGGCGCGGCGGCGCAGGGCGAGGTCGCGCCGCAATGCGATCCCAACGTCGTCTATATTCAAAAGCACGACTCGTCCGATGTGCCGCTGCGGTTTTTGGTCTCGGTCGCCGATACCAACGAAACGCGCGCCCAAGGTTTGATGTTCGTGCCGCAAATGCCCGATATGGCAGGGATGCTGTTCGTGTACGACCAGCCCGAAACGCCTTATTTCTGGATGCGTAACACGCTGATTCCCCTTGATATGGTGTTCGCATCGCCAGAAGGGGTCGTCACCCACATCCACCCAAACGCCATCCCGCGCGACGAAACCGCCATTCCCGGTGGGCCGAACGTTCAATTCGTCCTTGAAATCAACGGCGGGCAGGCTGCAGCGCTGGGTCTGAGCGAGGGTGACCGGATGATCCATCCTTCCATAGGGGAAAGCTGCAATTAGCGGGGTTTCCCTTTGCGCGATAAGCAGCTATCACAACCGCGGTTCGGGGCGTAGCGCAGCCTGGTAGCGCATCTGTTTTGGGAACAGAGGGTCGGGAGTTCGAATCTCTCCGCCCCGACCATATACGATAATCACGGCATTGGACCTCGCCTGACAGGGCGGGGTTGTTTTGTTTGATGGCCTCTGGCCGGCGGCGCTCGGGGCCGTTCACAATAAATTAACCAAAACGCAACCTTTGAGTGTGCCAATGGCGACAAGCGTCGCAAGGGGCGACGCGGGTTTGGCGGTGGTAAATATGGCGGCGCAGCCTCGGGTGACACCGGTGATACTGGCGGGCGGGTCGGGGACGCGCCTTTGGCCGGTGTCGCGCCGCAATTTTCCAAAGCAATTCGTGCCGTTTTCGGGGGAACACACCCTATTCCAGCAAGCCGCGCTGCGGTTCGCCCCCAGTGATTCGCAGCTGTTCGCGCCCCCCGTGGTAGTAACAGCCGATGCCTTTCGGTTCGTTGTGGGCGAGCAGCTGGCAGGGGTGGGCCTTTCGCCAACAGCTATTTTGGTCGAACCGATGCCCCGCAACACCGCGCCTGCGGTTGTCGCCGCCGCGCTGCATTTATGCGCTGAAGACCCCGATACTTTGATGCTGATCGCCCCCAGCGACCACGCGATTGCCGACGCTGCTGCCTTTCATGCCGCTATACTGCGCGGCATGTCCGCTGCCGAATCGGGGCAAATTGTTACCTTTGGCATTTGCCCCGATCGACCCGAAACCGGCTATGGTTACCTTCAGCTGGCGCATTCGCCCGGCGCTGGTGGCGGCCCTGTTCCCTTGGCTGGTTTTATCGAAAAGCCCGATGCGGCCACAGCTGCGGCGCTGCTGGCCGGCGGTCGCCATTTGTGGAACGCAGGGCTGTTCATGGCGCGCGCGGACACATTTGTCGCCGCCTTTGCCGCCCACGCGCCCGAATGTTTGAATGCCGTGCGCGCGGCCCTGCTGCGGGGGCGGGCCGATTTGGGGTTTCTGCGGCTGGATGCGGACAGTTTTGCTGCCGCGCCCGCGATCTCGGTCGATTATGCAGTGATGGAACATGCGCGCAATCTGGTCGCCGTCCCGTTCGACGGCGGTTGGTCGGATCTAGGCGATTGGGATGCGGTCTGGCGTGCGGCTGGCAGGGGCAGCACGGACGGCGTCGTAAAACGCGGCCCCGTGACGCAAATCGACTGCCAAAATTCGCTGCTACATGCCAGCGATGCGGGGCAGGTTCTGGTCGGGATCGGGCTGCAAGACATGATCGCGGTGGCCACGCCCGACGCTATTTTGGTTGCGCCCAAGGCGCGCGCGCAAGATGTCCGCCGCGCTGTTGAAGTGTTAAAATTCACCGAGGCCCCGCAGGCCGAAACCCCGCGCCGTATGGCCCGCCCATGGGGCGCGGCCGAGGTGTTGACCGCGGGCCCCGGCTTTCGCGTGAACCGCTTACACATCAACCCCCGTTCCGCGCTTAGCCTGCAAAGTCACCAGCACAGGGCCGAACATTGGGTCGTCGTGGCGGGCAGCGCGCGCGTGACGCTGGATGGCGAGCAGCGTAGTTTGATTCCGAACCAGTCTGCCTATGTGCCGCCGCACATGTTGCATCGCATCGAAAACATAACGACAGAGCCGCTCGAAGTGATCGAGGTGCAGTCGGGCAGCCTGATCGACGACGCCGATGTAATGCGGTTTGAAGATCCTTATGCGCGGCATGTAGGCTAATCGGCTGTTTACCATTTTTGCATAGCCTCTGCACATCAAGACGCGCGGGGCCGATATGAAACAAGCATTCATCACCGGAATTACAGGGCAAGACGGGTCGTACCTGGCCGAATTTCTAATCGGCGCGGGGTATCGGGTTCACGGGCTGGTACGGCGCGCATCGCAGGCGAATACCGGGCGCATAGCGGGGTTGCTGTCTTCGCCGCAGTTGCACTTACATTATGGCGATCTTGGTGACGCGGCGGGGTTGGTGGCGCTTTTGGCGCAAATCCGGCCTGATGAAGTATATAATCTTGCCGCGCAAAGCGATGTCGCCGTCAGCTTCCAGACTCCGCTTTATACCGCTGATGTGAACGGCATGGGCACGCTGCGGTTGCTGGATGCACTGCGCACCTTGGGCCTTAGCGCGACGCGCTTTTATCAGGCCTCGACATCGGAATTGTTCGGCCTGACCGATGGCTTGCCCCAGCACGAAGGTACGGCGTTTCACCCAAGATCACCCTACGCCATTGCCAAGCTGTTCAGCTACTGGTCCGTGATAAACTACCGTGAGTCCTACGGATTTCACGCCAGCAACGGCATATTGTTCAACCACGAAAGCCCCCGCCGCGGCGAGGAGTTCGTAGCGCGCAAGATCACGCGCGGCCTTGCGCGCATGGCGCAGGGGCTGCAAGGCCCATTGCGCATGGGTAATATCGAAGCGCGCCGCGACTGGGGCCATGCGCGCGACTATGTACGGATGCAGTGGCTGATGCTGCAGCAAGAGTCCCCCGGCGACTACGTGATCGCGACGGGGCAGCAGTACTCCGTGCGCGATTTTTTGGTTTGGGCTGGGCAGGAACTGGGAGTCGATCTTGACTTCAAAGGCAGCGGCTTGGCCGAGGAGGCGATCGTCAACCACGTCCACGGTGACGCTGCGCCCGCACTGCGGGTGGGCGACGTGGTTATGCAGGTCGACCCGCGCTATTTCCGCCCGTCCGAAGTGCCAAGCCTGCTGGGCGATGCCGCCCGCGCGCGCCGCCGCCTTGGCTGGCACCCCGAGGTCTCGGCCCGCCAGCTTTGCGCAGAAATGGTTGCCAGCGATCTGGCCGCGGCGCGGTGCGATGCAATGACGCGAGTTCAGGGTTAGCCCGATGCAGCGGATTTTTCTGGCCGGTGCTGGTGGGCTGGTGGGGGCGGCTATCTTGCGGGCACTGCAGGCTGCGGACAAGGCGTTTACGGTTTTCGCCCCAACGCGTGCCGATCTCGATCTGACGCGGCAGGCGGATGTCGCGGCTTATTTTGCCGCAACGCGCCCCGATACCGTCATTATTGCGGCTGGGCGTGTCGGCGGAATTGCCGCGAACCTGACCCAGCCTGCGTGTTTCATCTACGATAACATGATGATCGCGGCGAACATCATTCATGCCGCGTACGGCAGCGGGGTCGGTCGACTGATCAATTTGGGCTCGTCCTGCATCTATCCGCGCGACGCGCCACAACCATTGCGCGAAGAAATGCTGCTTGCAGGCCCGTTGGATGCCAGTAACGCGCCCTATGCCGTGGCCAAAATCGCGGCAATCACGCTTTGTGCGGCTTATCACCGCCAGTATGGGGCCGACTTCCGCAGTCTCATGCCCGCTAGCCTTTATGGCGCGGGCGATAATTTCCACCTGACCGAGAGCCATGTCATTCCCGCGCTGATCCGGCGTCTGCATTCAGCGCGGGCGCAGGGGGAAAGCGAGGTGGATATTTGGGGCGACGGATCGGCGCTTCGCGAATTCATGCACGCTGACGATCTGGCCGCGGCTGTCCTTTTTACGCTGGGATTGGATGCCGAATCTTATTGGAATGCCACCGGCCCCACGCTGGCGCACTTGAACGCCGGCACTGGTAAAGAGGTGAGTATTCGGGCGCTTGCGCGAATTATTGCCGATAAGGTTGGCTATATGGGTACCCTGCGATTTGATGAAGCGCAGCCATCAGGCGTTTGCCGTAGGGTCATGGATTCTAGCCGCCTGCGGTCGCTTGGATGGGCACCAAGAATAGAATTGGCAGAAGGACTTGAAAAAACGGTGGATTGGTTTGGTAAACGGGCCAATCTTGCGGATTTTCGCGGTGCGGCACCCCGCGCCGGCTAATGCCCAGCCATTTGTAACATATTTAAAATCATTCTGGTGGTGATTTCGCCACAGGCTAATCGAAACGTGACTAAAAGCGTGGCTTGCCAAGCTTTAAAACTTTCCCTACGAATCTAAATCTCATTTGCTGTAGCAAATAATCGGGCTTCGACCTTGGTTTCGGTCTCCCGCAAAGTAGGTTGAAAACATGGATCTCAATTCTCTCGATCGTAAAGATCTTCTGAAACTGCGCGCCGATGTCGAGCGCGCCATCGCAACGCTGGACGAACGTACAAAGCATGCCGCGCTGGAAGCTGCGCAACGCGCCGTTTCGCAGTTCGGTCTGTCGTTGTCGCAGCTGACCGACGATATTTCCTCGCTGGGCAGCCGCCGCACCGCAGGTGTGGTGCGCTTTCGTAATCCGGAAAACGCTGAACAGACGTGGTCTGGGCGTGGCCGCAAGCCGCAATGGGTCCATGATCTGGAAGCCAGTGGCAAGGCATTGAGCGATTATGAGGTGTAGCCATTCGCATTAGGCTATAAGCCTAATCGGGTCGCTTTCAATCTGGGGTTGCTGCGTATTCCGTAGCAGCCCCGATTTCATTTTGTGACAGAACTATACGACTCAATTTTACCGTTTGTTCGAATATTTGAATAATAGATATGGCTGCGGAATGGCTGCGGAAAAGTGCCGGTTTCTAAATCGCATGCCACGTTTAATTCGGCGCCAGCGAAATGTTAGACACAACCACAGGGCGTCTTAGCCAATGTAAAACGCCCACAACAGCGTTGCGGGCGTTTTGGTATTTGAAGATGTCAGGCTGATCAGTGCGACCACGGCACCCGGCGGTTGGTCATGAAATTTTCGCCATATCCGAAGGCGCGGATATTGGGGGCGCGCCCGTGTTCGGGCAGTAAAACCACGTCCAAGCCATGGGTTGCAGCGTAAGCCATCGCATCATCTCTGCGCGCGAAATGCAGCTTTAGTTGCGATTCAGTGTCGTTGCCGCCCGACCATCCCATCAGCGGGTCGGTTTTCGGGGTTTCGGTCGTTTCCCATTCCAGCACCCAATCTTGGGCAGTTGCTGTGCCCGACGACATTGCAGTGCGGGCGGGGCGGTAGAGTCTGGCGGTCATGCGAAGCCTCTTTATCTGGTTGAGTGCAGTTTTGCGGATTCCGCCTTGTCTGGCAACCCGCTTGTCGGGGGTTGCACTGGAACAAAAAGTGACCACATTAAGGCCCTATTGATTGCCGCGCAGGGTGCCATGCACAACAACAATCCCGAACAGATGCCGATGATGTATTCCACCCCGCAGCGCCGCGAAAAGCTGGAGGGTGGCAAGCGTTTCAAGCTGCACACCAACTTTGACCCCGCAGGTGATCAGCCGACGGCCATTGCCGAATTGGTCGAGGGCGTCAACGCAGGCGAGCATGATCAGGTTTTGTTGGGTGCGACCGGCACGGGTAAAACGTTTACCATGGCGCAAGTCATCGAACGCACGCAGCGCCCTGCGATCATTCTAGCCCATAACAAGACGCTGGCCGCGCAGCTTTATGGCGAGTTTAAGAACTTCTTCCCCGAAAACGCCGTCGAATATTTTGTCAGCTATTACGACTACTACCAACCCGAGGCTTACGTCCCGCGCACCGATACCTTTATCGAGAAGGAATCACAGATCAACGAACAGATCGACCGGATGCGCCACTCGGCCACGCGCGCGCTGCTCGAGCGGGATGACGTGATCATCGTCGCCTCGGTCTCGTGTATCTACGGTATCGGATCGGTCGAGACCTATTCTGCGATGACGCAAGACCTGTTCGTCGGCCAGAATTACGATATGCGGCAGGTGATCAACGATCTGGTAGCGCAACAATACAAGCGCAACGATCAGGCGTTTTTCCGCGGCAGCTTCCGCGTGCGGGGCGACCTGCTGGAAGTCTGGCCCGCCCACTTGGAAGATCGCGCGTGGCGGATGTCGTTTTTCGGCGAGGAACTGGAATCGATCATCGAATTCGACCCCCTGACAGGCCAGAAAACCGATGCGTTCACGCAGATCCGCATTTACGCGAACAGCCACTATGTCACGCCGCGCCCGACGATGAACCAAGCCGTCATCGGTATCAAAAACGAACTGCGCCAGCGTCTTGACCAATTGACCGACCAAGGCAAGCTGCTCGAGGCCCAGCGGCTGGAGCAACGCACCCGCTTTGATCTGGAGATGCTCGAGGCCACCGGCGTTTGCAACGGGATCGAGAACTACAGCCGCTACCTGACCGGCCGCGCCCCCGGCGAACCGCCGCCCACGCTGTTTGAATTTATTCCCGACAATGCCATCGTATTTGCCGATGAAAGCCACGTCACCGTGCCGCAAATCGGGGCGATGTATCGGGGGGACTTCCGCCGTAAGACGACGCTGGCCGAACACGGATTCCGCCTTCCTAGTTGCATGGATAACCGCCCCCTGAAGTTCGAGGAATGGGACGCGATGCGGCCGCAGACCGTTTTCGTCTCGGCGACGCCAGGCCCGTGGGAGATGGGGCAGACGGGCGGAGTATTCGCCGAACAGGTGATCCGCCCGACGGGACTGCTCGATCCGGTCATCGACATCCGGCCCATCGAAATGCAGGTCGACGATCTGCTGTCCGAAATCCGCAAGGTTTCGGCTGCGGGCATGCGCACCTTGGCGACAGTGCTGACCAAGCGCATGGCCGAAGACCTGACCGAATACCTGCACGAGCAGGGCATCCGCGTGCGTTACATGCACAGCGACATCGATACCATTGAGCGTATTGAGATTTTGCGCGACCTGCGTCTAGGGGCGTTCGATGTTTTGGTCGGCATCAACCTGCTACGCGAGGGGCTGGATATCCCCGAATGTGGTTTGGTCGCCATTCTGGATGCCGATAAAGAAGGGTTCCTGCGCAGCGAAACATCGCTGGTGCAAACAATCGGCCGCGCCGCACGTAACGCCGAAGGCCGCGTGATCATGTATGCCGATCGCATCACTGGCAGCATGCAGCGCGCCTTGGCCGAAACTGATCGCCGCCGCCAAAAGCAGATCGCCTATAACGAAGAACACGGCATCACGCCGCAAACGGTGAAGAAAAACGTCGAGGACGTTTTGTTCGGCACCTTCGCAGGCGACACCGACATGGCGCGCGTTACAGCGACGATCAAACCCGGTAAAGGCGGTAACTTGCAGGCGGTTCTGGATGGTCTGCGGGCCGATATGCGCAAAGCCGCCGAGAACCTTGAGTTCGAGGAAGCGGCGCGGATGCGGGATGAGATCAAGCGCCTTGAAACCGTCGCGCTGACCATTGCCGACGACCCCCTGGCGCGTCAGACCGACGTGGATGAGGCTGTCGAAGACGCCAAGAAGGCGGGCGGTCGGTCGACTGCTGGGCGGGCTGGCCAGCGGGGCGGCAACAAGCGCAGCAAGCGTAAGTAGTTAATCGGATATTAACCCTCATGCGGCTTGATAGCCGCATGAGATCGTGCTGGCCCTTTCTTTTGTTGGGATTTCTGCTGCCGACGCAGGTGGCCGCCGGCGCATGGCCGCGCGACGAGGGCGAGGTTTTTATCAGCCTCGGCGGTAATGTCGCGCTCTTCTCCTCGGTGCGGCCCGTCCACTACGACCCAACTTATTATGTCGAATATGGGGTTACGCCGTGGCTTACGGTCGGGCTGGATGGCTTTCATGCCGACCGCGGCGCCGCGCGCAATGCCTTTGGTTTCGCGCGAATACCGTTGCTGCAAAACGTTGCGGGCCATCAGTTAGCGGTGTCGGTGGCCGTCGGGCAACTGCGTTACAAAGGGCTGGATCGCGATGCCGAAACCCTTCCCATGGCCCGTTTGGCGCTGCATTGGGGGTATGGGTTAAATGATGGCTGGCTGGCTGCAGATGTGCAGACGCAGTTTCATCTTCCGCGCGATGGGGCGGATGACGGCCCCGATCTGTCGCAAAGCAAGGCCGACCTCACATGGGGCTACCGTTTCGGCGGCCACTGGATGATGACGTGGACCTTGCAGTTGGGCTACGGCCTTGATCATGACTTTTATGCCAAAATAACACCCGCCGCAGGGTTCGAGCTGCGAGAGGGGCTGTCGCTGCGTGGCAGCTATACCCAAGCCCTCTCGGGCGACCGCGGCGCTGCCCTTGGCTTAGAAGCATGGTTCACGTTTTAGCGGTTTTCCGTGTCGTTCCGGCGACTTGACACGGCGTCAGAACAGGCGCACATAATCCAGCAGTGGGGCCGTAGCTCAGTTGGGAGAGCGCGTCGTTCGCAATGACGAGGTCAGGGGTTCGATCCCCCTCGGCTCCACCACTACTCTTTTTAATCTGATTTATTGCCATAAAAACAATGGGTTGAACGTACTTTGCCCAACCCAGTGTCGATCATTCTGACTAGCCATTCTGACCAGTCCGTAGCTAGGTGACTAGGCGAACTAGCATCCACCGTAGTTGCGATTTCCGCTGGACGTAATTGTGTATCTTCCGCCTCTAGGACCAGTGTAGCATGTGCGGCTCGCTGTAACTCGCGGTCGTGAAATCGCAGCCATCTCACGCGCAACGCGTGTTCGACCAGCATTTGCCCATTGGCTCACACTGCGCCCCCACTCACATGCGAAGCCATCGCCATCGCGATCAAGCCCATGCGGATCAGAAACGGGTCCACCACTTCTTAGGAAAAACTGTTGGGCGGCGGCTGCACTAGGGAAATCACTGCAGTTCCGATCATACACGGGGGATGCCGACCGCGTGTATAGGCTTTGGCGATATGCGCTCGCAGTTCGTCTTCCGATGTAATCGGAACGGTTGCTCGTCTCCCCCCGCATACCAAGCTCGGCCTCAACGAAAGCAAGCGCTAGAGGCTCAGTCAGTGTGCTGCCGTGCTCAATCCAGAGCGATGCAGTGCTCATGGTGTCGTATCTGCTCTGCAACGCTTTAGGCGTGTTACACGCCGATAGAGCAAGCGCACCAACCAAGCTCACCAGTGCAATCCGAAGTTTACTCATTTCTCATCCCATTAATTAGTTACCCGGTAATAGTTCTTAAATTTGCGAAATGTCGAATATTAGTTCGCTTCATAAGCGCGGTAGCTAAAAAATTTCAGAAAAATCTGAGGCCCTGACCTTAACCAGAGTTGCTCCCGCGCACCCCCCGTGGGTCACCCGCGCGCCCACAGAATAGCTCCCTCGCAGCGCCGGTCCGCCCACAGAAATGCTCCTGCGCGTGAGCGAATGGGGTTGGCAGGGCGCGGCATGACTGGCCTCTAGGGCATACCGATGTGGCCACTTAGAAACTCCTCTACGGATGTGGCTTCTGACTGTTGACAAATCAAAAGCCACATACTTATCTGGCCATGACCCTAGAAAACACACAGGCAAGTCATGGCAACCATCCTCTACGCCCGCGTCTCGACCATCGACCAGAACATCAGCCACCAGCGCACCCAAGCCGAACAAGCGGGCTTCGTGCTGGATGAAGTTATCGCTGATGAAGGCGTCTCCGGCGTCACCGTTCCCCTCGCAGAGCGCCCACAGGGCAAGCGGCTGTTCGACAAGCTGCGGGCGGGGGATACGCTTGTGGTCCGCTGGGTGGATCGGCTTGGGCGCAACTATCAAGACGTGACGGACACGATCCGCCAGTTCATGGGGCAGGGGGTCGTGATCCGCACCGTCATCAACGGCATGACCTTCGACGGCTCCACGAAAGACCCCGTTCAGCAAGCCGTGAGAGACGCGCTGATAGCCTTCATGGCCGCGACAGCACAATCCCAAGCCGAAGTCACGAAGGACGCCCAGCGCGCGGGCATAGCCGCTGCGAGGGAGAAGGTGGGCCGCTATCGCGGGCGTAAGCCCAGCTACGACGAAGACACGTTAGAGACTGTGCTTGACCTCCACCGCGCTGGTGGCAAGCTGCTGACGATAGCGAAGGACTTGGGGCTGTCTCGGAGCACTGTCCGACATATCGTGGGCGATCCGCAGCGGGCACGGGAAGTGTTGGCGCGCTGGGATAAGGGCGAGGAGTAAGAGGGATGGGCGAGGTCATTCACAGCGTTGCCGTCTGGGGGATTAGCGGGGCGCTGGCTATCGCCGCGCTATGGTCGATCTGGCATAACTTTTAGAGCAACCCGACCCGCATCCTGACTTTCTGTTGAACTATCTGTCTTTTGTAGTCTTTAGCCACGCCAACAACATCTTGAGGTCAAATCCGTTAGGCGGGCTAGGTTGAACACGCTCGCAGAGACGGCAGAGCAGCCGCAGGATAGCCAAGTGTCGCGGCCGCAGGACTCCGGTTCAGCGTTGGCATAGCTCTCTAGCCCACCGCACAGCAGCGCTCCGCTCGTGCAACATTACCCCTCCGTTTTGGGGAGCGCACTGAACCAGCAGAGCATCCGAAACCACGGACCTAAACACGCACAACATATTGTAGCCCCGCCACACAGGCCACCCATCCCCTCAGTCGCCGCTCCGGTTCATCCCGTGGGCGGCTTTTTCTTTTTCAATCCAAGGATCGATCATGACCAACATCACCACCCGCGATGACCAGCCCGTCCAGAGCCAGACTCGCATAGAGATTTACACGGACGGCTCCTGCATCGGTAATCCCAGCAGGTTTGCCGGATATGGTGCGGTGCTGCTACGGCTCGACGCGGCCGACAATATCATCAACAGGCGCGAGATCAGCGGTCGAGCGGATGGAGAGACAACGAACATCCGCATGGAAATGACGGCGGTCTGCGTTGCGCTGGAAGCAATCAATCCGAACTCTGCAGAACCGATCACCGTTCTGTCTGACGCCGACATCATCAGCAAAGCTATGAACGGATGGCTGGCCAAGTGGAAACTGGCGGGCTGGCGCAAAGCCAACGGAAAGCCAGTCGAAAATCGTGACCTTTGGGAGCGCCTCGACAAGGCTGTGTCGGGGCGCAGTGTCACGTTCAAATGGGTGCGTGGCCACAATGGAACCGAGCATAACGAACGTGCCGACGCCCTTGCCCACCGCCAAGCCCGCAAAGCCGAACGGTTGGCCGCGTAATGCTGCACATCCAGAAACCGGAAGGGGCGCTCGTCGCCCCAATCTGCCAGCGATGCGCCCAGCCAGTCACCGCCAAGCGCAAGGATGCCCTCTATTGCTGCCGTCAATGCCAGAGAGCCGCAACCCGCCATACATCCAGAGGATCGCGCGTGGTTGAAAATAGCAACCGCACACATCGTCACTATGAGCGCGCCGCGTGGTTGTCTTACGATCTGAACCGGATGCAGTCACCCGATCGAAGAGAGATGCTGCTTGCTCTGCTCGAGGCGGCCTCCGGCTACGATGCGCCCCTGAGGAACATTCTACTCGACCCCAAGCTGCTCGGGGCAGAGCGTTCATCGCCAATCGGCAAGCTCGGGCCAGACAAGAAATGCAGTGATGCGTTGAACATCGCAAAGATGGCCAATGCGTTTTGCTTGTCCGAATGGGGCTGCGGGATACGTCATGCGACTTTGGACAACGGCAAGCCAGCGGGCAGGATTTTTAGAGAGGTAGACCAACGACAGGACTATGATCCGCCCCCGCACTATAGATAAGTTAGAGGATGGATGCCGTGACGGAGATGTAAACGAGCCCTCTCGGGCGTAAGACCACGCACGTTGACTATACCCGACGCAGGACCGCTAAACTCAGCAGTGATAAGGGGGAGCAGGAGGCGGAATGCCCGTATCATGCCCCCGTAGCTCCCCTCTAGTGAACTGCTAAACCAACACCTCCACATGCCCCCGAGGGCCGCTATGGAGTTACTCGAGCCGCACCACGTCTCAGGCATCACCTCATTCACCCCGGCGAGGAAGGCCTAGCTGCGGATGTCGAACTACCTGCACACTCCCACCGAGCTGCCGCTTGATCTCAGGTGAAGTTGTCCGCTAGCCTTAATTGAATCAACCGGCGGCTTAGGGCTCAACGCCTTGACCTTGGCGCTAAACCCGCCAACAGGTCAGCCCGAAACAGTTATACCCACTTTGAGAGACAAAGTTACCGGTGAGGAGGCTTCCATGGCGACCTGCCGCCCAATGATTGCCGCTTAGGCGCTAGAGAAGGTTTGCAATTCCAATGTACGTTAATACTCCCTACAATGGCAGGATACTTGACATCTATTCCGAGCACTTTTCGCGCGTTTGGGTGGTTTTGTCGCCATTCCTGAGGCCACAGACGATCCCTTTTGAACGGTTCGTTCCGGGAACATACCCGACGAGAAATGAAATTCTTGCTGACTGCGAACCGGTGAGATGGGAGGAAGTACTACGCATAGGAGGTTTCGACACACTAAGCGATCTTGATATCGCCTTAAGGTCTTACATTCATGGCCTGACGCAACCGAACCAGCGCCTAGCAGATCAGCTCGATAATATGATCGAAGGGCAAAATCTTATCCCACCGACGGAAGGCGATCTTGCCCCGCACAATGAACGCAAATTTCTTTTGCGTCTGAAAAGCTTGGGTCACTCCCATGTTCTTGTATATAGCGAGTTCGGGGATTTCGTTGACCGGATGGCCATAGACGAGATGATTGTCAAAGACTGCATTCCACCGCACGGCGTGATTTCGACTGACGACGGGTCTTTCCTAGTCGCATCGCATTGGGACAGTTGCTGCTCATTTCTATGCGCCAAAGGCTGTGACGACGAGTTCAATGACCTTGAAAAGTTCCTCTGCACAGACATAACACACGTATACTGGGGTCTCTTTCCAATCTGAATACTGTCGTTTCTTAACGGTTATCGACGCCATCCAAACGCAGCACTTGTCCGATGGTCTTACGAGCCGTGTTATCGCGACGGCTGGCGCTCGACGCAGAAATATCCGCTTCAAGATCGAAAATGCAGCGACACTGATTGCTCAGATTTGCGTCAATGACCCTAAACGCAAGGGGGCAAAGAAGTGGGTGGAGGTTAAGTTTAGCGTCTATCTGAACATCCTAAACGCGGCAGTATTGGGACTTGGAGCTTTCGGCACAAAGGCAAAGTTCGCTCGGACGGGCAGGTGGCGATCAGACGTCCAATGACCCGCTCCGGCGAAATTAGCCACACCGCAATTGTTCGGTTGATTTGCGGAACCAAGCGGGGCCAACAGGCGCGCACCTTAGACGGCAATCCGTTGAACCTTCGGAGCGCCAACTGCGCCCTCAAAGGCAATCAAACAACCGCCGAGGGGCGCGTAGGGGCGGCCAAGTATGACTCCCTTGCGCTGTTGCGCCAACGGGCAGCTCTGCGCGATGCGGCGGCGGGCAAGGGGTATGATCTGCCTCTAGCTCAATAGGCAGCGTCAGTGATCCTCACCATTACAACCGCAGGGACGACTTCGGTCGCCTCCGCGTGTGACCTCCTATGCCCTCGCTGCGTCCAATGGTTGAGCCCGCGTCACCATTGATTGGGAGAAAGCAGGAGAGCGGCACTTGGGATTCATCGATTCCATATCTATGCTAATCACACGGCAGCGCAGATTGTCGCAAGTTATGAGAATTTTGCGAAAGCTGAATCGTGATTTTGAACTCTTTTGATGACCTAAATGCGCTGCTTAACGGCCTATTCCCAGCGTTCGGTGCGACCCTCGCCGAATCTCTCCATAAGCAAGATGATGGTAACTTCACGGCGCACGGGCTTCGCATGGATTTCCGTGTCTTCTATTGCGACCATATTGCCGATTTTGGGTTGGCCGAGAGTGTCGAGCTTTTTCGTGTTATTGAAGAAACAGTTGCAGCCGACGCGGATGACAACAATCCAGTAGCAAATGCGCTCCGCACCTGTTTTCTCGAGGATATTTCCAGCAGCGAGGTTGGCGAGGCCAGCAAATCGCTTATGGGCCCATCGAGTCGCGCGTATTTCGACTTTTGGCACGTGTGGCCTTCTGGCCCTGCTATCGGCTACATTGACGGCAGTGGTAGTCCAAGCGAGCGCTGACCCTCAATGGAGTTCTGGCGCGTGTGAAACGGCACCACGGGGTGAAAGCCCCGCGCTTGGACAAGGGCCGCCCAACGACTGAGAGCCACCTTATCAGGCCTTTTTAGGGTGTTGGGTCTGCTATGGTCAGGCGACTTCCGGTAAAGCGACAGCCTCAACACAGGCGCGCATTTGCGCTGCTGAAGAGCGGGCGATGTAAGACGCGCGGGTGACGTTCTTGCGGTCAGGAACGTGGCCGATCACATCCTTGATAACGGCCTCTTGTTGCCCTGCGCGGTCTGCTGCCGTGGCGAACCATCGGCGCGCAGAATGGAAATTCACTAGACTGCGGCGCTTCCCTTCTCGGACTTCATCGACCCCAAGCGCCTTGCGGTATCGTGCAAAGCGTTTGCTAAACGTGTCTCCAGCGTCACGCTCGGACTGCAACTCCTCAAATAGCCAAGCCTTGCCGTCTTTGCCCGCTGTCCTACGCCGCACAATGTCCAATAGGGTCGAATGCACGGGAACAGGGCGGGCGGCGGCTTCGGTCTTCCCTTGTTGGATGTCGAAGGTTAGCCCGTCTTTGTCCTCTCTGACCTCCTCGACCCACAGGGTCAGTATCTCTGCCATCCGCATACCGGACAACAGCGATATACGCAGGGCATCTTGAATGGCGGGTAGGTGGTCGGGGCTCATTCCTTTAGGCGGTTGGCTGTTCAGCAGCAGTGCAATCTCTTGGCCGGTGAATGCGCGTTCCTCGTCACGACCGCCGCGCTCAGCGCGCTTGCCACGGCGCAACACCTGCTGACCATCCCAAGGCCACCCAGACGTCATAAGCTCGCCCGTGGGCAGCTTTACATGCCCCCGCGCAGCTAACCAGCGCCAATACCCGCGTAGGGCCGAAAGGTGCTTTTTTTGGGTCGCTGGGTGCATCTCGTCGATGACCTTGGACACATACGTGCCCGCCTGTTTCCGTCCGATCCTGTCAATGGTCAGGGCAGGACGTTGATCTGCGGCCCAGCGAGCAAACTGGGCAAGGCTTCCACGCCGGTCGTTCCGTGTCTTTGCTGCGAAGTCTGCTGTCTTCAGGTAGGATTCTAGGTGCGCGTCAACGGTCTCGCGTCCGTGGAGAGCCCCCAAGAAGGCGTCGCGGTCATCTTGATCCTTGAATGCATCGACGGTTGCGTCCAGCGACCATAGGGCAGCGTCATAGGCGCTAATGGGGCTGTCTGGGTCGCCGTGATCGTCATCTTCAAGTTCAGCCAGTGTCTCGCGGTAGAGCAACCCTTGGGCGCGAGCGGTGAGCTGTGCGGTGTCTGCGGGCTTCCCTGCTAGGATGTCCTCAAAGAGCGCCGAGGTCGTTCTCTCCAGTTCGTTGCGACGGCGCTGGGCGGTCGTGAGGTCCGACGTTTCGAGGTTGATGGAGTAAGTTACTCCAAGCCCGAGAGAGGCCTGACAGCGCGCGGGAATCGCACGGCGGAACCACCAGCGATTATGCCGCAGAACGAGATAGCGCTGCCCTGCTTTTTTCGTTATTCCTGCCACTGTTGCACCATTCTAACCAGCCATTCTGACCAGTTTTATCTATGCAACTTACTGATACTAAGCAATAACATATAGTTAGATGCCGTTGGTGTAGATCCTCCTCGGCTCCACCAAGTAATATCACATAAAGCATTGAAATTAAACACATTTATGTGTCGTATGGTTTGATCTATACCACAATTTATCCCACATCTTGCAGCGGATGCCCTAAGCTCAGAACTCGTTCTTGATCATAGCCAGAACAGGACGGTTGCGGCGAGGATGATGGCGGAGAAGAAGGTCTCTGGACACCGGCCGTGTCGGGTCGCCACGCGCCGCCAGTCCTTGAGGTGGCCGAACATGATCTCGATGCGCTTGCGCCTCTTGTCATATTTGACGGCCTTTTTGCGGGACTTCCGGCTTGGGATGTAGGCCTTTATCCCCTTGTCTTTCAATGCATTTCTGAACCAATTGACATCTTAACCTCGATCGCCGAGCAGCCATCCTGCCTTCGTCCGGCTGCCGATCAGTGGCGCCGCGCCAGTATAGTCGCTGACCTGTCCAGCCGACATGAGGAACCCGATCGGGCGCCCCTTGGCATCAGCAACCGCGAACAGTTTTGTGTTCATGCCGCCTTTAGTGCGCCCGATCTGGTGCCCGCGCCCCCTTTTTCACCCCAAGGCTTGATGCCGTGCGGTGCGCCTTCAAATACGTCGTGTCGATCATGATCGTCTCGTGCTCGGCGCGCTCAGTGGCAAGCCCACCAGGATCCGGGCGAAGACCCCGTTGTCACTCCATCGCTTCCACCGGTTGTAAAGGGTCTTCGCCGGCCACATTCTTTCGGCGCATCGCACCAACGCAACCTACTGCAATTGATGAAGATTATGCCACTGAGGACGCGACGATCCTCCACGCGGGGCTTGCTATGGCTCTTGGGTAAGAACGGCGCAAGGCGCGCCATCTGAGTATCGCTCAGCCAGTAAAGATTGCTCATCGATCAGGTCTCCGCGCGGAGCCTGAATCAAGCCAAAATCCCGAAATCAATGGGTCCTGAGCCTAAAAATCGTAAACAGTTCTTCATTTATTTGAAATATGGAAGCAAAGACGCTGCAGTGTGGTGTTAACATGCGGCCTGTTTGCTGTGTTCGTGAGTCGTGGATGATTAGCGCAGCAGCGCCAGCTCGATCTGGATCAGATTGGCCCGATAGCTGACAGTCACCGTCACAAGCGTGACGAAGGCGATCAACGCGATACATCGGCCTATGGGGGCGGATTTCATCCAGATCGGCTGGCCGCGCCACAACCACAGGTGGCCCATTAGGAACGGCGGGATGGGCAGCAGGTTGAAGGCGACATACCAAAAAACAGTGCGGCGGAATGCGTCGATTAACGCCATGGTGACATAGGCGGGCATCGCGCCGGGGAACGTGTGCGCGATGAGGGGGCGCAGGTGCATCAGCGACTGCGCAAACAGCGCCAGCAGCGCCAAGCTGATGAGTAATAGCGGCAGCAGCGATACTGCGCCGCCCCGCAATGCGCGGGGGGTGATCTGCATGGGCCGTATCCAGCCGATCTGGGTAAAGGTGATGGAAAGCAGGCTGATCGGGCTGGCGGCGCGTGTTGGTGAAAGTGTCAGTCGGCCATCTTGGCGGGGTCCGCGATCGCCGGCCAACCATGTCAGCGCCGCAAGGATCCAGCTGTGCAGGGTCACAGTGACGACACCGACCAGCACCGCATATGCGATGGTCTGCGGGCTTTGGCTGTAGAAGGTAAAGGGGTTGATCATGTGGCGTCCTCGGGCAGGGGCGCGTAGCCGTAGCGCTCGGCGATTGCATCAATCTCGCCGCTGTCCTGCATGTCGCGAAGGGCGGCGCTGATCGCGCGTTTCAGGGTCAGATCGCCTTTCCAGAACCCCATCGCGATGGAATCGCGGCGCACATTGGGGACAAGCGAGACTGTCAGGTCGGGCTGATCGCCAAGGCCCGCGGCCAGAATCGCGTCGGTCACCACCATGTCCAGCTGGCCCTGTCGCAGCGCGGCGATAGCGCCTGCCAGTTGGGGCTGCCCGACGATGGTCGCCGCGCCATTTTCGCGCAGCGCGCGGCTGAGCTCTAGCCGGTCGCGCCCCAGCGAACCGACGAAGACGCCCACACGGGCACCTTCCACTGTTTGCGCGGGGTCGCGCACAAGGCTGACCCAGCCGCTTTGCAGATAGGGGGCGCTCATATCCAAAAAGGTGCGCATGGTCGTGCTGTCGACCAGCCCGCCGATGATGATGCTGCAACTGGCGCGGTTCAACTTCCACGCGGCGGGGTTCATGTCGCGGCCGATGGCGGCGTTGGTGTTGAACGCGGCGCGCACGCCCAACCGCGCGGCGACGGATTGCAACAATTCGATCTCGATCCCCGGCGCGGCGGCTGTGCCGGTCACGAAGGGTGGGTAGCTTTGCGGCGTGCAGACGCGCAGCACGCCCTGTTTCTGAACCTGCTGCAGCGCGGTGTCGGGCGGCAGCAGGTTGACCGCCGAAAACAGCCCCAGAACCAATGCGATCATGCCCATGTCGCGTGCGTGGCGGCGAAGAAAGCCCATGCTACACCTTTTGAATGCGCAAAAAGCGCAGCAGCGCCAAGCCAAAGAATATCGCCGCACAAATCGCGATCATCACCGCGCTGCCTTTCAGGCTGAAGCTGTGAAAGCCGATGAAGATGCCGCGCAGCAGGTCGTTCACGTAGGTGATCGGATTCATCGACACCAGAATGACCATCCATTCGGGGTAGAGGGCCTTGGCCTGCGCCGCCCCCAGCGCTGGGTCGATGGGAAACATGGCGTTCGATGTGAAATACAGCGGTAGTAGCACGGCATTCGAAAACAGGCCGAAGCCTTCAAAGCTGCTCGTACGCGTGGCAAGAAAAATGGCAAAGCAGCTCATCGCGAAGGCGAAGGCCGCCATTGCGCCAAGGCCCGTCAGCACCTGCGTTGCCGTCAGCGATACATCGACAATCGGCGCCAGCAGCAGCACGATTGCGCCTTGCAATGTGGCGATTGTCGTGCTGCCCAATGCTTTGGCGAACATGATGGTGCCGCGCGCGCGCGGGCTGGTAGCCAGATGCTGGGCAAAGCCGTATTCGCGGTCGGCAATTACCGTCATCGCGGCTTGCATGGCGCCGAACATAATATTCAGCGAGATAACCGCGGGAAAGATGAACTGCAGGTAGGTATAAGGCACGGCAAAGCGGATCTGCCCAAAGCTTTCGGCGCGAAAGTAGGGCCCAAGGCCGATGCCCATGATGACGACCCACAGCAAGGGCCGGCTGATGCACCCCACCAGCAGCGCGCGGTCACGCAGGAATTTCTGGACGTCGCGCTTCCAGATGGCGTGGATGGCCTGCAAGGTGTCGATCATGCCGATACCCCCGGGTTTACGCCTTCGGTCGCGCTGATGATCGCCCGCTCCAGCGGGGCGCGGCCAGCGGCGACCTTGGCGCCATAGCGCGCGATTGCGGCAAGGTCGGCAGGGGCGGCGCTGGTCGTGGTTAGCAGCACGTCGCCTGTGGCGGCGTCCAACGTGGCATCGTGCAGGGCGACCAGAAGTGCGGCGCGCGCGGCCGAATCTGTCGGTGTGATGCGGTAGTGCTGCCCACCAAATTTGTCCAACAGCGCATCGGTCTGCCAAATGCCGTGCAACTTGCCCCCGTGCATGATGCAGGCGCGTTCGCTTTGGGCGACTTCCTCGATGAAGTGGGATGTCATAATGACGCTTACGTTCTGGGCATTACGCCGCGCCGCGATTTGATCCCAGATCTGTTGACGCGAATGTGCATCAATCCCTGCGGTCGCCTCGTCAAGGATCAGCACTGCCGGCTCGTGCAGCAGGGCGCGGGCGACTTCGACGCGCCGCTTTTGCCCTGTGGATAGGGTGCCGACGATGCGGTCGGCCAGCGGTTCAAACTGCGTCAGCGCCGCATCAATTGCGGCTTTGCGGCGCGGCCCGCGCAGCCCTTGCAGTGCTGCGGCGAACAGCAGGTTCTCCAAAACGCTCAGGCGGGCATCAAGGCTGCCCGATTGCGGTACGAATCCCAGATGCTGCCGCGCGCGGCCCACGGGGCGCATTTTGCCCTGAAAATGGAAGAACGCTTTGCCGAAGTCTGGCCGCAGTAAACTGGCCAGCACCTTGATCAATGTGCTTTTGCCCGCCCCGTTGCGCCCCAAAATGCTGAACCATTCGCCCTGCGCGATCTGCAAAGACACCCGATCAAGTGCGACGTTCCGGCCAAACTCTACCGTGACCGCATCCAGCGTGAACAATTGGCTGCGACCCGTCATAGCCGCGCACCGCGCAACCGGCAAAATGCATGGGCGGGCACCCGTCGGCGGGGTTTTGATACTTGGTATTTCTCAATGAATTTCATATGATGCGTCGGAAAGAAGCGGTGCTACTTTCCCTTACGTTCCTGTGGGCCGATCGGGTTAAACTGCGGGAACAAGCAAAAATTCCTGATTGCTTTATCTGGGCTTCGTGATAGCGACAAAAGGCGCCATTGACGAATCTTAATATCACGACGGGTACGTTCAATGCGCATGAGTCGCAACCTGTCGTCCTCCCCCGGCAGGTTGATTTGTTCCAGCAACACTCCGTCACGCTACGCGCGGCGGGGTATACGTTAGATAGAGGACGGAACGCCGTGAAATCTTCATTCCTTTTGCGTGCCAGCGCTGCCATCGTGCCGATGGTTGTTGCCGCCGGCGCTGCGCAAGCGGCAGATGGTTTCTTTACCGCCGAGCAGGTTGCAAACGGTAAAGAACTGTATGACGCACGCTGCAGCGTCTGCCACGCCCAAAGCATTCGTGACAGCTACGCGAACTCCAGCGCGACTGCTGCCCTTATTGTTGAATCGATCGTCTCGAACGGTATGCCGCTGGATAACCCCGGTGGTCTGCCCGCGCAGGACTATGTCGATATTGCCGGCTACATTCTGAACCACAACGGCATGGCCCTGGGCGATGAAGTTCTGGCCGGTTCGGCAGCGGTGCAAGTTGCCGCCATTGGTGCCGACCCCGCAGACATCGCCAATGTCGTTCTGGAAGAAGTCGTCGACGACACGCCCCAGCGCGAATACTCGCCCGTCACGTCGGAAATGATCCTGGATCCGAACCCGGCTGAATGGCTGCAATGGCGCCGCACGGTCGACAACCAAGGTCACAGCCCGCTGGACCTGATCAACCGTGACACGGTTGGCGATCTGGAACTGGCTTGGGCCTACCCGATGGGCGTCCCCGGCCTGCAGGAAGTGGCCCCGATCGTTCACGACGGCATCATGTTCCTTGCGACGAACCAGAACAACGTGATGGCTGTCGATGCCGTCACCGGTGACACCATTTGGATGTACACCCACCAGCGCCCCGAATTCGAAGGCGCCTACCACAGCCGCCAAGCCGAACGTCAAAAGAACTCGGTCGCCCTTTGGGACGACAGCGTCATTCTGACGACGGTTGACGGCAAGCTGATCTCGCTGAACGCCCTGACCGGTCAAAAGGAATGGGAATTCCAGGTCATGGATTGGGAAAAAGGCTACAGCTACACGGCTGGCCCTCTGATCGCTGACGGCAAGATCTTCACTGGCACCTCGGGCTGCTCGATCGCGGGCACCAACGGCGGCTGCTACATCACCGCCCACAACGCCGACACCGGCGAAGAAATCTGGCGCTTCAACACCATCGACGATCCGAACAACCCGCTGGTTGACGAATCGTGGGGTGGCGTTCCGGCTGAAAACCGTTGGGGTGCGACGCCGTGGGCGACCGCGTCCTACGATGCCGAGCTGAACATGGTCTACTACGGTACCGGCATGCCGATCCCGTATTCGGAACATACCCGTGGTACCGGCGAGGGTTCGGCCCTCTACACCAACTCGACCCTGGCGCTGGACGCCGACACGGGCGAGCTGAAGTGGTACTACCAGCACATGCCGCGCGACAACTACGATCTCGACTCGCCGTTTGAGCGGATCATCATCGAAGAAGAAATCGATGGCGAAATGCGCAAGCTGGTCGTCTCGACCCCCGGCAAGAACGGCATCACCTTCGCGCTGGACGCGGCAACGGGTGAATTCGTTTGGTCGAAGGAAACGATCTACCAGAACGTCATCGACAGCATCGACCAAGAAACCGGCGAGATCACGCTGAACCTCGACACCATTCCGAGCGAAATCGGTGAAGAAAAGCTGTTCTGCCCGACCTTCAACGGTGGCCGTCTGTGGCAGGCAACTGCTTACAGCCCCGACACCGGCATGTTCTACCTGCCGGCTGCGAACCTGTGCCAAACCATCACCCCGCTGGCCTTTGAAATGGCCGCGTCGGGCGAGACCATGGGCATGGCCAACACCGGCCCGCAACAGCTGGCCCCCGGCCACGACAACGTCGGTTCGCTGTTCGCCCTGAACGTGGTTGACGGTTCGGACGCCTTCGAAGTCGAGCAGCCCGCTCGCTTCTCGTCGTCGGTTCTGGCAACTGGTGGCGGCCTGATCTTCGTTGGCGATGCCAACCGTTGGGTCTACGCGATGAACGACGAAACCGGTGAAGTCCTCTGGAGCCAGCGTCTGCATGCTCCGATCGGTGGCTACCCGATGACCTACGAAATCGACGGCGTGCAATACGTCGCCATTCCGGCAGGCCAATCGGCAACCACCCAAGTGGCCCTGACCCCGGGTATGAGCCTGCCGCCGATCACCGGCGCCAACATGCTCTACATTTTCCGTCTGCCGTCGTAAAAGAAACCGTCTGCACCGGCCATCTGGTCGGTGCAGACCCTTATTCGAAAGTGCCTGCCATGCGTGCCTTGCTTGCCGCCGCCCTGACTATCGCCCCTGCCATTTTTCCGGTCGCCGCATCTGCGCAGCTGATGGAACAGGTGGCAAATCCCCAGCTGATGAACCCCAACATTTTGCCGTCGGGCAGCCAGCTGCGTATTTGCCATCAGAACGGGCTCGTCACCGCCGACCTCGACATAGCCATCGCGCGCGAAATCGCTGCGCGGCTGTTTCTGGAAATTGAAGTGAACGTCCTGCCGTCGGGCTATGGCGTCGGAGGCGAATTTGCCGCTGCCGATCTGCTGGTAAACCTCAGCGCGCAGTGTGACGCGATCTTCGGCATGGGGATTGGGGCGAATATTTATCCGGCCGAATTCACAGTGACGCAGCCCTACGTGGCCCACAGCTTCACCTATCTTGCGACCAACCCCGATTATCAGCGCCTGACCGACATTCCCGCAGGGCTGCGTGTCGGGGTCGAGATGGCGTCCTATGGCTCGTTCGTCTTCCGCCAATTCAACAGCCTGCGCCCCGAATCCGAACGACTGGGCTTTCTGCCTTACGCCGACCACACGTTGATGCTGACGCGCCTGCAAGACGAGACGCTGGCCGCAGTCAGCATTTACGCGCCGTTCTGGCGGGCAGGGGCCGATACGCCCGTCTACCAAGGCGTGCACGAGCTGCAGCGCATGCCCGAACTTGCCGCGCGGGTGAATACCGGCGCGCTGCTCCTCAGCCAGAACACCTTCATGCGCGGTGAACTGGATGCTGCGATCGCCGATCTTCTGGCCGACGGGACTGTCGCCCGGCTGATCGAAGAACTGGGCTACGACGCCTACGGCACCACGGTTGCGCAGTAAGCGCGTAAATTCTGGGCGTTTGCCTTGCTGCTGTGCCTTGTCGCAGGCACAGCAGCGCGTCACGGCAATTGTGATCGGCTGCGGTGCGCGAAAATGGTGAAAACGTTAGGCCCGCCATCATCATCCCGCTACCCTTTGACCATACGTTAACCGCCATTGCAGGAGGTGACCGATGGCACAGGGGTATAAAACAGGCGCGTTGGCCGCGTTGAAATCCACCATCCAGACCGCGCGGGCATGGGTCGAGGCACGCAGCCTGCCCACCTTGCACGCAATCGACCCGATGATCGGGTGGGGCGGCTGCGTCGACACGCTGGCCTTGGCCCACACCCGTTACGTGGCGATCCCCGTCGTCGTCACCAAACGCTAGACCTGCAGGTCTAGCGTCGTCGCGGTGTTGGTGATCATCAATGTGCGTCCGATGGCTGTGGTCGCCGTGGGCACCAACAGGAACTGAACCTGCGCGGGTTCAATCGGCTCGCGCGGAGACAACCCCGTAGCGCAGGCCCAAAGGTTGGCGTTGAAGCGCACTTCGCGCCCCGTCGCGCGCACGGCCCACCCGCCGCCTGTGCGAGGCGTAAAGCTGACTTCGCCGCCATAGGGCAGGCTGCTATCGCAGCACAGCGCCAGCAAAGCCAAAACCTTTGCCTCGTTACGCGGCAGGGGCTTCGTGCCGGCGTGCGTGTATTTGCTGCGCCCGCCTGCTGCCAGCCCTGCCAGAATGCCCGTCCAATCGCGTACGGAAATCTCGCCACTTCCCGCAGGGCCGAATGCGATGCGCAGCATCTGCAGCCGCGCGGTTGCGCTTTTCACGCTATCGCTGATCAGGTCCAACTCGGGCGAGGGGGATACGAGGCCCAGCAACTCGACCCCGTTGCTGATGGCGCCCAAGGGGTTGAACAGGTCGTGGCTGATGCGCGATGTAATAAGCGCTGTCAGATCGGCTTGCATGGCAATGCACCTTTCGGGCTGGAACTGGGTTAGGGGCGCCGCGTGGCGCCGGAAAGGCGGACTATGGCCGATTTGAACGCAATGCTGGCACCCGGAATGATCGTGCGCCACCCCGACCACCCTGAATGGGGCGATGGCCAAGTGCAATCGAACATTGGCGGCAAAATCACCGTGAATTTCCGCGAAACGGGCAAACAGGTCATCGACGGCGCGCGGATCTTTCTGGTGCTGGTGTCATTCTGATACGGCCTGCACCGGCGGGAGCCGATCAAGCTTGCGGTGATTGTGGCATTTACTGCCTAACAAGTTCTTAACGGGGGGCAAGCGGGCGCACAAACACGATTGTCTGCTTGCCTTGAGCGGTGAAATTCTTTATCCGCCGCAGGGAATATGGCCAGCCGGGCTCTCTGGCACTGGCCGGCTATGGATCGAAAGCTGAAGGACGGAAAAATGCAGGTCACCGAGACCCTCAACGAAGGACTGAAGCGCGGCTACGCCATCACGGTGACCGCTGCAGAACTGGACGCGAAGGTCCGCGAGAAGCTGGAAGAAGCCGCCCCCGAGATCGAGATGAAGGGCTTCCGTAAGGGTAAGGTGCCCTTCGCGCTGCTGAAAAAGCAGTTCGGCCCGCGCCTGCTGGGCGAAGCCATGCAAGAGGCCGTCGATGGCGCGATCAACAGCCATCTGGAAGCCTCGGGCGACCGCCCCGCGATGCAACCCGAAGTGAAAATGACCAATGAAAATTGGGAAGAAGGTCAAGACGTCGAAGTGTCGATGACCTATGAAAAGCTGCCGCAAGTGCCGGAAGTCGACCTGTCGGGCGTTGAAATCACCCGTCTGACCGTCAAAGCCGACGAGGCGTCGATCGAAGAAGCGCTGACCAACCTGGCCGAGACGTCGAAGCAATTCGAAGACCGCCGCAAGGGGTCGAAGGCCAAAGACGGCGACCAAGTCGTGATCGACTTCGTCGGCAAGGTCGATGGCGAAGCTTTTGAAGGCGGTTCGGCTGAAGACTACCCGCTGGTTCTGGGCTCGAACTCGTTCATCCCCGGCTTCGAAGAAGGTCTGGTCGGCGTGAAGGTTGACGACGTCAAAGACGTCGAAGTGACCTTCCCCGAAAACTACGGCGCGGCCCATCTGGCTGGCAAAGCCGCTGTTTTCACCTGCACCGTCAAAGCCGTGAAAGAGCCGAAAGCCGCCGAGCTGAACGACGAGCTGGCCAAGCAATTCGGTGCCGAAGATCTGGCCGGTCTGAAGACGCAAATCGCGACTTCGCTGGAAGGTGAGTTCGCTGGTGCCGCCCGTGCAGTTGCCAAGCGCGCCCTGCTGGACAAGCTGGACACGCTGGTCTCGTTCGAGCTGCCCGAGTCGCTGGTCGAAGCTGAAGCTGGCCAAATCGCGCACCAGCTGTACCACGAAGAGCACCCCGACGATCACAACCACAGCCACGGCGCCATCGAGACCACCGACGAGCACCGCAAGCTGGCTGTGCGCCGCGTGAAGCTGGGCCTGCTGCTGGCCGAGCTGGGGCAGAAGAACGAGATCAAGGTCACTGATTCCGAGCTGACCCAAGCGATCCTGAACCAAGCCCGTCAATACCGCGGTCAAGAGCGTCAGTTCTTTGAATTCGTGCAACAGAACGCTGCTGCCCGTCAGCAGATCCAAGCACCGATCTTCGAAGACAAAGTCGTCGACTTCATCTTCAGCCAAGTCAAGGTTGACGAAAAAGACGCGACCAAGGACGAGCTGCAAGCCGCTGTCGAGGCACTGGACGTCGAATAATCGACCCCAACGCTTGAATTAAATTGGGCCACCCGGGAGGGTGGCCCTTTTTGTTACAGCGCGTCTTTTAAGCCGCGTCTTTTACAGTGCGATGCGGAACAGCGCGAAGCCGTTTTCACCGTCGCCGACATGTTCTATGGCAATCGTCTGCACCTGATCGACATAGTCGACGGCTTTGGGGCCGGTCTCGAATGTCACGGTCGTATCGGGCAGGGGGGCGAAGCTCCAATTCCCGTCAGCGGTCGGGTTGATGGTGCCTTCCTCGACAATATAGCGCACCAGCGCATCGCGGTTGGTATCGGGCGCAATCAACACCCGCGTGCTGCCATCGGCACCGGGGAAGCTGCCGCCGCCGCCCGCGCGGTAGTTGTTGGTCGCGATGACGAACTTTTGGTCAGCCGTCACGGGGGCGCCGTTATATTGCAGGTTGATGATGCGGTTGGCATCGGGGTTTGCAACTGTCCCGTCGGTTTCGAACATCGCGGGCTGTGTCAGGTCGATCTGATAGGTTACCCCGTCGATCACGTCGAAGTTGTAGCTGGGGAAGGTGGGGTTCAGCAGCGGCGCGTCCTGCGCACCTGCTTCGATCTGGTTGAACATGCCTGCCGAACGTTCCAGCCAGTTTTTCAACTGTGTCCCATCCACCAGAACGGCCTGCACCGTGTTCGGGTAGAGGTAGAGGTCGGCGACGTTCTTGATCGCGATATCGCCTGCGGGCACGTCGGTATAATAGTCCGGCCCGCTGCGCCCGCCGGCCTTGAAGGGCGCGGCGGCGGACAAAAGCGGCAGCGACTCGTACTCGGTACCCTGCAGCAGTTGCGCGACATACCAAAGCTGCGCCTGTGATACGATCTGCACCGAGGGGTCATCCGCGACCAAGGCGAAGTAGCTGTAAAGCGGTGCGCTGGTCTGCCCGACGGCGCGGCGCACATAGGCGAGCGTGGCGTCGTGTTCAGTTTGCGCTGCGGCCTGGACGACGGCGACGTCGCCGACGGTCGGAACAACCTTATTGTCGGCATCGCGGATCCAGATCGGGCGGGCCTCGACGCTGGCACCGGCGATTTTCCATGCGGTGCCGTCGTGTTCCAGCATCAGATCGACCAGCCCCATATGGCTGCCCCAGAACCCCGGCATCACGGCGGGCTTGCCGCTGACAGTCCCTGCGACGGTATCAACGCCCTCGGTCCCCTCGTAATCGGTGCCGGGGAAAACGCGGTGGGCGTGGCCCATCAACACCACATCAATGCCCGGCGTGGCTGCCAGCGGGATTGCAGCGTTTTCTTGGTCTGCGACGGCCTCGGCCTCGCCAATGCCCGAATGGCACAGGGCGATGATGACATCCGCACCTTCGGCCTTCATTTGCGGCACATAGGCCGCGGCGGCTTCGACAATTTCGCGCACGACGACTTTGCCTTCCAGATGCGCACGGTCCCATGCGGCGATCTGCGGCGGGACAAAGCCGATGACACCCAGCTTGATCGGCTTCACCGACCCATCACCCAACGTAATCTCGCGATCGAGTATCACGTAGGGGGCGATCAGGGTCTCGTCTTGCAGCGGGGTTGCGCCCAGCTTGACGGCGACGTTCGCGCAGACCAGCGGGAAGGCCGCGCCTTCCAGCGCATTGGCCAAGAAGGGCAGGCCGTAGTTGAATTCATGGTTGCCCAGCGTTCCGCAGGCATAGTCCAACGTGTTCATAGCGTTGATGACGGGGTGGGTCTGGCCGGGCTCCATCCCGCGTTCATAGGCGATGTAGTCGCCCATCGGGTTGCCCTGCAGCAAATCGCCATTGTCGAACAGGATGCTGTTGGTTGCCTCGGAACGAATCCCTTCGATCAGGCTGGCCGTGCGCGACAGGCCCAGCGTGTCGACGGGGCGGTCGGCGTAATAGTCATAGGGGAAGACGTGGACATGCAGGTCGGTCGTCTCCATGATGCGCAAGTGGGCCTGATTACTGGCCGCCCGCAGCGAATAGGGGTGCAAAGTCGCCATAGCGGCGCCTGACGCGGCCAGAAAATGGCGACGGGAAAGATGAATGGGCATCGAAGCCTCCGAAGTGGTGGGATGTGTCCTAGCTTGGCGCCGGGTGTCACAATCTGATGACAGGATGCGCCGGATCGCAACTTTACCTTGCGGTAAAAATTCAGCCGGCGGAATTTTTCCCATCAACTGCACAGACTTTGGCCGAAAGGCGCCGCTTTTATGCTGCTTTTATTAACAATTTGGCGGCGCACAGGAAGTTGAACTACCTTTTCCGTGTTCACTAGAGGAGTAGAAACAGTGTTCAACATTCGTACTGCTGTTGTTGCTGCCGTTGCCTGCATGGGCGCCACCGCAGCTTTCGCCCAAGCCCCCGCCATGCCGACGCAAGATGACATGATCGCCGCGTCGAAGAACCAGCTTGGCATTCTGGAATACTGCCAAGGCAAGGGCTTTGTCGAACAGGATGTGGTTGATATTCAAAACCGCCTGATGGCTGCGCTGCCCCCGTCGGAAACCCCCGACGTTGCCGAGGCTGCCTACCAACAAGGCCTGGAAGGCAAGGTTTCGGCCATGGGCACCGAGGTGAGCATCGCCGATGCTGCGACCGCGCAGGGCACCACCGAAGAGGCTTTCTGTGGTCAGATCAGCGATCTGGTCAAGCAACTGGGCGCTTCGCTGCCGGCCCAATAAGGCTGCATCCAGCTTTAAGAGATTTAAAAAAGCCGGGCCCCGCGAGGGGCCCGGCCTTTTTGTGCCGCAAGCGGCGATCTTATTCTTCGTCTTCGTCCACAGCGCCGCCGAGGTCGTCGAACAGCTCGGCGATCTCGAATTCGGCCGCAGCTTCGGCTTCAGCAGCCAATTCGCGGATCGACTTGCCCGAGGCTTGCAGTTCAGCTTCTTCAGCCGAACGTGCGACGTTCACCGAAACGGTGACTTCAACTTCGGGGTGCAGACGCACGGTCACATCGTGAACGCCCAAGTCCTTGATCGGTGCGATCAGGGCAACTTGGTGACGGTCAACGGTGAAGCCGGCAGCAGTTGCAGCTTCCGCGATGTCGCGGCCAGCGACCGAACCGTAAAGAACGCCACCGTCCGAAGCCGAACGGATGACGACAAAGCTTTGGCCGGCCAGCGTTTCGCCAACGGCTTCGGCTTCTTTGCGGGTCTCGAGGTTACGCGCCTCGAGTTGAGCTTTTTGCGATTCGAACTTGGCGATGTTCGCCTCGGTCGCGCGCAGTGCCTTGCCTTGCGGCAGCAGGTAGTTACGGCCGTAACCGTCCTTGACCTTTACCACTTGGCCCATCTGGCCAAGCTTGGCAACGCGTTCCAGCAGGATGACTTCCATCGGGAATGCTCCTTATTTCACTGCGTAGGGCAGCAGCGCCAGGAAGCGCGCGCGCTTGATGGCTTGGGCCAGCTTGCGCTGGTTTTTCGCCGAAACGGCGGTGATGCGGGCGGGAACGATCTTGCCGCGCTCGGAAATGTAGCGCTGCAGAAGACGGGTGTCTTTGTAATCGATAACCGGTGCGCCTTCACCCTCGAACGGGTCGGACTTGCGGCGGCGGAAGAAAGGCTTGGTTGCCATGTGCGTTATTCCTTATGACCTGAGATCAACGACGCTCGCGGCGTTCGCCGCGCTCGGGACGGTCGCCACGCTCGCCGCGGTCACGCTCGTCACGCTTTTGCATCTGAACCGAGGGGCCTTCCTCGTGGGCGTCGACCTTGATGGTCAGAACGCGCATGACGTCGTCATGCAGGCGGGCCAGACGTTCCATTTCCAGCACGGCAGCCGCGGGGGCGTTGGTGCGCAGGAAGGCGTAGTGGCCTTTGCGGTTCTTGTTGATCTTGTAGGCCATCGTCTTGACGCCCCAGTATTCCGACATGACCACGGCGCCGCCGTTGTCAGCCAGAACGGCCGAGAAGTGTTCGATGAGGCCTTCGGCCTGCGCGTTGGACAGATCCTGACGCGCGATCAATACATGCTCATACAGGGGCATGTTTTCTCCATGTGTCATGCGCATTTCAACGGGGCGGCTTACTTTCCGCACCAACCCCACGAGAGACTGCGCCGTTCATATCTATGGCGGAAAGATGGTGCCTTATACAGTTTGCGCCCCGTTAGGCAAGGGGCACAGGCTGTTATTTGGTCGCCAGCTTCATCAGAATCAGGCCCGACAGCAGCAGCAGGGCAGCAACAACGCGCAATGGCGTAAGCGCCTCGCCCAGAAAGGTCACGCCGATGACGAAAGCACCCAACGCGCCGATGCCCGTCCAGATCATGTAGGCGGTACCTAACGGCAGCGTCTTCATGGCGATCGACAGCAGCGCAAAGCTGCAAACCATCGTGACAAGGGTGATGCTGGTATAAAGCGGCTTGGTGAAGCCATCCGACAGCTTCATCGTGTAGGCCCAGATGATTTCGAACCCGCCGGCCAAGATCAGATAAACCCAAGGCATTTCAAATACTCTCGCTAAACCGGGTCGTCCTGGCGGGATCATTAAAATGCGGGTCGTCCCACATAGCTTATATTGGCACGCCACTTTGCGTTTGCAAGGCAGTAGTTGAGAAATCCCGCCGCTTTGACTAGGTAGACCCAAACATAACGAGGAGAGAGCCATGCGCGCATTCGTATTTCCCGGGCAGGGGTCGCAAGCCATAGGCATGGGCAAGGCCTTGGCCGACGCCTATCCCGCCGCGCGGGCCGTGTTCGAAGAAGTCGACGCGGCGCTGGGTGAAAACCTGTCGGGTCTGATCTGGGACGGCGACATCGACACGCTGACCCTGACGCGCAACGCGCAGCCTGCGCTGATGGCAACCTCGATCGCGGCGCTGCGCGCGCTAGAGGCCGAAGGCGTCACATTGCAGGCCGCCGGTTTTGTCGCAGGGCACAGCTTGGGTGAATATTCGGCGCTTTGTGCTGCTGGTGCGCTGGGGCTGGCCGACACCGCGCGCCTTCTGCGCACGCGCGGCGACGCGATGCAGGCCGCCGTGCCCGTGGGCGTAGGCGCCATGGCGGCCATTCTGGGGCTGGACTTTGCCACCGTCGCCGCCATCGCCGCCGAGGCGGGGCAGGGCGAAGTCGTGCAAGCGGCCAATGATAACGACCCGTCGCAGGTTGTGGTCTCGGGCCACAAAGCCGCGGTCGAGCGCGCCTGCGAGCTGGCTAAAGAAAAAGGCGCCAAGCGCGCGCTGATGCTGCCCGTCTCGGCGCCGTTCCACTCGGCCCTGATGCAACCCGCCGCCGATGTAATGCGCGACGCGCTGGCTGCCGTGACGATCAACACCCCCGTCGTGCCGGTGGTGGCAAACGTGATGGCCGAAGCCGTCAGCGACCCGGCGACGATTCGCGATCTGCTGGTGCAGCAGGTGACGGGCTCGGTCCGGTGGCGCGAATCCGTACAGTGGATGGCCGCGCAGGGCGTCACCGAGGCCTGGGAAATCGGCGCAGGCAAGGCGCTGTCCGGCATGATCCGCCGCATTGAAAAAACTATCGAGTGCCGCACCATCGGCACCCCTGAAGAAGCGGCCGCCGCTGCCGCAACGCTGTCCTGAGGAGAGAGACATGTTTGACCTAACCGGAAAGACCGCGCTGATCACCGGCGCATCGGGCGGCATCGGGGCTGCAATCGCGCGCACGCTGCACGGCGCGGGCGCAACCGTTGCCCTGTCCGGCACGCGCGAGGCGCCCCTGCAGGCGCTGGCCGAGGAGCTGGGCGAGCGGGCCTTCGTCGTCCCGTGCAACCTGTCCGACATGGAAGCTGTCGAAGCCCTGCCCAAAGCCGCCGCCGCCGCCATGGGCAGCGTCGATATTCTGGTGAACAACGCCGGCATCACGCGCGATAACCTGTTCATGCGCATGTCGGATTCCGAATGGGACGACGTGATCGCTGTCAACCTGACCTCGACCATGCGCCTCAGCCGCGGAGTGATCCGCGGGATGATGAAGGCGCGCTGGGGCCGCATCGTCAATATCTCGTCCATCGTGGGTGCGACGGGGAACCCTGGGCAGGCCAACTACGCCGCGTCCAAGGCCGGTATGGTCGGCATGTCCAAGGCGATCGCGCTGGAAGTCGCAAGCCGTGGCATCACCGTCAACTGCATCGCGCCCGGTTTTATCGCCACCGCGATGACCGACGCCTTGAACGAGGGGCAACAAACCGCCATCTTGGGGCAAGTTCCTGCTGGCCGCATGGGCAACCCCGATGAAATCGCCGCCGCGGTGCTGTATTTGGCCAGTAACGAGGCCGCCTATGTCACAGGCACCACGCTGCACGTGAACGGCGGAATGGCGATGATTTAAGGCCGAATTTGGCTTTTTGCGATGTGCTGGCCCATTGCGGAATTGTGAAAGCGTTTGCCTTCGGATAAATTCCTGCTATGAGCCAGCCGTGTTCTGGGCTGTTTGCGTTAGCAGCGGTTCCGGAAAGAAGGGCCCGGTGCCGGGCAGTTGAACCGCCCCTGTTCCGGGGGTATCGTCAAAGCGGGCACAAGCCCATAAAGACATGAGGACATATAGATGAGCGATGTCGCAGAGCGCGTGCGCAAGATCGTTGTAGAGCACTTGGGTGTGGAAGAAGACAAAGTAGTGGAAGCTGCTTCGTTCATCGACGATCTGGGCGCCGACAGCCTTGACACCGTTGAACTGGTGATGGCTTTCGAAGAAGAATTCGGCATCGAGATTCCCGATGACGCCGCTGAAACGATCCAAACGTTTGGCGATGCGGTGAAATTCATCTCCGAAGCTCAATAATCACGGATCATTCCGGATTTTGCGGCGCCTCCCGTTTACGGGTGGCGCCGTTTTCGTTTGCGGTTCCCCGCCGGTGGCGCGGGCCGCGCGCTTGACTTTCAGTCCCCCATCCAGAACGCTGCATCCCATGGAAACCGCACCGAGGAGGGCGCGCGCTGCCACAGATGGGGGAGTTTTCGTGCTAAATGGCGCCCCCATATCGTGAAAACCCGCCGGTATCACGGCACTAGGGTGTTGGCCTTGGCGCCATCGTGCAGTATCAGGGGCGCCAAATCTTCCGAGGAAGGGTAGAATATGCGTCGTGTCGTCGTAACCGGTCTTGGCCTTGTCACCCCGCTTGCCGATGGGGTCGAAGAAACGTGGTCGCGTTTGCTGGATGGCCAATCCGGGGCCGGAACCATCAAGCAGTTTGACGCCAGCCATCTGGCCACCACCTATGCCTGCGAGGTTCCGCTGGGCGACGGCACCGACGGCACCTTTAATGCCGACCGCTATATGGAGCCGAAAGACCAGCGCAAGGTCGATGATTTCATCATCTTCGGTGTTGCCGCCGCCCAACAGGCTGTCGAGGATTCGGGCTGGGTGCCCCAGACCGAGGAAGACCGTTTCCGCACCGGCGTGATGATCGGTTCTGGTATCGGCGGGTTGAAGTCGATTGCTGAAACCGCCGTCCTGATCAAAGAAAAAGGCCCGCGCCGCGTGTCGCCCTTCTTTATTCCGGGCGCGCTGATCAACCTGATCTCGGGTCAGGTCGCGATCAAACACGGATTTAAAGGCCCGAACCACGCCGTTGTCACCGCTTGCGCCACCGGCGCGCATGCCATCGGCGATGCGGCCCGCCTGATCAAATACGGCGATGCCGATGTGATGATCGCGGGCGGGGCCGAGGCCTCGATCTGCGAAATCGGCATTGCAGGCTTCAACGCGTGCAAGGCGCTGTCGACCAAAGCGGGCGATAATCCCAAGGCGGCATCGCGCCCCTATGACGCCGACCGCGACGGTTTCGTGATGGGCGAGGGCGCAGGCGTCGTCGTGCTGGAGGAGCTGGAACACGCCCTTGCGCGCGGCGCGAAAATCTATGCCGAAGTGCTGGGTTACGGCCTGTCGGGCGATGCCTACCACATCACCGCCCCGTCCGAAGACGGCGAAGGCGGCGCGCGCGCGATGGCCATGGCCATGCGCGATGCAGGCGTCACGGCTGCCGACATCGACTATGTGAACGCGCACGGCACATCGACCATGGCCGACACCATCGAACTGGGCGCGGTCGAGCGTCTGCTGGGCGATGCCGCGGCGAACGTGACGATGTCCTCGACCAAATCGGCCACCGGCCACCTGCTGGGCGCGGCTGGCGCGATCGAGGCGGTGTTCTCGATCCTCGCGATCCGCGACCAAGTGGCGCCGCCGACGATCAACCTCGACAACCCTGCCGTCGAGACCAAGATCGATCTGGCGCCGAACAAAAAGGTCGCGCGTAAAATCGACGTGGCGCTGTCGAACTCGTTCGGGTTCGGGGGCACGAACGCTAGCCTGATCGTGGGAAAATATAAGTAATGTGGAAGCATCTGGCGTCGAATTTCCTGACCTTTCTGGTCGTTGCGCTGTTTCTGGTGGCTGGTGTCATCACATGGGGCGTTCGGGAATATTCGGCGCCGGGCCCACTGTCCCAAGCGATCTGCCTGCGTGTCCCCGCCGGTGGCACGTTCGGGCGCACGGCGGATGATCTGCGGGCACAAGGCGCGATTTCCTCGCGCGAGGTGTTCTTGATCATGGCCGACTACCGGCAAAAGCGCACCCAACTGAAACAAGGCGCGTTCCTGATCGAGCCGGGCGCGACGATGGAAAGCATCACCGACACCATCACCCGCGGCGGCGCATCCACCTGCGGCGCACAGGTCGTCTATGTCGTCGGCGTCAACGATTTCAGTGCGCGCATCCGTCAGCTTGACCCCGACACCGGCCGCTATGGCGAAGTCGCACGTTTCGACCCCACCGCCGAGGGCGAGGCACCGCCCGAATACGCGACCGCGCTGGCCGAGTCGGACGTGCAGCTGGCCGTCCAAGTGGTCGAGGGTACGACCGTCTGGCAAGTCATCACCAGCCTGAACGCCATCGACACGCTGAACGGCGATGCCGCCATGCCGCCCGAAGGCATGCTGGCCCCCGATTCCTACGAATTCCGCCGTGGTACCGATACGCAGGCTTTGGTTCAGCAGATGCAGGACCGCCAGCAAAGCATCCTCGATGCCGCTTGGGCCGCGCGCGACGACAACCTTCCCGTCTCGACACCGGAACAGGCGCTGATCCTCGCCTCGATCATCGAGAAAGAAACCGGCGTCCCCGAAGAACGCCGCCAAGTCGCCAGCGTTTTCGTGAACCGCCTGCGGCAGGGGATGCGCCTGCAAACCGACCCGACCGTGATCTACGGCGTGACCGACGGGCGCGGCAATCTGGGGCGCGGCCTGCGCCGCAGCGAACTGGACGGGCCGACACCGTGGAACACTTACGTCATCACCGGCCTGCCGCCGACGCCGATCGCCAACCCCGGGCGCGCCAGCATCGAAGCCGCGCTGAACCCCGACGATACGCCCTACATCTTCTTCGTGGCGGACGGGTCGGGCGGGCATGCCTTTGCCGTCACGCTGGATGATCACAACCGCAACGTGGCGCGGTGGCGCGCGCTGGGGAACTGATCTGTAAATCATTGATAATTTGCTCTTAATGCGCCGCACGCGAACCCCGCTTGCGGCGCATTTCGTTGCCACCGCACGGTGCAACGGCTAGGTTTGGCACACTGGCAGAACTGTCGAAAGGCTCGTGGGGCGAAGGCCCCTGCGGGCCTTTTTGCGTTCTGCCCGCCCAACTGAACCCGAGGAGGAACACATGTCGCAGGTTTTAACCCAAACAGGCGATGACGAGGCCGCACGCCTGCAACGCGATCTGCGCGACGCGATGGTGCTGGTGCGGTCCGTGCGCACGTCGCTGGCCGACATGCTGGCCGAGCTCAGCGCCGGAAACCCGGGGCCATTGCGCGAAATCGCCCCCAAGCACAGCGAGTTGGAAAGCGCCCTGCGCCGCGCCTTTGAGACCGAGCAGAAGTTCAACGACTGGACCGCAAAATTCACCGGAGGCCAAGATGGCGAAACCCTCGATTACGACGCAATCCGTGATGAAATCAGCTGCCGGTTGGCTCGCCTCGGCCCCTGCTGCGACGCGGGCTGATTTCGTCGCAGCCTTATCCGAGGCCGAGGTCGCCGCGCTGCCGTGGTTGTTCGACTTTTGGGCGCTGCCGCACCAACTGCCGCCTGCGGGCGACTGGCGCACATGGGTGGTTATGGGCGGGCGCGGCGCGGGCAAGACGCGGGCAGGGGCCGAATGGGTGCGCGCCATGGTCGAGGGGGCGCGCCCCGCGTCCCCCGGCCGCGCGCGGCGCGTGGCGCTGGTGGCGCAAACCATCGATCAGGCGCGCGAGGTGATGGTCTTTGGCGACAGCGGCATCATGGCCTGCTGCCCCCCCGACCGGCGCCCGTCGTGGCTGGCGGGGCGCGGCGTGTTGCGCTGGCCGAACGGCGCCGAGGCAACCATCTTTTCCGCCCACGACCCCGAGGCCCTGCGAGGCCCGCAATTCGACGCGATCTGGGCGGACGAGGTCGCCAAATGGCGGCTGGCGCAAGAGGCATGGGACATGCTGATGATGGGCCTGCGGCTGGGCGACAGCCCGCGCGCCTGCGTGACGACCACACCGCGCGGTGGGGCGTTCCTGCGCGGGTTGCTGGCACAGGATAGCACCGTGATGACCCACGCCCCCACACGCGCGAACCGCGCCAACCTCGCCCCCGGTTTCGTCGAGGCCGTCGAGGAGCGCTACGCCGGCACGCATCTGGGCCGGCAAGAGATCGAGGGCCTGCTGGTCGAGGAAGCCGAAGGCTCGCTTTGGCCAGACCGGTTGATCCAGCTGGCCCGCACGCAAATCGCCCCTGCGCTGGACCGGATCGTAGTAGCAGTTGACCCGCCAGTGACCGGCCACGCGGGGTCGGACGCCTGCGGGATTATCGTTGCGGGCGTGCAGCGCCGCGCCGACGGGCCGCCGCACTTTTGGGTCATCGAGGACGCAACCGTTCAAGGCGCGTCGCCGAACACATGGGCCAAAGCCGCAATAGCCGCCTTTCACCGCCACGGCGCCGACCGGCTGGTCGCCGAGGTAAACCAAGGCGGCGCGCTGGTGGAAAGCGTGCTGCGGCAGGTTGACCCGAACATCCCGTATCGCGCTGTGCGGGCCACCACGGGCAAGGCGGCCCGCGCCGAACCTGTCTCGGCGCTGTACGAACAGGGCCGCGCCAGCCACGTCGCGGGCCTTGATCTGCTGGAAGCGCAAATGGCGCTGATGACGCTGCAGGGCTTCAAGGGGCGCGGATCACCCGACCGCGTCGACGCGCTGGTCTGGGCCGCGCACGAGCTAATTTTGGGACCGGTGGCGCAGCCCAAAATCCGCTCCCTGTTCTGATGCAACAGGCAACGCGCGGTGCTGCTGCCGCGCGTTAATCATTTGTTGGGAAAACGGCCTCGTTCGCAAAGACAGCAGCGGGGAAGCAGATGTTCGGGTTTGGCGAAAAGAAACAGCCGGTGTCGGTGCCCGAGGTGAAAGCCTCGGCCGCGGGCAGGGTGATTGCGTTCGGGGCGGCGGGCCGCACGGCCTTTGCCCCGCGCGAAGGGTCTGGTCTGGTGCGGGCGGGCTTTGGGGCGAACCCCATTGGCTTTCGCGCCGTCCGCCTGATCGCCGAGGCCGCCGCCGCGCTGCCCTTGATCTTGCAAGATCAGACCCGCCGCTACGACACGCACCCCGTGCTGGATCTGCTGGCCCGCCCCAACAGCGCGCAGGGCCAGCTCGAGTTGCTCGAGGCTGCCTATGCCCAGATCCTGCTGACCGGAAACGCTTATTTCGAGGCTGTCGCCCCCGAGGGCCTGCCGGTTGAGCTGCACGTGCTGCGATCCGACCGCATGTCGGTGGTGCCTGGCACTGATGGCTGGCCGGTCGCCTACGACTATGCCGTGGGCGGGCGCAAGCACCGCTTTGCCGTGGGCGAGGGCGCATCGCCCATCTGCCACATCCGCAGCTTTCACCCGCACGATGACCACTACGGCCTGTCGCCCCTGTCGCCCGCCGCTGCCGCGATCGAGGTGCACAATTCCGCCTCGCGCTGGTCGCGGGGCTTGCTGGAAAACGCTGCGCGGCCCTCGGGCGCGATCGTCTATCGCGGGGCCGACGGCAATGCCACGCTGTCGCCCGACCAGTTCGACCGGCTGGTGGCTGAAATGGAAAGCCAGCATCAGGGCGCGCGCAACGCGGGCCGACCCATGTTGCTGGAAGGCGGCCTCGACTGGAAACCGATGGGTTTTTCGCCCTCCGACATGGAATTTCTGCAAACGAAAGAGGCCGCCGCCCGCGAAATTGCCATCGCCTTTGGCGTGCCGCCCATGCTGCTGGGTATTCCGGGCGACGCCACCTACGCCAATTACCAAGAGGCAAACCGTGCCTTCTACCGCCTGACCGTACTGCCGCTGGCCGCGCGTGTCACCGGTGCGCTGGCCAATTGGCTCGAGGATTTCACCGGCGACTGGCTGGACCTGCGCCCCGACCCCGACCAGATCGCGGCCCTTTCGGTCGAGCGCGACGCCCTGTGGGCGCGTGTTGGCGGGGCGTCGTTCCTATCGGATGCCGAAAAGCGCGTTCTGTTGGGCCTGCCTGCGCTGGATGGCAGCGATGGCACCGCCTGAGCGCCCGTTCCTATGCGCCCCCGGCCTACGGATCGAGGCGCAAGAGCGGCTAGTCGCGCTGCAATTTCAACAACTTCAGCAACAGCTGGAACGCTTGGAAGCCCTGATCGAGCGGCTGGAAAAGCGGCTGTGGCTGACCGTCTACGGCGTTCTGGGCGCGATTTTGGCGCAGGCGTTCCAATCGTTCCTGCAAGTCGCGCCATAAAAGGGGGAAAAGGTGGATCTTGAATTCAAATATGCCGCGCTGACACCGCACAACACCGGTGACGGGTTGAAGGTGTCGGGCTACGCCTCGCTGTTCGGCGTGCGCGATCAGGGCGGCGATGTGCTGCAGCCGGGGGCTTTCGCCGCCTCGCTGGCGGCGCTGAAGACCCAAGGTAACAAGGTGCGTATGCTGTGGCAGCACGACCCGAACACGCCCATCGGCGTCTGGGACGACGTGTCTGAGGATGCCACCGGCCTGCACGTTTCAGGCCGCCTGCTGCCCGACGTGGCCAAAGCGCGCGAGGTTGCCGCGCTGCTGGCCGCCGGTGCCATCGACGGGCTGTCGATTGGCTACCGCACGCTGCGCGCCACCAAGGCGGCGGACGGCAGCCGCCTGCTGCACGAGGTCGCCCTGTGGGAAGTCTCGTTGGTCACATTCCCCATGCTGCAGCAGGCCCGCGTGACGCAAAAGGCCGACGACAGTCTGCTGTCCGCCCTGCGCCAAGCCCGCGCCACCCTTGCCAATTTCAACTGAGAGGAGCCCCGGATGGATCCGGTCCAATTATCGCAGATCACCAGTGAAATGGAAAACTTCCTTGGTGAATTCAGTGGCTTTGCAGCCGAAGTGAAACAACGACTTGAACAACAGGAAACCCGCATGACCCGTCTTGACCGCAAAGCCGCCGCCCACCGTCCCGTGCTGTCCCGCGCCGCCGATCTGGACGCCCCGCACCAAAAGGCGTTCGACGCCTACCTGCGCTCGGGCGACGACGATGGCCTGCGCAATCTGGAACTGGAAGGCAAGGCGATGAACACCGCCGTCGCGGCGGATGGCGGCTACCTCGTCTCACCCGAAACGGCGCTGACCATCCAGAATGTGCTGGGCGCTACCGCCTCCATCCGCGCCATCTCCAGCGTGGTGAATGTCGATGCCGCCAGCTACGACGTGCTGGTCGACCGCACCGAACCGGGCGCGGGCTGGGCGTCTGAAACTGGCACGGTCGCTGAATCCGGCACCCCCGTCATCGAGCGCGTCTCGATCCCGCTGCACGAATTGGCCGCGTTGCCCAAGGTCTCGCAGCGCTTGCTGGATGATAGCGCATTCGATCTGGAAGACTGGCTGGCCAACCGCATCGCGCAGAAATTCGCGCGGGCCGAAGCCGCCGCCTTCATCAACGGCGATGGCGTCGACAAGCCCAAGGGCTTCCTGACCGGCACCAAAGTCGCGAACACCGCGTGGGCATGGGGCAACCTCGGCTACATTGCAACCGGCGCGACCGATACGCTGCCTGCGGATTCCATCGTCGATCTGGTCTATGCCTTGGGCGCCGAATACCGCGCGGGCGCCAGCTTCGTGATGAATTCGAAAACCACCGGCGTGCTGCGCAAACTGAAGGATGCGGACGGCCGCTTCCTGTGGTCGGACGGCCTTGCAGCGGGTGAACCCGCGCGCCTGATGGGCTACCCCGTCCTGATCGCCGAAGACATGCCCGACATCGCCGCCAATGCCTATGCGGTCGCCTTTGGTAACTTCCAGTCCGGCTACACCATCGCCGAACGCGCCGACCTGCGCGTCTTGCGCGACCCGTTCTCGGCCAAGCCGCACGTGTTGTTCTACGCGACCAAACGCGTCGGCGGCGCGGTCACCGATTTCGCCGCGATCAAGCTGCTGAAATTCGCCGCGTCCTAAGGCGCGATGCGATCCGGCGGGGCGTGTCCCCCGCCACTTTCCCAGATTTTGACAAAAGGGCAGCGCCGCGATGATGCTGGTTGAGGAAACGACGGTGGCAGATGCCGCCCTGCCGGTAGCGGCGCTGGGCGACTTTCTGCGCCTGGGTACGGGTTTTGACACCGATAACATGCAAGAGGGCCTGCTGCGTGCCTTCCTGCGCGCGGCCCTGGCCGCAGTCGAAGGGCGCATCGGCAAAATCCTGATCGCCCGCACCTTCCGCGAGGATCTGGCCCCGCCTGCCGCGCTGTCGGCCCTGCCGCTGCGCGAGGTCATCGCGGTCACCGCCAATGGCGCACCCGTCGATTGGCAGGTGCAGCAGGGCCTGCGCCCGCGCGTCACACTGCGCGGCTGGCAGACGGACCAGCAGCTGAGCGTGCGCTATATCGCAGGCATGGCCGCCGATTGGGAAACCTTGCCCGCCGACATCCAACAAGCCGTGCTGATGCTGGCCGCGCATTACTACGAATACCGCGAAGACCCCGACCTCGACGGCGCGTGCATGCCCTTCGGCGTCTCGGCCCTGACCGAGCGCTACCGTACGGTGCGCCTTGGCTTTGGGGGCGCACAATGACCCGCTTGCGCCTGAACCGCGCCCTCATCCTGCAACGCCCCGAGCGCGACAGCGACGGGGCAGGCGGCTACACCGAAGGGTGGCAGACGCTGGGCACCTTGTGGGCCGCGATCACCCCCGCAACAGGGCGCGAGGCTGCCGCCTTCGGTGCCGCCTTGGCCCGCGTGCCCGTGCGCATCACCCTGCGCGCCGCCTCCATAGGCGACCCGCGCCGCCCGGTCGCAGGCCACCGCTTCCGCGAAGGGGCGCGCAGCTACCTGATCTTGGCGGTGCAAGACAGCCCCCAGCGCCGCCTGACCTGCATCGCCGAAGAGGAACTGGTCCGATGAGCTATACCCTCAGCCTTGCGCTGCAACAGGCCCTTTTCACCCGCCTGACCACCACCGACGGCCTGTCGCTGCCCGTGCACGACGCGCTGCCCAGCGGCACCGTGCCCCCCCTTTACATCGCCATCGGCCCCGAGGACGTCGAAAGCCTCGCCACCCCCGATGGGCCGATCACCCTGCATCAGGTCAAAATCAGCGTCATCGCCACCGGCGGCGGCTTCGGCACCGCCAAGGGCATCGCCGCGCAAATCATCACCGCCCTGACCGCGCCGTTGGAATTGCCCGCAGGCCACGCCAGCGCCCCGCTGTTTCAAGCCGCCACCGCCAAATCCACCACCGGTGCCGACCGCCGCATCGACCTGACCTTCCGCATCCGCCTCGAACCTTGAAAGGGACTGAAATGACCGCACAAAACGGCAAGGATCTGTTGATCAAAATCGACATGACGGGCGATGGCCTGTTTGAAACCGTGGCCGGCCTGCGCGCCTCGCGCATCAGCTTCAACGCCGAAACGGTCGATGTCACCAGCCTCGAAAGCCAAGGCGGCTGGCGCGAGCTGCTGGCTGGCGCGGGCGTCCGCTCGGCTGCCGTCTCGGGCTCGGGCGTGTTCCGCGACGCTGACACCGACGAACGCATGCGCGCGCTGTTCTTCGCGGGCGATGTGCCGACCTTCCGCATCATTATCCCGCACTTCGGTGCCATCAGCGGCCGCTTCCAGATCACCGCGCTGGAATACGCGGGCAGCTACAACGGCGAGGCCACCTACGAAGTCTCGCTCGCCTCGGCAGGGTCCCTCAGCTTCGAGGCCGAAGTATGAACCCCGCAAACCCCCACGCGGGCGAGGTGATCATCCCCATCGACGGCGTGCCCCATGTGGGCCGCCTGACGCTGGGCGCGCTGGCCATGCTGGAAGCCGAGCTGAACACAGGCACCCTGACCGACCTTGTCGCGCGGTTCGAAGGCGGGGCCGTCAAATCCGCCGATGTCATGGCGCTGGTCGTCGCAGGCCTGCGCGGCGGCGGCTGGACGGGCACCGCCGCAACCTTGCTGGCCGCCGACATCGCGGGCGGCCCGCTAGGCGCGGCGCGTATCGCAGGCCAACTGCTGGCGCGCGCGTTTTCCACATCCGACGGGGCACAGTGATGGACTGGCCGGGCCTTCTGCGGCTGGGCTTGCAGCGCCTGCACCTGCGCCCGGCCGAATTCTGGGCGCTGACCCCGATCGAACTGATGCTGATGCTCGGCCTTGCGGGCGCAGCCGCACCCATGGCGCGCGCCCGCCTGGCCGAACTCGCCCGCGCCTATCCCGACACCCGCCCCCCACACGAGGCCCCCGATGAGTGACCTGACACCCACCACCGCCGAGCTGCAGCAACTGCACAGCATGACCCAGGCCCTGAACGCGGGCCTGCGCGACATGCGCGGCACCATGGCAAACACCAACCGCGAGGTCGCAGGCCTAGAACGCGGCCTGTCCAGCGGGCTGCGCAAGGCGTTCGACGGGCTGATCTTCGATGGTGACCGGCTGGGCTCGGTGCTGGGCACCATCAGCACCAGCATCCAAAACGCCGTCTACAGCGCAGCGGTCAAACCCGTGACCAACCACCTGACCGATTACCTGATCAACGGCCTGCATGGCGCAACCCCCTTCGCCAACGGTGGCGCTTTCACTCAAGGGCGCGTCATGCCGTTCGCCAAAGGCGGCGTCGTCACCGCGCCCACAACCTTCCCCATGCGCGGCGGCACCGGCCTGATGGGCGAGGCTGGCCCCGAAGCCATCATGCCCCTGACACGCGGTGCCGACGGCCGCCTTGGCGTCGCCACACAGGGCGGGGCAGGCGTCAACCTGACGATGAACATCCAAACCCCCGACGCAACCGCGTTCCAGCGCTCGCAAAGCCAGATCGGCGCGCAGATCTCGCGCCTCGTCGCGCGCGGCCAACGCAACCGATAGGACACTCCATGGCCTTCCACGACATCCGCTTCCCCGCCGCCATCAGCTTTGAATCGCTGGGCGGCCCCGTGCGCCGCACCGAAATCGTCACGCTCGCGAATGGGTACGAGGAACGCAACACCGCCTGGGCCCACTCGCGCCGCCGCTATGACGCGGGCGTCGGGCTGCGCTCGCTCGACGACGTCGCCGCCCTGATGGCCTTCTTCGAGGCGCGCGGCGGCCAACTGCACGCCTTCCGCTGGAAAGACTGGTCGGATTTCAAATCCTGCCTTCCCTCCGAAACAACCGGCCCGACCGATCAAACCCTTGGCTACGGCGATGGCACCACAACCACGTGGCCGCTGATCAAACGCTATGTCTCAGGCGATTTCGCATACGCGCGGCCCATCACCAAACCCGTGGCCCATACCGTCACGGTCGCGGTGGCCGCCCAACCGCTGGACGCAGGGCACGACTACACCCTGAACCCCGATACCGGCACCATCACCTTCACCGCCGCCCCCGCCATCGGGGCCGAAATCACCGCAGGCTACGAATTCGACGTGCCCGTCCGATTTGAGAGCGACGCGATCCAAATGTCGGTCTCGTCCTTCCGCGCGGGCCAAATCCCCTCCGTCCCGCTGATCGAGGTGCGCCTATGACTGACCTGTCCACCACCCGCTGCACCGCGTGGGCCATCACCCGCGCCGATGGAACCACGCTGGGCTTCACCGACCACGACGCCGACCTGACCTTCGCGGGGCTCACCTTCCGCGCCGCCAGCGGCATGACGGCCAGCACGCTGGCGCAGGGCAGCGGCCTCTCGGTCGATAACGCCGAAGGCTTCGGCACCCTGACCGCCGACGCCATGCGCGAGGCCGACATTCGCGCAGGCCATTTCGACGGGGCCGACGTGAAAATCTGGCAGGTCAACTGGCAGGCCCCCGCCGTCCGCCAGCAAATCTTCCACGGCACCTTGGGCGAAATCACGCTGGAAGGCGGCGCATGGCGTGCTGAACTGCGCGGCGCGGCCGAGGCTCTCTCGCGGCCGCTCGGCCGCAGCTATCAACGCGGCTGCGCGGCGGTGCTGGGCGATGCGGCCTGCGGGTTTGACCTCTCAACCCCCGGCTTCACCGCCGATACAACCCTGCGCAGCGCCACCGAAACGCGCCTCACCCTCCCCGCGATCGACGCCGCCCCGCGCTGGTTCGAACGGGGGCAGGTGCAAATCCTCTCGGGCGCCGCCGCAGGGCTGACGGCCACCATCAAAACCGACGAGGCCGCAGGCGACACCCGCATCCTCACCCTCTGGTCGCCGCTGGCCATCACCCCCGAGCCGGACGCCCAAATCCGCCTGCTGCCGGGGTGCGACAAACGCATGGCCACCTGCCGCGCTAAATTCGGCAACCTGCCAAACTACCGCGGCTTCCCCCACATCCCCGGCGAGGATTGGCTGCGTGCCATCCCCAAATCCGGCGCATCCGGTGAAAGCCTGTTCCAATGACAAACCCGATCCCCGCTGCCCGCCGCTGGCTCGGCACCCCCTTCGTCCCGCGCGCCAGCTGCCGCGGGGCGGGGGCCGATTGCTTGGGGCTGATCCGCGGCCTCTGGCGCGACCTACACGGGGCTGAGCCATGGCCCATCCCCGCCTATGGCCCCGATTGGCCTCGCGCGCTGGGCGATAATGCGCTGCAAATAGCCCTGCAAAAACACCTGCCTAGCCTCGCCGCGCCGCGCACGGGGGCGGTGCTGCTGTTTCGGCTGCGGGCAGGGCAGACGCCTGCCCACCTCGGCCTGTGCACCGGTACGCATTTCATCCACGCCCACCACACCAGCGGCACTATCGAAAGCCCGCTGTCGACCCCGTGGCGGCACCGTATCGCCGGTGCCTTCGCCCTGATCCCAAAACCCCAGCAGGAGGCCTGACCATGGCAACTCTCGTTCTTTCGGCCGTCGGGGCCGCCGCAGGCAGCACAATCGGCGGCGGCGCGCTGGGCCTGTCGTCCATGGTCATCGGTCGCGCCGTCGGTGCCGTCGCAGGCCGCATGATCGATCAACGCCTGCTGGGCGGCAGCGCCGATCCCGTCGAAACCGGCCGCGTCGACCGCCTGCGCATTACCGGCGCATCCGAAGGCGCGGCCATGGCCCGCATCTACGGCCGCATGCGCGTCGCGGGGCAGGTGATCTGGGCCACCAATTTCATGGAAACCAGCCAAACCACCCGCGCAGGCAAAGGCCAACCGGGCACCACTGCCTACAGCTACACCATCAGCCTCGCCATCGCGCTGTGCGAAGGCCCGATCAACGGCATCGGCCGCATCTGGGCCGACGGGACCGAGATCGCCCCCTCCAGCATGACCCTGCGCCTCTACCACGGCGACGCGACCCAACAGCCCGACCCCCGCATCAGCGCGGTTGAGGGGCCAGACAACGCGCCCGCCTATCGTGGCACCGCCTATGTGTTGATCGAGGACCTCGACCTCGCCCCCTTCGGCAACCGCGTCCCCCAATTCAACTTCGAGGTGATCCGCAACGACACCACCCGCGACGATAGCTGGGCCGGCGTCGTCCAATCCGTCGCGCTTATCCCCGGCACGGGCGAATACGCGCTGGCCACCGAACCGGTCGCGCTGCACTATTCCTATGCACATCAGGAAACCGTCAACGAAAACAGCCCCAGCGGCAAAAGCGACCTGATGACGTCGCTCGACCAAATGAACACCGAACTGCCGCGCGTCAAATCCGTCTCGCTGGTGGTGTCGTGGTTCGGCGACGACCTGCGGGCAGGGCACTGCACCGTGCAGCCCAAAGTCGAACAAACCCCCTTTGACGCCCCGACCCAGCCGTGGCGGGCAGGCGGCATCACACGCGCGCAGGCCGCCACGGTGCCGCGCCTGAACGACGCGCCGGTCTATGGCGGCACGCCGGGTGATACATCGGTGATCCAATCCATCCGCGCCATCCGCGCCCGCGGGCAAGAGGTGATGTTCTACCCCTTCATCCTGATGGACCAACAGGCCGACAACACCCTGCCGAACCCGTGGACGGGGACGGAAGGCCAGCCCGCCATGCCGTGGCGCGGGCGCATTACCACAGCGCTCGCCCCCGGCCTGCCCAACAGCCCCCACGGCACCGCCGCCGCCGATGCGCAGGTCGCAGCCTTTTTCGGAACCGCCGCCCCCAGCGACTTCCGCTGGGATGGCACGCGCCTGCACTATACCGGCCCCGCCGAATGGTCGCTGCGCCGCTTCATCCTGCACTACGCCCACCTGTGCACCGCTGCGGGCGGCGTCGATAGCTTCTGCATCGGATCGGAAATGGTCGCGCTGACCCAAATCCGCGGCGCCACCGGCTTTCCGGCGGTCGATGCCCTGTGCCAACTGGCCACCGACGTCCGCGCCATCCTCGGCCCCGACACCAAAATCAGCTATGCCGCGGATTGGAGCGAGTACCACGGCACCCAACCCGCAGGCACCAGCGACAAATACTTCCACCTCGACCCCCTCTGGGCGCACGAGGCGATCGACTTCATCGGCATCGACAACTACATGCCGCTGTCTGACTGGCGCGACGGCACGGCCCATGCCGACGCCGCCGCAGGCGCGATCTACAACCTCGACTACCTGCGCAGCAACGTCGCCGGCGGCGAGATGTACGACTGGTTCTATGCCAGTGATGAATCGCGCGATGCACAAATTCGCACGCCTATAACAGATGGTTACGGGCAGGAATGGATGTGGCGCATGAAGGATATCCTCGGCTGGTGGTCAAACGCCCACTTCAACCGCGTTGACGGCGATGTCGGCGCGGCCAGCCCGTGGCAGCCAAGATCAAAACCCATCCGCTTCACCGAAATCGGCTGCGCGGCTATCGACAAAGGCACCAACCAACCCAACAAATTCCTCGATCCGAAATCATCGGAATCCGCGCTGCCTTACTATTCCAACGGCCTGCGGGATGACTTCATCCAGCTGCAATACCTGCGCGCGCTGACCCAACACTATGCTGACCCCGCCAACAACCCACCATCCGACCTTTATGACGGTCCGATGATCGAGATGGACTACGCCCACGTCTGGGCCTGGGACGCGCGCCCGTTCCCGTGGTTCCCCGCACGCCAAAACCTGTGGTCTGACGGCACAAATTACGACCGTGGCCACTGGCTGAACGGCCGTGCGGGCGGGCGCGCGTTGCAGTCGCTGGTGGGCGAAATCTGCACAGGCGCGCAAATGGGCCCCGTCGACACCAGCGCCCTGTGGGGAACAGTCCACGGCTACGCGCTGGATCAGGTCACTACGGGCCGCGCCGCGCTGCAACCGCTCATGCTCTCGCACGGGTTCGATGCAGTGTCGAAAGACGGCACCTTCACCTTCCAAACCCGCCACGGCCGCCCCGTGCTGACCGTGTCGCCAGATGAGCTGGTGCAGACCGATCCCGACACTGCGGCCTTGATCCTGACCCGCCAACCCGAGGCCGAAATGGCGGGCCAAGTCCGCGTGTCCTTCATCGCCGCCGAGGGTGACTTCGCCACCGGCGCCGCCGACGCCGTCTTGCCCGACGCCCGCGCCGATACCGTGGCGCAAAGCGAGCTGCCCCTGCTGATGACCCGCGCCGACGCCAAAGCCGCGGCCGAGCGCTGGCTAGCGGAATCGCGCCTTGCCCGCGAAACGGCAACCCTCGCGCTGCCCCCGTCACGCGGCTGGCTGCAGGTCGGCGACGTGCTGCGCGTGGCCGATATGGATCTGCGCATCGACCAAATGGAACGCGGCCACCATCTGGCCGTCACCGCCACCCGCGTTTCGGACACGCTTTATCAGCGGCACGACGTGCTGGCCGACATCGAACAACCCGCCGCCTACGCGCCGCCCATGCCCGTCGCAGCGACATTCCTCGACCTGCCATCCGAGGACGGCGTGGCCGCCCATATCGCGCTGACATCCGCGACCTGGCCCGGCGAGGTCGTCGTCCAAAGCGCCGCCGCTGGCGCAACCCCCGCCACGGTCGCCCGCGTCGGCAGCCCCAGCGTCGTTGGCGAAACGCTGACCCCGCTGCCCGCCGCCCGTGCAGGGGTGCTCGACCGTGGCCCTGCGCTGCGCGTCAAACTCATCTCGGGCGACCTTGGCGGGGCCAGCCTTGCCGCGCTGCTGGATGGCGCGAACCTTGCCGCGCTGGGCGATGGCGAAAGCGATGTGTGGGAAGTGTTCCAGTTCGCCGGGGCCGAGCTGGTCGGCCCGCAGGAATACGCCCTGACTCTGCGCCTGCGCGGCCAAGGCGGCACCGATGGCATCATGCCCCCCGTCTGGCCGGTAGGCACGCGGTTCATCTTGCTGGATCAACACGTTGCATCGCTGCCCGCGCCCCCGCGCGGTGTCGCGCGCGACTGGCTGTGGGGCCCCGCACAGCGCCCGACGACCGACCGCACATGGCGCAGCGCAACACGCGCCTTTGCGGGCATCGCCTTGCGCCCCTATGCGCCGTGCCACCTGCGCAGCACGCGCAGCGGCGGTGATGTGACGCTGGGCTGGCAGCGCCGTACGCGCAGCGGCGGCGACAGTTGGGACGGCCTCGACGTGCCGCTGGCCGAGGATGCCGAAGCCTACCGCCTGCGTCTGTTGCAAGGCGGCAGCGTGCTGCGCGATGTGGTCGTGGGCAGCCCGGCCTTCACCTATACCGCCGCGATGCGGACCGCCGATGCCGCATCCGGCCCCATTACGGTCGAGGTTGCGCAACTGTCGCAGGCCTATGGTGCCGGCCCCGCGCTGGTCGTGGATCTGGCGCTGTGACCCCGCATTTGGGCGATATCGATTTGGCGGCGCGCTGGTTACTGGCGCGCCCCCAAGCCGACTGGGGCCGCGCACTGGGCGAGATGGACTTTCGCCTGGCCGCCGCGCGCGCCCATGTGGCCGCCACGCAACGCATCCACCCTGATTGGGGCGACGGGTCGGTTATGGCGCTGGTTCTGTCGCAACGCTTGGGCCATTTCGTGCCCGCGGGGGCGCAGGGTAGGCTGTATTTATCGGCACTGGCCACTGCGGCCTTTCATTTTTCCCAAAAACTGCCTAGCTGAGGGAAGAAACCACCCCCGAAGGACGCCATGGCCCAGCCTCGCCCCCAAATCGCCCAATGCGACCCACTTTGGCAGCAACTGCGCGCCGAGGCCGAAAAGGCTGTGGCGGGCGAGCCGATTCTGGGCAGCATCATTCACGCGGGTATTTTGTATCAGCAAAGCTTCGAGCGGGCGCTGGCGTATCGCATTTCGATGAAGCTGGGCAATGCCGAGATCTCCGCCCAAGCCCTGCGCGAGATCGCCGACGAGGCGATTACCGCCGACCCCAGCATCGCGCAGGCCGCGCGGGCCGATATGCAGGCGGTTTTCGACCGCGACCCCGCCTGCCACAGCCTGTTACAGCCGCTGCTGTTTTTTAAAGGCTATCTGGCGATTCAAAGCTATCGTATCGCGCATTGGCTGTGGGATCAGGGCCGCCACGAGCTGGCCTATCTGATCCAGCTGCGCATGAGCGAGGTCTTCACCGTCGATATCCACCCCGCCGCGCGGATAGGGCGCGGCTTGATGATTGACCACGGTCACAGCATCGTCATTGGCGAGACGGCGGTTGTGGGCGATGACGTGTCGATGCTGCATGACGTGACGCTGGGCGGTACTGGCAAGCACGACGGCGACCGCCACCCAAAGATCGGCAACGGGGTTCTGATCGGGGCGGGCGCGCGGGTTTTGGGGAATATCCACGTCGGTGATTACTCACGGATCGCAGCAGGCTCGATGGTGCTTAAAGATGTGCCCGATTGTGTGACCGTGGCGGGGGTCCCGGCCAAAGTCGTGGGCACAGGGGGCTGTTCAAAGCCTGCCTCGCAGATGGATCAGGGGTTCGAGGCGGTCGGGGAATGAATTCTCTTGTCGGCCGCGCGAAAAAAAAGCCCGTTGCGAATTTTATACGCGCGGGTAAGTATTACGTTGCAGCGACACAGTGTGTTTGAAATAAATTCAACTTTGCAGAAAGAGTTCTGAGTCTATTCTGCAGGGTTTCTGAAAATTGAAATATCTTAAAATAGCTAATCTGTCGTTGTTGGTGCTATTCCCGATTTCGTGGTTTGTACCGCTGCTCTACACAGGGTTATTCAAGCCGATTACCTTCCGATGGCCTAATCGAACCTTGTTCGAGCTAAGTGAAGTGACCATCGTTTCCGGATTGTCTTCGCTGTGGTCATCCTCGCCGGGATTGGCTTTGATTGTGACAGCCGCTGCAATTTTCTTCCCCATACTAAAGATTTTGGGGATCGCCATGGTGCAGTTTGGTCTGATGGACGCAAAGCTGGCGCCCTTAATGTCTTGGATCGGCAAGTTCGCAATGGCCGATATTTTTCTGCTATCGCTCTATGTGCTGATTTTTAAGGGTATGGGTGTGGGTGAAGTGCGCGTCGGGTGGGGAATGTATCTATTTACGTTCTGCGTTGTAGCGTCGATTGTTATTTCCGCACTGACGGAAAAGCTTTTAAAGGCGAAAGCGGCTTGATCTGTCGCTGAAATTGAAAAGGCCGGGGAAGCTCCCCGGCCTTTTGCTTATGCCAACATCGTCAGCGGATTTTCGAGGTTTTCGACAATCGCGGTCAGCAGGTGGGCCCCCAGCGCACCATCGATCACGCGGTGGTCGACCGAGAGTGTCAGCGACATCAGCGTGGCGGTGGTGATTTCGCCATCTTCACCCACGATGGGCTTTTTGATGCCCGCGCCGACAGCCAGAATTGCGCCCTGCGGGGGGTTGATCACGGCGTCGAAATTCTCGACGCCGAACATGCCGAGGTTCGAGATCGAGAAGCTGCCGCCCTGATAGTCTTGGGGTTGCAGTTTCTTGTCGCGTGCGCGTTTGGCCAGATCTTTCATCTCGTGCGAGAGGGCCGAGATGCTTTTGCTGTCCGCGTCGCGGATGACGGGGGTGAAGAGGCCACCCTCGACCGCGACGGCGATGGCCACGTCCGACGCCTTCATCTGCACGATGCGGTCGCCGGCAAAGATCGCATTCGCTTTCGGCACTTGTTGCAGCGCGGTGGCGCAGGCCTTGATGACGAAATCGTTCACCGAGATCTTGATGCCGCGCGGGCCCAGTTTTGCGTTCAGGTCGGCGCGGAAGGCCATCAACGCATCCAAGTTGACCGAGCGGCGCAGGTAGAAGTGCGGCACGGTCTGCTTGGCCTCGGTCAGGCGGGCGGCGATGGTCTTGCGCATGCCGTCCAGCTTGATCTCGGTGTAGTCGCGGCCCTGATACATCTTCAGGATCTGTTCGGCGGCGGTGCTGGATGCTGCCGGTGTGGCGGCAACTGGTGCAGGCGCGGCGGCTGCAGCGGCTTTCGGCGCGGCAGTTGCGTTTTCGACGTCTGCGCGGACGATGCGGCCATGGGGGCCGCTGCCCGCGATGGCGTTCAGGTCAAGGCCCTTGTCGGCGGCGATGCGGCGGGCAAGGGGCGATGCGAAGACGCGCTCGCCCTTTTCAACCGGTGCTGCGACGGGCGCGGCCGCCGTAACGGGGGCCGGTGTCGGCGCAGCTTCGGCTTTGGGGGCCGCGGCCTTGGGGGCGGCAACCTCAGTCTCGCCATCTTCTAGCAGAATGGCGATCAGGCTGTTGACTTTCACCCCTTCGCTGCCTGCTGGCAGGACGATCTTGCCGATGACGCCTTCGTCGACGGCCTCGAATTCCATCGTGGCCTTATCGGTTTCGATTTCGGCCAGAATGTCGCCGGATTTGACGGTGTCGCCCTCGGACACCAGCCATTTCGCAATGGTGCCTTCCTCCATCGTGGGGGACAGGGCAGGCATCAGGATTTCAATCGACATTGCGCGTTTCCCTTAGCGATAGGTGACTTTGCGGGCGGCCTCGACGACGTCGTCGACGGTCACCAGCGCCAGCTTTTCAAGGTTGGCTGCGTAGGGCATGGGGACATCCTTGCCGGTCACGTTGATGACAGGCGCGTCGAGGTAGTCGAACGCTTCCATCATGATGACGGACGAAATGAAGTTCCCCACCGACGATTGCGGCCAGCCTTCTTCGACCGTGACACAGCGGTTCGTTTTGCGGACCGAGGCGAGGATCGTTTCAGTGTCCATCGGGCGGATGGTACGCAGGTCGATCACCTCGGCGTCGATGCCCTGTTCGGCCAGCTTTTCGGCGGCGGCGAGGGTGTGGGTCATGCCGATGCCAAAGGACACCAGCGTCACATCCTTGCCCTCGCGGGCGATGCGGGCCTTGCCGATCGGCACGGTCCAGTCATCGACCTGCGGCACGTCGAAGCTGCGGCCGTAGAGGATTTCGTTTTCGAGGAAAATCACAGGGTTATTGTCGCGGATGGCCGATTTCAGCAGGCCTTTGGCGTCGGCTGCGGTGTAAGGCATCACGACTTTCAGGCCGGGGATCTGGCTGTACCATGCGGCGTAATCTTGGCTGTGTTGCGCGCCCACGCGGGCGGCCGCGCCGTTCGGGCCACGGAACACCATCGGCGCGCCCATTTGGCCGCCCGACATATACAGCGTTTTCGCGGCCGAGTTGATGATCTGGTCAATCGCCTGCATGGCGAAGTTGAAGGTCATGAATTCGACAATCGGGCGCAGTGTGCCGAACGCCGCGCCGACGGCGATGCCGGTAAAGCCGTGTTCGGTGATCGGGGTGTCGATGATGCGCTTGGCGTCGAATTCGTCCAGCAGGCCTTGGCTGACCTTATAGGCGCCTTGGTATTCGGCGACTTCTTCGCCCATCAGGAAGACGGTGTCGTCGGCGCGCATTTCCTCGGCCATCGCTTCGCGCAGGGCTTCGCGGACGGTCATGGTTTTGGTGGGCGTGCCTTCGGGCCATTCGGGGGCGAAGGTGGCGGGGGCGGCTTTGGGGGTGGCTGCAATAGGGGTTGCTGCGGGGGCTGCTGTTGCGACCGGTGCTGCTGCTGGCGCTGCGGCAGGTGCAGGGGCTGCGCTCGCGTCTTCGCCTTCGGCCAGCAAGGTGGCGATGGCGGTGTTGACGGCGATGGCCTCGGTGCCCTCGGCGACCAGCAGTTCGCCGATCACGCCTTCGTCGACGGCCTCGAATTCCATCGTGGCTTTGTCGGTTTCGATCTCGGCCAGAATGTCGCCGGACTTGACGGTATCACCCGCCTTCACCAGCCATTTGGCCAACGTGCCTTCTTCCATTGTGGGGGAAAGGGCGGGCATCAGGATTTGGATTGCCATTTTCGGTTTCCCCTTAGGCGTAAATATCGGTCCAGAGCTCGGACAGCGCGGGCTCGGGGCTTTCTTTGGCGAATTCAGCCGAATCGTTCACGATGGCTTTGATGTCGGCGTCGATCTTTTTCAGATCATCTTCCGTGGCATGGCCGCCGGTCAGCAGAATTTGGCGCACCTGTTCGATCGGGTCGCGCTCGTCCTTCATCTTTTGGACTTCATCGCGCGAGCGGTATTTCGCCGGATCGGACATCGAGTGGCCGCGGTAGCGATAGGTGTTCATTTCCAGAATATAGGGGCCTTTGCCCGCGCGGCAGTGGGCGACGGCGCGGTCGGCGGCCTCGCGCACGGCCAGAACGTCCATGCCGTCCACTTCTTCGCCAGTGATGCCGTAAGCTTCACCGCGCTTCCACAGCGATGGCGATTTGGTCGAGCGTTGAACCGAGGTGCCCATGGCGTAGTGGTTGTTTTCGATGACGAAAATCACCGGCAAATCCCACAGCTGGGCCATGTTGTACGTCTCGTACACCTGACCTTGGTTCGCGGCGCCGTCACCGAAATAGGCGAAGGTTACGCGGTCGTTGCCAAGGTATTTGTCGGCAAAGGCCAGACCCGCGCCGATTGGCACCTGCGCGCCGACGATGCCGTGGCCGCCGTAGAAGTGACGCTCTTTGCTGAACATGTGCATCGAGCCGCCTTTCCCCTTGGAATAGCCGCCTTCGCGGCCGGTCAGCTCGGCCATCACGCCGCGGGGATCCATGCCGCTGGCCAGCATCTGGCCGTGGTCGCGGTAGGATGTGACGCGCTTGTCACCTTCGCCGGCCGCAGCTTCCAGCCCGACGACGACGGCTTCTTGGCCGATGTACAGGTGGCAGAACCCGCCGATCAGCCCCATGCCATACAGCTGGCCTGCCTTTTCCTCGAACCGGCGGATCAGCAGCATGTCGCGGTAGTATTTCAACAGGTCTTCGACAGCGACGTTCGACTTCGGTTTGACGTCGCTTGCCGAAGTGGCAGCTTTGCGTGTGGCCATTGCGGGTCTTCTCCCCTTGCGATCAGGTTCCCGTGAAATGCGGGATAGTTCAACGTTGAACGATCTTTATAGTATCCGCGCGGAAATTGCGAGAGGCAAGAGGCGATCAGCGCGGAACCACCTCGTCCGCGCGGACATAGCCCAGTACGTTGCGGGCCCGTTCGTCCAGCAGATCAAGGTCGAGGTAGGCGTCAGACAGGCGGCGCGTCAGGTTTTCAAGTTGCGATTGTTCGGCCCGCAGCTGGCCCAGTTCGGCGCGCAGGGCGTCTGCCTCGGCATTGAGTTCAACCCTGCGGAAGACGCCGTAATCGCCCTGAATGGCTGCAAACATGAAATACAGCCCAGCCGTAAAGGCCGCGCCGAAAAAGATGATGCTAAAGGCCGGGCGGGATTTTTTCATGGCGGTGTCACAGCGGTTTCTGCGCGCACTGTGCCACGACTGCGCTGGAAAAGGAATTCCAGAAACGAAAAAGGCGGGCATTGCGCCCGCCTTTGCCGAAGGGTGCGGGTTATGCCTTACCCTTATAGATGTCGACCAGCGTGTTCAGCATGGCCAGCGCATCTTCGCGCGAGCGTTGGAAGCTGTTGCGCCCGATGATCGAGCCGTTGCCGCCGCCGTCGCGGATGGCGCGGGCGTCGTCGTAGACCGAATCCGCGCCCTTGGCCGCGCCGCCCGAGAAGACGATGATGCGGCGACCGTTGAACGAGGATTGCACGCAGTGCTGCACCCGCTCGGTCATGGTGGCGACGGGGATCTGTTCTTTCTCGTAGACCTTCTTGGCTTCGGGCAGCATCAGGTGGTCGGTCGAGAGTTTGATTTTGATGATATGCGCGCCCAACAGCGCGGCGATATGCGCGGCATAGGCGGCAACGTCGATGGCGGTTTCGCCGTCTTTGGTCACAGCCTCGCCACGGGGGTACGACCAGATGACGGTTGCGACGCCTTTGGCGGCGGCCTCTTTCCGCATCTCGACGATTTCTTCGAACATATCGAGGGCCATGTCCGAGCCGGGATAGATGGTGAACCCGATGGCCGCGCAGCCAAGGCGCAGCGCATCATCGACCGATGCGGTGATCGCTTGGTTCTTGCCAGCGGTGTCCGACATCAGCGAGTTGGCCGAGTTCACCTTTAGGATCGTCGGGATTTGGCCGGCGAAGGTGTCGGCGCCAGCCTCTAGCGGGCCGAGGGGGGCGGCATAGGCGGACAGGCCTGCGTCGATCGCCAGTTGGTAGTGGTAGTGGGGGTCGTAGCCTGCGGGGTTCGGGGCGAAGCTGCGGGCGGGGCCGTGCTCGAACCCTTGGTCGACGGGCAGGATGATCAGCTTGCCGGTGCCGCCCAGCTTGCCTTCCATCAGGATGCGGGCAAGGTTGCCCTTCACACCGGCGTTTTCGCCTTCGTAGTTTTTCAGGATATTCTGAACGATGCGCGTGGTCTTCATGGTGGCATGGCCCCTTTAGGAACGGTTCGGCCCAGCCATAGAAAAGCAAACGGGCTGGCGCAATTGTGTTAGCGCCAACCCATTGTCAGTTTTATGACTTTAGCCCAAAGCCGCGACGCCCGGCAGCGTTTTGCCTTCCATCCATTCAAGGAAAGCACCGCCGGCGGTCGAGATATAGGTGAAGTCATCGGCGACGCCCGCGTGGTTCAGCGCGCCGACGGTATCGCCGCCGCCTGCCACGCTGACCAGCAGCCCGTCGCGCGTCAGGGCGGCAGCGGCCTGTGCGGCGGCGGTGGTGGCGGCATCGAACGGGGTCAGTTCGAACGCGCCCAGCGGGCCGTTCCAGACCAGCGTTTTGCACTTGGCAAAAATTTGCGCCAGCGCGGCGACGGTGGCGGGGCCTGCGTCCAGAATCATCGCATCGGGGGGGCAGGCATCGGCGGCGACGGTCTCGTGGGCCGCGTTCGCCTTGAATTCGTGGGCGACGACGACGTCGGTCGGCAGCACGATGGTGCAGCCTGCGCCTGCCGCCTTGGCCGTGATGTCGCGTGCGGTTTGCGCCAGGTCATGTTCGCACAGCGATTTGCCGACATCGGCGCCGTTGGCGGCCAAGAACGTGTTGGCCATGCCGCCGCCGATGACCAGATAGTCGACCTTGGTGATCAGGTTCGACAGCAAGTCCAGTTTGGTCGACACTTTGGCCCCGCCCACGATGGCCACAACGGGGCGTTCGGGTTTGGTCAGCGCCGATTCCAGGGCAGACAGTTCCTCTGCCATCAGCAGGCCCGCGCAGCTGGGCAGCAGGTGGGCGACCCCTTCGGTCGAGGCGTGGGCGCGGTGGGCGGCGCTGAAGGCATCGTTGCAATACACATCGCCCAAGCTGGCCAGCGCGGCGGCAAAGGCGGGGTCGTTCGTTTCCTCGCCCGCGTGGAAGCGGGTGTTTTCCAGCAGCAGCACGCCATCGGCGGGCAGGGCGGCGACGGCGGCCTCGGCCTGCGGGCCGACGCAGTCGGGGGCGAACGCGACTTGTTGCCCCAGCGCGGTCGACAGTGCGGGCAGCACGCGCGCCAGCGACATTTCGGGGACGACCTTGCCCTTGGGCCGGTCAAAGTGGGCCAGCAGGATCGTGCGCCCACCCATGGCCTGAATCGTCTTGATCGTCGGCACGATGCGGTCGATCCGCGTCGTATCCAGCACGCGGTCCCCCTCCATCGGGACGTTGATGTCCACGCGCAGCAGCACTTTTTTGCCGTTCAGGTCCATCTGAGAAAGCGATTTCCAGCCCATTTTTTACCCCCCTTGGGTTATTCCTGCGCGAACAAGTGCATGAACCGCGATACTAGGTCAACGCAGCATGGTTGCCTTGGCGCGCGTCAAGCGCCATATCTGCGTCAGTCGACCGTAAAAGGAGCCAGCCATGGCCGAGATCAAAGATCCCGAAAACACCATCATCATCACGCTGAAAGACGGCCCTGTCGTTATCGAGCTGCTGCCCGATGTTGCGCCCAAGCACAGCGAGCGCATGAAAGAGCTGGCCCGTGCCGGCAAATACGACAACGTGGCCTTCCACCGCGTGATCGAAGGGTTCATGGCGCAGACCGGCGATGTCGAACATGCGAACATGGAAAGCCCCAGCTACGACGCCCGCCGCGCTGGCACGGGCGGTTCGGATCTGCCCGATCTGCCGTCGGAATTCTCGGCCCTGCCGCATGACCGTGGTACGCTGGGTGCGGCGCGTTCGATGAACCCGCACAGCGCGAACAGCCAGTTCTTCATCAACTTCAGCGACAACCACTTCCTGAACCGCCAGTACACTGTGTACGGCCGCGTGATTTCGGGCATGGAATTCGTCGACAAAATCGCGCGCGGCGAGCCGCCTGCGAACCCCGATCGTATGATCTCGGTCAAGGTTGCGGCTGATGTTGCGTAAGCTGCTGGCAGGCGTAGCCCTGTCGCTGGTCGCCTCGGCTGCCGGCGCAGTCGGCTTGCAGATTGATGTCGCGGGCGAGGCCAACGGCACCATCACCATCGAGCTGCTGCCCGATGTCGCCCCCAAGCACGTCGCGCAGATCACTGCGCTGGCCGCCGAGGGCAAGTATGATGGCGTGGTGTTCCACCGCGTGATCGACGGGTTCATGGCGCAGACGGGTGATGTGCAATACGGGCGTCTGGACGGTGATATACGCCGCGCCGGCACTGGCGGTTCCGATCTGCCGAACATCCCCGCCGAGTTTTCAGACGTTCCGTTCGAGCGCGGCGTTGTCGGCATGGCCCGCGCGCAAGATCCGAACAGTGCGAACAGCCAGTTCTTCATCATGTTCGCGCCCGGCGATTTCCTGAACGGGCAGTATACCGTTGTGGGTCGCGTGACCGAGGGTATGGATGTGGTCGATGCGATCAAGAAGGGCTCGCAAGCGTCCAACGGGTCGGTCGATGGAACGCCTGATGTGATGACATCGGTGCGCGTCACCGAATAAGGAAAAAGCCCCGCGTTTGCGGGGCTTTTTTTATGTGCCGCAGAAGGTGCGGGTGATGCGTTCGTCCTCGGTTGGGGGGGCGGCGTAGGTGGGGTTCGGGGTGAAGGGCTGCGTGACGGCGGCCAGCAGGGTGTGGAACGGCGCCTCGTCACCCGCCAGCGCGGCGTAGATGGCCTGTTCGATCTGGTGGTTGCGCGGGATGACTTGCGGGTTGCGCAGGGCAGTCAGGTCGGGGTTCAGGGCCAGCCAGTCGCGCTGCCACGCATCAAAACCAGCGCGGTTGACGAATTGGTCGCGGGCCTCGGGCAGGGTGGCGAAGGTGTTGGTGAAATCGGCGCCGTCTTCTGCCATCAGGTCTAGCAGGCGGGTGGCGATGGGGCGGGTGTCCTCGGTCAGGGTCAGGCCCAGCTTTGCGCCAAAGACTTCCAGCCACGCGGCCTCGTAGAGCGCGGGGAAGGCGTTGATCGCCTCTTGCATTTCGGCGCGGGCGGTTTCGGGGTTGGGCATCAGTGGCAGCAGGCAGGTGGCTAGCTGCGCAAGGTTCCAATGCGCGATGTTGGGCTGGTTGCCATAGGCATAGCGGCCGTAGGTGTCGATGGATGAAAACACCGCGTTCGGATTGTAGCCATCGATAAAGGCGCAGGGGCCGAAGTCGATCGTCTCGCCCGAGACGGCCATGTTGTCGGTGTTCATCACGCCATGGACAAAGCCGATCCCCATCCATTGCGCGACCAGATGCGCTTGCCGCGCCATGACGCCGTGCAGGAAGTCGAGGGCGTTTTGCGCATCGGGGTAGTGTAGGTCGCAGGCGTGTTCCAGCAGGGCGCCCACGGCATCAACATCTTGATGCGCGGCGAAGAACTGGAAGGTGCCGATGCGGATGTGGCTGCTGGCGACGCGTACCAGAATGGCGCCGGGCAGCGGCATTTCGCGCTGCACGCGGGCGCCGGTTTCCAGTGCCGCCAGCGCACGGGTGGTGGGGATGCCGAGGGCGTGCATCGCCTCGGACACGATATATTCGCGCAGCACGGGGCCGAGGGCGGCACGCCCGTCGCCCTGACGGCTGAACGGGGTTGGCCCCGCGCCCTTCAGCACGATGTCTTTGCCGCCCGCGCTGCCCAGCAGCACCGCGCGGCCATCGCCGAGGTAGGGGTTCCAGTTGCCGAATTGGTGCCCCGCATAGGCCTGTGCGATGGGGGTGGTGCCTGCAGGGATCGCGTTGCCCGCCATTTCGTCCACGCTGATCGTCAACCCAAGTTCATCGGCCAGCGGCTGATTAAAGGCAATCAGCCGCGGGGCTGGCACGGGTGTGGGGCGCTGGGGCGCATACATCCGATCAGGTAGGGCGGTATAGGCGGGCGGTTGCATTTACAGGGTTCCGATCCGTTCGGTCAGCAGGGCGTAGAAGCCATCGGCATCCACATCGCCGAGGAACAGCGCATTGGGCGCGCGCCCCGAGACGCGCCACCAGTCGGCTACCGTCATACCACGGGTCAGTTCGGACTGCACTTCGATCTCGACATTGATGTCGCGGCCGGTGAACAGGTCGGGCTGGATCAGCCATGCGATCACGCAAGGGTCATGCAGCGGGCCGCCGTCCGAGCCGTATTTGGCGGTATCGAAGCGTTCAAAGAAATCCAGCCAGCCTGCCACCGCATCGCCAAGGCGCGTGCCCATGTCGCGGAAACGCTGCACGCGGGGGCGGGTGGTCAGGGCTTTGTGGGTCACATCCAGCGGCAACACGGTCAGCGGCACGCCGCTGTCGAAGACGACCTTGGCGGCCTCGGGGTCGACCCAGATGTTGAATTCGGCGGCGGGGGTGATGTTGCCGACCTCGAAATACGCGCCGCCCATCAGGACGACGCGCTTGACGCGGGCGATAATGTCGGGTGCGCGGCGGAAGGCTTGGGCGACGTCGGTCATCGGCCCGAGGGTGCACAGCGTGACCGTGCCCGCAGGTTCGCGGCGCAGAGTTTCGATGATGAAATCGACGCCGTGCTGCGCTTGCACCGGCATGGTGGGTTCGGGCAGGTCGGCCCCGTCAAGGCCGGTGGCGCCGTGGACATGTTCGGCCGTGGCCAGAGTGCGCACCATGGGGCCGGAATGTCCCTCGAACACCGGAATATCGGTGCGGCCTGCCAGTTCCAGCACGACGCGCACGTTGCGGCTGGTCGCGGCAAGGGGGACGTTGCCGCCGACGGCGACGATGCCCAGCACTTCGATCTCGGCGGGCGACCCCAGCGCCAGCAGAATGGCCAGCGCGTCGTCTTGGCCAGGGTCGGTGTCGATGATGATTTTTTGCGGTGCCATGGCGTTCTCCCAGATGATGCTTGGTATCCAAGCATGGCGGCTGGGGAAGCGCTAGGGCCGTTAGCGGCGGCGCAGCTGGTGAAGCAGGAAAAACGCGGCGATGGCGATGATCGTGGCAATGACCGCGTTCACGGTGTTTGACAGCGCGATGGAGAGGTGTAGCCCGGCAAGAATCCGAAGCTGGCCCCCCACAGGCCCAGCGCCACAGCAAAGGGGGCCAGCTTGGGCCAGCGCCGCGCCAGCAGTCCCATCACAAAGACCCAAGGCGCCGGCAGCCACCACAGCCAGCCATGGATGTTGCCCAGCGCCAGAACGGCGGCGATCAGTGTTGTAATGGCGATCAGACCCCAGACAACCGTGTCCGAGAAAATCTCCATCCCTTTGCCGCTGAGGGCGCTGATAATGGTGAACAAGGTGCCAAGCAGGAAGCATATGGCAAGGGCGACAAACAGCCACCCAAAGACAACGGCGGTGCCGCTGCCACGATAGGCCATGATCAGCCCGATAATCAGGGCGATGCCGGCAATGGCTGATGTTATGGAAATGTTGCGCCACGGCAGCAGCGCGCGCGTGGTGGATGTGTTTGTCATGGGCAACCTGTTTTACAGGGGGTTGCCCATGACGATAGTGGGAATTCTTCCGTTGGGGAAGGTTTACTTTGCCCCGCGTTTCAGGCCGGCGACGCCGGTGCGGGCCATCTCGACCAGGCCCAGGGGGCGCATCAGGTCGGCGAAAGCGTCGAGTTTGGTCGGGGCGCCGCTGATTTCAAAGACGAAGCTGTCCAGCGTGCTATCGACCACATTGGCACGAAAGATCTCGGCCAGACGCAGGGCCTCGATGCGGGCCTCGCCTTTGCCGGCGACCTTGAACAGCCCCAATTCGCGCGAGACGGCGTTGCCCTCGACCGTCAGGTCATTGACCGCGTGGACCGAGACGATGCGGCCCAGCTGCGCCTTGATCTGTTCGATCACCTGCGGCGTGCCCGATGTGACCACCGTAATACGCGAGCGTTTGTCGAGGTGGTCGACCTCGGCTACGGTGAGGCTTTCGATGTTGTAGCCGCGCCCCGAGAACATGCCCACCACGCGCGCCAGCACGCCCGGTTCGTTTTCGACCAACACGCTGAGGGTATGGCGTTCGGCGGCGCTTTCGGTGCCCGACAGGTTGTAGACCGAATGGCTGACGGAATCGCTGCTGAGTTTCATTGCGGACATTCCTTGTTCCCCCTTATACCAGCATCGCGCCTGCGCCGGTGATCGCACCGACGGTCGAGGCATCGCCCAACAGCATTTCGTTATGCGGCTTGCCCGACGGGATCATCGGGAAGCAGTTTTCGTGTTTTGCCACCAAGCAATCGAAGATGACGGGGCCGGGGGTGGTGATCATTTCCATGATCGCGTCATCCAGCGTGTCGGGGTCGTCGCAGATGATGCCCTTGGCGCCGAAGGCCTCGGCCAGTTTAACGAAATCGGGCAGGCTTTCCGACCAGCTTTGGGAATACCGCTCGCCGTGCAGCAGTTGCTGCCACTGGCGCACCATGCCAAGGCGTTCGTTGTTCAGGATGAACTGCTTGACCGGCAGGCCGAATTGCATCGCCGTGCCCATTTCTTGCATGTTCATCAGCCAGCTAGCCTCGCCCGCGACGTTGATGACCAGCGCCTCGGGGTGGGCGATCTGCACGCCGATGCTGGCGGGGAAGCCGTAGCCCATGGTGCCAAGGCCGCCCGAGGTCATCCAGCGGTGAGGTTCGTCAAAGTGCAGGAACTGTGCGGCCCACATCTGGTGCTGGCCGACCTCGGTCGTGATGTAGCGGTCGTACTTCTTTGTCAGCTCTTGCAAGCGCTGCAGGGCGTATTGCGGTTTGATGACCTTGCCCGATTGTTCGTAGTGCAGGCAGTCGACCTGTTTCCACGCGGCGATTTCGGGCCACCATTTGGTTTGCACGGCGGCATCGGTCTTGCTGCCGCGGGCGCGCCATTGGGCCAGCACTTGTTCCAGTACGTCGGCCACATCGCCCACGATGCCGACATCAACGCGGATGACCTTGTTGATCGACGAGGGGTCGATGTCGATATGCACTTTGCGCGAGTTGGGGCTGAACGCCGACACGAGGCCGGTGATGCGGTCATCGAACCGCGCGCCGATGTTGATCATCAGGTCGCAGTCATGCATCGCCATGTTGGCTTCATACAGGCCGTGCATGCCCAGCATCCCTAGCCACGCCTTGCCCGAGGCAGGATAGGCGCCCAGACCCATCAGGGTCGAGGTGATCGGGAAGCCGGTTTCGCCCACCAACTCGCGCAGCAGTTGGCTGGCGCGCGGGCCCGAATTGATGACGCCGCCGCCGGTGTAGAACACGGGGCGCTTGGCGCGCTCGATCATGGTCACCAGTTCGGCGATGGCGGCCTCGCTCGGGCTGCGGCGCGGGTTGTAGCGCTGCTGCACCGTATCGCGCGGGGTGTAGGTGGCCGTGGCGAATTGCACGTCTTTGGGGATGTCGATCAGCACGGGGCCGGGGCGGCCGGTGGTGGCGACGTGGAAGGCTTGGTGCAGGGTACGCGACAGGTCGGACGTGTCTTTCACCAGCCAGTTGTGCTTGGTGCAGGGGCGGGTGATGCCGACTGTGTCAGCCTCTTGAAAGCCGTCGGTGCCGATCATGAAGGTGGCGACCTGACCCGACATGACAACTAGCGGGATCGAATCAAGCAGCGCGTCGGTCAGGCCGGTGACGGCGTTCGTCGCGCCCGGGCCCGATGTCACCAGCACCACACCGGGCTTGCCGGTCGATCGGGCGTACCCCTCGGCTGCGTGGACGGCGGCTTGTTCGTGGCGCACCAGAATGTGCCGGATTTCGTTTTGTTGGAACAATGCGTCATAGATGGGTAGGACGGCTCCACCCGGATAGCCGAATACGGTATCTACACCCTGTTCGCGCAGGGCCTGGATCACCATCTGTGCGCCAGTCATTTCCAGTTCACTGGGCATTTCGCGCGTCATTGTCGTCTCCACCTGTGTTGCGACGTGCTGTCGCCAGAAAAACAAAAGCCCCCGGGGGTTAACCGGGGGCGCATGGTTCCATCGCTGGAGTGCCGTTACCGGCCCATGCGCCTGAATCCACCTACGAGGGTAATGAGGGTCGGGGTCATTCCAAGCCTTCGTTGCTTTGTTCGATGGCGCGCTTATGCACGGCGGCGGTTGGCGCGTCAACAGATTTTGTAAATTATATGTCTTTTTTGTTATTGTAAGGGACATAATATTTCAACATTACCTTCGCCGGCGGGGGTGTGGGAAAGCTGCCTTGCGGGGTGATTCTGGCTGATCGGCTCCATTTTAGCCGCTACTCGCCCTATGTTCGTCATAGGTGTCGGAAGGAATGATCCCAATTTTTCTATGAATTGAAATAAAATTACGCTATCATGGCGTACAGTGAATTTGCAGGCCTTTCGCGGCTTTTTCTATTTCGTGCGAAATCGGGGCAAATTACGCTGAGTTTAGCGCATTCGGCGGGGGCGCCATAAAACCCCGTCACCGAGGGAGAGAGAAAACCAATGGATCGTCGTTCATTTCTGACGAAATCCGCAGTCGTGGGCGCTGCCGCCAGCACGCTAGCCGCGCCCGCACTTGCACAAAGCAATCCGCGCATCACGTGGCGCTTGGCGTCGTCGTTCCCCAAATCGCTGGATACGATTTACGGGGCTGCGGATGATCTTTACAACTTCGTGTCCGAAGCCACGGACGGTAACTTCACCATTCAGCCGTTCGCCGCGGGGGAGATTGTGGGCGCGCTGCAGGTGCATGATGCTGTCACCGACGGCACGGTCGAGGCCGCGCACACCGCTGGGTATTATTTCTGGGGCAAAGACCCGACCTTCGCGCTGGGCTGTGCGGTGCCTTTCTCGCTCAGCTCGCGCGCGATGAACGCCTTTATGTATGATGGCGGCGGTAACGAGATCTATAACGAGTTTTTGGCGCAATATAATATCATTGCCTTTCCGGGCGGGAACTCGGGCACGCAGATGGGCGGCTGGTTCCGTAAGGAAATCAACACCGTCGACGACCTGCGCGGGCTAAAAATGCGCATCGGTGGTTTCGCCGGTAAAGTGCTGGAACAGCTGGGTCTGGTGCCGCAACAGATTGCGGGCGGAGACATCTATCAGGCGCTGGAGCGTGGCACGATTGACGCGGCCGAGTGGATCGGCCCCTATGACGACGAAAAGCTGGGCTTTGTGAAGGTCGCCCCCTATTACTACGCGCCCGGCGTGTGGGAAGGCGGCCCGATGTGGCACTTCTATTTCAACACCACCGCCTACAATAACCTGCCCGAGAATTACAAAGCCGTGCTGCGGTCGGCCTGTGATGCGGCAAACGTGCGGATGCTGTCGAAGTACGATTACAAGAACCCGACCGCGATCAAGCAATTGGTCGGGCAGGGCGCGCAGCTGCGTTGGTTCAGCAAAGAGGTGATGGACGCGATGTTCGACGCCGCGAACCGCACCTATGCCGAATACGAGGCGACCAACCCGCATTTCGCCAAAATGTGGGGCGCGATCAAGGATTTCCGCTCGGAATATTATACTTGGGCGCAGATCGCCGATTACAACTACGACACCTATATGATGATCAAGCAGAACGAAGGCGCGCTGTAAGGCGTCGTTTTGCCGTGACTACAGGGCCCCGCAGTCAAGCTGCGGGGCTTTTGGGTTATGTCAGGGAAGTTTACCTATATATTTCCGCAATAAAATGATGATTTGTAGAAATATTCATCGGTTTTATTATTCCATCCGTCGGGGAACTTGACTAGTTTGCGCGAACCTCCGGGGACGATTCCCGGGGTTTGGGAGGACTACCAGATGGATAGACGTTCGTTTCTGGCCAAAGCCTCGGTCGGGGGTGTTGCGGCTGCGGCTGTCAGCACGCTGGCCGCACCGGCACTGGCGCAGAGCAACCCGCGCATTACGTGGCGCTTGGCTTCATCCTTTCCCAAGTCGCTTGACGTGCTTTATGGCGGCGCCGAGAGCCTGAACCGGTATCTGTCCGAGGCGACAGATGGCAACTTCACCATCCAGCCGTTTGCGGCGGGGGAATTGGTGGGCCCATTGCAGGTGCAGGATGCGGTCAGCGAAGGCACGGTCGAGGCGGCTCATACCGTCGGCTATTATTTCTGGGGTAAGGACCCGACGTTCGCGTTGGCGACCTCGATCCCGTTTTCGCTGTCGGCGCGGGGGATGAATGCGTTCCTGTATTACGGTGGCGGCAACGAACTCTATAACAAGTTTTTGGCGACGCATAACATTGTCGCCTATCCCGGCGGCAATTCGGGCGCGCAGATGGGCGGTTGGTTCCGCAAGGAAATCAACACGACCGAGGATCTGCGCGGGCTGAAGTTCCGCGTCGGCGGTTTCGCTGGCAAGGTGCTGGAGCAGCTGGGCGTCGTGCCGCAGCAGATCGCGGCGGGCGACATCTATCAGGCGCTGGAGCGCGGCACGATTGATGCGGCCGAATGGGTCGGCCCCTATGATGATGAAAAACTGGGTTTCGTGAAGGTTGCGCCCTATTACTACGCGCCCGGCGTGTGGGAAGGCGGCCCGACGCTGCACTTCTATTTCAACAAACCCGCCTATGACGACCTGCCGCCGCAGTACAAGACCCTGTTGCAGATGGCGACGCGCGCGGTGAATAACGACGTTCTGGCCGAATACGACTGGCGCAACCCGCCCGCGCTGAAGGTACTGGCTGCCCAAGGCGCGAACCTGCGCTGGTTCCCCAAAGAGGTGATGGACGACATGTTCGATGCCGCCAACGGCGTTTACGCCGAAATGGAGGCGACAAATCCCGCGTTTGCCGAGATGTGGGGGGCGATCAAACAGTTCCGCGCGGATCATTACACGTGGTCGCAGGTGACCGAATACACCTACGACACCTATATGATGATCAAGCAAAACGAGGGTGCGCTGTAAGCCACCGCTGCGTTTTACAGTCAAGGCCCCGCAGTTCTACTGCGGGGCTTTTGCGTTATGTCAGCAAAGATTACCTATTTTTATAGCAATAAAATATCGCGCAGCGTCAAAAATATTCGGTTTTGTTATTCCATCTTTGTGACAACCTTATTAGGTTGCCGAAAGTTTCCCCGGGCGATTCCGGGATTTGAGAGGATTACTTTCATGGATAGACGTTCGTTTATGGCGAAGGCCTCGGTTGGCGGTGCTGCTGCGGCAGCCGCAACCACGCTGGCCGCGCCGGCCCTTGCACAAAGCATGCCCCGCATCACCTGGCGTCTGGCGTCTTCGTTCCCGAAGTCGACCCCTTCGCTGTGGAACGCGGGCGAGACGCTGTGCAACTTCGTGTCCGAGGCGACCGATGGCCAGTTCACCATTCAGCCCTTCGCCCCGGGCGAGCTGGTTGGCGGCCTGCAAGTGCACGATGCCGTCAGCGAAGGCACCGTCGAGATTGCCCACACCGTTGGCTATTATTTCTGGGGCAAGGATCCGACCTTTGCGCTGGGCTCGGCTGTTCCGTTCGCGCTGAACGCCCGTGGCATGAACGCGTTCATGTACTACGGCGGCGGCAACGAAATGTATAACGAGTTCCTGAGCCAGTTTAACCTGTATGGTCTGCCTGGCGGTAACACCGGTGCGCAGATGGGTGGCTGGTTCCGCAAGGAAATCAACACCGTCGATGACCTGAAGGGCCTGAAGTTCCGCGTAGGTGGCTTCGCCGGGCGCGTGCTGGAAGAGCTGGGCGTTGTACCCCAGCAGCTGGCGGGCGGCGACGTTTACGCCGCGCTGGAGCGTGGCACGATTGACGCGACCGAATTCACCAACCCCTACGACGACGAAAAGCTGGGCTTTGTGAAGGTTGCGCCGTACTACTACGCCCCCGGCGTGTGGGAAGGCGGCCCGATGGTGCACTTCTTCCTGAACAAGCAAAAGCACGAAGAACTGCCGCCGGTGTATCAGGCAGTGCTGCGCGGCGCGTCGGCTATGGCCAACGGCTCGATGCTGGCCGACTATGACTGGCGCAACCCGCCGGCGTTGCTGGAACTGGTCGCCCAAGGTGCGCAGCTGCGTTACTTCTCGAAAGAGGTGATGGACGCGATGTTCGATGCCGCCAACAAGGTTTACGCAGAAATCGGTGCGACCAACCCGGCATTTGCGAATATGTGGGGCGCGATCAAGGACTTCCGCACCAAGCACTACACGTGGTCGCAGGTGACGGAATACAACTACGACACCTATATGATGATCAAGCAAAACGAAGGCGCGCTGTAAGCAGCCGCCCGCGTTTAGCGAAAAGCCCCGAGGCGTTGCCTCGGGGCTTTTTTTTGTTGGCCTTTTGTTGGAATGTAATGCGCCGCTTTAAAAAGAAACGGCGCCCCGTAGGGCGCCGCTTTGATTAGTTGCCGACGTTCAGGCTGCCGGGGCTACCAAGGCCCGGCGCACCGAGGCCGGGGGCACCCGCGCCACCAAGGCTGGGTCCGCCAAGGCTAGGCCCGCCAAGGCTGGGCCCACCCAATCCGCCACCGACACCCGGCAGGCTGATGGTGACCGAGGATGTGTCGATCGCTGGCCCCTTGTAGTGCATCACCAGCTGCGGGAAGATGATGACGATGACCATCATCAGCAGTTGCAGCGCCATGAACGGGATTGCCCCCAGATAGATTTGCCCCGATGTCACTGGTGCGATCTTTTGTCCGGTGATCTTGTCGATATAGGGCACGCGGGGCGCGACCGATCGCAAGAAGTGTAGGGCAAAGCCGAATGGCGGGTGCATGAACGATGTCTGCATGTTGATTGCAAGGATCACGCCCAGCCAGACAAGGTCGATGTTCAGGGCAACCGCAGGGGCGACCAGCAGCGGCACGATAATAAAGGCCAGCTCGAAATAATCGAGGAAGAAGGCCAGGAAGAACACAAGGATCGACACCACGATGATGAAGCCTGTGGCACCACCGGGCAGGGATGTCAGCAGGTGTTCAACCCAGATGTGGCCGTTCACGCCATAGAACGTCAGCGAGAAGACGCGGGCGCCCAGCAGGATGAACATCACGAAGGTCGACAGGCGCGTGGTCGAGATCAGGGCCTGTTTGATGACATCGAGGTTCAGGCGGCGCTTGGCTGCAGCCAGGATCAGTGATCCGGCAGCACCCATCGCGCCAGCCTCGGTGGGGGTGGCAACGCCAAGGAAGATCGTGCCCAGCACCAGGAAGATCAGCGCAACCGGCGGCACCATGACGATGACGACCTGTTGGGCCAGATGCGACATCCGGTTCCACTTCAGTTTACGATCCAGCAGCGTGTAACTGTAGACGATCAGCACCGCGACGAAGCCGCCGATGATGTCGGCGTTGCTGGGGGTCATCACGTTGGTGAACAGACGGATGCAGATGATCGCCAGAATGATCAGCGCGCCCAAGGCGACGCCAAGCGACCCCATGCCCTTGCCCAGTGTGCGCGCCTCGGGCGGCAGGGCAGGGACTTTGTGGGGGCGGAAGATGGCCATATATGCAACGTAAAGCAGATAAATGCCTGCCAGCGCCAGCGCGGGGTACATCGCGCCTTTGAACATATCGCCTGCCGAGCGGCCCAGCTGGTCGGCCAGAACGATCAGCACCAGCGAAGGCGGGACGACCTGGGCCAGCGTGCCCGATGCGGCAATCACGCCCGCCGAGAACGAGCGGTCGTAGCCGTAGCGCAGCATGATCGGCAGCGAGATGAGGCCCATGGCGATAACCGACGCGGCCACAACGCCGGTGGTTGCCGCCAGCATGGTGCCCACGATGACCACGGCAAAAGCCAGACCGCCGCGGATCGAACCGAAGAGTTGGCCGATCGTGTCCAGCAGGTCCTCGGCCATCCCCGATTTTTCAAGGATGACCCCCATAAAGGTAAAGAATGGGATCGCCAGCATCGTATCGTTTGACATCGTGCCAAAGAAACGGTCGGGCAGCGCATTCAGCAGCGGCCAGCTTAGCGTGATGACACCGTTGGAATGGGGTGCCAGTTCGACGCCGATGACGAAGAACAGCAGGCCGTTTGCGGCCAGCGCGAAGGCGACAGGGTAGCCGATCAGCAAGAAGATGATCAGCGATGCGAACATGATCGGCGCCATGTTCGTGGCGATGAACTCCATCATTTTGCTTGCTCCGCTTGCTGCGCCTTCAGGATTTCCGCGGCGAGTTGCTGGGCCTCTTGCTCGGCCAGGTCACGGGCGGTCACATAAGGGTTCGGGTCGATGTAGGTACCTGTCATCACGCCGACACGCTTGATGATTTCCGACAGGCCCTGAAAGAACATTTGCAAAAAGCCGATTAGCAGCATCAGCTTGGCGGGCCACAGGATCAGGCCGCCTGCGTTGGCCGACATTTCGCCCGAATTGTACGAGCGGATCACGTAGGGCCACAGAAAGTAGATCATGACCAGAACGAAGGGCATCAGAAAGAAGATGTGCCCCAGCAGTTCGATCCAGTTGCGCGCGTTGCGCGACAGGCGGCCATAGATCAGGTCGATCCTAACGTGGTCGTTCGTTTTGATCACCCAAGATGCGGCCAGCATGAAGGCGGCACCGTAAAGGTACCATTGCAGTTCAAGGTAGCCGTTCGACGAATAGTTGAACACTTTGCGCACGATGGCGTTCAGCGCTGAGACGAGAATTGCGACAAAGATGAGCCAGCCGACCTGTTTACCGATCCACTCGTTCACCCGGTCGACAAGCCTCGAGAAGGCCAGAAGTCCGTTCATATAATATTTCCCCCCCGCGTAAAAAGATCACGCTACGACGATAGGCCACGAAATAAAATTTCGCGGCCGCTGTGGGGCCAAACTAGGTCGAAACACCCTAAATCGTCAACTAAATGCGAGGGGCGGGCGCTATTTTATTGGGCGCGCCCGCAAGGAACCTAGCGTCATTCTGGCCGTTTCGGGTAACCTTGTTAATCGGAAGGGTGTTTTTGCGGAATAAGATTTCGTTGGCCGCTTTGTGCGATTCCCGCACAGATTAGGCGGGCGGCTCGTCGGGTAGGACGATATTGGCGACCTGTTCTGCCACCGGTGCGGTGTCGAGGGGGTGGACTTCGGTCAGGGGCGGGTTATCGGGATCGAGGCCGATCCATGTGCCGCTGCGGTAAATCTCCAGCGGGTGGTAGCGCGCCTTGTAGGCCATTTTGGGGCTGCCGGGCACCCAATAGCCCAAGTACACGTAAGGCAGCCCCATTTCCTGCGCGATCTGGATGTGCTGCAAGATGATGTAGCTGCCTAGCGAGTCATGCGCCCGCGCGGGGTCGTAGAACGAATAGACCAGCGACAGGCCGTCATCCAGAATATCGATCAGGCAGCAGCCGACAAGGCCGTCGCTGTCGCGCGCGATCTGCGCGGCGGCGGGGTCGACAAATTCGACGACGCGGCTGCGCACGGGGGTTTGTTCGATCATGGCGGCGAATTCGAACACGTCCATATCGGCCATGCCGCCGTCGGCATGGCGGGCATCCAGATAGCGGCGGAACAGGTCGTATTGCTCGTCACTGGCCCATGTGGGGCGCAGACGACGCTGTAGGGTGCTGTTGCGCGCCAGCACGCGGCGCTGCCATTTGTTGGGTTTGAAATCGGCCACGCGGATGCGCGCCGACATGCAGGCGCTGCAATTGGCGCAGGTGGGCCGGTAGATCACGTTCTGCGACCGCCGGAACCCCTGTTGCGACAGGGCGTCATTCATGGTTGCCGCGCTGTCGCCTTGCAGCGCGGTGAACAGCTTCCGCTCGAGCCGCCCGGCCAGGTAGGGGCACGGGGCGGGCGCGGTGACATAGAACTGCGGTGCCAGTGGCAGGCTATGGCGCATCATTCAACAGGGGGTGAGGGGCTTTGAATTTTGCGCAAGCTTAGCACGTGCGTTTCGTTTGTCTACGCCCGTCACCGGCAGGAAGCCGCGCGTTACAGCGCGCTTGCCGGACGGTTGATCATGGCGGTGCGCAGCACCATGTCGGTCAGCCCCTGACCCGCGCCGCGGAAGATCATCAGCAGCACCGATATGATTTGCAGCGGCGTGATGGCAACGCTGATGGCGTAGCCCAGCGTGTGCAGCAGGGCGGTTCGGTTATCCAACCGCTCGCCTTGCTCGGTGCGCAGTTCGATCGACATCAGCCGCATGCCGGGCGTGGCCGACCACAGCGTCAGCGCGCCCCAGCGGTAAAGGAAGCCCAGCACGAACCAGATCGCGCCCAGAAAGAACAGCCCGACGAACACCGTCAGCAACACAATCGCGCCGCTGAGGGCGAACAGCACGAACCCGTCGATGATCCACGCGACGAGGCGTTTGAACGTCACCAGACGGTAGAAATCGGGTTCGGTTTTGGGGTCGGGCAGGCTGAGGATGGTTTGCGGCATGGGGCCTCCGATCGTGTTACGGGGTTAAGGTGGGGGCAGCGGGGCGGTTTTACAACGCTGGACTGCGCGGGGCTTTGTCATTACTCAGCCACTTGAGGGAGCACTTACCATGGATACAGCGCAAAAGCAGCGTTTTACGTCTGAAATCTGGGGCATGCTGGCACTGGGGGTGCCGCTGATCGCATCGAATTTGGCGCAGATGATCGTCAATTTGACCGACACCGTTTTGCTAGGTTGGTATGATGTAAAGGCGCTGGCGGCGGTTACTTTGGCGCATGCGCTGTATACACTGCTGTATCTGTTCGGGGCGGGCTTTGCCTGGGCGGTGATGCCGCTGGTGGCCGAGGCTGGCGTGCAGGGCGACGAAACTCGCGTGCGCCGCGTGACGCGGATGGGCATTTGGCTGACGCTGGGCTTTGGCGCGCTGGCGCTGGTGCCGATGATGGCCTCGGGGTATTTGCTGCGCGCCATCGGGCAGGATCCGGCGATGGCGGATATGGCGCATTCGTACCTGCGGATCGTGGCGTTCGGGCTGATTTTCAGCCTGCTGGTTGCGTGCCTGCGCAGCTTTCTGGCGGCGCTGTCGCATACCGCCATCGTGTTCTGGACGACGGTGATCGTCGCCTCGGTCAATGCGGTGCTGGTATATGGGCTGATCTTTGGAAACTTCGGGCTGCCCGCGCTGGGAATGGTGGGCGCGGCGGTGGGCACCACCATTGCGCAGGCCGTGGGGCTGCTGGTGCTGTCGGTCTATGCCGCGCGCAAATTGCCGCGCTATCATCTGTTCCAGCGGTTCTGGCGCCCTGATTTCGGCGCGATCCGCGAAGTGCTGCGCATCGGGCTGCCCATCGGCCTGACCAATTTGGCCGAGGGCGGCTTGTTCAGCGCCACCGCCGTGCTGGTGGGCTGGATCGGCACCGGCCAGTTGGCGGCACACGGGATCGCGATGCAGATCTCGGGGATGGTGTTCATGCTGTATATGGGCCTGTCGCAGGCCGCGACGATTTTGGCGGGCCGCGCGTATGGCCAGCGTGATGCAGCGGCGCTGCGGCGCGTGTCGCAGGCGGCGGGCATTGTCACCATGGGCGTTCTGGTCATTGGCGTGGCGGTGTTTGTGCTGTTTCGCGGGCCGATGGTCGGGGCGTTCATATCGATGGACGACCCCAATCGTGCCGAGGTTTTGCGCATCGGCATGGCGTTGCTGCTGATGTCGGCGCTGTTTCAGGCGCTGGATGCCATGCAGGTCATGGCGCTGGGGTTGCTGCGCGCGGTACAAGATACCACTGTGCCGATGTTGATGGCGATCTTTGGCTATTGGTGCGTGGGCTTCCCGACCAGCCTTGTCATCGGCATCTGGCTGGGCGGCGGCGAGGTCGGCGTTTGGGTCGGGTTGGTGGCGGGGCTGTTCGTCGCCTCGGTTCTGATGCTGTCGCGGTATCTGCGCGGGCTTGCGCGCCATACGTATATTCCTGCCTGAAGGGGGCCTTATGTTTGATGCACTGCTGGGGCTGATGAACGCGGGCGGCGCGTTCGGGCTGGCGCTGATCATGTTTTTGGAAAACGTGTTCCCGCCTGTTCCGTCCGAGGTGATCATCCCGCTGGCAGGGTTCTTGGCGGCCAGCGGGCGCATGGCGCTGTGGGAAGTGATCGTCGCGGGCGTGGCGGGGTCGGTGCTGGGGGCGCTATTCTGGTATTGGATCGGGCTGGCCGTGGGCAAAGACCGCGTCATGGCCTTTGTCGCGCGCTGGGGTTTCATCCTGACCATCAGCGAGGACGAGGCCGAGCGCGCCTTTGCGTGGTTCCAGCGCTATGGGGCATGGGCGGTGTTTTTCGCGCGTGTCTTGCCGGGGGTGCGGACGCTGATTTCGATCCCTGCGGGGATGGCCCGCATGTCGATGCCGCTATTTTTGGTCACGACGACGCTGGGCAGTGCCATTTGGGTCAGTATTCTGGCCGGTGCCGGGCTGCTGCTGCGCGAGAATTACGACCACATTTCGCGCTATATCGACCCGCTGTCGTATGTGGTGATCGGGGCGATTGTCGGTATTTACGTGTGGCGCCTGCTGCGGCAATTGCGCAGCAGGCCCAAGGGTTAACGCAAACCTTCGCAGAAGGTCTTGATGCGGGCGCAAGCCTCGGTCAGCTCTGCCTCGGATGTGGCGTAGCTGATGCGGAAGTTCGGCGAGAGGCCGAAGGCCGCGCCGAAGACAACCGCGACGCCGGTTTCATCCAGCAAGGCGCTGACGAAGGCTTCGTCATTGTCGATCAGCACACCGCTTTTGCTGGTTTTGCCGATGCAGCCTGAAATGTCGGGATATACGTAGAAGGCGCCCTCGGGCACGGGGCAGTTCAGGCCGGGGCAGGCGTTCAGCGCGGCGACAACCAGATCGCGGCGGCCTTGGAACAGGGCCTTGTTATCCTCGATATAATCCTGCGGGCCGTTCAGCGCCTCGAGCGCGGCGTATTGGCTGATCGAGCAGGGGTTCGAGGTCGATTGCGACTGGATCTTGGCGATAGCCTTGATCAGCGCGGTGGGGCCTGCGGCGTAGCCGATGCGCCAGCCGGTCATCGCATAGGCTTTCGACACGCCGTTCACTGTCAGCGTGCGGTCGTAGAGGGCGGGTTCCACCTGCGCAGGTGTGCAGAAGGTGAACCCGTCGAACGCGAGGTGTTCGTACATATCGTCCGATAGCACCCAGACATGCGGGTGGCGCAGCAGCACATCGGTCAGGGCCTTCAGCTCGGCCCACGAATAACCGGCGCCGGTGGGGTTCGAGGGGCTGTTGAACAAGAACCACTTTGTCTTGGGCGTAATCGCCGCTTCCAGCTGCGCGGGCGTGATCTTGAAGTTGGTCTCGAGGCCGCCGGTGATCACCACGGGCGTGCCGCCGGCCAGCAGCACCATATCGGGGTAGCTGACCCAGTAGGGCGCGGGGATCAGCACTTCATCGCCGGGGTTCAGCGTGGCCATCAGGGCATTATACAGTACCTGCTTGCCGCCCGTGCCGACGGTCACTTGCGCGGGCGTATAGGTCAGGTTGTTTTCGCGCGCGAATTTGGCGCAGATCGCCTGTTTCAGCGCGGGGATGCCGTCAACGGGGGTGTATTTCGTCTTGCCTTCGTTGATCGCGCGGATCGCCGCGTCTTTGATGTTCTGGGGCGTATCGAAATCGGGCTCGCCCGCGCCGAGGCTGATGATGTCGCGTCCCTCGGCCTTGAGTTCGGCGGCACGGGTGGTCACGGCGATGGTGGGCGAGGGTTTGACCCGCGCAAGGGTCTGGGAAAGGAAGCTCATGTGCTTGTCCTGCTGGCTGGCTGCCCTCTGGCGGGGCACCCCCGTTTCGTGGCATAGCGGGCGCACCATGGCAAGCGGGGGAAGTGGACGATGCACGACGAAATGCGGTTGCGCCGCCTGCACATGCGGGCGATCCGGCGGGGGATCAAGGAAATGGACCTGCTGCTGGGGCATTTCGCGGCCGCGCGCCTTTCCAGCCTGTCGCCCGCCGAGCTGGACGGGTTCGAGACGCTGCTGGCCGAGAATGACCATGATATTCATGCTTGGGCGACCGGCGCGCAGGCGGTGCCTGACGCTTACGCGGAGCTGATGGCGCAGTTGCTGGCCCATGCCGATGGGGTGAAGGGCAGTTGGGTCTAGCGCATTTTGTCTAAAAAGCCGCCTAAAATGCGGTGCGGTTAACGACGTTTTGGGATTTTGCGGCGAATCTTCCCCAAAAGGGAGAGCTGGATGAATCATCAACGCGCTAACGACATGACACCCGCCGTGCCGGCCCAGATGGTCAGCTATTTCGATGCGTTGGGTTTGGTGGAACGGCTGCACCGCCTGCTGCTGGATCTGGTCAAGGACGAGTTCGAGCGGCTAGGCCTGCTAGAGATCAACCCCGTGCAGGCGCTGCTGTTGTTCAATATTGCCGAGCAGGAGCTGACTGCAGGCGAGCTGAAGTCGCGCGGGTTTTATCAGGGCAGCAATGTCAGCTATAATCTGAAAAAGCTGGTTGATCTGAACTACTTGCATCACGAACGCAGCACGGTTGACCGGCGCGCGGTGCGCATCCGCCTAAGCGAGAAGGGCCGCCGTGTGCGCGAAACGCTGCAACGTTTGTTCGCGGGCCATGCTGACGGGCTGGTCGCACGCGGTGTGCTGCCGCGCGAGGGGATGGACGATCTGACGCTGATGTTGCGCCGTGTCGAGCGGTATTGGAGTGAGCAGATCCGGTACATCTACTGACGGGCCGGATCTGCGCTGTATTTACCAGTGACCGGTGTTCGGCATCGAGGCCCACGGCTCGGCGGGGGGCAGGTTGTCGCCCTCTTGCAGCAGCTCGATCGAGATGTTGTCGGGCGAGCGGACGAAGGCCATGTGGCCGTCGCGCGGCGGGCGGTTAATGGTGATGCCCGCATCCATCAGGCGCTGGCAGAGGTCGTAGATATTGTCGACGCGGTAGGCCAGATGGCCGAAATGGCGGCTGTCGGCGGGCAGGCCCTCGTCGCCGTCCCAGTTGAAGGTCAGCTCGACCGAGACTTCCTCTTGCCCGGGGGCGACCATGAAGACCAGCGTGTAGCGGCCCTTTTCACTTTCCGTGCGGCGCTTTTCAACCAGCCCCAGCGCCTTGTAGAACGCGATGCTTTTGTCGAGGTCGAGGACGCGCACCATCGTGTGCAGATAACGCAAAGCCATTGTTTTTCCTTTCAGATCTTCATGTGCTTTAAGGCAGCATGGTCGATGGGTCGACGGATTCCAACCCGCGACGTACCTCGAAGTGGAGGTAGGACGGATCGCCCGCCGCGACCTTGCCGATGGTCTGGCCGCGCGTGACGCTGGCCCCGCGCGAGACAGTCAGGTTATCGAGGTGGGTGTAGACGGTCATCAGGTTGTTGTCGTGGCGGATGACAACGATCTGCACGCCCTCGGTATTGGTGGTGATGGCGGCAACCGTGCCCGCTGCAGCGGCGCTGACGTTGGTGCCAGCGGCGGCGCCGATGTCGATCCCCTCGTTCCGGCCCTTGGCATAGGCGCGGATGATGTTGCCCGCGACGGGGCGTTGCAGCGCACTGGACTGGCTGGCGCTGGTTTGCTGCGACCCGAGGTTCGGGGCCGCGGTTGCAGCGGCGGCCGTCGTCGTGGCGGCAGCAGCGGTGGTGCTGGTCGTCGCCTCGCGCGGGAGGGGTTGGGTCGAGCTGGGCGGGATCGGCGTGGGCGAGCCTTGGCCGGGTTCGGATGTGGTGCTGCCGGCGGGCGGATTGCCGTTCGCGGTGGGGATCATCAGATACTGCCCCTCGCGGATGGTCATGTTGGAGTCGAGGCCGTTCCATTCGGCCAACGACCGCACCGGCACGTTGTAGCGGCGCGCGATAATATAGGCGGTTTCGCCGCGCGCGACTTGGTGGCGGATCGGCTCGGAAATGGCGAATGGTGTGCTGGCGGCGGGGGCCGTTGTGGTGGCGGCAGGCGCAGCCGCGCCCCCTGCGGCGGGGGGCAGCGCCGATGTGGTCACGGTGCCTGCACGGTCGATCGCGGCACCCGCGATGCTGGTGATGTCGCTGCCGCCGTCGCTAACGCGGCTGGGCAGGGCCAGAATTTCACCCGCGCGCAGCGATGTGCCGCCTTGCAGGCCGTTATACGCCGCCAGTTGGTTCGGGTCGAGGCCGAGGCGCGTTGCGATGCTGGCCACCGTATCGCCGCTGCGGGCGACGGCGACTTGGTACGTCGGGTAGGAAATCACGCCGCGCGCATCGGGGGCGGGGCGGTTGTTCGTTTGCACCGCGCCTTCGGTGGTGAAGCCCGGGCCCATGCCGCGCAGGTCGTAATCGGTGACGGTGCCGCAGGCGGCCAGTGCAAGCAGCGCGGCGCCACCCAGCAGCGTTACGCTGCGCTGGCGGGCAGGGGTCGAAATCTGCATCAGTTTGGGCATGTTATCCTCATTCCTGCTGCGCGTGCCGTGGCGGGGTGGTCATGCCAGCCCCTCGACCAACGGGACAAAGCGCACGGGGTGCAACTCTTCATAATCAAAGCCGTTTTCCAGCCGAACGACGCGGATCAGGCTTTGCACATGGTCGGACTGCCCAACCGGCAGCACCATGATACCCCCGATCTTCAGCTGCGCCAAGAGCGGCGAGGGCGGATCCTCGGCGGCAGCGGTGACCAGAATGCGGTCGAACGGGGCCTGTTCTGGCAGCCCAAAGCTGCCATCGGCGGTGAAGGCGGTGATATTGGTAATGCCAAGGCTGTCGAACACGGCCCGCGCCTCGGCCACAAGGCCGCGGTGGCGGTCGACGGTGTAGACGCGGCGGGCCAATTGCGACAGGATCGCCGCCTGATAGCCCGAGCCCGTGCCGACCTCGAGCACCTTGTCGCGCTCGCCCACCTCGAGCGCTTGGGTCATAATGCCGACGACCGAGGGTTGCGAGATGGTTTGGCCCGCGCCGATGGGAAGGGGTACGTCGTCATAGGCGCGATCGGCAAAGGTCTGGCGGACGAACAGGGCGCGGTCGATCCGTTCCATGGCGCGTAGGGTGCGTAGGTCGGTGACCCCGCTGGCGCGCAGGGTGTAGATGAACTGCATCAGTTGATCCGTCGGGCCGCTCACCCTTGCCCTGCCGGATCGATGTCGCGGTTCAGGCGGGATTGCAATTCGGATAGCGTGTCGTGGGCGGTCAGGTCGGCGTGCAGCGGCGTCACCGAAATATAGCCCTGCAGGTTCGCCTCGCCATCGGTGCCAGGGCCCGAGGTCAGGTCTTGCCGTCCGCCTTTGACCCACAGGAATTTGCGCCCCGAGGGTGAGATCTGCGCCTCGATCCCGAAGCCAGCGCCATGGCGGAAGCCTTGCGGGGCGACCTTGACGCCCTTGACTTCGCTTGCGGCGATGGCGGGGAAATTCACGTTGTAGAACAGCCGATACGCCGCATCGTCCCAGATTGCATTGTCCAACAGGCTGCGCACGACGGCGGCGCCGTGGGTGGCTGCGGCCTCGAACGGGTTATCCAGCTTCATGTTCAGCGGGCCCATGAATTGTGACAGGGCAATCGCGGGCAGGCCTTGCAAGGCAGCCTCCATCGCGCCGCCGACGGTGCCGGAATAGACGATGTTTTCCGCCGAATTGTTGCCACGGTTGACGCCCGACAGCACCAGATCGGGGCGGGCGTTTTCCATCACGTCATGCAGGCCGGCCAGCACGCAATCGGCGGGCGAGCCTTCGGCGGCATAACGGCGAGGGCCCATTTTGGCGATCATCGTGGGGTGGGTGTAGGAGATCATGTGCCCGACGCCCGACTGTTCGAACGCGGGAGCGACGGTCCAAACCTCGCCCTTGGGGCCAGCGATTTCAGCCGCGATGGCGTGCAGAACCGCAAGCCCTGCTGCGTTGATCCCATCGTCGTTGGTAATCAGAATGCGCATCGCCGCCCCGTCTTGAATCGTATCCTTGACAGGTCATAGGACAGGGCGGCGTAGCAAGCAAGGTGCCCGCCGCCCGAAGGCAGGATCAGGCGGCTTCGGACTTCATCTTGAAGCCCTGTTCCAGCATATCGGCCGGTGCGACCGGATAATCGCCCGAGAAGCAGGCATCGCAGTAGCGCGGTTTCGCCGGATCGCGGCCGTTCAACTGCCCCACTGCGCGGTAGAGGCCGTCGAGCGAGATGAACTTCAGGCTGTCGACGCCGATCCATTCGCGCATTTCGTCTTCGTTCATCGTGGCGGCCAGCAGCTTGCCGCGTTCAGGCGTATCGACGCCGTAGAAGCAGGGCCATGCGGTGGGCGGGGATGCGATGCGGAAGTGGACTTCCTTGGCGCCCGCCTCGAGGATCATTTCTTTGATCTTGCGCGACGTGGTGCCCCGCACGACCGAGTCGTCGACCAGAATGACGCGCTTGCCGCGCACCAGTGCGCGGTTGACGTTCAGCTTTAGGCGCACACCCATGTTACGGATCTGCTCGGACGGCTCGATAAAGGTGCGGCCCATGTATTGGTTGCGGATGATCCCCATGGCGTAGGGGATGCCCGATTCAAGCGAATAGCCGATGGCGGCAGGGGTGCCGCTGTCGGGGACGGGGCAGACGATGTCGGCGTCGACCGGTGCTTCCTTGGCCAGCTCGCGCCCGATGGCTTCGCGCGTTTCATAGACCGAACGACCGCCGATGATGCTGTCGGGGCGCGAGAAATAGACGTGTTCGAAGATGCAGAACCGCGAGGCGCGGGCGCGGAAGGGGAAGAAGCTTTCGACGCCCTTGTCTTCGGAAATCACTACCATTTCGCCGGGTTCAATCTCGCGCACGAAATCGGCGCCGATGATGTCCAGCGCGCAGGTTTCGGACGCCAGCGCCCAACCATCGCCAACCTTGCCCAGCACCAGCGGGCGCATGCCCAGCGGGTCGCGACAGCCCAGCAGCTTGGTGCGCGTCATGGCGACGACCGAAAACGCGCCTTCGCATTTGCGCAGCGCGTCTTCCATACGGTCGGGGATGGTGCGGCCCATGGAACGGGCCATCAGGTGGATGATACATTCCGAATCCGACGAGGATTGGAAGATCGAGCCGCGTTCCACCAGTTCGCGGCGCAGGGCCGCGGCATTGGTCAGGTTGCCATTGTGCGCGATGGCCGCGCCGCCCAGCGAAAATTCACCAAAGAACGGCTGCACGTCGCGGATGGCGGTTTGGCCTTTGTTGCCGGCGGTAGAATAGCGCACGTGGCCGATGCCGATGGTGCCGGGCAATTTTTCCATCACCTCGCGCGAGGTGAAGTTGTCGCGCACGTAGCCCATGCGGCGGTCGGACTGGAACCCGTTTTCGGGGCAGTAGGTGACAATCCCGCCTGCCTCTTGCCCGCGGTGTTGCAGCGCGTGCAGCCCGAGGGCTACAAAGTTTGCAGCGTTCGATACACCAATCACCCCAAAGACGCCGCATTCTTCATGCAGCTTGTCATCATCAAAGGGGTGGGCGGGCGGCAGGCGACGGTCGGTCACTGGGTCGGTCATGGGGCGACTCCGAAATGCGGCTGGCATGCGCCCCCCATAACCCCCGGGGGGCGACTTGTCACGTAGCGTTCACACAACTTTCGCGGAAACGCCCGCCTAAATTTGTCGCAGCCGCTTATTGCGGCAGGCTGACGGGCGCGGTTTGCGCAGGGCCTGTGCAGGTGCTGATCAAGCTGGCGTATTGGTTGTTGATCCAATCCAGCGCGGCCGATGAATCGGTGCCGGTGAAGCGGTCGGTCACGCCCGCGAAGATCGAGGCGGCGCGGCTGTTGTCGACCATGGGGATGCCCTGCGCCGACAAGAACGTCTGGTAGACAAAGTAGGCGACGGCGACCAGCAAGATGCCCCGCAGCACGCCGAACAGGAACCCGAGGCCTTGGTCGATCCCGCCCAGAACCGAGCGGTGGATCAGGCTGGAGAAAAGGGGCGAGAAGATTGCCGCGATCATCAGCACAATGGCAAAGATCAGTCCTGCGCCCGCGATGATCGACAATTCGCAGCTATCGGCGATAAAATCGCCCACAACCGGCACCGACCGCATGATGGGCGCGGCTTGGCCTGCGAACATGAAGGCCAGAATGGCCGCGACCACCCAGCCGCCGATCGCCATGGCTTCGCGGACAAGCCCGCGCGAATACGCCAGCAGTGCAGACAGAAGAATGACTGCTGCCACCACAGCGTCAATGATGGTAAAGCCTTCCATACCGTGCCGTCTCCGGTTGGGCCGTTAGCTGCGCTTGGGCGCGGGCTGGCCGAAATTGCTGTTCACGAAACCGGCCAGATCCTCGATCTGTTCCAGCGCGATCCCCTGCGCGCCGCTGCGTTTGGACAGCGGCGGCATGATTGCGGTGGTGAAACCAAGTTTTTGCGCCTCTTTCAACCTATTTTCGGCCTGCGTGACGGGGCGCACCCCGCCAGAGAGGCTGATTTCGCCGAAAAAAACGGTTTGTTGACCCAGCGGGTGGCTTTCGCGCGCCGACATCAGCGCGGCAACAACGGCCAGATCGGCGGCAGGTTCGGTGATACGCATGCCGCCCGCGACGTTCAGGTAGACGTCCAATCCGGCAAAGCTGACGCCTGCGCGGGATTCCAGCACGGCCAGTAGCATCGACAGGCGGGCGCTGTCCCAGCCGACGACCGCGCGGCGCGACTGCCCTTGCGGCGCGGGCGAGACGAGGGCTTGGATTTCGCACAAAATGGGGCGCGTCCCCTCGATCCCGGCGAAGACGGCCGAGCCGGGGGTGGGTTTGCCGCGCTGCGACAAGAACAGGGCCGAGGGGTTCTTCACCTCGATCAGCCCGCCGCCGGTCATTTCGAACACGCCGATTTCGTCTGACGCGCCGAAGCGATTTTTCACCGCGCGCAAAATACGGAATTGGTGGCCGCGCTCGCCCTCGAAATACAGGACGGTGTCGACCATGTGTTCGACGACGCGGGGGCCCGCCAGCGCGCCTTCTTTGGTGACGTGGCCGACCATGATGGTCGAGATGCCGCGCCGCTTGGCCATGTTCACCAGTTCGTGCGCGCTGGCGCGGACTTGGCTGACCGAGCCGGGCGCGCTTTCGATAGTGTCGATCCAGACGGTCTGGATGGAGTCTATAATGGCCAGATCGGGCTTTTCCGCCTCGAGTGTAGTTAGGATGTCGCGCAGGTTGGATTCGGATGCCAGCAGCACGGGGCTGTCGGTCAACCCCAGCCGCTGCGCGCGCATTTGCACCTGCGCGGCCGATTCCTCGCCCGTGACATAGATGACCTTTAGCCCGTTGCGGGCAAAGCGCGCGGCAGCTTGCAGCAGCAGGGTCGATTTGCCGATCCCCGGATCGCCGCCCAGCAGCACGGCCGAAGCATGGACAAGACCGCCGCCCAGCACGCGGTCCAGCTCGGCCACGCCCGCCTCGGTCCGCGGGGGGGCGTCGGCCATGGATTTCAGGTCGGTCAGTTCAAGCTGTTTGCCGCGCCGCCCGCCCATGCCTTGTTTGGCAGGGCCCGATATCGACAGGCCGGTATCTTCGACGATGGTGTTCCATGCGCCGCAGGCGTCGCAGCGACCGGACCATTTGGCGCTAGCAGCACCGCAGGATGTACATTTGAAAGCGAGGGAATCTTTGGCCATGTTCACCTTTTGGCCTAGTTTCCCCCGCAATTCAACGCTTATTCAACGCCGTAGATCTTGCCCAAGATCCGCGCCCACGACCGGCTGCCTTTGTGGAAGGCCCGCAGATCGTATTTTTCGTTGGGCGAATGGATCTGGTCGTCCTCTAAGCCGAAACCGATCAGCATCGCGTCCATGCCGAGGTAGGTTTTGAAATAGCCGGCAATGGGGATCGAGCCGCCAGCGCCAATAAAGGCGGCGGGGCGGGGCCATTCGTCGGTTAGCGCGGCGCGGGCCTGCTCGAACATGGGGTTTTCGGTCGACATCACGCTGGCGGGCGATGCGCCGTGGCCGTGGAATTCAACCTCGCAGTCAGCGGGCACCATGCTGCGGACGAGGGCGCGGAACGACTCGCGGATGGCGTGCGGGTCTTGGGTGCCGACAAGGCGGAACGAGACCTTGGCCGAGGCTTCGGCGGGCAGGACGGTTTTGAAACCGTCGCCGGTGTAACCGCCGAGGATGCCGTTGAATTCGCAGGTCGGGCGCGCCCAAATTTGTTCCAGCACGCTGCGGCCTTGTTCGCCTGCGGGGATCGACAGCCCGACATCGCCCAAGAAGGCCTTGTCGTCAAAGCCGAGGTCTTCCCACTGGGCGCGCAGGGCGTTCGAGATTTCGGGCACGCCGTCATAAAAGCCCGGCACGGTGATGCGGCCGGTCTCGTCATGCAGGCTGGCCAGAATTTTGGTCAGCACACGGATGGGGTTCTGCGCCGCGCCGCCGAAATGCCCCGAGTGCAAGTCGCGGTCGGCAGCTTTGATGGTGATTTCCTCGCCCAGCAGGCCGCGCAGTTGCGTGGTGATGGCAGGGGTGTCGGCGTTGAACATGCCGGTGTCGCAGATCAGCGCCATGTCGGCGCGCAGCTCGTCCGCATGCTCTTTCATGAACGGGACAAGCGACGGCGAGCCGGATTCTTCCTCACCCTCAAGGAAGATAGTGATGTTGCCGGGCAGGGCGCCGGTCACGGTTTTAAAGGCGCGACAGGCCTCGACAAAGGTCATCAGCTGGCCTTTGTCGTCGGCAGTGCCGCGGCCACGGATAACGGTGCCCTTGTCGGTTTCTTCCAGCGCGGGGTCAAAGGGCGGACGGTTCCACAGCGGCAGCGGGTCGACCGGCTGCACGTCGTAGTGGCCGTAGAACAGGATATGCGGGCCTTCGCCTTTGCTGTGCGCGACGACCATCGGGTGGCCGGGGGTGGGGCGCACGCTGGCGTCAAAGCCAAGGGCCGTCAGCTCGGTCACCAGCCAGTCGGCGGCGGTCGCAACATCGCCTGCATAGGCCGGATCGGTCGAGATCGAGGGGATGCGCAGAAGATCGAAAAGACGCTCGGTCGCGGCGGGCAGCGCGTTGTCGATTTCGGTCAGGATTTCGGACAGTTTGGGGGTTTCTAGCGACAAAGCGACTCTCCTCGGTCTGGGGATCTTGGGTTGCGGAAGACTTGCCCCGATCATGTCGCCATGTCGAGGCGGTGCGGGCCGATCACGATTCTTTTGACGTTTTTTCTGCAAAGCGCAGGAATTTTTACCCTCGTGGGGCTAATTTGGAACCATTCTTATCTTGTCGGCAGAGAATCTGGTTTATATGACGGACGGGACAGACCCGCCGCAGCGTGGTGGGCCCGGAGACTTGAAAGGCAAGCCAGTGGATTACGACGCCCAGCTAGATACAGCCCTCAACCGTCTTCACGCCGAGGGACGCTACCGCACTTTTATCGACCTTGCGCGCGAAAACGGTCAATTCCCCCATGCTGTATGGCACCACCCCGACGGGTCGACCCGTCCGGTTACCGTCTGGTGCGGGAACGATTATCTGGGCATGGGGCAGCATCCTGCCGTTTTGTCCGCCATGCACGAGGCGCTGGACGCCGTCGGCGCAGGATCGGGCGGGACGCGGAATATTTCCGGCACCACCGTCTACCACAAGCAGTTGGAGGCCGAGCTGGCCGACCTGCATGGCGCTGAAGCCGCGCTGCTGTTCACATCGGCCTACAATGCGAATGACGGCACATTGTCGACGCTGCGGATCTTGTTCCCGGGGCTGATCATTTATTCGGACGCGCTGAACCACGCTTCGATGATCGAAGGGGTGCGCCGCTATAACGGTGAAAAGCGCATCTTCCGCCACAACGATGTCGCGCATCTGCGCGAGCTGTTGGCCGCCGATGATCCGGCTGCGCCCAAGCTGATCGCATTCGAATCCGTTTATTCGATGGATGGCGATTTTGGCCCCATAGCCGCGATTTGCGATCTGGCCGACGAATTCGGCGCGCTGACATATTTGGACGAAGTGCATGCCGTTGGTATGTACGGCAAGCGCGGCGGCGGCGTGTCGGAACGCGACGGGCTGCAGCATCGCATCGACATTTTTAACGGCACGCTGGGCAAGGCCTTTGGTGTGCACGGCGGGTATGTGGCCGGTTCGGCCAAGATGATGGATGCCGTGCGGTCTTACGCGCCAGGGTTCATCTTCTCGACCTCGCTGCCGCCGGTGGTGGTTGCGGGCGCGCTGGCGGCCGTGCGTCACCTGAAGGGCGACGAAGACATCCGCCGTCTGCACCAAGAGCGGGCGAGCGTGTTGAAAACGCGGCTGAAAATGCTGGGCCTGCCGGTAATCGACCATGGATCGCATATCGTTCCGGTGATCGTCGGCGACCCCAAGCACACCAAGCTGATGTCGGACATGCTGCTGGAGCAGTATGGCATTTACGTGCAGCCCATCAATTTCCCCACCGTGCCCCGCGGGACCGAGCGTTTGCGCTTTACCCCGTCGCCCGTGCACGGCCCCAAAGAGATGGACGCGTTGATCAAGGCCTTGGACAGCCTATGGTCGCATTGCGCGCTAAATCGTGCCGATATGGTGGGGTGAAACCACAAGATGGGCTGTAAATTTCTATAGCCTGTGATATTTCCGCATAAGAGGCGGGGGATTTGTCGAATCAAACCTTCGCGACAACGGGCAGAAGCGGGACATCTGCATGATCAGGCAGGCCTTTCGGCGCAAGAATGCGATCGAACAGGTCGTCGAAGCCAAAGGCTTCGACGATTTCGAGATGCGTCTGGGTGATCTTATGCGGGGCGAGCGTGCGACGATGGGCAAAAGCCTGCTCGACGTGCAACGCGAACTGAAGATCAAGGCTGCCTATATTGCCGCGATCGAAAACTGTGATCCGTCCGTTTTTGATACGCCGGGGTTCATTGCGGGATATGTGCGGTCCTACGCGCGCTACCTGAATATGGACCCCGATGCGACCTTTGCGACATTCTGCAAGGAAAGCGGGTTCCGCCCGACCGCCAGCATCGTTGGGGCCACCACGCAGCGCGAGGAAAGCCGCGCTGTGATTGCGCGCAACGATGGCAGCCGCGATATTTTCACCGCATCGCGCACGCCCTTCATTCCGGCGGGCGAACGGTTGTTTTCGGGGATCGAGCCGCGCGCTATCGGGTCGATCATGGTGCTGGCCGCGCTGGTCGCCGGCCTTGGCTATGGTGCATGGACTGTCATCCAAGAGGTGCAGCGCGTGCAGTTGGCCCCTGTGGAACAAGCGCCGCTGGTGGTGACCGATGTTGATCCGCTGGCAGGCGGGGGGCGCCCGCAGGCTGTTGCGGCAGATCTGTCGCCCGTCGCCCCCACGAACGAGGCGCTGGCCCGCCTTTACCGGCCGCAGGCGCTGGATCTGCCGGTGCTGATCGCGCGCGACGGCCCGATTTCGGCGCTGACGCCCGACACTAGCGCGGCCTTCACCCGTATCGCGCAAGCGCAGATTCAGGGCCCGAACCTGCCTAGCCGTGCCCCGTCCGAGGCTGCCGTGCAGCAGATTGCCGCGTCGGGTATTACCGATGCCGCGACCCCCAGCGTGCAAGTCACCGATGCGCCGCAGCCGCCGCTGCAGCTGGTTGCCGTGCGCCCGTCGTGGGTGCGCGTGAACGCTGCCGACGGCACCGTGTTGTTCGAAGGGATCATGTCGGCCGGCCAGACCTATGCCGTGCCCGCGATGGCCGCTGCGCCGCGTGTGCGTGTGGGCGAATCCGGTGCGATGTATTTGGCGGTGAACGGCGTGCCCCACGGGCCGGTCGGCCGGTCGGGCGTTGTGACATCGAACATCGAATTGTCGGCAAATGCCGTGTCCGAGCGGTTTCAGATTGCCGATCTATCGCGCGACGATGCCTTGGCCGAGGTGGTGCGCGTCGCCCAATTGGTCACTCCGCAATAATGCGTGAAACGGTCGCGGGTGGTTGAGCCTGCGGCCCAACGCGCCTAGATTGGGGAAGGGCGCCTTCTGCGTCGATAGAGGATCCAATGTCGCTGAATTCCATTCGTCCGTGGCGCGAAATTCAACGGCGCAAGTCGCGCCGTGTGATGGTGGGAAATGTGCCGGTTGGCGATGGTGCGCCGATTTCGGTGCAGACCATGACCAACACGCTGACCACCGATGTGCGCGGCACGCTGGACCAAATTATCCGCGCGGCGGATGCGGGGGCAGACATTGTGCGCGTCTCGGTGCCGGACGAGGATTCCTCGCGCGCGCTGAAAGAGATTTGCCGCGAAAGCCCTGTGCCGATCGTCGCCGACATCCATTTCCACTATAAACGCGGGATCGAGGCCGCCGAGGCGGGCGCGGCGTGTCTGCGCATCAACCCCGGCAATATCGGCAATGCCGATCGTGTGCGCGAGGTGATCAAGGCGGCGCGCGATCATAACTGTTCCATGCGGATCGGGGTGAACGGCGGCTCGCTCGAGCGGCACTTGCTGGAAAAGTATGGCGAGCCTTGCCCCGATGCGATGCTGGAAAGCGCGCTGGATCATATCAAGATACTGGAAGACAACGACTTTCTGAACTTCAAGATTTCGGTCAAGGCGTCGGATGTGTTTCTGTCGGCTGCGGCCTACCAGCTGCTGGCGGATGCCACCGAGGCGCCCATCCACTTGGGAATTACCGAGGCGGGCGGGCTGATGTCGGGGACGATCAAGTCTGCGATCGGGTTGGGCAATCTGCTGTGGATGGGGATCGGCGATACGATCCGCGTCAGCCTCTCGGCCGATCCGGTCGAGGAGGTGAAGGTCGGCTACGATATTCTGAAGTCGCTGGGTCTGCGCCACCGCGGCGTCAATATCATTTCCTGCCCCAGCTGCGCGCGGCAGGGATTCGACGTGATCAAGACGGTCGAGATTTTGGAGCGGCGGCTAGAGCATATCAAGACGCCGATGAGCCTCTCGATCATCGGTTGCGTCGTGAATGGCCCGGGCGAGGCGTTGATGACTGATGTGGGTTGGACCGGCGGCGGGAACGGGAACGGTATGGTCTATTTGGCCGGCCGCCAGTCGCACCGCATGTCGAACGAACAGATGATCGACCACATTGTCGAGCAGGTCGAAGAAAAGGCCGCCCAGCTGGACGCTGCCAGCAAGGCGGCCGAGTAATTAGCCTTCGGCGCGCAGCGCGGCAACGCGGGCGCGCATGCTGTCGAGCGGTTCATACCCGCGCTGCATGGTGCCGTTCAGGATGAACGTGGGCGTGCCGCTGATTTGCAGTTGCCGCGCCAGATCGTGGTTGCGTCCGATCATATCCGACACTTCAAAGCTTTGGGCGCGGGTGGCGATGGATGCGCCGTCAAAGCCCAGCGTATTGGCCAGATCGACCAGCGTTTCGGGAGTCGCATCGGCACGCATGGTAATTAGCGCATCGTGTAGGGTTTTGTAGGCATCATCGCCGTAGATCAGCTTGGCGGCGATGGCGAATTGCGACGACAGGGTCGAGCCCTCGGTCAGGATCGGGTATTCCTTAACGATCAGGCGGATATTGCCGTCGCTGGCAACCAGTTCCTCGACCTCCGAGAAGGCCTGACGGCAGTAGCCGCAGCGGTAATCCATGAATTCGACGATGGTCACATCGCCCTCGGGGTTGCCGCCGACCCACGAATAGCCGTCATCAAACAGCTGGTCTTCCAGCGAGGCGATCATTTGCGTGTCGCGGTCGCTTTGGGCTGCATATTCCTTGTCGCGCAGGGCTTGCACGGCCTCCATCACTACTTCGGGGTGGGACAGCAGATAGTCGCGGATGGCGATGCCGAATGCGGTCTTTTCACTGTCGGTCATCGCTGCCGGGTCAAAGGCCATGGCGGGCTGCGACAATCCGGCCAGCAGGGCCAGCGTTGCGGGTAGGGCCAGTAGGGGCTTGCGCATAAAGGTTCCGTCCTGTTCGTTTTGCGCCATTGTTCACAGCCAGCCGCGAAAGCCAAGCCGCCTTTCACCGCCGCGCGATCACATCTTTGGCGCGGCGCGCGCTCTGGCCTGAGGCGGGCGGATGTGCCAGAAAGGCGCCACAAGACCCAAGCCGGAGGCCGAGATGAAACTGTCGCAGCGCGGAGATGTCGACCCGTTTATCGTGATGGATGTGATGGAGGCCGCGCGTAAGGCCGAGGCCGAGGGGCGGCACATCATTCATATGGAGGTCGGCCAGCCATCGACCGGCGCGCCGCAGGCTGCCTTGGCCCGTTTGGTGGGTGAATTGCAGGGCGATGCTATGGGCTACACCGTAGGTTTAGGCTTGCCTGAACTGCGCGCCCGCATCGCGCAGCATTATGCCGATGTTTACGGCGTTGATTTGGATCCGGCGCGTGTGGTGGTGACGGCAGGCGCGTCGGGTGCGTTTTTGCTGGCGTTTAACGCGTTGTTCGAGACCGGCGCGCGGGTGGGTTTGGGTTATCCGTGCTACCCTAGCTATCGGCAAATTTTGCGCGCGCTGGATATGCAGCCTGTGGGTATCCGCACGGGCATGGAAAACCGCATGCAGCCGGTTGCGGCTGATTTGGCGGGGTTGGATTTGGCGGGGCTGCTGGTCGCATCGCCCGCGAACCCGACAGGAACCATGCTGGATCGTGCGGCTTATTCGAATTTAAGTGATGCATGCAGATCGCATGATATATCGCTGATTTCGGACGAGATTTATCATGGAATAGAATACGGCATACCGGCGATCTCGGCGCTGAATGTCACCGATGATGTCTATGTGATCAACAGCTTCTCAAAGTATTTCTCGATGACGGGGTGGCGCGTCGGCTGGATGGTCGTGCCCGAAGACCAAGTCCGGCAGGTCGAGCGGTTGGCGCAGAATATGTTCATTTGCCCCGGCCACGCCGCGCAGCGTTTGGCCCTTTATGCCTTGGATGCACGGCCCGAGTTGGACGCGAATTTGGCGGTTTATGCCGCCAACCGCGACTTGCTGGTTGCGGGTTTGCGCGCGGCGGGGCTCGACCGTTTTGCGCCGCCCGACGGGGCGTTCTATATTTATGTCGATGTCAGCGCCTATACCGACAATTCGCTGACCTTTGCCGCCGATCTGCTGGATGAGGCGGGCATCGCCGCCGCGCCCGGCGTTGATTTCGACCCCGAGGAAGGCCAGCGCTGGATGCGGTTTTGCTATGCGCGCCAGACGGCGGATATTGTCGAAGGCATCGCCCGTCTTCAGGCCTTTATGGCCAAGCGTGCGGCGGGGGTGCGCTGATGCTGCGGGCGATTTGGCTGGCGCTGGTGTTTGCCCTGTGCAGCGCGGGTGCGCAGGCGCAGATGGCGGGGCTGGCGCGCCTTGATGCGGGGCAGAGCCGGATCGTCGTTGAAGGTGGCGGCGCCGCGTTGGATTTGGGCCTCTCGCAAGTTGTGCCGTGGCGGGTGTTCACGCTGGATGAACCGCGCCGCCTTGTGCTGGATTTTCGGGCCGTCGACTTTGGGCAGGCCCGCGCGGCGGATTTGCTGCAAGGCCTGCCCGAAGCTGCGTTGCGTTTTGGGGCTATGCGGCCGGGGTGGTCGCGGCTGGTGCTGGATCTGCCCGCGCCGCTGCGCGTGGCCAGCGCCGAGATGCGCGTGGATGCGGGTAATGGGGCGGCGCGGTTGCAGGTGCGTCTGGCCCCCACCGATGCCGAGAGCTTTATGCACGACGCCGGAATTCCGCAGGCGACAGGCTGGGATATGATCCCTGCCGCCGTACCAAAACCTAATGAAGACGGGCGTTTGGTGGTTGCAATTGATGCGGGCCATGGCGGGATTGACCCCGGCGCGCAGCGCGATGGCGTGGTCGAGGCGCGCCTGATGCTGACGCTGGCGCATGAGCTGGCCGACGCGTTGCAGCGCACGGGCGATTTCCAGCCCGTGCTGACCCGTAGCGAGGATGTTTTCGTGCCCTTGTCCGAACGGATGACTCTTGCGCGGGCGGCGGGCGCGGATGTGTTCATATCGCTGCACGTTGATGCGGTGGATCAGCCGCAGGTGCGTGGCGCGGTGGTTTACACCCAAGGGGCCGAGGCCGCCGACCGCGCCACCGCCCTGATGGCCGAGCGCCATAATCGCGGTGATCTGCTGGGCGGCGTCGATCTGGCGGGGCAGGACGACACGGTTGCGGGGGTGCTGATGGATTTGGCGCGCCGCGAAACCGGCCCCGCGTCCGAGCGGCTGGCCACCGCGCTGGTGACCCATTTGCGCGGCGCGGGGGCGGCGATGAACGACCATCCGCATCGCCGCGCGCCGCTGTGGGTTCTGAACGCAGCCGATTTTCCCTCGGTTCTGATCGAGGCCGGGTTTATATCGAACCCGGCCGAGCGTACGCGGCTGGATACCGTCATCGGCCGTCAGGCGATTATATTGGGGATCGTCAGCGGCTTGCAGGATTGGGCGCAATCTGAATCGGCGCTGGGGCCGTTGCAGCGCCGCTAGTGGCGGTTCAGTCAAGCGTGTTTTGACCTTATGGGCCGCGCTGGTTATAAGGCGGGGCAGTAATTGGGTGGCCCTGCCGGATCGGGCCGCCGCAAAGGGCAGTTTGCCAAAGGGGTCGCCGCGCGTGCTTCGATTTATCACTTCGTTTTTCGGCGGGATTTTCTCGTTCATCTGTTTGGCGCTGGTGTTCGGCGCGCTCAGCATGGGCGCGGTGATCTACGTCTACAGTCGTGATTTGCCCAGCTACGAGACCTTGGCCCAATATTCGCCGCCCACCATCAGCCGGATTTATTCGGGCGAGGGCAGCATTATCGACGAATTCGCGAACGAGCGGCGCCTGTTTGTGCCCGCCGACCAGATCCCGGCGCTGGTGAAGCATGCTTTCGTTGCGGCGGAAGACCAGAATTTCTACACCCACCCCGGCTTTGACCTACGGGGCATGATGGCGGCGTTTGTCGAGGCTGTCCGCTCGCGCGGGCAGGATATGCGCGGCGCGTCGACCATCACGCAGCAGGTGATGAAGAACTTCCTGCTCGATGGCTCGCGCACGGCGGAACGGAAAATCAAGGAAATCATTCTGGCTGTCCGGATCGAACAGGTCATGGACAAGGAAAAGATCCTCGAGCTGTATCTGAACGAGATTTTTCTGGGGCAGAATTCCTATGGCGTCGCCGCTGCTGCGCAGACCTATTTTAACAAGTCGCTGGATGAGTTGACGCCGGCCGAGGCCGCCTATCTGGCCGCACTGCCGCAAAGCCCCAGCAACCTGCACCCCGTGCGCCAGCACGATCAGGCGGTATCGCGCCGCAACTATGTGCTGGGCCGCATGTTGGCCGATGGCTACATCGACCAGCCCGCCTACGACGAAGCCCGCACGAGGATCTGCGCACCGTGCAGTCGGGGGATTACCCCTCGTTCCGGTCGAGTCTGCCGCCGCGCGACTATTTTACTGATGAGATCCGCCGCCAACTGTCGCGCAACTTTGGTGAAGACCAGTTCTTCAACGGTGGCCTTTCGATCCGCGCGACGGTGGACGAGCCGTTGCAGATCGAGGCGGCCCATGCGCTGCAGCGCGCGCTGGAGGATTACGACCGTGGTCGCGGGCGCTGGCACGGCACCGGCAAGACGATCCCCGAGGAAGCGCTGAGCGACGAAAGCGCTTGGCGCGCCGCTTTGGCCGCCGCCGAGGTACCCCGCGACATCACGCTGGATAGCCCGTGGCTGCCCGCCGTCGTGTTGGGGGTCGAGGATAGCCAGCTGCGTTTGGGGATCGAGGGGGTCGCGATGGACGACCCCGAGACGCCCGTTGTGCCCCGCCGCGACATCGAATGGCTGCGTGGCAACTTCTTTGACAACTTCAAGGTTGGCGATGTTGTGCTGGTGCGCCGCATGACGGCAGACGGCGACGGTAGTTTTGTGCGCTGGACGCTGCGGCAGGTGCCCGCGGTCGAGGGGGCGTTCATGGCAATGGACGTCAACACGGGCCGTGTTTTGGCGATGCAGGGCGGGTTCTCGTACCAGTCGTCGGTGTTTAACCGTGCGACGCAGGCGCGTCGTCAGCCGGGGTCCAGCTTCAAGCCGTTCGTATATGCCGCCGCGCTGGATAGTGGCTACACGCCCGCGACCATCGTGGTTGACGCGCCGGTGGAAATCATGACGCCGCAAGGCCCGTGGCGTCCGCAAAACGCGTCGAACCGCTTCTACGGCCCGACGCCGCTGCGCACGGGTATCGAACAGTCGCGCAATCTGATGACCATTCGTTTGGCGCAGGAAGTGGGCATGAACACCGTCGCCGAATATGCCGAGCGTTTTGGTGTCTATGACCACATGAACCCCGTGCTGGCCGCATCGCTAGGGTCCGAGGAAACAACGCTTTACAAGATGGTTGCCGCCTATGCGATGTTCGCAAACGGGGGCGAGCGGGTGGAGCCCACGCTGGTTGACCGCGTGCAGGACCGCTATGGCAACACCATCTATCGCCACGACCAAAGCCGCTGCGTGAACTGTAGTGCGCCAAGCCTGCCCGGCGGCGTCAGCCCCGAGGTCGACCACCCGCGCGAGCGGATCATGAACGAGGTCACGGCCTATCAGCTGACGTCGATGATGCAGGGCGTGGTGCAGCGCGGCACGGGCCGCTCGGTCCGCCTGCCGGTGCCGATTGCCGGTAAGACCGGCACGACTAATGACGCGAAAGATGCGTGGTTCATCGGCTATTCGTCGAACATCGTCGCGGGCTGCTATATTGGTTATGATAGCCCCGAACCGATGGGTGCGGTCTCGGGCGGGGGGCTGTGCGGCCCCGTGTTCCAGCGCGCCATGTCGGCCGCGATCAAGGAATATGGCGGCGGCCCGTTCCATGTGCCGGCTGATTGCCGTTTCATCAACATCGACCGTTTCAGCGGCGCGCGACTGCCCGACGGCAGCACCGGCGACAACGTTCAGGCCGAATGCTTCCGCGCCGGGAACGAGCCGATCTTCGGCGTCACCTTCGACGGTGGGTTTGCGATGTCGGCGGATTTGCCGCTGGTGGACGAAGTCGTGGCGGCTTCGCGCAACGTGCGCAACTCCTCGGGAAGCACGGCGACGGTGGGCGACAACGCCACCTTCGGCACCGTGACCTCGGGTGGTCTTTACTGATCGGGCCGGTCGGTCTAGAAGCGGCCGGAGTTTTAAAGTCGGGACAGCCATGCGTAGCGAAACGCGAGATATTATTGCCGCCATTGAAAAATCCATCGATCTGGTCGCCCAGCGGATGGACAGGGAAACGGCTGGCTACCGGCTGGAAGAATTCAACGCGCGCGTTGAAGACCCGACCCTGTGGGACAACCCCGAGGCCGCCCAGAAGCTTATGCGCGAGCGCCAGATTCTGGTCGACCAGATCGGCACCGTCGACGGCCTACGTCGCGAGTTGAGCGATAATATCGAGCTGATCGAGATGGGCGAGGCCGAGGGTGATGACGATGTCGTCGCCGAGGCCGAGGAAGCCCTTCGCGCGCTGCGCGAGACATCGGCGCAAAAAGAGATCGAGGCACTGCTGAACGGCGAGGCCGACGGCAACGACACCTTCTTGGAAATTAACGCAGGCGCGGGCGGCACCGAAAGCTGCGACTGGGCCTCGATCTTGGCGCGGATGTATGTCCGCTGGGCCGAGAAAAAGGGCTATACGGTTGAAATGCAATCGGAAAGCCCGGGGGAAGAGGCCGGCATCAAGTCGGTGTCTTACAAAATCTCCGGCCATAACGCCTATGGTTGGCTGAAGTCGGAATCGGGTGTTCACCGCTTGGTACGCATCTCGCCCTACGATTCGGCGGCGCGGCGGCATACGTCGTTCAGCTCGGTCTGGGTGTATCCGGTGGTTGACGATAACATCGAGATCGAGGTGCTGGACAAGGACATTCGTCTGGACACCTACCGCTCGTCCGGGGCGGGTGGACAGCACGTCAACAAGACCGACTCGGCCGTGCGGATCACCCACTTCCCGACAGGGATCGTTGTGACCAGTTCGGAAAAGTCGCAGCACCAGAACCGTGAAATCGCCATGAAGGCCCTGAAATCGCGCCTGTATCAACTGGAGCTGGATAAGCGCAACGCCGCCATCAACGAGGCCCACGAGGCCAAGGGCGATGCAGGCTGGGGCAACCAAATCCGATCCTATGTGCTGCAGCCCTACCAAATGGTGAAGGATTTGCGCACCGGGTTTGAAACATCCGATACCCAGGGTGTGCTTGATGGCGATTTGGACGGTTTCATGGCCGCGACCCTTGCAATGGACGTATCCGGCAAGAGCCGCGCCGAGGCGAACGCCGAAGATTGATTTTGCAAGGGGTTTCCGCTGGATAACCCCTTGCAAAACTCGCGTTTCTTCTGCATGAGAAGCGCGTTGGACAGTTGGCCGAGTGGTCGAAGGCGCACGCCTGGAAAGTGTGTAGGCGGGAGACCGTCTCGAGGGTTCGAATCCCTCACTGTCCGCCATATTCCCTGAACGATTGTTTTGCCATCACTTGTCGGCGCAGCTAGCCGGCCTTTCGGTGGTTTTTCGTTTGATGATGTGCACATATGCAATAGACTCACGGGGCTTTGGTTCGTTTCTGGCCTTTATTTTCGCTCAAGGTTGCAAGGCTGGAAGCTCTTTGGCCAATGCCTTTATCGCGGAACTGGTTATTCCAAATTTTCTGCGGCTGCGCGTGAAAGCGCTATGCTAATTCCTTTCAAAATAATGCCGCTTTTTTATCGCAGTTTGCACGATTCATTAAGTTGTGGTTGCAGATGAAAAAATCCGCTTTGTGGCACGAATTTTGTAGGGTAACGCTGCGCAATGTTGGCCGTGCGCGCACCTTTTAGGCGTATGCTGTGGCCGTTTGTTCTTTCGAAGGTTGAGTGCGATGGCGCAATACACGCTAACTGTCTTCACTGCAGGTGATGTTACTACGAATGACACAAGCTCTATTTATACGATAGGGCATACACGGCAGATGGTCATTGATGATGCGGATGGCCTGTTTGCCAGTGGCGACCCTTCCACAACGCTGGTCGAGGACCTTATCTTGCCGCAACCGGGGTCCGATGAAACGATTCTCGTTTCGGCGGGGTCGTCTTTGGATTTAGCGGTATATTTCCCGGGCGTAGATGCCGAGGGAAATCCGTTTGACCTCTATATTGTTTTGTTGCCATACGAGAGCAGTACCGGCACCGGCGTGACCTACGTTTTCTTCTCGACCAATCATACGATTGAGCCGGGCAGTGTCATGTACCGTGACATGGCGGGAACCGTTGTTGCGAACCAGGGCACGCCCGTCGGTACGGTAACGGCGGATTTGCGGCAGGCGATTTGCTTTGGCGCAGACGCGATGATCTTGACCGCAGATGGCTATCGGGCGGCCGGAGGGCTGTCTGTGGGTGATTTGGTCATGACGCAGGACCGTGGCTTGCAGCCGATCCGCTGGATCGACAAGAAGACGCTGAGTACGCATGCGCTGGCGCGCGCGCTCAAGCTGCGGCCGGTACACATCACGGCTGGTTCGCTTGGGGATGGCCTGCCGCGTACTGATCTGACCGTTTCGCAGCAGCATCGCGTTATGGTCTCGTCGCGCATTGCGGCGCGTATGGGCGGCGCCGCTGAAGTGTTGGTCGCGGCGAAGCATTTGGTGGGTTTGCCCGGTGTCAGCATTCGCGATGATTTGGCGCCCGTCACATATGTGCATTTCGCGCTGGACGATCATGGTATTGTTTTTGCAAACGGGATTGCGTCTGAAAGCCTTTATTTGGGGCCGCAGGCGCTGACAATGATGGGGCAAAGTGCGCGCGATGAATTGTTCGCCATTTTCCCTGCTTTGACGGAAATGAGCCATTTTGTTCAACCTGCGCGCCCCTTTATCAGTGGCGGTAAGGCGCGGTCTTTGGTGGCGCGCCATGTGGCGAATGGTAAGTCATTCGGTGTTACAAATCGCGTGGAGATATAGCGCGGCTTACAGGCTTGGGCGTATTTTTTTCACGCCCAAGCCGATTTAAATTTTGCAGAGCCGCGGCTAGTTCAGTGCATAACATTCTGATGTTGCGACATTTTGATCTGTCTGCGGATTTGCGCCGTGGATCAGGCAAAACGTATATTTCCCATCATTGGCGATAGTGATGATCGGCCCTGTTTCCCCCAAAAACGAGGATATGATGCTGGCCCCCTCGTTCAGTAGGGCGTCAAGGGGTTTTCCCACGGGGTCGAGGGTGGTCGGAAACTCCATCGCTTTGGACGGGACGCGGGCTGCGCCGTCGACGGGCCACGTTGGCTGCTGGGCGTGGCTTGCGGTGGTGAGGGCGATCAGTGCGGCTGGAAGCAGGGCATAACGCATGGGCTTTTCCTTGTCCGGTGCATTTTTATGGCGCGCGCTGTCATTATGCGGCGCATGGGTGCGGGCGGGCAATTGTTTCGTTGCAGGCGGCGAGCGGTCGCGCGTTTGATCTGAGCGCCAAAAATAGACCCATTCTTCAAATTTTGGGCCAGTGCTTGGGCGCCCCGCGATGCGGGAAGAACAGCGAAAAGCGGCTGCTGATCCTTGAGGCACCTAGAGGAGCTAGTCATGGCAGATCACAACGACGCTTGCGATTGGTACGGCGAGCGGCTGACAAAAAACTAACTACGTCGGCGGCGATCACGCCGAAGTTTGCTGCTGGGGGCGGGTGGATTGAATGGTGCGGGCGTTCTGGGCGCAAGTCCGGCCTGTAATGCCCAACTGGACCAAGGCGTAGGGTACCGGACAAGCCGCGAACGCGGTGAAATCGTCATCCGGAAGGCCGATTTTCTGACAGTCGACGACGCGCTGGGTGGTCCAGAGGCGACTGAATTTCATGTGAAGCGCGGCGAGATTGTTTCCATCGGCCCCCACCTTGCCATGCCCCCGGCACCGAGGAAATCGACGCCAGCCGCATGATCGTGATGCTCGAAACGCACTGGCAGAATCTGTGCCAGCCGGATGTGCAATATGCCGGCCCCTAGGCTCGCATAATTCCCAGCCTAACGCGCTTTCTTGCCTGCTATGATGCACGCCAGCGACATGTTGGCATTTGCCGAAGTGGTCACGCTGGCAACACTAACATGCACACGGATGGCCACCACACTATGTCTGTCGACACGATGAATGACGAAGTGCAGGCCCATGCCGATAGCGGCGTGCGGTCGCTGTTCACCTTTGGCCATCGCGACGGTTTACCCGCTGCGGAAGCCATCGATTTCGCGCTGGCCGAGGAGACGATGAAGACGTGGTTCGGCAGCGCCTCGCCGTTTCAGGGGTTGCTCGATTTCGGCTTCAACGGCCGCAGCCAGAAAACGCTGGGCAAGGAGGTATACAGCCGCGAGATGAACTGGGCCTTTGGCTACAACCTGATGACGGCGGTTCATGCAGGGCAGGGCAACTATTCCTTTGGGGTCGAGCAGGTTCGTGACTGGGGCTATTGGGGCCCGAAATCGCTGATCGTCCACGCCAAGCCCGAAGACCGCGTCGCGATGGCCGAGGCGAGGGCGTCGCTGTCGTATTCGGTGCATTCCGAACTGCGCTTGGGCAATTCCGGCTATATCGCGGAACAGATGGTGCATATGTTCAACGACGACGTGCGCGTGTCGCCGTCGTTTGGCGGCAATACGCTGGCGCCGATCGACATGTGCGAATCCATGGCGACGGCGTTCTACATGGGCATCCCGCATACCGGCACCTCGACCGAGGGGCTTGTGCCCGTGAACTTCCCTGATGCCATCCGGATGGGCACAATCAATGGCGCAAAGGCACTGGGTATCGCGGCCCCGCACCCGATCGATAACGTTGGGTAGACTTGACGACATCGATTTGGTGCGCGCCGACGACCTGATCATGGTGCCCTATGGTTTTGTCGAGGGGATGATCGCCCGTAACGCCCGCGCGGCCAACCTCGACACCGTGATTATCGATAGCCGCATCATGAAGCGCGCTGGCAAGATCACAGGGCTGGATGTCGAGAAGATCATGGAAGATATCGCGCGCGAGACGTTTGATGCGCGCCGCTGCATCGGCGACGTATTCGCCCCCGCAGGTGACACTGCGCCAAAGTTCTAAGCGTGCAATCTAAGCGTACCTTGGCACAAAAAAAAGCGGGGCGGATTTACATCCGCCCCGCTTTATCCGCGAAAACGTGACCCTTAGGCCAGTTCGAGGTTGATCGCCGATTCGCGGCCGTCACGGCCTTGTTCGATGTCGAACGAAACTTTTTGGCCGTCGTTCAGACCGGTCAGGCCCGAGCGTTGAACAGCCGAAATGTGCACGAAGATGTCTTTCGCGCCGGTTTCGGGTGCGATAAAGCCGAAGCCTTTGGTGGCGTTGAACCACTTGACGGTACCATTGACCATGGAACTCATTCCTTAAAAATGCCGCTAGCGTCGTGCAGCGGCCCTGCAAAGCTGAAAATGGAGAGCTGAGCCAGGCGGAACAGGTCGATCAACAGTGAATTGCAACGCCCTTATACAGGGTTATCGCGCATTAGCGAGGGGGTCTGACTAAAATCCCCCACCTTTCGGCGATGATAGCGCAATCTTGCTGAAATGCTGCGGTTTGCGGGGTGGCGCCGATAGGAACGCCCGCCCGCGCGCCAGTTTGGTGCGCGCGTGCGCGTCGAATCGCTACCTGCAGCCTTGCTGCCGGGAAAGCGCTGCACTTTCTAATTAAATGGTATTGGTAGGCCCGGAGGGACTCGAACCCCCAACCAAAGCGTTATGAGCGCTCTGCTCTAACCATTGAGCTACAGGCCCCCGTGACGTCTACCTGCCGGGGTATGTGCCCCATCCGATAGGTTACGGCGGCCTTCGGGTCAAGTTGCTACTGGCTTCGTGCGGGCATCTGGGGTATCGGCGGGCGGGAAACGTCAGGGCAAGTCGGGGTGAGCCATGAGCGATACGAACAGCAAACTAACCTATGCGTCCGCAGGCGTGGACATTGATGCGGGTAACGCCTTGGTCGAGCGGATTAAACCCGCCGCAGCGCGGACGCGGCGCGCAGGCACAATGGCGGGCCTTGGCGGGTTTGGCGCGCTGTTCGATTTGAAGGCGGCAGGGTATGACGACCCCATCTTGGTGGCGGCGACAGACGGTGTCGGAACCAAGCTGCGCATCGCGATTGATACCGGCCATCTGGATACCATCGGGATTGATCTGGTGGCCATGTGCGTGAACGATCTGGTCTGCCAAGGTGCCGAGCCGCTGCTGTTTCTGGATTACTTCGCCACCGGCAAGCTGTCGGTTGACGAAGCTGCCCGCGTGATTGCGGGCATCGCCGATGGCTGCGCGGCATCGGGTTGCGCGCTGGTGGGCGGCGAGACGGCCGAGATGCCCGGCATGTATCACGACGGCGACTTCGACCTTGCGGGCTTTGCCGTTGGCGCGATGGAACGGGGCGGGGCGCTGCCCGCAGGCGTTGCGGCCGGCGATGTGCTGCTGGGCCTTGCATCCGACGGGGTGCATTCGAACGGCTATTCGCTGGTTCGCAAAGTTGCCGAAAAGGCTGGGCTGGGCTGGAACGATCCGGCGCCGTTTGCCGATGCGCCACTGGGGCAAGCGCTGCTCACGCCGACGCGCCTTTATGTGAAGCCGGTGCTAGGCGCGGTGCGCGCGGGCGGCGTGCACGCCTTGGCACATATCACAGGCGGCGGCTTGACCGAGAACCTGCCGCGCGTTCTGCCCGAGGGCATGGGCGCGACGATCGACCTGAACGCTTGGACACTGCCGCCCGTATTTGCGTGGCTGGGCGATGTGGGCGGGCTGGATCAAGCCGAGATGCTCAAGACATTCAACGCGGGCATCGGCATGGTTGTCGTGGTTGCGGCAGACCGCGCCGATGCGATTGCCGCGCAGCTGCGTGACGCGGGCGAGGCGGTCTATACCCTTGGCCACATCACCGAAGGCAGCGGCGTGGCCTATACGGGCACGCTGTCGGTATGAAGCGCGTCGCCATCCTGATTTCGGGCGGCGGGTCGAACATGATGGCTTTGGTCCGCGCGATGGAGGGGGACTTCCCCGCGCGGCCGGCGCTGGTGCTGTCGAATGATGAAACAGCAGGCGGTCTGCAAAAAGCGGCGGCCTTGGGGATTGCGACCGCCGTGGTCGACCATCGCCCCTATGGCAAAGACCGCGCGGCGTTCGAGGCGGCGATCCAGCAGCAGTTGCAATCGGCCGAGATCGACATTGTCTGTCTGGCAGGTTTCATGCGGATCTTGACCGACGGGTTTACCCGCCAGTGGGAAGGGCGGATGCTGAACATCCACCCCTCACTTTTGCCGGAATTCAAAGGGTTGCATACCCATGAACGCGCGATTGCGGCAGGTGTGCCCACCCATGGCTGCACCGTGCATCTGGTGACCGCAGCCTTGGATGACGGCCCGATTTTGGGGCAGGCGCGGGTGGATGTGGCGGCAGACGACACACCCGAAACGCTGGCGCAAAAGGTGCTGGTGCAAGAGCATCGCCTGTACCCCGCCGTGCTGCGCCGCTTTGCCGAAGGTGACATGCGACCCGTCTTTCTGGCGTGATGCCCTTTTACTTGCCGCTGCGATGGCCTATGCCTTGCCGCATATTTTAGCGAAGCGACTGAACAAGCGACGGCAAGCTGATGAAAATTATCACGACGACCGCGGCGCTGGCCAGCTTTTGTGCCGAGGCTGCCAAGAACCCCTATGTGACGGTCGATACCGAATTTCTGCGCGAGCGGACCTATTACGCCAAGCTGTGTCTGGTGCAGCTGGCGTTTTCGGGGCCGCACGCCGACGCCGCTTTGGTCGACCCGCTGGCCGACGGCATCGATCTGGCACCGCTTTATGCGCTGTTTCGCGACACGAATGTGGTCAAGGTATTCCACGCCGCGCGGCAGGACCTCGAGATTTTTTCGGTCGGGCAAGATTTGATCCCCGCGCCCTTGTTCGATACGCAGGTCGCCGCGATGGTCTGCGGTTATGGCGAGCAGGTCAGCTACGAGACGCTGGCCCGCAAGATCGCCAAGGCCGATATCGACAAGACCTCGCGCTTTACCGATTGGTCACGCCGCCCGCTGTCGGTCGCCCAGCAGGAATATGCGCTGGCCGACGTGACTCACCTGCGGCAGATCTACGAAAACCTTTCGGCCCAGATTGAAAAATCGGGCCGCGCTGCATGGGTGGCCGAGGAAATGAACATCCTCACCAACCCCGAGACCTATCGCGTCGACCCCGATCAAGCGTGGCTGCGAGTGAAAACGCGCACATCCTCACCGAAGTTTCTGGCCGTGATGCGCGAGCTGGCCAGGTTCCGCGAGGAATACGCCCAAGCGCAAGACGTGCCGCGCTCGCGCGTGTTCAAGGATGACGCGCTGCTCGAGCTGGCGTCGATGAAGCCCGCCAGCGAGGATGACCTGAGCGGCGCGCGCTTGCTGCTGCGCGAGGCCCGCCGCGGCCCGATCGCCGATGGTATTCTGGCCGCCGTCGCGCGCGCGCTGGCGCTGCGCCCCGACCAGATGCCGCGTCTGCCGTCCGAGAAGGAAAAAGACCTGCAGGTCAATCCGGCTTTGGCCGACCTGCTGCGCGTGCTGCTGAAAGCGCGCGCCGAAGGCGAAGGTGTGGCGCAAAAGCTGATCGCGTCGTCGGCGGAACTGGATGCGATTGCCGCAGGGCAGCGCGATGTGCAGGCGCTGACCGGTTGGCGTTTGGCTTTGTTTGGGGATGATGCGCTGGCGCTGTGCCAAGGCAAAATCGCGCTGGCAGCCAAGGGGCAAAACGTGGTGACGATCCGTCTGGGCGAGGGGGCTTAACCATGGCAACCCCCGCATTTGAAGAGGTCGTCGAGACATTTGCCTTTCTGGACGACTGGGAAGACCGCTATCGCCACGTAATCGAGCTGGGGCGCGCCATGCCGCCCTTGGATGAAGCGCTGCGCGTGCCCGCCACCAAGGTCACGGGCTGCGCCAGCCAAGTCTGGATTCACCCCGTCATCGCCGATGGCCGCTATCAGTTCGAGGGCGAAAGCGATGCGCTGATCGTGCGCGGGCTGATTGCCATTCTGGCTGCGCTGTATAACGGCGTGCCTTTGCAGGATGTGGCGAAAGTGGATGCAATGGCCGAATTCGACCGGATCGGCCTGCGCGAACACCTGTCGGCGCAACGATCGAACGGCCTGCGCGCGATGATTGAACGTATTCGTGAAGCGGCGGCTGCTGCAGCCTGATGGCACGCGCCCCATGCGGGGCGCGTCGCTTTAGTCAGCCTTGACGCCCATGCGGTCTAGCATCGCGTGCATTTCGGCAATTTCCTTTTCCTGCGCATCGATGATCTGCTGCGCCAGCGCGCGCGTCTCGTCATCGGTGCCGTGCTCCAGCTCGACCTTGGCCATGTCGATGGCCGATTGGTGGTGCGGGATCATCATCAGGATGAAGTCGGCATCGGGGTTGCCGGTCGATGGCATGTTGTCCATATCGGCCATCATCGTATCCATCGCGGCCATATAGCCTTCCATCGCCATGTTCCCGTGGGCCGAATGGTCCATGGTTTGGGCAAGGGCGGGGGTGGCCAGCAACCCGATCAGAAGTGCGCCGGTGATGCGTTGCAAAGTCGTCATTGGGGTATCCTCGTTATCCTTTGGGGTAGGATGCCTTGGAATGGGGCGGCTGTCCAGACACGTTTGGAAAAACCCAGTCACGTTTGGGAAAACGCGCCTAACGATCGCGAATCGCCAGCGGGATGGGTGCGATGCCGGGCATGACCAGTTCGGCGGCATCACTCGCGGGGGCTACAAAGTCGGCCTTCCAGCGGCCGACACGGGCGCTCGCCTCGGGGTTGTAGTTGAAGGTCAGTTGCAGTTTGTCTGGCACCGCCGCGCTGTCGATAGGGGGGTAGGTGGCATCGCCGGCACGGATAAAAATCGCGCCTTCTGCAAGGGCCTGGTACAACGTTTCGCCCGAATAGCCCTGATAATCGGTCACAAATTCAATTTCGACATGCAGGACGCCGTCGACGCGGTCGGCTTTCTTGACCTTGGCATAGGCGTGACCGCCTTCGGTGACAGCCATGCCGCTCTGCGAAAAGTCGATATCGGCTGCGGCGATCGTGGCAAAGCTGCCTACCAGCAAGGCGATGCCGAGGGTTTTAAGGATGTTCATAAGACGGGAAACCTTCATCGATAGACGCCACGCGTTCGGGCGGGACGCTGGCCGATACCGCGCCAATGTGACGTCAGTGTGACGCCCCGTTCGTCGGTGTTACGGAGATGTAACGCATGTTTTGCTTGCTGCCTGCACCGCGTTGCGCGCAGACTGCCCACAATCTGTTAGGAGGATGCCATGCGCCTTGCTTCGCTTGCCCTTGTTCTGATGACCGCTGCCGCCAACGCACAGGATGCCCCGCGCACGCTAAGCACCTATCTGGCGGAACCCGAATGGGCCGCGCGTTTTGACAGGCTTTTTGCTGATATGTCCAAGCCTGACTGGCTCGCCCGCGCGACCGAGGGCGAGCAGGTCGATGTCACGCTGGACGGAAAACCGTTTTCGGTGCTGTTCGCATGCAAGCAGCACGACTGCGGTGCGCATCAAATGGCGGTGCTGTTCGATAATGATACCATGTATGCCCTGCAGCTGGAAACCGACTACAACAGCCCCCACGAGGCGCTGACATGGCTGAACATCGGCGGCGGCCCCGAGAGTATCGACGGGAAAACCATTCTTTATGCCGCTATGACGGGCAGCCTGTTCAACCACCCGGACATGTTTGATTTTCCCGCTGAATGACTGCTGATTAGGTGGCCGGGTATTTGATCGCGGTTTGGCGTAGCCGTTCGGCAAAACCATAGATGTCGTCGAGGTGTTCGATCACCACGCGTTCCTCGGAATCGCCATCGAAAAGGCCCAGATATTTCGTCGCGCGGTTGAAGTGCAGGCGCGCGATCGGGCGGCGGTTGTTATCGTCCGCCAATATGCCGCAATAGCTTTTCTGGTCGCGCATGCTGACCCGGCCAGGCTTGATGACCGAAGAGACGATCGCCTTGACGATCAAGAAACCCTCGACCTCGTCTTGCGTGGTGACAACATCGGTGTCGGGCACCTCGGGTTCATCGCGGATGTCGGCGCTGGTGTCGGTTGTGGCCAACGCCGACGACAGCCGATCCTGCACGGAATCGCGAATAATGTCGCGGAAGGCGGTTTTCACCAGACTGCGGTACTGGTCTAGAATGGCGGCTGTAAAGCGCCCTTCATGGACAGGGGACGCTAAAACGCGAACGAATTCATCTGTCGGATGTTCCATCTGTTTGACGAATTCGGATTTCAGGGCCGATGTATATTTCAATCGCTCGGCATTTGCGAGGATCCCGTCAACGTCGAATCCTGCCTTTTCGAATTTGCGCAATTCGGCCAGAACTTGGGCGTTCGGCTCGGTGATGTCGAAAGTGAAAAAGGGGCGTGTGTCCAGTTTGTTCGGCTCTTCAAGATCACTGTAGAAGTGAAAAAAAACGACCATTGGTCAGAATTGCAAATTTGGCGCTGGTAACGGAAAAATAGCGATAAAGCTGCGCAAGATGGTTCTTGTCCAACTGCGTACTGATAGGCTTGCATTCGATCAAAATGCGGATTTCACCATCCAATTTGATAGCGTAATCAACCTTTTCACCCTTTTTTCCGACAGCATCCGCTGTAAATTCAGGGATCACCTCGCCGGGGTTGAACACGTCGTAACCCATCGACTGAAGGAATGGCAATACGACCGCCGTTTTTACGGCCTCCTCGGTCAGCATGGTATTTGCGTGTTCTTGCACCCGCTCGGTCAACACCTTGAGTGTCGCGTCGATAGACATATCCGGCCCTTTCGATTCTCATTGTGTCATCCTCGGAAAGTTATGGATCATCTGTCTACAGGAATTATCTGCGGCCCTGACTACCGTGGCGATTTTTCATGCCGAATTTCGCGCGTGTGGGGATCGAATCTCAAATTCAATTGTTTTGTCGATAGCAATCGCGTCCAGAAATGAGTCGCCGCGGCTGTCAGCTATAATCGTCCCTTCATAATCGGCTAAGGCAGCCTCCAACGCGGTGATAGCGTAGAGGTCTAGGTGGTTGGTCGGTTCTCTAGGATCAGCAGCATTGGCACAGGCGTAGCGCGGCTGGACTGCCCGCCCGACAGATGCGCAAGCCGCGTTTGCGATTCTGGGCGATCTGGAGCGCAAAAGCGAAGCGCCGACCCGCGAGCGCAAGTTCTAGTCCACCTCGACCAGGCCGACGACGCCCAGCAGATCGGCAATCGTGCCTTGTGGGCGGGCGGTCACGTCTTGCCGCATGATCGGAAGCGTGCCCGTGGCTTGGAAACTGCCAAATGTGAGGCGCAGCTCGCCCGCGATCAGCCGCAGCAGTGTGCTTTTGCCTGATCCGTTGCGCCCGATAGTGCCGGCGCGTTCTGCGCCGAATGTCGGGTTTAGATTCTTGAAACGAGGGGCAGGCGTAAACGACGACAGGTCCAATAGAGAAAGAGATTCTCGCATGGGGCAGAATATCTCGCACAGAAGCCGAAGGGCTCAAAACGACGAAGTTCGGATCCATGACACGTTCACCCTGTAAGCAAAGCTATCTTACATAGAGTTAAGCAAACTGTCTTGCGATGGTCATGCTGGGAAAATGGTGGGTGATAAGGGATTTGAACCCCTGACATCTTCGATGTGAACGAAGCGCTCTACCACTGAGCTAATCACCCTTGGGCGGCTGGTTATCTGTCCCAGCCGCCCTTCGCAACCATTTATTTTGCGTCTTTGGGGGTCGGTTGAGATAGACGTAGGGTCATCACAGGGCCGTTGCCGCCTTGCTTCGTGGCTTTCACCGAGAGTTTGCCCAACGGCGGCAGCACGAGGCTTTTGTCTGCATGCAGCGCATCCGATATCGCCCGCATTGCGGAATCGATCACCGTGCGGATCGTTGCCGCGTCGACAGATGTGTCGCTGGCGATAAGGCTAACGAGGTCGGCGCGACGCAGCTGATCGGGTTTGGCGTTGTCGGATGCGCTCTCTTTCTTACCGCGACCTTTCGGGGCCTCGTCCTTCGCGGATTCTTCCTCAGGGGCTTCGATATCGTCCTCGTCGTCCTGTTCGCTGTAGATCCCGCTGCGCATCAGAACGCTGGAATACTTGGAATCAGGTTTGTCGGCCTCGGGGGCGCCTCCTTTGCGGGCAGCAGGGGCCTTTGCGGCCTCATCGCCCTCGGGCTTGGCTTTGCCGCGATTTTTGGCGGCGCCGGCGGCTTTTCCGCCTTGCGCCTTCTTCACGGGTTTGGCTTTTTCGTTCGTGTCGTCGGCGTTGGGCATCTAGACCACCTGTTTTATGCGTTTCTACAGAGGTATTAAGGCAGCGCATTCCGCGTTCAAAGCAAAACACGCTACCGCTCGGAATTATTCCAGCAGATAAAGCAAGCTTACCAGTATTGTGGCACCGCACAAGGTAACCAACGTGAAGGTTCGGTTAATCTTGAGGCTGACATCGAATGCGCTGCGCCCGATGCTGTTGCCCGCAATCAGCGACATCGCCGAAATAGGCGAGATCGAGATCGCCATGGCCCACGCGAACATCAGCGCAAGGCCCAGCGACAGCGGATGCGCCGCCCCGACCGAACTGGCGCCGACCACCTGTGTGATGATCACGAACGAAATGGTGTGTGGCACGTAAACGGCTGCCAGCAACGGGATCAGCAACATGCAGCCCAAAATGAAAACCAGCTGAGGGACGGCGGGGGATTCGAACAGGTTTTCCAGCCCTATGCTGTGCAGTAACAGCGCAGCCGGCACGCTGATCAGCGCAGCCGAGAGGAAAACCGTCGCCTCGCTGGCGGTGCTGGCCGAAGCATCGCCCATCGCGGCGACGGGGTTTAGCGGCGCACCGGCACGGGCCGAGGGTTCGACCAACGGCCAGATCAGCGACATCGCGGGCAGCACGATACACGCGGCGACCAGAAAACTGATATGCAGCACCCAGTGCAGCGCCAGCGTTGCGGCGATCAGCCCCGCGACGGCGGCCAGCAGACCGATAACCGCCCAACCGCCGCCCGCGACGGGCGCGGCCTCGGCTGGGGTCGCGATGCTGTCGTCTTGGATCTTGGCGACGCGCAGGCCCAACGCCGTCAGCAGCAGCGTTGACCCGAATGTAATTGCCAGCAGTAAGGCAGGGTCTGCCCCCGAAATCGCTGCCAGCACGACGGCATAGCCGATCCCGATCGGGTTCCATGCGGTGGCCAGCAGCGTGCCGCGCAGCGCAGCCAGCGTGATGGCCTTGGGGTCGGCCCCGCTGTCGCGGCCCTCGGCGTGGTTTTTGGCAATATCCGCCATCATGCTGATGGTGCCAAGGTTGAACAGGATCGTCAGGAACTGCGACCCGTAAGTCACTGCCGCTGTACGGAATTTGGCGGGGAAGGAAAACAGGTAAGCTGCCGCCGTGGCGACCAACCGCGATGCACGCACCGGCCCGCGCACCAACCCCAGCGTCGTCAGAAAGGTTGAAAACGCGGTGCCTTGTTGCAGCGCGCGATCCAACTGGTTCGCGTTTTGGGGGGCGAACAGCAAAACGCCCGCCGCCGCCGCGATGGCAAGGCCCACGAAAACTTTGGCAATGGGGCGCACATTCGGCAGCCGTAGCACGGCCAAGGTGACGGCGCATATCGCGGCCACCCAGTTCAATGCGACAAGCTGTGGCCAGTGCTGGCCGCCGATCTGGCCCCCGCACACGCAGATCAGCATGATCAGCGCCAAAATACCACAAAGGCGGTCGTAGACCGAGCGGGGGGGGATAAAACGGGGAACGTTCGGCATGAGGCTGACTTCGACGCACGCAGGGCGTCATTTATGGGGTGCATTTCGCGCGGTCGGCCTGTCATTTCCCATTTTACCCAAAGTTACCAGCCGCAACTTCGCCGCTGTGCCGCTTGGGCTGGGGGAAATGCGGCAATGATGGTGCTTTGCTGGTGTTGCGCCTATACAAACCCCGCACCTTGCGGCTATAGCGTGGTGATCCTCGCCCGGGCCTGATGGTTCGGGTAGAACCTTGGCTGGGCCACGGGGCAACCTGCGGCGCCGATACCAACAAGACGAGAACGACATGGCTGACGAATTCGAACTTGATACCGACGACCTTACGCGCCGCATGGATGGCGCCATTTCTTCGCTGCGGACCGAATTCGCCTCGCTGCGGACAGGGCGCGCCTCGGGCAGCATGTTGGAGCCTGTGATGGTCGACGCCTACGGCCAGATGACCCCCGTCAACCAGCTGGGCACCGTCAACGTCCCCGAGCCGCGCATGGTGACCATCAATGTCTGGGACAAAGGCATGGTCAACAAGGTCGAAAAAGCCATTCGCGATTCCGGTCTGGGCATCAACCCGCAGACCAACGGCACCATCATCATGCTGCCGATCCCCGAGCTGAACGAAGAGCGTCGCCGCGAGCTGACCAAGGTCGCCGCGGGTTATGCCGAGCACGCCCGTGTGGCTGTGCGTAACCTGCGCCGCGACGGGATGGACAAGATCAAGAAAGCCAAGGCAGACGGCCTGTCCGAAGACGACGTCAAGTTCTGGGAAACCGAAGTGCAGGAACTGACCGACAAGTTCATCAAGCTGGTCGACCAGACGCTGGAAACCAAACAAGCCGAGATTATGCAGGTTTAACCTGCATCGGTGTTTCCAAGGCAAAGGGGGCCAGTGATGGCGCGCGATGAAATGGCGACGGTCAGGGCCTCGATTGCGGGCGGTGCTGCGGTTGTGCCGCAGCACGTTGCCATTATTATGGACGGTAATGGCCGGTGGGCCAAGCTGCGCGGGCGTCCGCGCTTGTTCGGCCATCGGGCGGGGGCCAAGCGCGTGCGCGATATCGTGCAGGCCTGCCCGCAAATCGGCATCAAGTATCTGACCATTTTCGCCTTCTCGACCGAGAACTGGAAACGGACCCAGACCGAGGTCGCCGGCCTGATGACCATGTTCAAGCGTTACATTATGAAAGAGGCGCAAGCCCTTCATAAAGCTGGCGTCCGTGTGCGTTTCATCGGCGACCGTATCCGGCTGGAGCCTGCGCTTGTGCGGCTGATGAACGATCTGGAAACGCTGACCTGTGGCAATGATACCGTCCACCTGACCATCGCCATCAACTATGGTGGCCGTGACGAGGTGACCCGCGCTGTGCGCCGTATGGCCGTTGACGTCGCCGCCGGTCGCCTGAAGGCCGAGGATGTCACCGCCGAGACCTTGGCCAGCTTCCTTGATACGCATGTGTTGCCCGACCCTGATCTGGTCATCCGCACCAGCGGCGAGGCACGGATTTCGAACTTCCTGCTGTGGCAGTCGGCCTATGCCGAATACGAGTTTATTGACACGCTGTGGCCCGATTTCACGCCCGAGGAATTCGCGCGGGTGATCGGACGTTTCGCCAGCCGCGACCGTCGTTTCGGCGGGACAAAAGCGTGATGCGGGTAGGGGGCTGACATGGCGCTGCGCCCGCCTGCAAAACCGCCCGGAAAGCCATCGGGCCAATGGAATGACCTGCGCCAGCGCATCTTGTCGGCGGCCATCATGGTCGTGGCGGGTGCAGTGGCCATCTGGTTTGGCGGCCCGCTGCTGCTGTTGGCCGTGGCTGTAATGGCTGGCGTTGCGTTTTGGGAACTGTGGCAGATGGCCCAGCCCGGCCGCGACAATATCGGCTGGCGGTTGGCGATTGGTACGGGGCTGCTGGTCGCAGCGCTGGGGTGGTCGTTCGGCCACCTGCGCCCGGTCGAGGAATTGTTGGCCATCGTCGCACCAGGCGTACTGGCCGCGCTGGCGGCCCGTCATGTTGAGGGTGGTTTGTCACGGTGGGTCATTGCGATCTACACGACGCTGATCGTTTTCGTCGCGTGGGGGATCGTCGCCCTGCGGGCCGACGGCATTGTCGAGCTGTTGTTCCTGATCACGATCGTCGTCGCATCCGACAGTTTGGGGTATTTCTGCGGGCGGTTGCTGGGCGGCGCGAAGTTCTGGCCTCAGGTCAGCCCCAGCAAAACATGGTCCGGCACGCTGGGCGGTTGGGTTGGCGCTGCGGTTGTGGGCGCGATCTTTTCACCTTGGCTGGGCTGGGCGGCCGTGCCGATTGGCGTGCTGCTGGCGATTGCCGCGCAGTTTGGCGACATCGCCGAAAGCGCGATGAAGCGGCGTACGGGCGTCAAAGATAGCTCCGACCTGATCCCCGGCCACGGCGGCGTGCTGGACCGGATTGACGGCATGGTTGCTGTCGTTTCGCTGTATCTGTTGCTGCGGTTGGGTCTGACGCTGGTGCAGGGGTAGGTTTTGCGCAAGGTATCTATTTTCGGCGCGACGGGTTCGATCGGGCAAAGCACGCTCGATCTGATCGGCCGCAACCCCGACGCTTACGCGGTCGAGGTGCTGACAGGCGCGCAGAACATCACTCAACTGGCGCAAGACGCGCGCCGCTTTAACGCAAAGCTGGCAGTCACGAGTGAAGCGGCGATGCTGCCCGCGCTGCGCGACGCGCTATCGGGCAGCGGAATCGAGGTCGCGGCCGGCGCGGGCGCCATTGCCGAGGCTGCGACGCGCCCCACCGATTGGGTGATGTCGGCGATAGTGGGCGTGGCGGGCCTGATGCCGGGCTTGCACGCCATCCGTCAGGGCGCGACTTTGGCTTTGGCGAACAAGGAAACACTGGTCGCCGCTGGCCCGCTGGTCATGGCCGAAGCGGCAGATGCAGGCGCTGTAATTTTGCCGGTCGATAGCGAACATAGCGCGGTTTTTCAGGCCCTGACCGGCGAGGACATCGACACGGTCGAGCGGGTTGTCATCACCGCATCGGGCGGCGCGTTTCGCGACGCGACGCTGGAACAGATGGCCGCCGCCACGCCCGAGCAAGCCGCGACCCACCCCAACTGGGCAATGGGCCAGCGGATTACGGTCGACTCGGCGTCGATGTTCAACAAGGCGCTCGAGATGATCGAAGCGCGCGAGTTTTTCGGCGTTGCGCCCGAACAGATCGAGGTTGTCATTCACCCCGAAAGCCTGATCCACGCGCTGGTGGGTTTCACCGACGGGGCGTTGATGGCCCATGTCGGCCCGCCCGATATGCGCCACGCGATCGGCTATGCACTCCACTGGCCCGCGCGCCAGCATGTGCCCGTGCAGCGGCTGGATTTGGTGGCGATGGGGCAGATGACATTTCGCGCGGCGGACGCGCAGCGCTACCCCGCGCTGCGTCTGGCCCGGCAGGTCATGGCGACGGGCGGCTATGCGGGGGCTGTGTTCAACGCGGCCAAGGAACGCGCACTTGATTTGTTTTTGGCGCGCAACATCGGTTTTCTGGACATGGCGACACGGGTGGAGGCGGTGCTGACGCAGATGGATGCGGCAGGTAGCCTGCGGGGCGGGGCAATCACGTTGGACGGTGTATTGGCCGCCGATGCCGAGGCCCGCGCCCGCGTCGCCGCGATGTAAGACACAAAGGAACAGGCCTTGGACTTCAGTCAGATTCTGCCGCAGTTCGGCAACCTTCCGTTGACGGTTTTGGGGTTCTTGTTGGCGCTGACGATCATCGTCGGCATTCATGAATACGGCCATTATATTGTGGGGCGCTGGTGCGGCATCCATGCCGAGGTGTTCTCGCTGGGGTTTGGGCCGGTGCTGTGGTCGCGCGTCGACAAGCATGGCACGCGCTGGCAGGTCGCCGCGCTGCCGCTGGGTGGGTATGTCCGCTTTCTGGGGGATGCGAACGCAGCCTCGGTCGGGGGTGACGGGGCGCAGCACACCGACCCGCGCCGCACAATGACATCGGCGCCGCTATGGGCGCGCGCGGCCACTGTTCTGGCAGGCCCCGTCTTCAATTTTGTATTAACAATAGTTATTTACACAGCGATCTTCATGTTTTCTGGCAAGATGATCGCGCCGCCCACCGTTGCCGATTTGCGCCCGCTTCCGGCGACTTGGGGAGTGACCTTGGCCCCCGATGACGAGGTTTTGGCCATCGGCGGTGTGCCCTTTGGCGATGGGGCAAGCTTTGCCGACGTGCCGGTACAAAACCCGCTGCCTTATACCGTGCGCCGCGACGGCGTGCAGATGGATGTCGTCGGCCCATACCCCATGCTGCCTTTGGTCGGGTCGCTGGTGCCGAACCTTGCCGCGCACCAAGCGGGCTTGCAGATCGGCGATGTGATCACGGCGGTCGATGGCGCACCGGTGGCTGCGATTTCGCAGGTGATTTCGGCGGTTACGGCCTCGCAGGGGGCGTCGTTGACATTCACTGTCTGGCGCGACGGCACGACGTTTGACCGCACGCTGGTGCCCAGGATGATCGATCTGCCCCAGCCCGAGGGCGGATATCTGAGGGATTGGAAGGTCGGGTTTAGCTCGGCGCTGCCGTTCGGGTTCAAGACCGAACCGTTGGGGGTCGGGCAGGCCTTTGCCAGCGCGGCGGACATGCTGTGGTATGTCGTCACCCGCACGTTCGAGGCTATCGGCAGCATGATCACAGGCAAAATCTCGGCCGCTGACAACCTGCAAGGTATGGTCGGCATGGCCCAGTCGACCGGCATGGTCGTCGAGCAGGGCCTGCGCGACTACATCGGCTGGATCGCGCTGCTGTCGGCCTCGATCGGGTTGCTGAACCTGCTGCCTATTCCCATGCTGGATGGTGGGCATCTGGTCTTTTACATTTACGAGGCGATCACCCGCCGCCGTGTGCCTGACAAAGTGGCGTGGGCCATGATGCTGGGCGGGCTGGTTCTGGTGCTGATGTTGATGGCCTTTGCCCTCAGCCTGGATATCGGGCGGTTGGCCAGCTGGTGAAGTGGCGAATGATTGCCAAAACAGCGTATGTCGCCAAAATCATTCGGCTTCGGATGAATCACCATTTTGACAAGCGCCGTGCAAGCGGTTACGCCAATGCAGACCATTGCGGTGACAGCGCCGCCGAAGGCCGAAGGAGGGACGCAGCGTGTCGCGTGTAAAGGTTAATTTCAGGCGAAATGTCGCGTTGGTGGCGCTGGTTACAGCGCTGCAGGCGATTCCCGCCGTCGGGCAGCAATCCTTTGTGGTCAACGCGATCACGGTGCAGGGTAACCAGCGTATCGAAACCGGTACGATCGTGACGCAGCTGGGCTTGGCGCGCGGGCAGGCCGTTTCGGCTGCCGACGTGAACGACGCCATTCAGAAGCTGCGCACCAGCGGCCTGTTTGAAAACGTCGACGCGGATCTGCAAGGCGGCACGCTGGTCGTGCGCGTGCAGGAATACCCCACGATCAACCGCATCAACTTCGAGGGGAACGAACGGATCTCGGACGAGCAGTTGGCCGGTCTGATCAACTCGACCGCGCGGCGCGTGTTCAACCCCGCCCAAGCGGCCGATGACGCCTCGCGTATCGTGATGGCCTACGGGAACGAGGGGCGCATCAACGCCACCGTGAACCCCGTGCTGATTAACCGGTCGGACAACCGCGTCGATCTGGTGTTCGAAATCGCCGAAAGCGCCGTGACAGAAATCGAGCGTATTTCGTTCGTGGGCAACAGTGCCTATTCGGACGGCCGCCTGCGCCGCGTGCTGGACACGAAAGAGGCGGGCTTGCTGCGCGCGCTGATCCGCCGCGACACCTATTCGCCCGAGCGTATCAACGTCGACCGCCGCCTGCTGACCGACTTCTACAACTCGCGTGGCTATGCCGATTTCCGCGTTCAGAACGTGGACGTTGCCCTGACGCAGGGTCGCGACGCCTATATGCTGACCTTCAACGTCGAGGAAGGCCCGCGCTACCGTATTGGCAATGTGACCATCAGCTCGGCTCTGCCCGAGGCGGATGCCAAGGCGTTTGAAGACGTGCTGCGCCTGTCGCGCGGCGATGTTTATTCGCCCACCAACATCGATAACGATGTGCAGCGCATTGAAAACCAGGCGCTGCGTCTGGGGCTCAACTTTGTGCGGGTTGACCCTGTCATCACGCGCGACCCCGCCAACTTGCGCCTGAATGTCGAATACAAGCTGGTGCGCGGCGAGCGTTTGTTCATCGAACGGATCGATATCGAGGGTAACACCACAACGCTTCACCGCGTCGTGCGTTCGCAATTCACCGCGGTCGAAGGCGACCCCTTCAACCCGCGCGCCATTCGCGAAAGCGCGGCACGTATCCGTGCGCTCGGCTTCTTCTCGGATGCGCAGGTAAACGTGCGCCCGGGCACCGCCGATGACCGCGTCGTCGTTGATGTCGATGTTGTCGAACAGCCGACCGGTTCCGCCTCGTTCGGGGTCAACTTCGGCTCGGACGACGGGATGGCGCTGATCGCCTCGTATCAAGAGCAGAACTTCCTTGGGCGCGGCCAGAATCTGGGGCTGACCCTCTCGACTGGCGAGACGAACCGCGTGCTGTCCTTCTCGTTCGCGGAACCGGCACTGATGGGCCGTGACCTGCGCGGCGCGTTCGATTTCAGCTACCGCCGCACAAACAGCGATTATGCGCTTTACGACACCAACATGGGCCGCCTGAGCCCCTCGCTGCAATTCCCTGTCAGCGAACGCGGGCGCCTGACGCTGAACTACGGCCTGACTTATGGCGACATTATCGATGTCTACCCTACCGCCAGCAAGCTGATCAAGGACGAAGCTGCCGAGGGTGAGCGTTGGACCAATTCGGTCGGCTACACCTACACGTGGGATTCGCGTCGCAACGGGGTCGAGGAAGATACGTCCTTCGGCTTCCGTTTCAGCCAAGACTTCGGTTTCGGCGACAACACGTTCATCCGCACCTCGGCGCTGGCTACGGCGCAAACGGCGGTTTGGGGCGGCGACCTGATCCTGCGCGCGACGTTGGAGGGAGGCTATCTGCACTACACCGACGGTGCGAGCCGCCTGACCGACCGCTACTTCATGGGTAGCCGTGTGATGCGCGGCTTTGCTGCGGGTGGTATCGGGCCGCGCGATGGCACATTGAATGCGAATGGCGACATTGTCGGCGACGCTTTGGGCGGCAACGCCTATGCCGTGTTGCGGCTGGAGACCGAATTCCCGCTGGGCCTGCCCGAGGAATATGGCATCAAGGGCGGCACATTCATCGACTACGGCTCGCTGTGGGATGTGGGCAAACAGGTTGCAGGCGTCGATATTCTGTCAGACGACTTCATCGCGCGCGCCGTTGCCGGTGTCTCGCTGTTCTGGGATACGCCGCTGGGCCCGCTGCGCTTCAACTTCTCGAAGCCGCTGATGGTCGAGGATTACGACAACACTCGCAACTTCGAGCTGACCGTCTCGACCAGCTTCTGATCGGGCGGCAGGGGTGATGTGATGCGGGCGCGCGTTTGGGGGATCGTTCTGGCACTTTTGGCAAGCATGGCGGCTACGGCCCCCGTGCTTGCGCAAGAGGCGGGCGATCCTGCTGCGCCCGCGCTGCGCAGCCCCATTCTGACGATTGATGTCGAACGTCTATATGCCGAATCCCAATTCGGGCGCGGCGTGGACGAGGAATACCGCCGCAGGTCTGAGGCGTTGGCGAACGAGAACCGCCAGATCGAAGCCGATCTGACCGCCGAGGAGCAGAGCCTGACGCGCGCGCGCGCCACGATGACCCCCGCCGATTTTCGCGCCGCCGCCGATGCGTTTGACCAAAAAGTGCAATCGATCCGCGCCGCGCAAGACACCAAGCAGCAAGACCTGCTAGAGGTTCTGTCGTCGGGGCGCGAGACATTCATGTCCACCATCACGCAGGATTTGGCCGACCTGATGGCCGAGGCGGGTGCCGCCGTCATTCTGGATCGCCGCAGCGTGTTCTTGTCTGCGGGCGTAATCGACATCACAACCGAGGCGTTGACGCGGATTGATGAAACCTACGCCAACACGCAAGCGGCGTCGCCCGCGCCGTAAGGGCACAGGGCCGCGGGCGGGCAGTTGTCTTGCCTGCATGGTCCGGAATTGCTAGTCAGGTTGAAACTTTCCGGTTCGGAGCCACACCATGAGCGATACCGCTACGCTGCCCACACCCGAGGCCGGCACTGAAAGCCAGCCTTTGCTGAGCGCTGATATTCAAGTTATCCAGTCGATCTTGCCCCACCGCTATCCGTTTCTGCTGGTCGACCGCGTGATCGATATCGACGGGACGACATCGGCTGTTGGCATCAAGAACGTCTCGATGAACGAGCCGCATTTTCAGGGGCATTTCCCCGGCATGCCGATCATGCCCGGTGTGACGATTGTCGAGGCGATGGCGCAGACGGCGACTGTCATGGTCGGTGCGGCTTTGGGGCTGACCGATAACAGCATCATGGTTTATTTCATGGGCATCGATGCGTGCAAATTCCGCCGCAAAGTCATTCCGGGCGATCAGCTGCGGATGAAGGTGACGACGCTGCGCGGCAAGCCCGGTGCCAAGGTCTGGCGCTTCCGTGGCGAGGCGACGGTTGATGGCGAACTGGCCTGCGAATGTGAATTTACCGCGATGACTGAACAGCGAACAGCTTGATATGACTGATATTCATCCCTCTGCCATCATCGAAGACGGCGCCGTTATCGGCGCAGGTTGCAAGATCGGCCCCTTTTGCCATGTCGGGCCCGAAGTTGTCTTGGCCGAGGGTGTGCATCTGCAAAGCCACGTCGTTGTGGCGGGCGACACGCATATCGGCGCTGATACAGTCGTGTTCCCGTTCGCGGTTCTGGGCGCGATCCCGCAAGATCTGAAATTTGCGGGCGAGAAGACCAGCCTGCGGATTGGCGCGCGTAACCGCATCCGCGAACATGTTACCATGAACACCGGCACGGCAGGCGGCCACGGCGTGACGCGCGTGGGTGACGACGGCCTGTTCATGGCTGGCTGTCACATCGCGCACGACTGCATCATCGGCGACCGCGTGGTTGTTGTGAACCAGTCGGCGGTTGCGGGGCACTGCCATGTCGAGGATGATGTGATCATCGGCGGCCTCAGCGGTATTCACCAGTGGGTGCGGATCGGGCAGGGCGCGATCATCGGCGCGCTGTCGATGGTGGCGCATGACGTGATCCCCCACGGTCTGGTTGCTGGCCAACGCGCGCAGCTCGAGGGTCTTAACCTTGTGGGGCTGAAGCGTCGCGGCACCGCGCGCGAAGATATTCACGCCCTGCGTCACGCGTTCGAGGCGCTGCGCCACGGCGACGGATCGTTCCACGACCGCGCCCGCGCCATCGGCGAAAGCAGCGACAGCGCCTATGTGCAGCAGATGGTTGCCTTCATCATGGGCGACAGCGATCGCCAATTTCTGACGCCCGCGCCATGATTGCGTTGATCGGCGGCACCGGCGCGTTGCCGCCGGCATTGGGCGCGGCGCTGCATGACGCGGGGCAGCCTTTCATGCTGTGCGAAGTGGCCGGTTTTCCCTTTGCTGGGATGGCTGATTTGCCGCGCCACACCTTTCGGATCGAACAGATCGGGACGCTACTGCAAGACTTGCGTGTCGCCGGTGTGACTACGGTGTGTTTCGCCGGCGCGATCCAGCGCCCCGTGTTCGACCGCAGCGCGATTGACGCGCCCAGCGCCCCGATTTTGGCCAAGCTGATCCCACAAGTGATGCAGGGCGACGACGCGCTGCTGCGGGCCGTGGTCGCGGTGTTCGAGGATGCCGGTTTTCAGGTGCGCGGCGCGCACGAGGTTGCGCCCGCGCTGCTGCCCGCTGCGGGCGTCTTGGGCGCAGCGCAGACCGCACCCGACGCACGTGATATTACGCGCGCGCGGCAGGTGCACGACGCGATGGCGGCTGCCGATCTGGGGCAGGGGCTGGTTGTGCGCCGCGGGCAGGTTCTGGCGGTAGAGGCGGGCCTTGGGACGGATTTCATGCTGACCTCATTGGCTGGTCTGGCCGATGGCGGGGTGTTCTACAAAGCGCCCAAGGCGGGGCAGGATTTGCGCGTCGATATGCCCGTGATCGGCCCCACGACCGTGGCCGAGGCGGCGGCGGCGGGCATCACGGCGATTGCGATTGCCGCAGGCGGCGTGTTGGTGCTCGATCACGCGGCGACGGTGGCGGCAGCGGAAGCCGCGGGCCTTAGCATATGGGTGATGTGATGCGGGTTTTTGTCATCGCTGGCGAGGTTTCTGGCGACATGCTGGGCGGCGCGGTGATGGCTGGCCTGCGAGAGCTGCGCCCCGATATCACCTTTGCCGGCGTCGGCGGCCCACAAATGCAGGCGCAAGGCCTGGTCAGTTTGTTCCCGATGAATGATCTGTCGGTGATGGGCGTGGCCGAGGTTTTGCCGAAATACTTCCACCTGAAGCGCCGCATTCGCGAGGCTGCCGATGCGGCTTTGGCGTTTCAGCCCGATATTTTGCTGACGATCGACAGCCCCGATTTTTGCTTGCGCGTCGCCAAAATCGTCCGCGCGGCCGACCCTGCGATCCGGACTGTGCATTATGTGGCGCCCTCGGTCTGGGCGTGGCGGCCTAAGCGCGCGGTGAAAATGGCGCGCGTTATCGATCAGGTTCTGGCGCTTTTGCCGTTCGAGCCGCCCTATATGACCGCCGTCGGCATGGAATGCGATTTTGTCGGCCACCCGATTTCGACCGTCGCGATTGCGGACGCGGATGAGGCTGCCGCCTATCGCGCGGGAATCGGGGCAGGGCCGATGGTGCTGGTTTTGCCCGGTTCGCGCCGCGGCGAGGTCGAGCGGCTGTCCGAACGGTTCGGCGCTGCGGTGGCGCTGTTTGCCAAAACCCACCCGGACGCCCGCTTCGTCTTGCCGGTTGCGCCACCTGTGGTTGATCTGGTGCGCGAAAAAGCGGCAGCTTGGCCGGTGCAGCCGCATCTGGTCTTTGATGCGGATGAGAAGGCGTTAGCGTTCCGCGCGGCAGACCTAGCCTTGGCCGCGTCAGGCACGGTGTCGCTGGAGTTGGCAGCCAACCAGACGCCGATGGTGATCGCCTATGACATGGGCTGGATCAGCCGTCGTTTGATTGGGGCACTGTTGCGGATTGATACTGTGACGCTGGTCAATTTGGTCAGCGAGACGCGGACAATTCCCGAATTTATCGGCGATGCCTGCCAGCCAGAACCGATTGCCGCTGCGATGGGGCAGGTGCTTGCCGACCCACAGGCGCAGCGCGACGCCATGGCGCTGACCATGCAGCGTCTGGGCCAAGGTGGCGAACCCCCGGGCCTTCGCGCTGCACGGGCGATACTGGCGCGCGCTTAACGCCCACGCCAGATCCAGCCGCCGCCCAAAACGCGGCTGCTTTCGGTTTCGTAAAAGACGCAAGCCTGACCGACCGACACACCTTCTTCGGCGTTCAGCAGCTCGATTTCGGCCTCGGTGGCCGATAGCGGACGCAGAATTGCTTCGGCCGGCGGGCGGGAGGAGCGGACGCGGACGCGGATTTGACGTTCGGTCTGGTCAATAAACGGACCGTCGCCCAGCCAGTTGACCTCGCGCACGGGAACGCGGCGCGTGGCCAGCGCCGATTTCGGGCCAACGATGACGCGGCGGTTGTCGACGTCCAGCCGCACGACATAGACAGGCTCGCCTAAACCGCCGACGCCCAGGCCGCGGCGCTGGCCGACGGTGTAGTGGATCACCCCCGGATGCTGGCCAAGCACAGTGCCGTTCATATCCACGATGTCGCCCGGTTGGGCCGCATCGGGGCGCAGCTTTTCGATGACTTTTGCATAATTGCCGTCGGGCACAAAGCAGATGTCTTGGCTGTCGGGTTTATCCGCAACGCCGAGGCCGAATTCGGCGGCCAGCGCGCGCGTCTCTGCCTTGGATTGCAGATGGCCCAGCGGAAAACGCAAGAACGCCAATTGTTCGGGCTTGGTCGAGAACAGGAAATAGCTTTGGTCGCGGTTCGCATCGGCGGCCGAATGCAGCTCGGGCCCATAAAGGCCCATTTTGCGTTGGATGTAATGGCCGGTCGCCATGCAGTCGGCATCCAGATCTTTTGCGGTTTCCAGCAAATCTTTGAACTTTACCCGCTCGTTACAGCGGATGCAGGGCACGGGCGTTGCGCCGGCCAGATAGCTGTCGGCGAATTCGTCGATCACCGCCTCGCGGAAGGTGTTTTCGTAGTCGAGGACGTAATGGGGAAAGCCCATTTCTTCGGCAACGCGGCGCGCGTCGTGAATATCGCGCCCCGCGCAGCACGCGCCCTTTTTCGCCAGCGCCGCGCCGTGGTCGTACAGCTGCAGCGTCACGCCCACGACATCATAACCCTCACGCTTAAGCTGTGCCGCAACGACAGAGCTATCGACGCCGCCGGACATGGCGACGACGACGCGGGTTTGCGCGACGGGCTTTGCAATTCCCAGCGAATTGAGCGCGGGATCAAGGGGCATGGCATTTGTCCTGAGTATGGTCGAGGCGCGAAGCACCCCAGATTTTGCGACAAAATATAGGAAAATGCGATGAATCCACAAGGGCGGGTTTCATTTGGCGTTAATTGCCACCCGCGATGAGGGATGCAGAACGGCTTTTGTTTGGGGAAAAGCATGTATTTGCATAAGGTTGATGGCCCGCGCATCGTCACTTTGCCGGATGGGTCAGTGATGTCGCGATCGGATTTGCCGCCCGCGAATACACGTCGCTGGGTGGCATCGCGCAAGGCTGCGGTGATTCATGCCATTAGGGGTGGCCTTTTGTCGCGCGATCAAGCGATGGAGCGCTACGCTTTGTCGCACGATGAGCTTGCCGAATGGGAAAATGCTGTAGATAGTCATGGTGTTGCAGCGCTGCGCGCTACGGCACTCAAAAAATATAGACACCCATAGGTTGTATTATTTTCATTTTTTGCGCGTTGTAGTAAGACTGGGTTAACCAATTCAAAGCTAGCGTCGCCTCATTGGAACAGGTGGAGAACTTCAATGCGCGTCCTTCTTGTGGAAGATGATCCGACGACTTCCCGCAGTATCGAAATGATGCTGACCCACGCGAACCTGAACGTCTACGCGACGGATTTGGGCGAGGAGGGGATCGATCTTGCCAAGTTATATGATTACGATCTGATTTTGTTGGATCTGAATTTGCCGGATATGACCGGCCACGATGTTTTGCGCCAATTGCGCCTTGCCCGCGTCGATACGCCGATTTTGATTTTGTCGGGCGCTGATGATACCGAAAACAAGCTGAAGGGTTTTGGTTTCGGTGCCGACGACTACATGACAAAGCCGTTTCAGCGCGAAGAACTGGTTGCTCGCATCCACGCCATCATTCGCCGTTCCAAGGGGCATGCGCAGTCCGTGATCCAAACCGGTCGCATTGCCGTGAATTTGGATACCAAGACAGTCGACGTCGAGGGATCTTCGGTGCATCTGACTGGTAAAGAATACCAGATGTTGGAACTGCTGAGCCTGCGCAAGGGCACCACGCTGACCAAAGAAATGTTCCTGAACCACCTGTATGGCGGCATGGACGAGCCCGAGCTGAAGATTATCGACGTCTTCATCTGCAAGTTGCGCAAGAAGCTGTCAGTGGCAACGGGTGGCGAGAATCACATCGAAACCGTTTGGGGCCGCGGATACGTGTTGCGTGACCCCGAAGCCCGCGCCATCCACCCCGAGCGCATGGCAATCGGCGCCTGACGTCAACTTTCGCTGTTCCACTGGACGGCGGCGGTTTCACCGGATTATCTGGGGCGGAACCGCTGCTTTGCCAAAGGAACGGACCATGACCCAGAATGATCCCTCGCTCCAGCGAGAAGCGCTGGAACTGCTTTCGCATCCTGTCGAGGGGGTGGAGGCTGGCTTGGCGCAAGCCGATTTGGCTGCCTTGGCCCGATTGCTGCAGGCGGCGAACGATGCATATTACCGCAATGACGACCCTGTTTTTGACGATGCGACCTATGATGCGCTAAAGCGCCACAATATCGCACTAGAGTCGGCATTTCCGGCGTTGAAACATGCCGATAGCGTCACCGAGCAGGTCGGGGCGGCGCCAGCCGACGGGTTTGCCAAGGTGCGGCACCGCCAGCGTATGTTAAGCTTGGAAAACGGCTTCACGACCGAGGATATTGTCGAATTCGACAAGCGCATCCGCCGCTTTTTGAATTTGCCGGACGAGGCCCCGCTGGCCTTCACTGCCGAACCCAAGATCGACGGGCTATCTCTGTCGCTGCGCTACGAGGGTGGCGTTCTGGTGCAAGCGGCGACGCGCGGCGATGGTGAAGTGGGTGAAAACGTCACCGCCAATGCGCGCACGATTGCTGATATCCCCCACCGCATCGCTGACGCCCCCGACGTTTTGGAGGTGCGCGGCGAGGTCTATATGTCCGACGCCGACTTCCAGCAGTTGAACGCGCGAATGGAAGCGCGCGGCAGCAAGCCGTTCGCCAATCCGCGTAACGCGGCTGCAGGCTCGCTACGGCAATTGGATTCCGAGGTGACGCGCAGCCGCCAGTTGCACTTCTTCGCCTATGCGTGGGGCGAGCTGAGCGCACCGCTGGCGGATACACAATCGGGCGCAGTTGCACGCTTGGCGCAGATGGGGTTCAGCACCAACCCATTGATGCGCCGCTGTCTGCATGTCGAAGAAATGATTGCCGTTTATGACGGGATCGCCGACCAACGTGCGACGCTGGGCTATGACATTGACGGGGTTGTTTACAAGGTCGACGATCTTGCGCTGCAAGAGCGGCTGGGCTTCCGCTCGACCACGCCGCGATGGGCGCTGGCGCATAAGTTTCCGGCCGAGCTGGCCTGGACCGAGCTGCTGGCCATCGACATTCAGGTCGGCCGCACCGGCGCGCTGTCGCCCGTGGCCAAGCTGCGGCCTGTCACGGTCGGCGGGGTCGTCGTGTCCTCGGCCACGTTGCACAACGCCGATTATATCGCCGCGCGCGGGCGCGATGGCCTGCCGATCCGCGATGGCAAAGATTTCCGCGTCGGCGATTGGGTCGAGGTGTACCGCGCGGGCGACGTGATCCCGAAGCTGCGCGACGTCGATCTGGCGCGCCGTCCGGCAGATTCCGCGCCTTTCGTCTTTCCTGACCACTGCCCCGAATGCGGGTCTTTGGTGGTGCGCGAGGACGGCGATGCCGTGCACCGCTGCACCGGCGGGCTGGCATGTCCCGCGCAAGTTGTTGAAAAACTTAAGCACTTCGTCAGTCGCGCGGCGTTCGATATTGAAGGTTTGGGCACCAAGCAGGTCGAGATGTTCTTTGCCGATCGTGACCTGCCCATTCGCGAGCCCGCCGATATTTTCACGCTGGCCGCACGCGATAGTGCAAACTTGGGCAAGCTGAAAAATCGCGATGGTTTCGGCGAGCGCAGCGCGACCAAGCTGTTCCAAGCGATCGAGGCGAAGCGCGAAATTCCGTTTCAGCGTGTGCTGTTTGCCCTCGGCATCCGGCATTTGGGCGAAAGCGGCGCGGCGCTAATCGCGACGCATTTCGGCAGTTGGGACGCGCTGGTCGATGCGATGGCGCGCGCGGAAATCGGCGCAGGTGCGGTGTGGGACGAATTGCTGTCGATTGACGGGGTCGGGGCCGTGCTGGCCACATCGCTGATTGCCGCGTTCCAAAATCCGGTTGAATCGGCGATTTTCCTGCGATTGGCGCAGCAGTTGCATATTCAGGACGCCGCGCCGCCGGTTGTGGGCGGCACGCCCGTTGCGGGGCTGATGATCGTGTTCACCGGCACACTGGAACGGATGACACGGGCCGAGGCGAAGGCAACAGCCGAGGCGCTGGGGGCTAAGGTTGCAGGCTCGGTCAGCGCCAAGACCGATCTGGTGGTGCTGGGGCCGGGGGCGGGCAGCAAGGCCAAGCAGGCCGCCGCATTGGGCATCCGCACGATGGACGAAGGGGCGTGGCTGGCGCTGATCGGCCGCGATGGCTGAGGCGCGCGACACCCGCACCACGGGCCGCCCCGAGGTGCTTTGGCCGCTATTCGCCGGGCTGGAAACGTTGGACGGCATCGGCCCGAAAACAGCCGCCGCCATGGCGCCTGCGACTGAAAAGGTGCGCGATCTGCTGTTCACGCTGCCGCAAGGCGGGATCGACCGGCAGATGCGCGGCGGCTTACGCGGCTTGGTGCTACCGATGGTCGTTACCTTGCAGGTGACTGTGCTGGCGCATCACACGCCCGCGGCTAAAGGCCGCCCGTATCGCGTAACGACCACCGATGGGACGGACACGCTGACGCTGGTCTTCTTTCACCCGCGCAGCGATTATTTGCAGCGCATCTTGCCGGTGGGGGCGCAGCGCGTGGTATCGGGCAAGACCGAGGCGTTCGATGCGGGCGCGCAGATGGTGCACCCCGATTACATTCTGGCCCTGGACGAGGCCGCCGACCTGCCCGCGTTTGAACCCGTCTACCCATTGCACGGCGGGATCAGCCAGCGCGTGACGGCCAAGGCGGTGCGTGCGGGGCTGCGGCTGGTGCCGCACCTGCCGGAATGGGCCGACAGCGGCTTGATCCAGCGCGAAGCCTGGCCCGATTGGGCCACTGCGCTGCACGAAGCCCACCACCCAACAGCCGCGACCGATTTGCAGCCCCAAGCCCCCGCGCGGCGCCGCTTGGCCTATGACGAGCTGTTCGCCCACCAGTTGACGCTGGCCTTGGCCCGCGCGCGGCGACGGCGGCAAGCGGGGCTGGCTGTCAGCGGTGACGGGCGGCTATGGAAGCGCGTTCTGGCCGCGTTGCCCTATGCCCCGACGGGCGCGCAGCAGCGTGCTTTGGGCGAGATCCGCGCCGACATGGCGCAGCCTTTGCGCATGAACAGGCTGCTGCAGGGCGACGTGGGGTCGGGCAAGACCTTGGTCGCGCTGGGCGCGATGCTGACGGCGGTTGAATCGGGCGGGCAGGCCGCGCTGATGGCCCCGACCGAAATTCTGGCACGCCAGCACTATCACGGCCTGTTGCCGCTGGCCGAGGCTGCGGGGGTGCGCATCGCCTTGCTGACGGGCCGCGACAAGGGCGCTGCGCGCAAGGCGCTGCTGCAAGACTTGGCGGCGGGGCAGGTTGACATCATCATCGGCACCCACGCGTTGTTTCAGGCCGACGTGCATTTCGCAGCCTTGCGGCTGGCGATTGTCGATGAACAGCACCGCTTTGGCGTGGCGCAGCGGATGGAACTGTCGGGCAAGGGCGTCGCCGATGTTTTGGTGATGACCGCGACGCCGATCCCGCGGTCGCTGGCCTTGGCGCAATACGGCGACATGGATGTGTCGGTTCTGGATGAAAAGCCACCAGGCCGCTTGCCAGTGCAGACGGTGCTGATCGACAATCGCCGGCTGGACGAGGTCGTAAGCCATATGCGCCGTGCGCTGGCCGAGGGGCGGCAGGCCTATTGGGTTTGCCCGCTGGTCGAGGAAAGCGAGGTCAGCGGCCTGACGGCTACCGAAGCGCGCTTTGCGCAGCTGCGCGCGCAATTGGGCGAGGGGGCGGTCGGCATGGTGCACGGCCAGATGCCCCCGGCCGATAAAGACAAGGCAATGGCCGACTTTGAGGCGGGCCGAACGCGCCTGCTGGTGGCGACGACGGTGATCGAGGTCGGGGTTAATGTGCCCAACGCCTCGATCATGGTGATCGAGCGCGCCGAGGCGTTCGGGCTGGCACAGTTGCACCAGCTGCGCGGGCGCGTCGGGCGCGGCAGCGCAAAGTCCACCTGTCTGCTACTTTACCAGGCTCCGATGACCGAAAGCGGACGGCGGCGGCTGGATATCATGCGCGAGACCGAAGACGGCTTCCGCATCGCCGAGGAAGACCTAGCCATTCGCGGCGCGGGCGACGTGATCGGCACGGCGCAATCCGGCCTGCCGCGCTTTCGAATCGCGGATCTGGAACGTCAGGCAGGGCTGATGCAAATCGCCCAAAGCGACGCGCGCGCGCTGCTGCACAGTGACCCCGACCTGACCAGCCCCCGCGGGCGCGCCGCCCGCACGCTGCTGTGGCTGATGGAGCAGGAGATTTCTTTCCGTCTGATTTCCGTAGGTTAAGGGGCGTTCCCTTTTTTTGTTCCTGCTGTTCTTAATTTGTTCTTTACTTAGCGGTAGCGATATGAGAACAAACTAGAAACAAAGTGCATCAGATCAAGGAGGACACCCATGGCCCAGCAAATCAAAACCGTTTTCATGCAATCCCCGCGCGCCTTTGTGGCTGATGCGCTGGGTGTCGTCAGCATTATCGTCATTCTTGTGGGCAGCCTTTATTTGCCTAACATGTTCTAGTTTTGTTCAATTCATCCGGTCTTGTTTCGGCTGCGTTCTGTGCTGCAGCGAAACACTGATCCTGCCGGATCAGGCCCATCTGTCCCAACCGGATCACCTGCCGCTGCCCGAAAGGGTGGCGGTTTTTTTTATGCCTTCGGGGTGATCTGCGCCAAGGCCGCAAGGGTCGCATCAAAGACCAGCAGCATCGCGCCATGGCGCTCGGGCAGGCTGGCTGCGGCGCGCAAAATTTCAAACGCGGGGGTGGGTGCTGCCGCGCCATCGCGCAGCATGGCGGCCATTTGGCCGCGAAGCGCGGCGACCTCGGTCGGTGTCAGCCCGATGACAATGTCGCCAAACAGGCTTGCAGCGGCTTGCCCAAGGGCGCAGGCCTTCACCTCTTGCGCAAAGGCGGTGACGCGCCCATCTGTGACATCCACCGTGACGGCGATCTGCGACCCGCAGACTGGCGCGCGCAGTTGCGCGCTGGCCATGGGGGCGGTCAGGCGGCCAAGGTGGGGGATGTCCGCCGCCGCGGTCAGCACGGCGGGCGAATAGATCTGCGACAGATCGGGCGATGAGACGGGCTGTGACATGCTTTGCGCTTTCGAAGCATTCATGCAATACCGACCCGCTAGCCCATCGCCGCCCAAAAGCCAAGGAGTCGCCATGCCCTTCGACCCATCACAGTTGACTTACAATGCCGACGGCCTGATCCCCGTGATCGCGCAAGAGAAAAGCACCGGCGAGGTGTTGATGCTGGCGTGGATGAACGCGGATGCCATCACCCGCACGCTGGAAACCGGCCACGTCACCTATTGGTCGCGCTCGCGCAACAGCTTTTGGGCCAAGGGCGCAACGTCGGGCCACGTGCAGCATTTGGTGGAATTGCGCTATGATTGCGATGGCGATGCGCTGCTGGCCATTGTCCATCAAGAGGGGCCGGCCTGCCACACCAACCGTCGCAGCTGCTTTTTCACCGCGATCCGCGATGGCGAGCAGGTCGAACTGATGAAGCCTATGGAATAGGGGCGAGCAGCGCCATCACTTGCGGCGCGGTCAGCCCCGCGTCGCGATAGCTGGCCACGGCGCGCGCATCGTCGCGCTTGGCCAGCCGCTTGCCATTGTCGTCGCGGATCAGGCGGTGATGAAAATACGCGGGCGTCGGCAGGTGCAGCACCTGCTGCAACAGCACATGGATGGCGGTGGCATCGAACAGGTCGGCGCCGCGCGTGACCAGCGTGATGCCTTGCGCCGCGTCATCGACCACGACCGACAGGTGGTAGGACGTGCCCATCCCGCGGCGGGCCAGAACGATATCGCCGATGCCGTCGATGTATTCTTGCGCTGTTGTGGTGACAGGGCGCCCTTGTTCGAAAAACGTGGTTTGCACGGCGGCGCGCGTCACATCCAGCCGCAGCGGGATGTCGTTCGGCATCTGCGCGGGTTTGGGTTTGTGGCGGCATGTGCCGGGGTAGACCAGCCCGTCCGGCCCCAGACGCGGCGCGCCTTCTTGCGGGGCAGAAGCGGCTGCCTCGATGTCGCGGCGGTTGCAGGTGCAGGGGTAGAGCAGCCCCATATCCCACAGGGTTTGCAGCGCAGCATGATAGGCGGCGGCGCGGTCGGACTGGCGCATCACCGCGCCATCCCACTGCAGGCCAAGCCAGCGCATATCATCGTAAATCGCGGCTTCCCACGCGGGCCGGGCGCGGCTTTGGTCGATGTCTTCGATCCGCAGCAGAAACGTGCCGTCGCTGTCGCGGGCCAGTTTGTGCGCGACGGCCGCTGCATAGGCATGACCCAGATGCAGCGGCCCCGTAGGCGATGGCGCAAAGCGCGTGATCAGGCCGTTGCCAGCCATGCCAGCCAGTCCGCCTTGGCACGATCGGTGTACGCTTTGTAGCGCGCGGCGCGGCCACGGCGGCCGCCTTTGGCGTCGATCGGGGGGAAGAGGCCGAAGTTCACGTTCATCGGCTGGAACGTCTTGGCATCGGCCCCGCCGGTGATGTGGTGCATCAGCGCGCCCATTGCGGTGGTGTTCGGCACCTCGGGCAGGCTGCGCCCCTGCATTTCGGCGATGGCCAACCGCGACGCCAGCAGCCCCATGGCCGAGGATTCAACATACCCCTCGACCCCGGTGATCTGGCCAGCGAAGCGGATATTCGGCCGCGATTTCAGGCGCATCTTATTGTCGAGCAGTGTGGGCGAGTTGATAAACGTGTTGCGGTGGATGCCGCCCAAGCGGGCAAAGCTGGCATCCTGCAAACCAGGAATCATTTTGAAAACATTGGTTTGCGCGCCATACTTCATTTTTGTCTGGAAGCCGACGATATTGTACAGCGTCCCAAGTGCATTGTCTTGGCGCAGCTGCACGACTGCGTAGGGCTTTTCAGTGGGGTTGTGCGCGTTCGTTAGGCCGACCGGCTTCATCGGGCCGTGGCGCAGGGTTTCGCGGCCGCGTTCGGCCATCACTTCGATCGGCAGGCAGCCGTCGAAATAGCCCGCAGTTTCGCCTTCGTGGAAAACGGTTTTATCAGCAACCATCAGCGCGTCGATAAAGGCTTCATAGTCTTCGCGCGTCATCGGGCAGTTGATGTAGGCGCGGCGCTCTTCCTCGGTCTCGCCTTTGTCGTAGCGCGACTGCTTCCACGCGACCGACATATCGATGCTGTCGGCATAGACGATGGGGGCGATAGCGTCGAAAAATGCCAAGCTGTCGGCGCCGGTTTCAGCGCGGATCGCCTCGGCCAGATTGCCTGATGTCAGCGGGCCGGTTGCAAAAATCCAGTGGCCTTGGTCGGGCAGTTCGGTGATTTCCTCGCCGCTGATTTGCACCAATGGGTGCGCGCGCAAACGGTCGGTGATATCTTGCGAGAAGGGATCGCGGTCGACCGCCAGTGCGCCGCCTGCGGGCAGGCGATGGCGCGCGGCGGTTTCCATGATCAGGCCGCCCGCCTGACGCATTTCCCAATGCAGCAGGCCGACGGCGTTTTGTTCGTCATCGTCCGAGCGGAACGAGTTGGAACAGACCATTTCGGCCAGATTGCCGGTGCGGTGTGCAAATGTGCCCACAACGGGGCGCATTTCGTGAATTACAACGGGAATACCCGCAGATGCGGCCTGCCAAGCGGCTTCCGAGCCGGCCATGCCGCCGCCAACAATGTGAAGAATCTTGTCCATGGCCCTGCCATCGCAGGGCCATGCGCCAAGGTCAATAGCCGCGAAGAACGTCGGCGATGCCGCGGCGACCAAAGGTCGTGCCGGGGGCGTAGCCCAGCGCCACGCGGGCACCAACGGCGATGTAGTTTTCGCTGCCGCCATCGTTCGACAGGCGGCCGATTTCGCCATAGGCGATGGGGCCTTGCGCAAAGCGATACTCGCCGCCGAAGCCCACGCGCGAGGCGTCATCCAGATCGGACGAGCCGAAGCCAGCTTTGCCGGTCAGGTAAATCTCGCTCGTCAGGGCGAATTCACCCTCAACGCCGACCAGCTTCATGTCGCGGTCGCCGTCCGCATAGGCGAGGAACCCTTCCAGCGCGGCGCCGGGCAGTTGGAATTTGCCTTCGACACCATAGATCGTCGAGGTCGCGCCATCGAAATCATCATAACCGATGAAAACGCCGCCGTTGATGTCGTAACCGGTGTCGTAGCTGCCGTGCAGGGTGAAGTTGCGCGCGCTGGCATCCAGCGAGCCGAAGCCGTTGAACGAGAAGTCGGCGGCGACGCTGAGGGGGCCCATCACCTGAAATTCGGCGGCACCCGCGTAAGAGGTAAAGCCCAGCGCATTGTCACCGGTGGTGTAGCTGACCTCGGCCGACAGTTCGGCGCCGGTAAAGCTTTGCGCGGCGACAGGCAGGGGGGCCACGCAGGTCAGGGCGATCAGGATTTTTTTCATTTTACTGCTCGGGATTGTTATATTTTGTGATCAGGATGCGGATAATCGCGGGGCGATGCAACCCCTCTAACGCCCGATCACAAAAATGGCAAAGGGCCGCCAATGGCGACCCTTTGAAGGTTTAGGCATCTGTGGCCGTTGCATCGGGTGGCGTGTCTGGCTGCCCTTCGTCATCGGCGCCTGTTTCGGCAATGCGCGCGACCGAGACGACGAATTCGTCGGTGCCGGTGTTGAACACCCGCACCCCGCCAGCCCCGCGCGAGCGGAACGAGATGCCCTTGACCGGAACCCGGATCGACTGGCCGGTCGAGGTGACGAGCATGACCTGATCGTCCATTTCGACGGGGAAGGCCGCGACCAGATCGCCGCCGCGCATGGCCGCATCCATGGCGCGCACGCCCATGCCGCCGCGCCCACGCACGGGGTAGTCGTGGCTGGACGACAGCTTGCCCGCACCCGAACGTGTGATGGTCAGGATCAGATTTTCAAAGGCCGACATCTCGGCATAGCGTTCTTGTGTGATGGCGCCGGCTTCGACTTCGTCCTCGTCGGTTTCGACCTCCTCGGTCACGCCTTCGATGGCGCGGCGCATCTTCAGGTAGGCGGCGCGTTCGGCGGGATCAGCTTCGAAGTGCTTGATAATGTCCATCGAAACCACGCGGTCATCACCTTGCAGGCGGATGCCACGCACGCCGGTGGAATCGCGGCCCTTGAACACGCGCACATCGGTGGTCTGGAAGCGGATGGCACGACCCGAGTTGGTCACAAGCAGTACGTCGTCATCTTCCGAGGCGATTTTCACATCGACCAGACTGACGCCTTCGGGCAGCTTCATCGCGATCTTGCCGTTACGCATGACGTTGGTGAAATCTGACAGCGCGTTGCGGCGCACATCGCCGTCCGAGGTCGCGAAGACGGCTTGCAGCTCGCTCCACTCGCTATCGGGGCGGTCGACGGGCATGATAGCAGCGATGGTGACGCCCTGCGGGATCGGCAGGATGTTGACGATCGCCTTGCCGCGCGCGGTGCGTGCTGCTAGCGGCAAGCGCCAACATTTCAGCTTGTAGACCATGCCGTCGGTCGTGAAGAACAGCAGTTGGGTGTGTGTATTAGCGACGAACAGCGCGGTGACGACATCCTCGTCCTTGGTCGCCATCGACGACAGGCCCTTGCCGCCGCGCTTTTGCGCGCGGAATTCGGCCAGCGCAGTGCGCTTGATATAGCCGCCCGAGGTCACCGTTACGACCATGTCTTCGCGTTCGATCAGGTCTTCGTCGTCCAGATCGCCAGCCCAATCCGCGATTTCGGTGCGGCGGGGCACGGCGAACAGTTCTTTTACCTCGGTCAATTCGCCCTCGATGATGCCCAGAACCCGCTCGCGCGAGGACAGGATGTCGAGGTAGTCGCGGATTTTCGCGGCCAGTTCCTGCAGCTCGTCCGTGACTTCCTTGACGCCCAGTTGCGTCAGGCGTTGCAGGCGCAGTTCCAAGATGGCGCGGGCTTGCAGGTCGGACAGGTTGTAGGTGCCGTCATCGTTCATCGTGTGCGACGGATCGTCGATCAGCTTGATGTATTCGGCGATATCCATCGCGGGCCAACGGCGCGTCATCAGCTTTTCGCGCGCCTCGGCCGCGTCGGCGGAGGAGCGGATCGTCGCCACAACCTCGTCGACATTCGAGACCGCCACGGCCAGACCGCACAGGATATGGCTGCGTTCGCGCGCCTTGCGCAGCTCGAACGCGGTGCGGCGGGCGACGACTTCTTCGCGGAAGTCGATGAAACATTGCAAGAACCGATACAGCGTCAGTGTCTCGGGGCGACCGCCGTTCAGCGCCAGCATGTTCGCGCCGAACGATACTTGCATCGGGCTGAAACGGTATAGCTGGTTTAGCACCACATCGGCGGTGGCATCGCGCTTTAGCTCGATCACGACGCGCACGCCATTGCGGTCGGATTCGTCCTGAATATGGGCGATCCCTTCGATCCGCTTGTCGCGGATCGCTTCGGCGATCTTGTCGATCATCGCCGATTTGTTGACCTGATAGGGGATGTCGTCGACGATGATCGCCCAGCGGTCTTTGCGGATTTCCTCGACGTGGCTGCGCGCGCGCATCAGGATAGAGCCGCGCCCCTCGAGGTACGCTTTGCGCGCGCCCGAGCGGCCTAAAATCATGCCGCCGGTCGGAAAGTCGGGGGCGGGGACGTATTGCATCAAGTCTTCCGAGGTCAGATCGGGGTTCTTGATCAGGGCAATCGTCGCGTCGATCACTTCGCCCAGGTTGTGGGGCGGGATGTTCGTCGCCATCCCCACGGCAATACCGCCGGCGCCGTTCACCAGCATATTGGGGAAGCGGGCGGGCAGGACGGTCGGCTCTTTGTCCTTGCCGTCATAGTTGTCTTGGAAATCGACGGTGTCTTTGTCGATGTCGGCCATCATATAGGCGGCGACTTTGGCCAGGCGCGCCTCGGTATAGCGCATTGCGGCGGGGCTATCGCCATCCATCGAGCCGAAGTTGCCCTGGCCTTCGATCAGCGGCAGCGACATCGAGAAATCTTGCGCCATCCGCGCCAGCGCGTCGTAGATCGAGCTGTCGCCGTGCGGGTGGTATTTACCCATCGTATCGCCCACAGCGCGGGCCGATTTGCGGAAGGGTTTGTCGTGGGTGTTGCCCGCCTCGTCCATGGCGAACAGGATGCGGCGGTGCACAGGCTTCAGCCCGTCGCGTAGGTCGGGAATGGCGCGCGATACGATCACGCTCATGGCGTAATCGAGGTAGGCGGTGCGCATTTCCTGTACGATCGAAACGGTGGGACCGGCGTGGATCGGGCGCTCGGGCGTCTTTTCCGCGTCGGTCTCGGGAAGGTCGGGGGTGTCGCTCACGTCGGGTGCCTGTTGCCGTTAGTCATTATGTGACAGGTATAACACCCCCAAGGTCGGTTTCGCAATCAATCAGAACGGGTTCAGCGCCCTTTGATCGCCGCGCGCAGCCAGACAAGCGCAATCAGGAACGAGAAGATAGCGTTCCAGCCTGCCATCGAAATGCCCATGAACGCCCACGAGATCTGGTCGCACATGACCATGCGCGGCCCGTCGACCGACAGCAGATCGCCCGCATTCAGGCCGCCCAGGCCGCTGCCTGTGCAGCTTTGCGGGCCCGGCCACCATTTTTGTTCGACCCCCGCATGGAACAGGCCGATGCCCGATGTGGTGAACAGCGCCAGTGCGCCAAGACCGGCCAGAATCCGCTTTAGCAGCGGGGCAGGGACGATCAGCGCCAGAATGCCGATCACAATGGCGGTATAGTGTGGCCAGCGCTGCCAGTGGCACATCGCGCAAGGGGGGTAGCCGATGGTTTGAAAAAACAGCGCACCGGCGATCAGGGCGATCGACCCGCCGGTCGCGACAGAGATAAGGCGGTTCAAAGTCATATCTTGGCTCGTTCAAAGGGAACTTTGATACCACGAACAATGTGTCGACTGCTTTGGCAAGGGGCCACGCTGGATTCTCACGCAGGCGTGGTTATTATTGCAGATATATGGGACGAGGAGATGCTGGAATGAAGTGGCAAGGGCGGCGGCAAAGCAGCAATATCGACGACCGCCGTGGTCGCGGTGGTGGGCGCGGGCTGGTCATCGGTGGCGGTGGCGGCTTGGGTGTGCTGGCGATTGTGGTGATCGGGTATTTCATGGGTATCGATCTTACGCCGCTACTGGATGACAGTGCCGGGCGTCAGCCGCAGACCCAAGGCCAGCTGAGCGCGCAAGATGAAGCAGCAGGTGATTTCGTGGCCGTCACCTTGGCCGATACCGAGGAAGTCTGGACGGACATTTTTCGCGATCAGTTGAATGCGCACTATCAGCCCACAACTTTGGTGCTGTTTTCGGGCATGACCCAGTCGGCCTGCGGCGGCGCCTCGGCCGCGACGGGCCCGTTCTATTGCCCGAACGACAAAAAGGTTTACCTCGACACCGACTTTTTTAACGTTCTTAGCCAACAGATGGGCGCGGAAGGTGATTTCGCCGCGGCCTATGTGGTGGCGCACGAGGTGGGGCACTACGTGCAGGACCAGCTGGGTATTCTTTCGCAAGCCAACAGCCTGCGCGCCCAATCGACCGAAGCGCAGTCGAACGCGATTTCGGTGATGATCGAGCTGCAGGCCGACTGTTTCGCTGGCGTCTGGGCCAATGTTGCACAAGACAAGATCGGCGCGATCGAACGCGGCGACTTTGCCGAGGCGATGAACGCAGCCGGCCAGATTGGCGACGACACGCTACAGCGCCGCGCAGGCCAAGCCGTGCGCCCCGACAACTTCACCCACGGCACTTCGGCCGAGCGCCAGCACTGGTTCGAGACGGGGCTGGAAACGGGGCGGGTCGATAGCTGCGATACGTTTTCTGACGCTACGCTATAGCTTGCAAAGCCGAATTTCATAGGCTAAAGGCTGCGTATGGTCGGGCGGTTAGCTCAGTTGGTAGAGCGCTTCGTTTACACCGAAGATGTCGGGGGTTCGAGTCCCTCACCGCCCACCATGAAATCAATCAGTTACAATGTTATAGCGAAGTGGTCGGCGGTTGGCTGAAGAGTTTGGCACCCCGTGATCCGCGCTCAATCCGTCGCGCTTTTCGCGTGATAGACTGGTGATGGGTCGCTTCAGTGGCACGCCGTAATAGCCAAGCCTTCGCTGTGGCGATCCGCAGGCTGCCAGAACATTGCGGGGCGTTTTAATCTCACGTCGGGCTTACGCTGCGTTTAGCCTCAACCCCATTTCGGCGGCACGCTCGGCGATGGCTGGAGGGATGTGGCTGTTTGGACTCTCCTGCGTCTGTGTCCAATCAATCATGGTTTGCGCGGCGTCCAGCATATTGCGCTGCATGCATAGTGTCAGGAAGGGCCCGATGGATTGTGGCGAGGGCGCTAGGTCGATGGATTTTTGGTAGTGTGCCAGTGCCGCAGCGGGGTCTTTCCCGCGCAGAGATTTGGCGCGATTGAAGTGCCAGATCGGATTTTCGCGTCCCTCGGCGGTGAAGGCGACAATCTCGTCTTCGCCTATAAGCGCGCGCATAACGCGGCTGATGACTTTCTCGTTCGCAAGGAATTGCAAGACGGTGTGACCAGCATAGGGCACCTCGATCTTGCGCAGCGCGGGGTAGGCGGGCGTGACCAGATCGGAGATGAAGCGCGCGTCATCCGCAACATGCGGGTCAAATATCACCACGGGCGTAGACGCGCTGCTGGGAGCATCCGGCAAGGGGGTGTGGGCAATGGGGATCATATGCTTCTGGCGACCCAAGGGGGGCCAAGCGGGCAACATGGGGGATGCGGCAACGATACGTGCATCGATCGCGCCACCAAAATAGGTCGCAGCGTATCCGCCAAGGCTTGCCCCATAAGTTACAACATCGCGCCCATCGATCACGGGCAATACGGCATCAAAAAACGCCTCGAGCGCGAGGCCCTGAAACTGTGTCCCGCGTCTGGGGGCGACATAGATGCTATCTCAGCCCGATGCGCGGCACCAACTAGTGCCGAAGCCATGGGGCTTCAGGTCGGCCATGAACCCGCCGAACGTGATGACCAAGGGCCCTGCCGCCACGCTTCCATCTTGAACGGGATGGTAGGTAATTAGGTAATCGTCATGCGATGCAAGGGTTTGGGGCATGCTCAGGCCTTTGTCGCTAAGGGTCTGCTACGAACTAGCACCTGTGATGATGGCAGATGCAAACCCTTTCGAGCGATATGCCGGAAAAAGCGACAGATGGCCCGCCGCGCCGTTAGGGCATGCGCGCGAAAGCGCCGGCGCGGGGGGCGCCGGCGTTAGAGGGGTGTTAGGCTATTTTGCCGGGTTCACCCAGCGACAGCATTAGCCGGTTCGCCCAGTTGAAGAAGGCGGCTGATTGGATCAAGTCCACCGCCTCGTCGCGCGAGAGGCCCGCGTCGTAGAGTTTTTGGGCGTTCTCGGCGCCAAAGGCGACGGGGGTTTTTGTCAGTGCAACCGCAGTTTCAACGATCAGCGCCTCGCGCGCGGGGAGGTCGGCGGTGACGCCGTCGCGCAACAGGGCAAGTGCGGCGGTGTCGCTTTTGTAGAACTGGATCGCAAAACGCGCGTGGACCGAGGCGCAATAAATGCAGCCGTTGAACCGCGAGACGGCCGCGGCGGCCAGCTCGCGGTCGGGCCGAGGCAGGCCGCCTTTGGTGTAGAAAATGTCCTTGTCGGTGCGCGTGCGCGCGCCCAGAACAGCAGGGTCGCGGGCCAGCAGGCGGAAGTATTCCGATTTGGCGCGGGCGCGGTCGACCAAGCCGTCGTAATGCGCCTCGGTCAGGTCTTCTTCGGCCAGTGGGGCGATCCAAGGTAGCCAGTCCAGCTGCTCGACGGTGAAGACGTTGGGCTCGTGGTTCTCGGGGTATGAAATCGTAAAGCTCATGGCGGGTCCCTTCGGGTTCAGGCGGCTTCGGCGTCGACCAGCGCCTTCAGGCCGGTCACCACACGGATTTGGAAGCTGACGAAGGCGACGATCTGAGACAGGACGACGACGCCGTCTTCGTCCCATCCGGCGGCGCCCAGCGCGGCAAGCGCGGCGATGCTGGCGTCGCGCGGGTGCAGCGCCAGCATGTGTGCATGGGCTAACGCCGCGGCCAGTTTCGGGCCGATGCTGGCGGCCAGCGGGGCGGAGGGTTCCCAGACAGGGCCGTCTTCGTCCTCGGCCGACAGCGGGCCTGCGGGGTAGTGGCCAAAGGGGCCGGCGGCGTCTGCCAGCTCGCGCGGGATCGCCAGCACCAGATCTTCGGCCAGCTCTGGCGCTGCCGCGCGCAGCAGGGTTTCGTAAAGCGTGGTCGTTTCGGACGCGCCGTAAAGCGCGGCGACCAGATAGGCGATCGCGCGGCGTTCAGGCAGCGAGACGGGGCCGGGGGTTTCGGGGTGGATCAGCAGTTGGTAGCTGAGTTCGGCATGCGTGCGCGCATCGCTGCGGCGGGCATACGATTGGCCGATGGGGCTGTCGGGCGCTATGCCCGCAAGCTGTTCGATCAGGGTTTGGTCAGTCATCCGTCATCCTATCGGTAGGGCGTGTGTGTTCAGGCCGGTTGGCGCAGCGGGGTGGCGGCGGGTGTTCCCCAGCCCAGCGCGGGTGCGACTTTCGTGGCAAACAGTTCGAGCGAGCGCAGGATTTGCGCTTGCGGCGGATCGACCGAGTGGACTTGGATCGAAACCTCGGTCGCGGCATCGTTGGTTTCGTCGCGCGACAGTTGTTCGGCCACATCGTCGGGCGTGCCGATGATCATGTCAAATGTTTTGATCTGCTCCAGATAATCACCCGTCGGGATATTGCGGCCCGTGGCGCTGCACCATGCCGCGTAACGGTCGAGGCCCTTTTGTGCCCAATACAGCGCGTCTTCATAGCTATCGGCCACGAAAACCGACCGCGAGGCGAGGATGCGCGGCGTGCGGCCTGCGGGCAGGGCTTTCAGATAGGCCTCGACAATCGGCATCTGCAGGTCTTGCAGCGATGCGTTGGGGTTATCTGCGGGGCGGGGCTGGGTGCGCGACAGCAGCAGCCCGTCGCCATCCGCGCCCGCGCGCGCGCCGCCATCGGCGCTGAAGGTTGCCTGCCAAGCACGGTCCAGCAGACCAGCGCCCGAGGGGTAGATGCGGTTGCCGCCGCCCAGATCCTCGCCGGCCCATGCGGCTTTCACGGTTGACAGGTTGTGGCTGTAAATCTCGCGACGCTCGGCGAATTGGCGGCCGAACGCGGCGTAGGATTGCGGTGTCCCGCCCGAGCCGAAGCCAACCTCGAGCCGCCCGCCCGAGAGGATGTCGGTGACCACTGCATCCTCGGCCACGCGGATCGGGTCTTCCATGGTCAGCGTGATGATGCCCGTGGCCAGGCGGATGCGCGATGTGCTGGCCGCCAGCCACGACAGGAACGGGAAGGGCGAGGGCAGGCCGCCTTCATCTTTGTGGAAGTGGTGCTGCGCAACCCATGCGGTGGCATATCCCAACGACTCGGCGGTTTTCACCTGTTCGGCGACCAGTTGGTACCGCTGAGCGGCGGTCACATCGTCCAGCAGGCGCGAAAAATATCCGATACGCTTTGGTGTCATGCTATGTCTCTGGCTTTTGATTGGAATGGTCTGGTGGGGTTCAAAGAAGCAGCGGCCTGATCACAAGGTCGGTGATTTGGGAATCGCGCGGGGTGTCGATGACGACGCGCACGCCTTTGGCGACCGATGCGGGGTCGCTCAGCTCGCCCTCGGCGGCGGCGCCGATCCCGTCGGCGGCAGTTGCGGCGCGGTTCGCGCGGTTCTGGTCGGTGTCAGTGGGGCCGGGTGCGACCGTGGCGATGCGCACGCCGTTGGCGACTTCCTCGAGGCGCAGCGTATCGGTCAGGCCGCGCAGGGCGTGTTTCGATGCGGTGTAGACGATATGGTTTTTCACCGGCCGCACCCCCGCGCCCGAGCTGATGAAGACGACCTGCCCCTTGCTGGCGCGCAGGGCGGGCAGCAGGGCGCGCGTCAGTTCGGCCGGGGCGAAGACGTTGGTTTGGAAGGTGACCTCCCAATCGGATTGACGGGCCTGTTCCAGCGATTTCCAGTCTGACAGCGCGGCACAATTCACTAGCACATCCAGATGTGTGAAGGCTGCGGCAAAGGCAAGGATGTCTTGCGGGGCCATCAGGTCCAGCTGCACGGGGATGACGTTTGCGACCTCGGCCAAGCGGGCCAGCTTTGCACTGTCGCGGCCAGTCGCGATGACCGTATGGTCGCGCGCCAGATCGTGGACAATAGCCAGCCCGATGCCGCTGCCACCGCCGGTGACGATGGCAATGGGTTTGTCGGTGGGGATTTGCGTCGGGTCGAATGGTTTTGCGTGTGTCACGTCAGCCTCGGGTTCAAGCGACAGGGTCGGCAAGGGCGCGGGTGCGCCCCGGGATGGATTGGATAAGGTCGCGCGTATGTTCGCCCTGCGGGGCGGTGAAGACGCGCTCGACGGGGCCGAAATCGACCTGCTTGCCGTGATGCAGCACCGAGACCGTGTCGGCGATTTGGCGCACAACCGACAGGTCGTGCGAGACGAAGACATAGGTCAGGTTCAGCGCACGCTGCAGCGTTTCCAGCAGGGCAAGGATCTGCGCCTGCACCGTCACGTCCAGCGCCGAGACGGCCTCGTCCAGAACCAGAACCTCGGGGTTGAGGATGAGGGCGCGCGCGATGGCGACACGCTGGCGCTGCCCGCCCGACAGGTTGGCCGAGGTAGCAGCAAGGATGGCACGCGGCAGTTGCACGCGGTCGGCGATGTCCTCCACCATCTTGCGCCGGACGTCGGGGCTGATCGGATCAAAGTTGAGGAGCGGCTCCTCGATCACTTTGAACATGGTTTGGCGCGGGTCGATGGAGTTATAGGGGCTTTGATAGATCATCTGCACCTTGCGGGTGTGCAGACGGCGCTGGGCCTTGGTCAGGGTCGCAAGGTCTTGGCCCAGCACGCGGATCGTGCCGCCGGTGACGCGGCCCAGGCCCATAATGTGGCGCGCGGTTGTCGTCTTGCCCGACCCCGATTCACCTACCAGCGCATGCGTGGTGCCGCGCGCCACGCTGAAGCTGACATGATCGACAGCGCGGTAGAGCTTGCCGCCATCAAGCGGGAAGTCGACGACAAGGTCGTGCACTTCGATAATGTTCTTCGCTGTGCCCGCCGCAATGGGGGCGCGGGCCGTGGCCGGGGCCAAGGATGGCGCGTCGGCTAGCAATTGTTTGGTGTAGGCGCTGGTGGGGGCCGACAGGACGCGCGCCGCCGGGCCGTCTTCCTGAATTTCGCCGCCCTTCAGCACGATGACACGGTCGGCGCGGTCGGCGGCCATGTTCAGGTCGTGCGTAACCAGCAGCATCGCGGTGCCGTATTCGGCGCGCAGGGCATCAATCAAGTCCAGAATGCGGCGCTGCACGGTGACGTCGAGCGCGCTTGTTGGCTCGTCCGCGATGATCAGTTGCGGGCGCAGCGCCACGGCCATTGCAATCAGCACGCGCTGGCGCATACCGCCCGACAGCTCGTGCGGGTATTGTTTCAGGCGCATTTGGGGCTGGGTCAGGCCGACCTTGTCCAGCAGCTCGACCACTTGGGTCTCGATCAGCTGTCGGTCTTTCTCGCCATGCAGGCGGAAGACCTCGCCGATTTGGGCGCCGATGGTGCGCACGGGGTTTAGCGAACTGGCCGGATCTTGCGGGATCAGGCTGATGTGCTTGCCGCGCACGGTATCCATCCGTTTGCCCGACCAGCCCGCAATATCGGTGCCGTTCAGGGTGATGGTGCCGGTTTCGATGCGGCCATTGGGGGGAAGCAACCCGATGATCGATTGCGCGGTCGTCGATTTGCCTGAGCCGGATTCGCCCACCAAGGCCACGGTCTCGCCTGCGGCGATGCTGAACGACACGTCTCGCACGACGGTTTTGGTGGTCTGCCCTTGGCGATAGCTGATGTTGAGGTTCCGGACGTCCAGCAGCGGTGTGTTTTCGCGCGTGTTCATTATTTGCTACCTTCGATCAGCGCACGGCTGAGGCGGTTGGCCGACAAGACGACAGCCACCACGACCAGACCGGGGATGGTCGTCAGCCACCATGCGGTTGCGATGTAATTGCGCCCCTCGGCGATCAGCAGGCCCCATTCGGGGGTGGGCGGCGGGCTGCCGAAGCCCAGAAAGCTGAGGGTCGAGATTTCGAGGATGGCGAGGCCGAATTGCAGCGCCGTCAGCGAGATGGCTGAGTTCATCGAGTTGGGCAGAACGTGGCGCCACAAGACGCGCCAGAACGTGCCGCCGCTGCCGTAGGCGGCCTCGACATATTCGCTGCGCACCACGCGTGCGACGTCGGACCGGATCAGCCGTGCGAATTTGGCAATGGTGGTGATACCCACCGCGATGGCGATGTTGATGGTGCCAAAGCCCGTCAGCATCAGCACGCTCAGCGACAGCAGAAGCGTCGGGATCGCCAGCATCACATCGGTCAGGCGCATGATGGCATCGTCGACCCATTGGCGCGACGCGCCAGCGATGATGCCCAGCGTCGCGCCGAGGATCAGCCCCACCACGACCGCCAGAACCGCGCCGGTCAGCGTGTGGACGGCACCATAGATCACGCGGGCATATAGGTCGCGGCCCAGCATATCCGTGCCGAACCAATGGGCGGCGCTGGGCTTTTGCAGGCGTTCGGACGGGGTGCCGACCAGTGGATTTTGACCGGTGAAAAGCTGCGGTGCAACGGCGGCCACCAGCGCGATGACCAAAATGATGATCGCGATGATTGTGGTGGGCTGCAGCGACAGGACGCGCTGCCCGATGCGCTGCAGCACGCTGCGTTGGTAGGGGGCGAGGTCGGTCGGGGTGCGGGTGATGTTGTCGGTCATGTCACGCTCCCTTCGCGGCGCGCAGGCGGGGGTCGATCAGGGGGGCGACCAGATCGATCAGCAGGGTGATCGCCACGAAAATCACGGCAGAGATAACGACGATGGCTTCCAGCACAGCGACGTCTTGGTTGTTCACCGCATTGATGGTAAGAACGCCGATACCGTTCAGCCCAAAGACAGTTTCGGTGACCACCGCGCCCGCCAGCAGTTCGCCGAACAGCACGCCCGCAATCGCCAGCGTCGGCACCAGCGTGTTGCGCAGGATGTGGTGCCAGAACGCCCAGCGGAACGATGCCCCCTTGGCCCGCGCAACGCTGACGAAGGGTTGTACCGAAGTGTCGTCGATATTGCGCATCAACACTTGGGCCAGCGCGGCAGAGATTACGATCGACAGCGTCAGCGCAGGCAGGATGCGCGCCTCGAGCGGGCCCGCCCCGATGACCGAAACCCATTTCAGGCGGAACGAGAAGATCTGGATCAGCATGATCCCGACCCAAAATACCGGTACCGAGGCGAACAATGGCGGCAGCGACGCGAACAGCCGCCGCAGCCATTGAAAGGGTGCGAAAGTCGACAACAATGCCACAGCACTGGCCAGAATGACGGCCCCGACAAACCCCATCAGCGCCAGTATCAGCGTGCCGGGCAGGCTGCTGGCGATCAACGCGCTGACCGGCACGCCGTTTTCGACGGAATGCCCGAAATCGCCCCGCAGAAAGTCAAAGAGGGTTGTGACGTATTTCTGCAAAAACGATGTTTCGCTGCCGTAGGACTGCATGATTTCAGCCAATTGCTGTTGGTTCAGGCCATATTCAGGGCGCAGAAATTTCAGCATTACGGCATCGCCGGGCAGGGCCTGCAGCAAGATGAAGGCGATGGTAAACGTCGCCCACAGTACCAGCAGCCCTTGCCAAAGACGATTTATCAGGTAGCGCGCCATTGTGTCGATTTTCCTTTTCGGCGTAGGGCGTTACTTGTCCAGCCAGACGTTGAAGAACGACGGGCGCGCGACGGAATCGAACGCCAGACCCTTGACGTAGGCCTGCGCGCCGAAGACTTGGGGTTCCTCGAACAGGGGGACGACGTAGCCGTTGTCGATCACGTAGTTCTGGGCCTCTGCCCCCAATGCGGCGCGCTGGGCGGGGTCGGCGGCGGTTGCGATGCTTTCCAGCAGATCGTTCATCGTCTCGTCGACAAAGCTTTTGCCTTGGCCGAGCCCACCGACCTGCAGCATATTGTTGCGCGCCTGGGGCGAAAAGAAGCTGCGCATCACATCCAGATCGGCGCGGCCGACCATGCTGTTCAGCACCGGGGCCAGCGCCGGATCCAGCACGTTCAGCGCGGCCGAGCTGCTATCCATCGGCAGGACTTGCAGCGTCACACCGACCGCGCCCCATTGTTGGGCGATCAGTTGCAGAACGGCGCGGCTTTGCGGCTGGGCCAGCGCCTCGTAGCAGGCGACGGCCAGCTTGACGCCGTCTTTTTCGCGCAGGCCGTCGCTGCCCAATGTCCAGCCAGCTTCGTCCAGCAGTTGGGCGGCAAGCGCGGGGTCGTAGGCCAGTTTATCCGACAGGTTGACGTAGCCCATCGCGCCCTTGGCCAAAATCGATGTGGCTTGCGGGTAGTTCGGCGAGAAAATCGTATCGACGATTTCTTGGGTGTTGGTCGCGTGGATCAGCGCTTGGCGCACCTTGGCATCGGCGACCAGCGGGTTTTCGGGACGGAAGACCAGCGTATTGTTCACGCCGTTGGTAGGCGCGGCGTAGATGATCGCGCCGACAGCCTCGACCTGCGGCTCGTCATAGGATTGCACTTGGCGGATGATGTCGGCCTGGCCCGAGATCAGCGCGCCGATGCGGACGCTGTCTTCGGGGGCGATCAGCATCTTGATTCCGTCCAGATAAGCTGCGCCAGTATGACCCCAGCTGGCGGGGGCCCAGTTGTAGTCGGGGCGGGCGGTGAAATCGACTTCCTTGCCCAGAACCTCGCCCGAGATCACAAACGGGCCCGAACCGATGATCTTGGTGGCGTCACCCAAATCGTCGAAAGGGTGGTCCAGCGTTTGCGGCGATACAATTCCCGACCCGATCACCGATGTGCCCTGCAAGAACCCCGGCGAGGGCTGGCTGAAGGTGAATTTCACGGTCAGCGGGTCGATCACTTCGCTGCTGACATAGTTGGCCAGCACCTCGGACACCGGGTAGCGCTTCTCGGGGTTGCCAAGGCCGAATGTGTCGAAGTTCAGTGCAACCGCAGCCGCGTCCAGCGGTGTGCCATCCGAGAAGGTGATGCCGTCGAACAGTTTGAAGGTGAATTCGGTGGCATCCGCGTTCACCTCCCAGCTTTCGGCCAGCCACGGTTCCAGTTCCAGCGTCTCGGGGTTTTGCCACAGCAGTTTGTCGGTGATTTGGTTCAGGATGCCGCTGTTGGGGTAAAAACCGCCCGCAGGGGGGTAGAGGTTGGTGTGGGGTTGCCGCTCCAGATAAATCAGAGTGCCGCCTGTTTTGGGCGTTGCGGCCTCTTGCGCGAAGGCAGGGCGGGCGACGGCGATCGCGGCGGTCGACAGCAGGAAGTGACGGCGGTTCAGTTTGAGCTTCAAGGTGTGGATCATGTAACGAGCCCTTCTTTGAGTGCAGGCGTTGCGCACGTTTAGAGTACACCCCGATCACATTGGGATGCTAAATTCAGAATAAATCTGTTATTTATCAGTCAGTTGTCTTGGTGGCTGAGCACATGGCAGGTCGCGTCCCGCCGCAAGACAGTTGTGTTTCTTTACATGTCATCATGGGTGGAATCGGGATTCTGGCAATGCTCTATTTTAATATCACCCCGATCTGGGGTGATTGTTTCTCAGCAAGTGCTACCAGATTAGGCGCTGAAGCGGCTTCCATATTACTTATGCGCCGTAGGTGATTGTTTTCGTGATTCGCGCGAAAACAGTATTTGTGTTCCCCGATTCTTGACCCTGGGTCAGATTCAGCCGCGTCGGGGCGGGTCGTCACGTGAGCATGTGAATGGAATTTCTGCGCGACGGGCCCAAGAATCACCGCGCCTGAATGGTGCGCTTGCTGACAAGGGCGACCATGCGGTTTCAATCAGACCGATGGCTGAGAAATGACTGCCGAAGCGCCGTAAGATGTTGGGGGTATGCGCTCAACCGTGGCGTGAACGGTATTTGTCGTTGAAACCAGTTGTTCGCTATGTCCCGTGTGCGATGCTGGGTGAGGGTGATCAGCACGTATTTCCTCTGACATTGGACTATTGCCGCTGACCTACAGCCGTCATGGATGTGCGTTGGGGTGTAGCGGGCACTGGTGTTCGGAAGGGCGTCTCTTAGCTGGAAAGTATCGGATTGGATCGGGCGCGTGTGTGTGCCGGTGGAGACTATTCACGCGCTGCGACCACGGCGGAATGCTGTAGCCTTGCGTGGGCCATCGTCCACTTGTTGCGACCCGAGGGGCTTAATCAGCTATTCAATGCCACGGGCGGTGCTGCGGGACGTTTCACGTTGCGCCTCGTTATGCGGCGACAGCCTTCGATCAGATGTCGAAAGCCCAGCGCGCGGCTCCTGTCATCGTTAGCAAGGCAGGCAGAAAATTTGCGCATAGCGCGCTCTTAGATCGATATTGTTAAGGAGTACGGCATATTCTGGCCGTAAAATAAAGGATTTCTGCGGTAGCGTGGCGTTCCATCGACCAGAAATGTGCCGTTAGAATACTGTTCTAATTTGGGCATGTCGACTCGGGGGCTGGAAGGTTATTCGTGGCTGATTTCCGAGATGTTGAGCCGAAGCCGTGCCGATTCGGCGCAAAACTCTGGTGAAATGCGCCGCGCCCGGTGTGGCTCTCGCTGTGCTAAAACGACGTCTCTGTGGCGTGTATCTTGTTCGGATTTGTGGCTGGCGCCTTATTTTCAAAGTCCAAAAACGAAGGTCGCTATCAATAATCTACCAGGCCGACCCTGCGTTTTCTGTAAAAAAATGATTAACACGTGCGGATGAGGTAACGTTTGGATAGTAAATATTGCTTAAGAATCAATCCCCCGCGACGCCTAGAAGCGCCTTCATATCCCTAATCAAATAAGGGAAAGCATAAATCAACCCCTAAATTATTTTAACTTTTGCGACAGAATCTTTGTTGACTTAAAGTTTAAAATGTTTTTCGTTTGCTGTGTGCCTTGCACGCAAGAGATACCAATCGATACGCGTAAGCTGTCTGTTACATTGGACTTACATTCCACTGGATTAGATCTGCGCGCGAAATAATTGTGTAGCTGGCGTCTTAGTCACAGCTGATAAAGTTCAATGTGGGGAATGAGGCGTGGACGTGAAATCAGGGGTTTAGACCCCTTAAATCGAGATTTTCAGTTAAAATTAGCGTCTAGACTATGTGCTTTGGGTAGCGCATACAGTGCGGTTGGCATTTCAATGCCGTCCTCATGCTGATGTTGCATAGGCGTTACCAACTGATGAATTCGATGCGTCCTTTAGCTTCAGCAATTTGGAGGATTCTTTAATGGCGCTTATCGATCTTGGACTGTTGCAAAGCGAAACAGTTTACGTTGACACAACGACGAACCCGACCAACGTTGACCTGATCGGGCTAGATGCGTTGACCTCGCCGAACGTGGTTTACCATGGGAACGGCAGCATCGATCTGACGACAATCTTGGGTGTGATCGCGCTGTCAAACAGCACTATCATTGCGACCGGCGGGGCAGATGTGACGATTGGTGCAGGGCTTCTGGATGTCAGCCTGCTATCTGGCCGCACCCTTTATGTTGATGGCGACAGCAGCATTACGCTGAACGCTGCGGCTGTCAGTTTGGCGGGTGTGTTGACCGACCTGCTAAACAGCACGACTATCTCGTTTAGCGGAAGTGGCGACGGTGTGTTCCGGTTTAATCCGCCGGCTGTTGGCCTGTTGTCGAACTTCAGCCTGACCGTGGATTCGATGGGGCCTGGCGACAAGATTGTCATTCCTTACGGGGGCGATGGCGTATACGCGCTTAGCGAGCCAAAGAATTTTTGGGGAACCCAATACACGGGCTATGACGCTAATAGCGGCTATCTGACACTCACCAATGGGACGGTGGTATTTAGCCAGGTTACGGTTCGGATCAAAATGACGCAGAGTGAGTATAATGCTTACGCTGCAAACCGTGACCTTTATCTTGACGGCGCCAACGACACCTTCACCTTCCCGGGTGATGATAGCGGCGAGCCGCCCTACGTCATTCCTTGCTTCGCGGCTGGCACCGTGATCGAGACGGCTTTTGGTCTGCACGCGATCGAGACGCTGAAGGTCGGCGATCTGGTGATGACACTCGATAACGGCTTGAAACCGATCCGCTGGATCGGGTCGGTCAAGATCGAGCAGGCCGAGCTGGAGGCGAACCCGAACCTGAAGCCTATCCGCATCAGCGCCGGGGCCCTTGGGCGGAATACGCCGGTGATGGACCTGACCGTTTCACCCCAACACCGCGTGCTCGTATCCTCGAAAGTGGCCGAGCGCATGCTGGGTAGCAACGAAGTTCTGGTGGCTGCAAAACAGCTTTTGGTTGTGGATGGTGTTGACGTGGCCGAGACAACGGATGGGGTCGAGTACTTCCACTTCCTGCTGGACGAGCACGAAGTTGTCTTCTCGAACGGCGCGCAGACCGAGACCCTCTACACCGGCCCGATGGCGTTGATGGCCGTTGGCAAGGCCGCGCGCGAGGAAATCCTTGAGCTATTCCCCCAACTTGCCGATCTGGACTATTCGGCGCCGTCGGCCCGTCCGCTGGCCAGCGGACGGCAGGCCCGCAAGCTCGCGATGCGTCATGTCAGCAACAATCGGCCGCTGATCAGCTAGTTTGGCTGTGAAACTGGAAAGGGCCGCGCATGTTGCGCGACCCTTTCGTAAGCTACATCGGGCGTTGCTGCAAAAGTCAGCGTGTGAGCGAGCGTTCCTTTTTCCCCGATAGTTTTATGCCGCGCGTTCGAGCACCGCGGTGCTGCGCGCATTGAATCGGTTCATGAGTGCGACGCGGACGTGGATTTCGGCGGTTTGACGTTGGGGGGCTGATGATGCAATGCGCTTGCCGCGCGCTTCAAGGCGCATCTTCTTCTTTGTCTCTATCCTGCTTCGGACGTGATATTCGGCCCAGCGCTCGCAGATGGTTCGACCAATGCGCAGGCTTAAGTCTTCAAAGTCAGCCACGGCAGACGGCTGATCGCGGTGTGCTTCACATCAAGCGGCGTCGTCTCGCTGTAACGCTCGGCGGTAATGCCAGTGCCCGTATGGCCGAGGATATCCTTGCGGGTCTGCTCGGCAATACCGTCGAGTTGGCCGAGTGTGTTGCCACGTAGTGGCGGAAGCTGTGGAAGACCTTGCCTTTAGATCCGTCGCCCAACTGGTGCGAGACCAGCGCACGGAAGCGGTGATTGATGGCTGCGCCGAACTTGATGTTCGCCTTGGCAAGGTCGGGGAACAGGTCTGCCTCGAGGTCGCGCGCGGTGATCTGTGCCGCAGCGTGCTCGGTCAGGCCCAGCTCGACCAGCTGCGGATGCAGCGGGATCTGGCGCGTCGATGCTAGCGTCTTGAGGCCGCGATTGGCGTTCGGGCGAATGTGCAGGGCAGGGATGCTGTCTACCACTTCGATGTCCTTTGCCTTCAATGCAGCGATATCCTCGCGCTTTGCGCCGGAGAGGGCGGCAATCAGTGGCAGCCAGTAAAGCCCACCACGCTGGATCATATCGCCGGGTTCCTGCCAGTCCTTCTTGTTCTTTGCCCCTTGCCAGACTGGGTGCTTGAATAGCTGCTGCACATCGTCGGCAGTAAAGGCGGGACGTTCGTCGCGCTCGCGAATGGTCTTGCGTTCCCGCAGGCCGTTCGTCTGCAGCGGTGCGACATTGTCGAACCCCTCGGAATGCGCTTTCTTCAGCAACTGTCCGAGGTAATCGAGGTTGCGGTTGATCGTCGTAGCCGACAGCGTCGAAGCGCCTGCAGGTGCATCGCGAATAATGCGCGCCAGAGGCTTGTCCCGATCTTTCGGCGATTTGCGATAGGTCGCGGGCAATCGCCGCATCAGATCGACGAACTTCGCCAGATGAGCCTGCTTCAGTAGGCGGATGTCGTTGACATCCGTGGCCTCGCTGAACAGGGCGTAGACCTTCTCCATTTGTCCCAACATTTGCTCGGACATGCCTTGACGCTTTTTGTCGGCCAAAAAACGGCTGACAAGGGCAGGTAAGGCGGGGTCGTAGTCGAAGTCAGGGTCGTAACTGATTTTGGGTTCGTGCGGCCTGGAAGGCGCGGGCGGCGCAACGTTTGCGACCACATCTTTGGGCATGGTGGGCTTTGGCACTGTAGTTGCTAGCAATTCCTTTGCTATCGCCAAGCTTTCAGCCTGTAGATCGCCCTTGCTGTCGATACGCGCTTTGACGGCGGCGCTGACACCGCGAAAGATCAATCGCCGCCCCTCGTTGAACTCCTCCAGAGTGAGGCTGTCGCGCCCCAGCATGCCGCAAATCCATTGGTAGGGCACACTTCCCTTGGCATGTTTAAGATCCTCGGTGAAGATCGAGCTTTCTCGCTCCAGCGCGTCCATCACCATGGCAAGTCCCATGTCAGACATGCCTTCGCGGTTCAGAGTCAGAAGATCTTCGGGGCGAATGTTCAGTGCGGAAACCCCATGCTCATCCAAGAGGCGATAGGCCCGCGCGCGGGCGACTTCGAAATCGTCCAGCACATCTGCAAGAAACGGATCCTTGTTCAAATGCGCCTTCATGGCGCGTTTGTGGATCTGATCGGTCTCGGCTCTGATGACATCCGCCAGAATCTGGCGCGCCTCGTCCTTGGTCAGCCCTTGTGATGCCATCTCGTCGAATACCTTGCAGCTCTCTGCACTCAGGATCATCGCAAGACGGCGCGCGATCAATGGGGTATTCGTGCCAAGACTGATTTGGATGATGCCGCTGCCCGCGTAGGAGGGCACGCGTTTGCGCCAAACATAGCTCGCGCCGCGTCGGAAGGTATGGTTCTGAAGTCCCATGTCTGTCCCAAAGATAGGGCGACGCTTTCTGAACTTCTATTTTGCGCCAAGGCCTGTCACTTGTGTGACATACACATCCGCCGCAGCAAGATGTTCGCCTTTAACTCTGCATTTTCAATCACTTAGATGAAAATGGCTCCGGCGGTAGGGATCGAACCTACGACCAATTGATTAACAGTCAACTGCTCTACCGCTGAGCTACGCCGGAATGTGCCATGTGCTGTGGAACTTCCACTACGCCATTACCGCATATCAGTCAAAGACTGCTTGGATTATGGCTCCGACGGTAGGGATCGAACCTACGACCAATTGATTAACAGTCAACTGCTCTACCGCTGAGCTACGTCGGAACATGCGGTGTGTATAGCCATGCTGTTTGGTGGCGTCTAGATGTGAAAGCCGAAAAATTTTTGTGACTTTAAGTCACTCAATCTGAAACGATAAGCTGGCGGCGGCCTTTCCTTTTGGGCGCAGATCGATCAGATTCCTGGTAGGCGCGATGGGGGTGTAAATGCTGGGATTTTTGAAAAGCTATATGCCGCGCAGTCTGTATGCGCGTGCGGCGCTGATCTTGCTGGTGCCAATTCTAACACTGCAGGGCACGATCGCGCTGGTTTTTATCCAACGGCACTTCGAACAGGTGACGCAGCAGATGGCCGAATACCTGATGATCGACCTCGATTATCTGGTGTCGTTTCTGGAGGTGGGGGGCGACACCTCGCTGGCCGAGGCGCAGACGGTGGCGCGCGCACTGCATTTTCGCATCGAGGCGCCGGATCGCGAAGTCGGCAACACCGATACCCTCGCGTTCGAGGATGTGTCGGGGCGGGCGCTGATCAGCACGTTGCGGGCGGGTGATTTGCCGATCCGGCGGATCGACCTGTCTGACCCCCGACGTGTTTTCGTGTCGATCGACACCGCGGCCGGCCCGTTTGTCATCAGCTTTGAACGGCGCCGGATCGCGGCGACGAATGCACACCAATTGCTGGTGCTGATTGGCGTTCTCAGTGTGCTGCTGACCTTCGTTTCCTATGTTTTCTTGCGCAACCAGTTGCGGCCGATCAAGCGGTTGGCCGAGGCGTCGATCGAATACGGCAAGGGGCGGGTGATCCCGTATCGCCCCTCGGGCGCGACTGAGGTGCGGGCGGCAGGCGCGGCTTTCGCCGAAATGCGCAACCGGATCGAGCGGCAAGTCCAGCAGCGAACGCTGATGCTGTCTGGTGTCAGTCACGATTTGCGCACCCCGCTGACACGGCTGAAGCTGGCGCTGTCGATCAGCGATGATCCCGATGCCCCCGACATGCTGGGCGACGTCGAGGAGATGGAGCACATGCTGGATGCTTTCCTCGACTTCACGCGATCAGATGCCGAGGCCGAGCTGGAATACGTCGATCCCATCGCGCTGGTGGGTGATACGGTGGCCAAGGCGCAGCGGGTCGGGCCAGTCACGCTGCTGCAATCGGAAGGCAAGGGGATGATGCAACTGCGCCCCGATTCCATACGGCGCGCGCTGGATAACCTGATCGCCAATGCGCAGCGTTACGGCACGCATGTCACGGTTGCCGCGCAACTTGGCGAGCGGAACCTGCGCATTATCGTCGAGGATGACGGCCCCGGTATTCCCGCCGCGCTGCGCGAGGAGGCGACGCGTCCGTTTGTCCGTCTTGACCCCGCCCGCAATCAGGACAAGGGGTCGGGCGTCGGGCTGGGGTTGGCGATTGTGGCTGATGTGGCGCGCAGCCACGGGGGGCAGCTGCGCTTGTCGCAAAGCGAGGCCTTGGGCGGCCTGCGCGCCGAGATTGTCATCGCACGTTGAGCGGCTTTAGCCGGCCAAGTCCCAAGCGGCGAACTCCAGTGGGCGGGCGGCGCGCAGCTCCGCCTCGACGTCGGGCGACAGGATCGTCGGCAGCTCGGGCGAGACATTGACGCGCGGCAGGTCGATTTTGGTGCGCAAGCGCTTTTCCAGAAACTTGACCAGACGCGGCTGGTTTTCATAGCGGAACAGGTGGGTCGCCTTCCGCTCGCCCGCGCTGTTGAACACATAGCGCGCCTGCTGACCTACCGAAGCATAGGCTGCAGGTTTGGGCTTCAGGTATTCGGTGACAAAATAATCGAAGCTGACGCCGCGGGTCGAATTGGGGTGCCCGACCAGCGCATCGCGGTGACGATACCGGTACCAGCTGGACAGCCACGACACCGGCTCGCGCACGACGGTGAGTGTTTCGAAATCTGTGCCACCCGCGTTCTCCAGCATGGGCCGGATCGTGCGTTGATAGCGCTGCAATACCATATGTTTAATCGAAGTGGGGTGGCGAAGCACCAACCCGGCACGGGGGGCCAGGGCTTCCTCGAGCGAGGTTGTTCCTGTCTTGGGAACGGCCAGCATCACCAGACGTTCTTGCCAGAATACAAGCATAAATTCTCCGTTCGTCTTCCGCGCAGCGATCGCATGTTCTTGTAAACTATCCCTTAACCAATGTGACGGAAAGCTTGCGGTACGATTTTACTTGATTTGTTCCCAGAATACGCCGAATACATGAACATATAGTGAACAAACTGCCGATTGCCGCGTGGCAATGGCTATGGGATAAGGGTGACGACAATGGCAACGGCAGATCTGATCTCGATGATGGATAAAAAAGCTTCCGACAAGCAAAAGGCGCTTGATAGCGCGCTGGCACAGATCGAACGTCAGTTCGGCAAGGGTGCGATTATGAAACTGGGCGGCAGCAATGCCTTGCCCGAGATCGAGGCGACCTCGACCGGTTCGCTCGGTCTGGATATCGCGCTGGGGATCGGCGGCCTGCCCAAGGGGCGCATCGTCGAAATCTTCGGGCCGGAAAGCTCGGGGAAGACCACGCTGACGCTGCATGTGGTGGCGGAAGAGCAGAAAAAAGGCGGCGTTTGCGCCTTTGTCGATGCCGAACATGCGCTGGATCCGGGCTATGCGAAAAAGCTGGGCGTCAATCTGGATGAACTGCTGATTTCGCAGCCCGACACGGGCGAGCAGGCGCTGGAAATCGTCGATACGCTGGTGCGCTCGGGCGCGGTCAGCCTTGTTGTCGTCGACTCGGTGGCGGCGCTGACGCCGAAATCGGAAATCGAAGGCGACATGGGCGACAGCAGCGTTGGCGTGCACGCCCGCCTGATGAGCCAAGCGATGCGCAAGCTGACGGGGTCGATCGCGCGGTCGAACTGCATGGTGATTTTCATCAACCAGATCCGGATGAAAATCGGCGTCATGTTCGGCAGCCCTGAAACGACAACAGGCGGCAACGCGCTGAAGTTCTACTCCTCGGTCCGTTTGGACATTCGCCGCACCGGTTCGATCAAGGATCGCGACGAAGTCGTCGGCAATACGACCCGCGTGAAGGTGGTGAAGAACAAGGTGGCACCGCCCTTCAAGCAGGTCGAATTCGACATCATGTACGGCGAGGGTATCTCAAAAATGGGCGAGATCATCGACCTTGGCGTGAAAGCTGGCGTGGTCGAGAAGTCGGGCTCGTGGTTCTCGTATGGCGACCAGCGGATCGGGCAGGGGCGCGAGAACGCCAAGCAGTTCTTGCGCGACAACCCCGCCATCTCGGCCGAGATCGAAGGCAAGATCCGCGCGATGAACGGCCTTGATCTGGCTTTTGCACCGGCCGCAGATGACGACACGGGCGACGGGAACGACCCGCTGCTGGACTAAGGGTTTTACCCGCAATCAGGCCCCGACCACCCTGTTGGTCGGGGCCTTTTTGCATTTGCCCCCGCGCGATGCCACTTTACGCGATGACGTGCTGGCGGTATGCGGGATGCAATTACAGATAAGGACAATTGGGACGCCATGACCAGCCTTGCCGATATCCGCTCGACCTTCTTGAACTTCTATGCCCGCAATGGTCATACGATTGTGCCGTCCTCGCCGCTTGTGCCGCGCAACGACCCGACGCTGATGTTCACGAACTCGGGGATGGTGCAGTTCAAAAACCGCTTTACCGGCGTTGAAACCGGTGACTACTCGCGTGCGACCACCGCGCAGAAATGCGTGCGTGCCGGTGGCAAGCACAACGACCTTGATAACGTCGGCTACACCGCGCGCCACCACACGTTCTTTGAAATGCTGGGGAACTTCAGCTTCGGCGACTATTTCAAGGAAAGCGCGATCCCCTTTGCATGGGAACTGCTGACCAAGGATTTCGGGATCAACAAAGACCGCCTGCTGGTCACTGTTTACCATACAGACGACGAAGCTGCGAATATCTGGAAGAAGGTTGCGGGTCTGTCTGATGATCGCATCATCCGCATCCCGACGAACGACAACTTCTGGATGATGGGCCCGACCGGCCCCTGCGGCCCCTGTACCGAGATTTTCTACGACCACGGCGACCACATTGCCGGCGGCCCGCCCGGATCGCCCGATGAAGACGGCGACCGTTTTATCGAGATCTGGAACCTCGTGTTCATGCAGTTCGAACAGTTCGAGGACGGCACCCGTGCGGGCCTGCCCAAGCCCTCGATCGATACTGGCATGGGGTTGGAACGTATTGGCGCGCTGCTGCAAGGCAAGCATGACAACTACGATACCGACCTGATGCGCGCGCTGATCGAGGCTTCGGCCCATGCCACGTCGAACGACCCTGACGGCCCCGGCAAGGTCCACCACCGTGTGATCGCCGACCACCTGCGCTCGACCAGCTTCCTAATCGCCGATGGCGTGATGCCCTCGAACGAAGGGCGCGGGTATGTGCTGCGCCGCATTATGCGCCGCGCGATGCGCCACGCGCATATGCTGGGTGCCAAAGACCCGGTCATGTACCGTCTGGTCCCCGCGCTGGTGCGCGAAATGGGCGCCGCTTACCCCGAACTTGGCCGTGCTCAAGCCTTGATCGAGGAAACGCTGCGCACCGAAGAAACCCGTTTCAAGCAAACGCTGGATCGCGGCCTGCGCCTGCTGGATGACGAACTGGCACATCTGCCGGGCGACGCCGACCTGCCGGGCGCGACCGCATTCAAGCTGTACGACACCTACGGCTTCCCGCTGGATCTGACGCAAGACGCCCTGCGCGAGAAAAACCGCAAAGTCGACACCGCCGGTTTTGATGCCGCCATGGAAGAACAAAAGGCCAAGGCCCGCGCGGCTTGGGCCGGTTCGGGCGAACAAGCCGACGCCAGCGTCTGGTTTGATCTGGTCGAAAAGAACGGCCCGACCGAGTTTTTGGGCTATGACACGCTGACAGCCGAAGGGCAGGTCACCGCAATCATCGGCGGGACCGGCACATTGGTCGAGAAGGCCGAGGTGGGCAGCGAAGTTCAGGTCGTCCTGAACCAAACGCCGTTCTACGCGGAGTCGGGCGGCCAAGTGGGCGACGCGGGTATTCTGCGCACCGACACGGGCCTGATCGAGGTCACCGACACCAAAAAGCACGCTGGCGCGTTCGCGCATATCGGCGTCGTCCGCGAGGGTAGCATTGCCCGCGGCCAAGGCGCGGTGCTGACGGTTGATGCGGCGCGGCGTGCGCAAATCGCGGCGAACCACTCGGCCACGCACCTTGTGAACGAAGCCCTGCGCGAAACGCTGGGCGATCACGTTGCGCAGCGCGGTTCGCTGAATGCACCCGATCGCCTGCGGTTCGACTTCAGCCATTCCAAGGCGCTGACGCCTGCTGAAATCAGCAAAATTCAGGCCGATGTAAATGCGTTCATCCGCCAGAATTCGGCAGTTGAAACCCGCATCATGACGCCGGATGAGGCGCGTGATCTGGGTGCCCAAGCCCTGTTTGGCGAGAAATACGGCGACGAAGTGCGCGTGGTTTCGATGGGGCAACAGACGGGTTCGGGCAAGGGTGTCGATAAAAACACCTATTCGCTGGAGCTGTGCGGCGGCACGCATGTGACCCGCACCGGCGAAATTGGCGCGTTTGTTCTGCTGTCGGATTCGGCGTCCTCTGCCGGTGTTCGCCGCGTCGAAGGGCTGACCGGCCAAGCCGCACTCGACCACTTGACCGCACAAGAAGCAGCCCTGCAATCTGTTGCTGCGACGCTGAAAACCAGCACAGCTGATGTGGTTGATCGCGTCCGTGCGCTGGTTGACGAACGCAAGGCACTTGCGAACGAAGTTGCGCAACTGCGCCGCGATTTGGCGATGTCGGGCGGCAGCAAGGCCGAAACATCCGTGCGCGATGTCAATGGCATTGCGCTGCAGGCGCAACTGTTGACGGGTGTGACTGGTAAAGATTTGCCCGCGTTGGTTGACAGCTTCAAGGCTGAACTTGGTTCAGGCGTTGTGCTGCTGATCGCCGAGGTCGACGGTAAAGCCGCCGTCGCCGCGGGCGTGACCGCCGATCTGACCGACAAGGTTTCCGCCGTCGAGGTTCTGCGTGCCGCTGTTGGTGCGTTGGGTGGCAAGGGTGGCGGCGGTCGTGCTGACCTCGCCCAAGGTGGTGCACCATCTGCAGAAAACGCCGAGGCCGCTTTTGCCGCTGCCGAGGCCCTGATCAAAGGATAAAACCATGCCGTCAGCTTTGTGGATTGCGCGCATCGACGTGACAGATGCCGAACGTTATGCCGAATACGCACGTCTCGCCCCTGCCGCAATCGCCGAGTTTGGCGGCAAATTCCTGACACGCGGCGGTGCTTACGAGGTGCTTGAGGGGCAGGGCCGCGCGCGGAATGTCGTGACCCGCTTCCCCTCGATGGATGCTGCGCGGGATTGCTATAATTCCCCCGCCTATCAGGCCGCACTGGCCTATGTCGATGGCAGCGCGGAACGCGACATCATCATCGTCGAAGAACTGGAATAAGAAAACGCCGCCCATTACGGGCGGCGTTTTTCATAGATGCATCAAAGTAAAAGCCCCGGAGTTTCCTTCGGGGCCTTGTCTTAGGCAGACTTGGCGTTACGCTTACGCTCGTTCGGGTCAAGGAAGCGCTTGCGCAGACGGATCGCGACAGGCGTCACTTCCACCAGCTCATCGTTGTCGATGTAGGCAATGGCTTGTTCCAGCGACATGATGGTGGGCGGCGTCAGGCGAACAGCTTCGTCGGTGCCCGAAGCGCGCACGTTCGTCAGCTTCTTGCCCTTCAGCGGGTTCACTTCCAGGTCGTTCTCGCGCGAATGCTCGCCGATGATCATGCCTTGGTAGACAGGCTCTTGCGGCGAGACGAACATCTTACCGCGATCTTCCAGGTTCCACAGGGCATAAGCCACAGCGGCGCCGTCTTCCATCGAGATCAGAACGCCTTGGCGACGCCCTTGGATCGCACCCTTATAGGGGGCCCAGCTGTGGAAAATGCGGTTCAAAACGCCCGAGCCGCGCGTGTCGGTCAGGAATTCGCCTTGGTACCCGATCAGGCCGCGCGAGGGAACGTGTGCGATGATGCGGGTCTTGCCAGCACCTGCGGGACGCATTTCGACCAGATCACCTTTGCGCACGCCGGTCAGCTTCTCGACAACCGCGCCGGTGTATTCGTCATCCACGTCGATCACGACTTCTTCGATCGGCTCGATGCGGACGCCGCCTTCTTCTTTCAGAACAACCTGCGGACGCGAGATCGACAGCTCGAACCCTTCGCGGCGCATGTTTTCGATCAGAACGCCCATCTGCAGCTCGCCACGGCCGAACACTTCGAACGCTTCACCGCCGGGGGTGTCTTTGATCTGGATCGCGACGTTGACTTCCGCTTCCTTCATCAGACGCTCGCGGATGACGCGCGATTGGACTTTCTTGCCTTCGCGGCCAGCCAGCGGGCTGTCGTTGATGCCGAAAGTGACCGAGATGGTCGGCGGGTCGATCGGTTGGGCTGCAATCGGCGTGTCAACCGACAGATCGCACAGCGTGTCAGCCACGGTCGCTTTGGTCATGCCTGCAACGGTTACGATGTCACCAGCTTCGGCAACGTCGATCGGCTGTTGCGACAGGCCACGGAAAGCAAGGATCTTACTGACGCGGAACTGTTCGATACGCTCGCCGGTGCGGGTCAGGGCCTTCAGTGTGTCGCCAGCGCGCAGCGTGCCAGCCTCGACACGGCCGGTCAGGATGCGGCCGATGAACGGGTCAGTCGACAGCGTGGTAGCCAGCATCTGGAAGGGCTCTTCGCGGCGGGCGATTTGCTTGGGCGGCTCGACGTGCTTGACGATCAGGTCGAACAGGGCGGACAGGTCTTTGCGCGGGCCGTCCAGCGTCATGTCTGCCCAGCCGCTGCGGCCGGATGCGTAGACAACGGGGAAGTCCAGTTGCTCGTCGGTCGCGTCAAGCGCGGCGAACAGGTCGAACACTTGGTTCAGTGCATTGTCGGGGTCGCCATCGGGCTTGTCGACTTTGTTCACGACAACGATCGGGCGCAGGCCCAAGGCCAGTGCCTTCGAGGTCACGAATTTGGTTTGTGGCATCGGGCCTTCGGCCGCGTCGACCAGCAGACATACGCCGTCAACCATGCTCAGGATACGCTCAACTTCGCCGCCGAAGTCCGCGTGTCCGGGGGTGTCGACGATGTTGATGCGCGTGCCGTGCCATTCGACCGATGTACATTTGGCCAAGATGGTGATGCCGCGCTCACGCTCGATGTCGTTGCTGTCCATTGCGCGTTCAGCGACAGCTTGGTTTTCGCGGAATGCGCCCGATTGTTTCAGCAGTTCGTCAACAAGAGTTGTCTTGCCGTGGTCAACGTGCGCGATAATCGCGATATTGCGAATGTCCATGGGTCTCTCTTTTCAGGAATTGTCCGGCGCATACCGCGCGGGCGCGCAAAACACCAGAAGAAATGCACCGGCGCGGCGACAGGTCGCCCCGCTATGTGGCTTTTTACTATGATTGCGGCAGTCTGTGACCGTCTTGTGACGGGCCTCAGCCTGCGATGTACCAATCCTTGCGGTGGTTGAGGGCTAAAACTAGCGACAGGATTGCTGTGCCGATGAACGAATAGATCACCTGCGGCACTGGTAGCAAAAACAGCGCGACGCCGAACAGCACACCGTCGATGGCCATTTGCACCCAGCCCGCCTGAATGCCCCATTTTTCCTGAATGACCAGCCCGATCATGCTGGTGCCACCAATGCTTGATCCATGGCGAAACAGCCCCAAAATACCAAGGCCCGCCACAATGCCGAAGACAACCGCCGCCAGCAAGGGATTGATCGCCGTGATGCTGATGTAGGGCTGTGCGAAGGTCACCATCAGGGACACGGCGGTCACGCTGACGAACCCCTTGATCGTAAAGACCCAGCCTTTTTTGAAGATCGCGAAGATGTAAAAGGGCACGTTTACCCAGAAAAACACCGCACCGAACGACCAGCTGCTGAGGTAGCTGACCAGCAGCGCCAGCCCCGCCGTGCCACCCGTGATCAGCCCTGCGCTGCGCAGCAGGAACATCCCTGCCGCGGTCGCAATGGATCCAATGGTAAGGCCCTGAAAATCTTCGATTAAAGTGTACTGGCGCATATGCGGCATCCCCAGGTCGCGCGGTTTTGCGCCCAGTTAAGCACAATCGGGTTGGCCGTCAATATAGTCAGTAATGCTTACCTAGTCAAAAGCCTACATACCGGTCGCGGCGGTGGTTTACGGCGATAACGAAGTTCAAAACGACAGCACCGACGAAACTGTAAAGGACGATCGGCAAGGGCAGGATCATCAGTGCAATCGCAAATAGAACCGCGTCAAAGGCCATCTGGATCTGGCCTGCGCGCAGGCGGGTGCGCTCTTGCAAATAGACTGCCAGAATGCCGATGCCGCCTAGGCTTGCGCCATGGCGGAACAGCGCCAGCAACGCCGAGCCTGATATGCAGCCATATATCACAGCACCGAATAGCGGATTGAAGCTGTCAAAACTGACCCAATCGCGGATCAGATAGCTGAGGATCGACATCACCGTGACCGCGATGAAGGTTTTAACCATAAAACGCAGGCCCATGCGTTTGTAGCCGATCCAGTAGAAGGGGATGTTGATCAGAAAGAACACCGCCCCGAACGACCAGCCGCTGACATAGGAAATCAGCACGGCCAGCCCTGCCATCTGCCCGGTGACAAACCCCAGCGACGTCAAGATCACCATGCCGAACGCGGCCATTACGGTGCCGAAGGCCAGCCCCTGTGCGTCGTCGAACAAGGTGTGGTGCTGATCGGATTGGTTTGACATGGTTGGCCCTGTGATGGTGATGTCGGCCATTCATCGCAGCCGTGCGCCAGATGCAAGCCCTGGCACAGGCGGGCGAACACAAAAGGGCCGGTCAAACGACCGGCCCTTTGGATCTGTCCATTTTTTAACCGACGAGGGCCTTGTTCAGGTATTCGTCGACTTTTTCCAGATAACCCATGGTGGAAAGCCATTTTTGGTCAGGGCCGACCAGCAGCGCCAGATCTTTGGTCATAAAGCCGTCTTCGACGGTCTGCACGGTCACACGCTCCAACGTCTCGGCGAAGCGCAGCAGCTGTGCGTTGTCGTCCAGCTTGGCACGATGCTTCAGGCCGCCCGTCCAAGCGTAGATCGACGCGATCGAGTTGGTCGAGGTTTCCTTGCCCTTCTGATGCTCGCGGTAGTGGCGGGTCACGGTGCCGTGGGCGGCCTCGGCCTCGACGGTCTTGCCATCGGGGGTCATCAGAACGCTGGTCATCAGGCCTAGGCTGCCAAAGCCTTGCGCGACGGTATCGGATTGCACGTCACCGTCGTAGTTCTTGCACGCCCAGACGTAACCGCCCGACCACTTCATCGCGCTGGCGACCATGTCGTCGATCAGGCGGTGCTCGTACGTGATGCCGGCTTTCTTAAACTTTTCTTCGAACTCTTCCTCGAACACCTTCTGGAACAGATCCTTGAAGCGCCCGTCATAGGCCTTCAGGATGGTGTTTTTGGTCGACAGGTACACAGGCCAGCCAAGGCTGAGGCCGTAGTTCATCGACGCGCGGGCAAAGTCGATGATCGACTGGTCGAGGTTGTACATCCCCATCGCCACACCAGCGGCGGGGGCGTCGAATACGTCGTATTCCAGCACCGTGCCGTCGTCGCCGACGAATTTCATCGTCAGCTTGCCCTTGCCGGGGAAGCGGAAGTCGGTCGCGCGATATTGGTCGCCAAAGGCATGGCGGCCGACCACGATGGGCTGCGTCCAGCCCGGCACAAGGCGCGGCACGTTCGAACAAATGATCGGCTGGCGGAAGATCACGCCGCCCAAGATGTTGCGGATGGTGCCGTTGGGCGACTTCCACATCTTCTTCAGGCCGAATTCTTCGACGCGGGCCTCGTCGGGGGTGATGGTGGCACATTTCACGCCAACGCCATATTGCTTGATCGCATTGGCGGCGTCGATGGTCACCTGATCATCGGTCGCATCGCGATATTCGATCCCGAGGTCGTAATATTTCAGGTCGACGTCCAGATAGGGCAGGATCAACTTTTGCTTGATGAAATCCCAGATGATCCGGGTCATCTCGTCACCGTCGAGTTCGACGACAGGGTTTTCTACCTTGATTTTAGTCATTTGCCCCTCTTGGCTGAAAATGCTCGGCTGGCTTCAGTCTAACATCGGCAAGAGGAGCTGTGAAGATGGTATACGGTCGTATACCGACCGAAAGTGACTAAATTCGCCCGTGGGCGCTGAACCATTGGGCGATCTCGGCGCGCACGCGTTGCCACACGTTCGGCAGCGTCAGCGCGACCTTGGGTGCGATGCGGGTGTCGATCTGTTCCAGCGTGACATCATATTCCAACCACGATCCACCATCGCCCAGCATGTTCAGCACCGGCGGCTGCACACGGTCGAGCGACTTGGCGTAGCGGGCGGTCGGGGTCTGGGCGTCCTCGAACTCATGCCAGGTCTCCAGCATCTCTTGCGCCAGATCGGGGGGCAGCAGGCCGAAAATGCGCTTAGCGGCAGCGGCCTCGGCCAGCACAATATCGGCGGCGCCGTGCGCCAGCCCGTTCTGGCTGTGCAGGGGCACATCACCCACGTCGATTTCCACCAAATCATGGATCAGCAGCATACGGACGGCCTTGGCGACATCGACATCCGGCCCCGCCTGATCGGCCAACACCAGCGCATAGAGCGCCAGCGTCCAGCTATGTTCGCCCGAGTTTTCCTTGCGCGACCCGTCGGCCAAGGGGGTCGAGCGGTAGACCGACTTCAGCTTCTCGACCTCACGCAGGAATGCAAGTTGCTGGCCCAGCCGGTCTACCGGCGCCATTAGCGGGTGCCTTCGGTCAAGCGGCGCTTGACGTAGCCCTGCACCGACCCGACCATCGTGTCCATGTAGGGGTCGTCAAAGAAGTGACCAGCACCTTCCACAACTTCATGCGTGATGGTGATGCCTTTTTGCTCGTGCAGCTTGCGCACCAGTGCCGATGTATCGGCAGGCGGGGCCACGCGGTCGGCCGCGCCGTTGATAATCAGCCCCGAGGCCGGGCAGGGCGCAAGGAAGCTGAAGTCATACAGGTTCGCAGGCGGCGCGACCGAGACGAAGCCGGTGATTTCGGGGCGGCGCATCAGCAGTTGCATCCCGATCCATGCGCCAAAGCTGAAGCCCGCGACCCAGCAGTGCTTGGCGTTGGTGTTCATCGACTGCAGGTAATCCAGCGCGGCGGCGGCATCTGACAGCTCGCCAATGCCTTGGTCGTACTCGCCTTGGCTGCGCCCCACGCCGCGGAAGTTGAAGCGCAGCACCGTGAAGCCCATGTTATAGAACGCATAGTGCAGATTATAGACCACGCGGTTGTTCATGGTGCCGCCAAATTGCGGATGCGGATGCAGAACGATTGCGATCGGTGCATCCCGGTCCTTTTGGGGGTGGTAGCGCCCCTCGATACGGCCTTCGGGTCCGGGAAAAATCACTTCAGGCATCGTTACCCCTTGTTTATATCTTCGCATTGGGCCTGCCATTCTTGACGGGAATGCACAGGCATCTTAGAATGATTCAAAATCCGCTTGACCCGGCAGCACCATCAGGGCCAGTGGGTATGTGCTGATACATCGAATGTGTCATGGCGCAAACCCTACTGTTACAGCCACTTCGGCAAGGCGGGCGGTTGTGCCTCAAGTAATGAGGCGCCACCCCAAGGTCAATGGATGTGGTCATTTCAGCGGTTGGACGCAAGTCATGAAACTATCGACAAAAGGACGTTACGCCATGGTGGCGCTGGTGGATCTGGCTTTGCAGCCCGATGGCACGCTGGTCAACTTGGGCGAGATTTCCAAGCGGCAGGACATTTCGCTGCCGTACCTAGAGCAGCTTTTCGTGAAGCTGCGCCGCGCGGATCTGGTGGAATCCGCCCGTGGTCCGGGCGGCGGCTATAAACTGGCCCGCGCGATGGAGGATATCTCTGTCGCCGAGATCTTGGGGGCGGTGGACGAGACCGTGAGCGCGATGCACAAAGGGGCAGGTGCCTCGGGTGGCATTTCAGGCTCGCGCGCGCAGTCGCTGACCAACCGCCTGTGGGAGGGGCTTTCGGCACAAGTCTACGTCTTCCTGCACCAGACCAAGCTGTCGGATATTGTGAAAAACCGCTTGGCCCCGTGCCCTGCTGTTCCGTCACTCTTCGAGATTGTCGACTGATGAGCCGCATCTACCTCGACCATAATGCCACTGCGCCCCTGCGCCCCGAGGCACGCCTTGCCGCAATGGCCGCGATGGATGCCATCGGCAACCCGTCCTCAGTGCATAGCGAGGGGCGGGCCGCCAAGAGCATTCTGGAAAAGGCGCGTCAGCAGATCGCCGAAGCCATCGGCGCGATGAACGCCGATATCGTGTTCACCTCGGGCGCGACCGAAGCTGCGGCGCTGACCATGGCGGGGCGTGGTTTGCGATCCGCCGCGATCGAGCATGAAGCAGTGCTGGCGTGGACGAGCGGCGACCTGCCGGTCGACAATGCGGGCCGTGTTGCCATTGAAAACGCAGGCGAAAGCGTGCTGCAACTGGCCAATTCCGAAACGGGCGTCGTACAGCGCCTGCCGCAGGGGTTGGCCGCTGTTGATGCAACGCAGGGCTTCGGCCGCGTGCCTTTTGCATTTGAATGGTCGGGGGCCAAAGCTGCTATCGTCTCGGCCCACAAGCTGGGCGGATTGAAGGGCGTCGGCGCCCTGATTATCCCGCAGGGCACCGATGTTACCGCGCAAATGCTGGGCGGCGGGCAAGAGATGGGGCGCCGTTCGGGAACCGAAAATATCGTCGGGATCGCTGCATTCGGCGCCGCCGCTGCCGCCGCTGCGGATGATCTGGCCGCTGGCCGCTGGGACGAGGTTGCGGCCCTGCGCGATTTGCTGGAAGACGCGATTTTGGCTGGCAGCGACATCACCAGCGTCGCGGGCAAAGACGCGGTGCGTTTGCCCAACACCACCAGCCTGATCACCCCCGGCTGGAAGGGCGAGACACAGGTTATGGCAATGGATCTGGCGGGCTTTGCCATATCTGCAGGGTCGGCCTGTTCATCGGGCAAGGTGCGCGCCAGCAAAGTGCTGCGCGCCATGGGATACGATGCGGACGCGGCGGCTTCGGTCATGCGCGTCTCGCTGGGATTGGAAACGACACGCGAGCAAGTTTTGCGCTTTGCCGAAGCTTGGATTGCGAAAAGCGCCAAACATCGTCAGAAGGCGGCATGAGGGGCGCGGGGAATTGAAAAAGGACGACGCAATGGAAGACCTACAGGTAAAGGAAGGCGTGGACGAGGCAACTGTTGCCGCCGTCGCGCAGCTTTCCGGTGCATACAAACACGGTTGGGAAACCGAGATCGAGACCGACTACGCGCCCAAAGGTCTGAATGAAGACATCGTCCGGCTGATCTCGAAAAACAACGGCGAGCCTGAGTGGATGCTGGATCTGCGTCTGCAGGCCTTTGCCCGCTGGCAGAAGATGGAAAGCCCGACGTGGCCGATGCTGACTCTGCCGGAGATCGACTTTCAGGACCAGTATTACTACGCCCGCCCCAAAAGCATGGCCGTAAAGCCCAAAAGCTTGGACGAGGTCGACCCGAAGCTGTTGGCGACCTATGAAAAGCTGGGTATTCCGCTGAAGGAACAGATGCTGCTGGCTGGCGTTGAGGGGGCAGAAGCCCCGCGCAAGGTCGCGGTTGATGCGGTGTTCGACTCGGTTTCGGTCGGGACGACCTTCAAGGACGAGCTGGCCAAAGCGGGCGTGATTTTCTGCTCGATCTCGGAAGCCATCCGCGAGCATCCCGAACTGGTCAAGAAATACCTCGGCTCGGTCGTGCCCGCGTCGGACAACTTCTACGCCACGCTGAACTCGGCCGTCTTTTCCGATGGATCGTTCGTCTACATCCCGCCTGGCGTCCGCTGCCCGATGGAGCTGTCGACCTATTTCCGCATCAATGCCGAGAACACAGGTCAGTTTGAGCGCACGCTGATCATCGCCGACAAAGGCAGCTACGTCAGCTACCTTGAGGGCTGCACCGCGCCGCAGCGCGATATTGCGCAACTGCATGCCGCCGTGGTCGAAATCGTCATCGAGGAAGACGCCGAGGTCAAATACTCGACCGTGCAAAACTGGTTCCCCGGTGACGCCGAAGGCAAGGGCGGGATCTACAACTTCGTGACCAAGCGCGCCGACTGCCGCGGCGATCGTGCCAAGGTGATGTGGACGCAGGTTGAAACCGGCTCGGCCATCACGTGGAAATACCCCTCGTGCATCCTGCGCGGCGATGACAGCCAAGGCGAGTTTTACTCGATCGCCATTGCGAACAACGCCCAGCAGGCCGACACCGGCACAAAGATGATCCACTTGGGCAAAAACACCAAGTCGCGCATCGTCTCGAAGGGGATTTCGGCGGGCAAGGCGCAAAATACCTATCGCGGCCTTGTTTCGATGCACCCCAAGGCGCAAAACAGCCGCAACTACACCCAGTGCGACAGCTTGCTGATCGGCGATAAATGCGGTGCCCACACGGTGCCTTACATCGAAGTGCGCAACAATTCTTCGCGGGTCGAGCATGAGGCGACGACCAGCAAGGTGGACGACGACCAGATGTTCTACTGCCGCTCGCGCGGGATGGACGAGGAACAGGCGGTCGCGGTTATCGTCAACGGCTTCGTCAAGGACGTGCTGCAGGCGCTGCCGATGGAATTCGCGATGGAAGCCCAAGCGCTGGTCGCGATCAGCCTGGAAGGTTCGGTCGGCTGATGGAAGGCCCGCTGCAAACCGCCACCCCGACGGGGGAAGGCACGGCGTATTTCGACTTTTTGGCCGCGCTGCGTGCGCTGGCCAAGGGCGACCCCGTGCGTTTCCCCCCGTTCGAGCTGGCGCGTTGGGGCGGGCTGACTTTTTGCCTGAACTACGACCATGACCCGATCCAGCGCGCCCTGCGCAATGGCCGTTTTTACGAGGCCGAGGCGCTGCGGCATGTCACCAAGCTGCTGCCGGCAGGGGCAGATATTCTGGACGTGGGCAGCAATATCGGCAACCACGCGCTGTATTTCGCCACCCAAACCAATGCGCGCCGCGTTGTGGTGATCGAGCCGAACCCTCTGGCGATTGCGCCTTTGATGGCCAACGTTGTGGTGAACGGCCTGCTGGGCAAGGTCGACCTATCTTACTTGGGGATCGGCCTGTCCGATCATGACGAGGCGGGCTTTACGATGGACAGGCATTTGCGCAACTTGGGTGCAACGCCCATGCGCAAAGGTGACGGGCAGCTGGTCGTGCGCCAAGGCGACGCGCTGTTTGCCGATGATCTGTTCCACTTTGTAAAGATCGACACGGAAGGCATGGAAATTAAAGTGCTTTCGGGTCTGTCTGACCTGATAAGCCGCTGCCGCCCGCTGGTGATGGTCGAGGTGCAGGACAGCAATATCCCGCAGTTGACGGACTGGTACACGCACCACAATTACGAACCAATTGAGGAATGGCGCGTATCGCGCGATGCCTCGAACTACCTTTTGCAGCCGAACGGCTGAAACGAAACCCGCCCGCAGCACCGTTCGCGCGGGTCCGACCAAATGGAATAGAATATGCTGACGATCAAAAACCTGCATGTGAAGCTGGAAGAGGAAGACAAGGCGATCCTGAAAGGGGTCGATCTGGTCGTCAAACCCGGCGAAGTTCACGCCATCATGGGGCCGAACGGCTCGGGCAAGTCGACGACGTCCTACGTTTTGGCCGGGCGCGACGGCTATGAAGTGACCGCGGGCGAGGTCGAATTCGACGGCGAAGATCTGCTGGCGATGGAGCCTGAAGAGCGCGCCGCCGCCGGTGTCTTTCTGGCGTTCCAATACCCGGTCGAAATTCCCGGCGTCGGCAACCTCACCTTCTTGCGCACCGCGCTGAACGCGCAGCGCAAAACCCGCGGCGAGGACGAGCTGTCCGCCGCCGACTTCCTGAAAATCGTCCGCCAGCGCGCCGCCGATCTGAAGATCGACGCCGATATGCTGAAGCGTCCGGTCAATGTGGGTTTTTCGGGCGGCGAAAAAAAGCGTAACGAAATCCTCCAGATGGCGATGCTCGAGCCGAAGCTCTGCATCCTTGACGAGACGGACTCGGGCCTTGACGTCGACGCCATGAAACTGGTTGCCGAGGGCGTAAATGCCCTGCGCTCGCCCGAGCGGTCGTTCGTGGTGATTACGCACTATCAGCGCCTGTTGGATCACATTAAACCCGATGTCGTGCATATTATGGCCAATGGCCGCATTGTGAAAACGGGTGGCCCCGAACTGGCGCTGGAAGTTGAAAACAACGGCTACGGCGATTTGCTGGCAGGGGTGGAATAAGATGGGTCTGCCGAAGATCAAGGCCGACGCGACCGCCGCCCGTTTGGCCGCACTCGTTTTGCCCAAGGGCGCTGCATGGGCCGATACCGCCCGGGCCGAGGCTGTCGCGCGACTGGAAACGATGGGGCTGCCGGTGCGCCGCGACGAATACTGGCGTTATTCGAACCCCGAAGGCTTGAACGCCGTCGCGCCCGCGTCGGTGCAGCCTGCGACTGAAGACGACGCCTTCGCGGCCCGTGATGCGTTCACGGTAACCTTCGTTGATGGTGTCCTCGACACCGGTTTGTCCGATCTGCCGGAAATAGAAGGAGTTGAGGTTTCCACCCTTGCTGCCGCGCTGGCCGAAGATGGGCACTGGGCCAAGGACTTGTACGGCAAACTTGAGGCAAAAGGGCAGGTCCCGGTGCAGCGCCCCTTTGCGGCGCTCAACACCGCTTTTGCCTATGGTGGTTTGGTGCTGCGGGTCACTGGTATTGTCGATCAACCGATCAAAGTGGTCTATCGGCAGGGCGATGCGCAGTCGGATGCCTTCGTGCACCATTTGGTTTTGGTCGAGGAAGGCGCCAGTGTGACGCTTTTGGAAGTCGGCACGGGTGCCGCGCGTTTCAATAGCGTGACCGAGGTCGAGATCGCGGATCGCGCCGCATTCCACCATATCCGTACGCAAGGCCGCACCGCTGACCGCCAGTTGGCGACGCATATGTTCGCGCATCTGGGGGCCGAAGCGCTTTTCAAAAGCTTCACCCTGTCTGTCGATGGTCGGTTCACCCGCAACGAATGTGTGCTCGAGATGAGCGGCGATGACGCCTCGGCGCATGTTGCAGGTGTCGCGGTGGGCGAAGGGCGTGATTTCCTGCATGACGATACCGTATTCATCACGCATGACGCGGTGAATTGTGAAAGCCGTCAGGTCTTCAAAAAGGTGCTGCGCAATGCGGCCACGGGCGTATTCCAAGGCAAAATTCTGGTCAAACCCGACGCGCAGAAGACGGACGGTTACCAGATCAGCCAGTCGCTGCTGCTGGACGAGGATGCCAATTTCCTCGCCAAGCCCGAGCTGGAAATCTACGCCGATGACGTCGCTTGCTCGCACGGGTCGACATCGGGGGCGATCGACGATACCGCGCTGTTCTACCTGCGCTCGCGCGGGGTGCCGCATACGCAAGCGGTTGATCTGCTGGTGCTGGCCTTCTTGGCCGAGGCTTTGGACGAAATCGCCGCCGAGGATCTGGCCGAAGATCTGCGCAAGTTGCTGACGGATTGGTTGAAGCGCTGATGTATGATGTAGAAAAGGTGCGCGGGGATTTTCCCATCCTCGCGCGGCAAGTGAACGGTCGGCCATTGGTCTATCTGGACAACGGGGCATCGGCGCAAAAGCCGCAGGTTGTCATCGATGCGGTGACAAATGCCTACACGAACGAATATGCTAACGTTCACCGTGGCTTGCACACCCTTTCTAATATCGCGACTGAAAAGTACGAAGGCACGCGGGGTATCATCGCGCGCTTTTTAAATGCGCCGCGGGCCGATGATATCGTCTTCGCCTCGGGCTCGACCGAGGCGATCAATCTGGTCGCTTATGGCTGGGCGATGCCGCGGATGGTGGCGGGGGACGAGATCATTCTGTCCATCGCCGAACATCACGCCAATATCGTGCCGTGGCATTTTCTGCGCGAACGGCAGGGCGTCGCGATCAAATGGGTCGAAACTGACGCCGCCGGCGCGATTGACCCGCAAGCTGTGATCGACGCCATCGGCCCGCGCACCAAGCTGATCGCCATCACGCAGTGCTCGAACGTGTTGGGCACCATTGTCGATGTCAAAGCCATAGCCGCAGGCGCGCATGCCAAAGGCGTTCCGGTGTTGGTTGATGGCAGCCAAGGTGCCGTCCACATGCCGGTCGACGTGCAGGATTTGGGCGTCGATTTCTACGCCATCACGGGTCACAAACTGTATGGCCCCTCGGGGTCCGGCGCAATCTACATCCACCCCGATCGTCAGGCCGAAATGCGGCCTTTCTTGGGTGGCGGGGATATGATTGACACGGTCACGCGCGACACAGTCACCTACGCGGCCCCTCCGATGAGGTTCGAGGCCGGCACCCCCGGCATCGTGCAAACCATCGGCCTGGGCGTGGCGCTGGAGTATCTAATGGGCCTCGGGATGGCGAACGTCGTCGCGCACGAGGCCGATCTGGCCGAATACGCCGCCGAGCGGCTAGGGGCGTTGGATTTCATCCGCCTGCAAGGCAACGCGCCAGGCAAAGCCGCGATCTTTTCGCTGACGATGGATGGCGCGCATCCCCATGATGTATCGACGGTTTTGGACAAACGGGGTATCGCCGTGCGCGCAGGGACCCATTGCGCGCAGCCGCTGCTGAATAGCTATGGCCTGACCGCAACCTGCCGCGCGTCCTTCGCCCTCTATAATACCCGCGCCGAGGTTGATGCGCTGGTCGATGCCCTTCACTTATGCCGGGATTTGTTTGCGTAAGGGTAAGCGATTGATTGGTTGCAGCCCATGGCGGCTGCGACTATAGATGATGAGCATGCACCCGTAGCTCAGCTGGATAGAGTGTCGCCCTCCGAAGGCGAAGGTCACAGGTTCGAATCCTGTCGGGTGCGCCAAATCCTTAAAATATGTATGTTATACAGATGCTTAGGTGTCCGTTTTGGAAACTATTTGACTTCGGTTTCCAGCTTTCTCGTTTCGTTCCATCGACAAGATTTTCATCTGGTCGGCCTGTTTGGTGTAATGGCTGATCTCGGAAAGGCTTGCATGGCCCGTCCAAGCGCCGATCTGTGAAGATGTTGCACCAGCTTCCGCCAGTGCCGCAGCGCGGGCTTTTCGCAGTCCGTGGGCGGTGCAGTCGTCGGGCAGTCCTGCGGATTTTGCTGACTTGCTGACCCACTGTGAAAGGGCCTTGACGCTACGCGCTGCGCCATTGCCTTTGGCTATCCAGATCATTCCGGTCTGCGGCAGAGCAACCAGAAATTGGGCGTGATCGGTCGACATTGCTTCTGCCCAAGTTGGAAGGTGCCGAACAGGGCAGGTGGCGGGGCCATCTGTCTTTGCTTGAACGAAGCGCAGCCAACCGTCTTGACCAACCATCTGCCACCCGAGCCTCACGGCATCCACGCAGCGCGCGCCCGTCCAGTAGATCACCTCGAATGCGCGCCGCTCGGCTGTTGTCATCGGCCACTGCGATCTAAACGTTTCGATCTCGGATTGCGTCCATTGGCGATGGGGTCTTACTTCGCCGATCTGCGCTTTCAGGCCGAATGACGGATCGCTAGCGATTTGGCCTTCCTCGACTGCAAACTTCAGGATGCTGCGCCACGCCTTGATCCTGTTCTGCTGCGCGCCGGGCGTGAACGCTCGAATGTCCTTGCGTAGATGGTCGATGCGAAGGTGCTTAACCAACGCCTGTCCGCGTTGTTCGCTGATACGATCAAGCGTTCTACGCCAAGTTGCCTGAGTGCTAGTTGCCATGCGCTTATATTCGGGGGAGCCAAGATAGGCGACGATCAGCGCTGCGATAGTTCCCTCCGGCTGCCGTCCTTTGGGCTTTGCGTTTCCGGCCTCGGCATAGGCTTTCAGGAATGTGGGGTGGTTCTCGGGAAGGTCAGGTAGTGGCACCAGCATTCCCGCAACCCGCCTGTATACGTAGCGCTTGCCATTCGGCTTTGTGACTACCTTGATGTCTGTTAGCCGAATACCACGTCGCATGTGTTCTCACTCGTGTCTTTGTCAGTTGGCAGTGTGTCGGCAAGTGCATCGAGGTCAGACCGATCGTATAGCCGCCGCGTGCCAATCATTCGGCGCGGCAGCCCCATGTCGCTCAGGGTGCTGATGCTTACTCCGAGATAACGCGCTGCCTCGCTTGCCCCGAGTAATCGCGGTGGATAGTGCAGTTCGGCCATCACTCACCCCCTTCCAGCGCCGACAGTATCCGCGCCTCGAAGTCGGCTTGGGCTGCGGCTTTGGCGGCTTCAAAGCTGTCCGCATTGATCCAATGATCCTTCATGCCTGAGAAATACCAGCCGTCATCGTCACAGTAGTATTTCCCAATAGACGTTCTGGCTGATTGGGAGCGGACGCCTGTTACAGATACACTGACATCAGTCCAAGCCAGCGGCTTGACCTTGCGGGCAATGTCGGCGCGGATGTATTCCACGGCTTCCACATACCCCATAGACATGGTGCGCTCCTGACACATCACATCGCGGGTGCCCGTGCCAATCTTTCGCGCTACGGTAATTCGTTCGGGTGCGTTAGTAGTCATCACGCTTCCCCCTTAGATGTCTGCCATGTCCAACTGTTATTGGCCGACACAAGAAAGACACTTTCGCACTCTCCGCATTCATACTCTCCGACGCCCTCGTCGTATAGGAACCCGTCGCTGTCTCTTGCTTGGTTCATGTATCCACAATGGGGGCATTCCGCCCCCACGTTTGAATATCGGTCAAATTCAGTCATCACGCTTCCCCCTTCGGCTTGAGCAGGGCGTGGATGGCGTCTGCTGATATGAACAGTTGTGACCCATCATTTGGGTTTTCAGAGCAATATGTCCCATCTGGCTCGCCCGTTCCCATGTCATAGCCGAACCACATTTGACCCTTGCTATTGAGGGTAGCCTCTACCCCCTCATTCCACGCCAGCCGCTTCTGTTCTTCCAGTGCTGCGGTCGCGTCGGCGGGGGTCAGGGCGAGGATGGCTTGACGCCACGACCACGGCACTCGAACTTTCTCTCCGGGAACCCGACCAGTTTCCACCTCAACTGCCGCCGCCTCAAGCAGCGCCTCGTTGCGGGCGTCACGCTTCACCTGTTCAAGGGCAGCGGTGGCGGTGACATGCGATAGGCCTGCCGTCATGTTGTCGATCTGGGTCAACACCCCAAGTAGGTCTTCAAACGGCTGCCAATCCGGTGCGTCTGTCTCATAGTGGGTTTTGTGCAGGCAGACGGCAAGAGATGTGGCGTATTCCTTGGCTCGACCCGTCTCTGCGCGGGCTGTGTCGCGTTGTGAAAGGGCTAGGCGGGCTGCATCATGGGCCGCATACTCTGCCTTCTTGTGAGCCTCGCACCACTTGAGGGCTGTGTCGCGTTCGGCAGTCAGGCGGGCGATTTCGGCTTGCAGCGACACAACGCTGACGATTTCTGTTATTGGATGGTTCTCCATCAGGCACCCACTTTCTCAAAGTGAAAAACAACTGGGGCATCGTGGATGGTCACGATGCCAAACCGGACAGCAGCCCGAAATATGGATTTCTCACGCGACACGATAGCAGCCGACCGCGTTAACAAATCTCGCCATCCCTCAAGAGACGATCCGCCCTTTCTGATGTTGCAGGGGCCGCACGCGGGCATCATGTTCGACACCACATTGCGCTCGGGGTTCATCATCCTCTGCTCGCTGGCCGGTAGTGCCCGCCCGTAGATGTCGGTGGTGATGCGCATCACGGGCTTAATGTGATCGGCGTGCATCCTCTCCATAACTTCACCGCAATACCCGCACCGGCCATCAAACCGTGCGCGCAACTGTTCTTTTTGTTTTTTCGAGCCTGTCCAGACTTCGTCGGAGTTCATCACTTCACCCCTTCGCGCAGATTGGTGTGGGCAGCGAGGGCGCTATCGACCCTGACACCCACACCGCTATGACCACCAAAATAGGTGCCGCAATCGCTTAAAGCGGCTGCCATCGCGTCCGCGTTAGCCCGCTCCCCAGCCAGTTCAGCGCGAATGCGGGCGGCATCCGCCTCCAACTCGATCACGCGGCGGGCTAGGTCGGGGGCAAGGGCGATGAGGCGCATGTTCCCACGCCCACCGTCATTATTCGCCCTGAACACTTCTGCCACGATCACATCTAGGTTTCCGCTCCACACCTCCTGATAGTGTGTCGTCGTCCTCCCGTCATAGCTTTCGCAGTCGTGCAGGCGCCAAGGTCCCTCTGTCGCGCCATCCAGCAGCGATTGCAGGTGTTCGGGGGTTAGGTTGGGGATGGTCATTCCACAATCTCCAGCAGGCGATACATGAAGTCAGCAGCCGCCCTCGATTGCATCCACGTATCGAACACTACGAAGGCCGTTCCGAAAATTGCCAAGAATGTGGCGGCATTGCCGATGAACGCCCATGCTTTCGACTTCGGCTTTTCTGCGACATCTCCATCTTTCCGCGCCTCAATTTCACGGGCGTATGTTCGGATGATCCCCGCGCACAATTCCTCGGGGGTCATCCCGAGAATTTCGGCGGTGCCTTCAATGACGCGCAAATCTGACGCAGCAATCTTGATGAAGCGGGGGCCGTGATCTGGCTCGGCCTGCTCGATTTCGCGGGCGGTGTGGGGGTCTGTGTATCGGTTCATTCCGTTACCTTTCAAAACGATGCGGCGAGGCAGTCATCCTCAAGCGCGCGGAGTTGCTGTGCGACCCGATCAAGCAGGGCCTTGCTGGGGCCGTGGGCGGCGTAGAAGGCCTTCGGGCTGTAGTGGTAGGCGGTCGGGCCGAACTCGCGCCGGTGGTGGCGCGGGCACAGCGGCAGGACGTTCCAGTCGCTGCGGGGCTTGCCCTCGTGGTGCACCTCGACGCCGTAGCAGCCGCAGACGAGGCACGGCAGTTGAGCCACGGCGGCCATGTGCTTCTGTGCGGCCTTGCGCTCCTTACTGCGCATGTAGGCCTCTCGCTTTGGGCTGCGGGGCGGTAGGGCTTTGCGCGGGGCTTTCGGTGCGCGGCCTTGCTTCTGGCGGACGGGCTGGCCGGTCAGGTTCATCCCTTTCCTCCAAGGTGGTATCCGCCGCACACGCCACAGCGATACGTGTTCATCAGGCCCCGCGCGCGGCGCGGCAGTCGCATGAGGCTGCGCCATGCCTGCTGGGGTGTTTGGTAGCGGTGCTTGCCGTCGCACATCGCGCAGGCCGGTGCCGAGATGCGGGTGGCGGGGTTCCAGTGCATCATTCCGTCGCCTCATTGGTCCAGCGGACGCCGTGCCTGTCGCCGTATTCTTGCGCGAAGGTGATCAGATCCGCGAATTGCGATTTCGACAGCCGAGACGAGCGAAAGCCCGCGGGGAACGGCGGGGCGTTGTCGATGCCCGGCTGCCAGATGATTTCGTGGCCGAGGGCCGACATGATGGCGGCCTTCCAAACTTCGGGGGCGTGCACGCGGCCCTCAGGCTTTGCGCGGCTGATGTCCGACAGCATGGCCCAAAGCTTGGCGTTCTGGTCTGTCGTCCGCTTAGCCTCGCGCACCGTCACGACGCAGCCAGCAGGGGCCTTGTCGATCAGGTCATGCGCGCTGCGGCGGGCGTAAGCCGATGTGAGCCAGACGGTCTGCATGGCTACACCGGCGCTGCGATGGTGAAGTGCTTGCGCCAGATCGCCCAGACCGAGGCGCGCACCGCAGCCGGATCGGCGGGGTTGAGCAGGGCGCAGGCGTGGCCGATCACCGCCTCGACGGTTTCGGCGTCAGCGTCGATGTCTGGGATGCCGAGCACCGACATGGCGCGATGCAGGGCGTCCTTGATGTTGAGCGGCGGGGTCACGCGGGGCATCACAGCACCTGCGCGGCAAAAGGTATTTCGTCGTCGCTGTAGCTGCCGCCAGCGTATCCGCCTTGGCTTTGCTGCGACTGCTCGCCCGCGCCGTTATCGCTGCCGTCTCGGCCGTCCAGCAGCGTGAGGGTGCTGTTGAACGGGCGCAGGGCGACCTCGGTGCTGTAACGGTCAGCGCCGGACTGGTCTTGCCACTTGCGGGTTTCCAGCTGGCCTTCCAGATAGACCTTGCTACCCTTGCGCAGGTATTTCTCCGCGATGACGCCCAGCGGTTCCGAGAAAATGGCAACGCTGTGCCATTCGGTGCGCTCTTTGCGTTCGCCGCTGGATTTGTCGCGCCATGTCTCGCTGGTCGCGATGCGCAGGTTCACGACCTTGCCGCCATTGGGGAAATTGCGGACCTCGGGGTCGCGGCCCAAGTTGCCAATCAGGATGACCTTGTTGACCGAGCCAGCCATTAGAAAGCTTCCTTTTCCTGCCAGACGCGGAGGCCGTCTGCATTTTGGGTTGTGGTGTGGTTGCGACGGGCCCAGTCGTCGATAAATGCGGTGATGGCATCGCGATCATTTCGCGCGATGAAGTTGAGCAAGGAGCGGTGATCCGTGACCTCGTAGCGCGTCACGGTGCGCAGCCCCTTCACCCTGTCTTTGCCTGCCTTTGCGGCTTGTGCTGCGGCGATCTCTGCCTCGTGCTGCGCAGCGGCGGCGGCCCGTTGTGCCTCAATGTCGGCTGCATTGGCGCGCGCAGCAGCTTCTTGGGCTTCACGCATTTTGCGGTCGGCCTCGGCGCGGGCTTGGCGCTCGGCTTCGGCTTTTTCCGCTGCCAGCTTTTGCTTGAAGCCGTTCACCACCGAGACAAGTCCAGCTTCGATCCGCTTGGCGTCCTCGATGGTTGGTTTCCAGCGCGCGCCCTCTGCCTTGTAGGCATCGTATAGCGGGGCGGTGGCGGATTTCTGACCCGCCTCCAGTTTCAAGCGCCATTCGCGCATCGACTGCCGCAATTCATCAACGGCATTCATTTGGCTTTCGGTTTCGACCGGCGATCCATCCAGCCAGTTTTCTGCCTCGATGCGCCAGCTTTCGTACTGGCCGCAGATTTCTTCGATGGGGTCGGGTGGGTTGTTATGCCCGACTGATGCAAGTGCGTTCATTCGTTCAGGCCTCAGTAGGGAATTTCATCATCGACCAAGCCGCTGCTCAGTCGCGCTTTCGCTGCGTCTTTGGCAGCAACCACACGCGGATCGCCCCGCACACTGATCGGCAGCCCACTGAACACCGCTTGCAACTGCTCCATGGTCGCGGCCTTGCCCAAGCTATCGCAGGCAACATCCATAGCGGTGGGGCCGGTGCTGGCCGGTGCCGCCTGACGCGATGCTTGCTTCGGGGCGGCGGATGCTGCTGCGTTCCCGTCGTCGTCCTCGGGTGCGATGCCTGCCATTGCCATCAGGCCGTAGCGGCGGGCGTAGGTGACGGCAGAGCCATATCCCTGCATGTCGTTTTTCGACACGATCAGTGGCACATCGCATTCGATGGTGGTGCCGCTTTCGCCGTGCGCCAGCACCGTGCGAATATAGCGGTCGTCGCCGATCGTCAGCGCGGGCTGAAAGACTGCGATGCCGTGGCTGTTCAACGCGGGCAGGCACGCATCCATGACCGCACCCAAATCAGCGTACTTGCTGCGAAAATGGGGATTGCTCGAAGACTTCAGGGCTTTGCCCATCTCGGCCTGCGCAGCTGCAAGGGCGGCATAGACGTTGGCATGAACGGCGGTCTTCTCGCCAGTGACGGGCATCATATCGTTCATCGTGGCATCTCACACTTGGTTACGGGTTCAGCCGAGCAGGCCATGTGCGGCCCGTGCTAGGGCGCGAGGCTGCGGGCGTAGGAAAGGACGGGGCCGAGGTTCATGGCGATGAACAGCACCACCAGAATGATCAGCCCGCAGGCGATCAAATCGAGAGGGTCGCGGGTCATTGCTGCCTCGTCAGTTGGCGGGCCAACATCTTGACGGCCGAGCGAAGGTCAGAGGGCAGATCAATCAGCCGCGCGTTGATGGGCTTCCCGATCCGGCTGCTGATGATCGCCTTGGCTTGCTGGACGCTGGTCATTCTGCGGCCACCAGAGCGGGCGCGCCGATGGCCTCGACCTTATAGCCGAGGGTGGTGGCGAGGCGGTGGAACGCGTCATCGATGCTGGCCTTTGCCATGGTGGCGTAGCCGTTGGGCAGCCCGTCCATCATTTTGACGAGGTGGGCTTCGTTCGCGATGGTCTGCGCAATTTCACCGGCCTTGATGTAGCGATGTATCATTGCAGGAATCCTTGAAGGGGACGGGAGGGGCTTTCGCTCGCCTCCCGCCAGTTGCGCCGCGCCCGAGACAGCGGGGGATTGCGGCGGGGAATGGGTTAGATTGCGCGGGCTTCGGCGCGTTCGGCCTCGTCGCGGCATTCCGCGATGAAGGCAGGGGCGAAGCCGCCAAAGTCGGAGGAGGGGAAGTAGCGGCCAGCTACGCTGATGCCGACCAAGCGGGCGGTTTCGTGTTCGGTGCGGCCCGTGGTCTCAAAGTGCGCGGTGACGGGCACGATGGTCTCGATCTCGGCGGAAAACTCGGTCAGGCGTGGGGTGTAACGGGCGTCGAACATGGGAACCTCCATCTGGGCCAGCGGCTCATGTGTCGCGCTGGTGATGAAGGCAATATACACGCCAAAGCGTGCATTGCAACACTAAAAACACGCGATAGCGTGCACATTCTTGCCTCACCCTCTGAGGTGTGCGAGAATCAGGGGAGATGATGGAGGAGGGGCGGTTGGTAAATCTGACAGAGATAGCGGCTTATCTTGGTATATCGCTCGGGGTTGCCAACACATGTTTGATGGTGGCGCTAGATCTGCGCCACTTCGTGCGCCGCAAGCGCGAACGCGAGATGACTTTGGCGCGTAGGGTGACTTTTCCCCAGGTCGAAGCAAGCGCGGGCGACGGGTCATTCGGAGCAAAGAGGAAGATATGGATACGAATTCCACCTGATGGCGGGTTCTGGTTTGACTTCGATCCGGTCGGAGGAAGATCAACGTCCACAGTGATGCGAGAGCTTCGGTCATCCGCTGGCTGGCCCTTGAAGTATAATTCATCATTTGCAAAGGATGCGATCCTATGAGGCTCTTCGCAGATGAAAGCCCCGTGAGGCAGGGTGCACTGGATTTCGGTCAAGGTTCTACCGTAGGTGTCGAGGTTTCTTGCTATAATCTCAACGGGTATCCAATTTCCGTCATTTTCGATGCGATCACGAACGAGGTATGTGCTGCTGGCATCCACAACGATCTCAGGCTCGATATTTCCTCGATCGAAGCGCCATCGAACGGCTAGATAGGCAGTGTTGATCACGCCTAAAGCCAATCCGCCCCAAGCAGCAATGTCGGTCAAAGTCATCACTGACCCTTTGTTATCGAGCTTGAAAGTCCTGAAAACACCATCATGGCGAAATTGGATAGCGTAAAGCGTAAAGAAAAACCCCGCCGGTTAGGGCGGGGCTCTCTACCTAACTGAAGCAGCGTTTAGAACCGGAAGTTCACGCCAATTTTTATCTGCCCAAGGTCTACTTCTGCGAGATCGCCGATGGTGGGGTCACTTAGCTCGCCAAGATCAGTATATGCATATTCGCCATACACCGACCAATTTGAACTGAATTTGTGCTCAAGACCTATGCCGTAGGTGACTCCTTCGAAATCCTCGCTTTCCGTCACTCCGGACACTGTCGCTTCGCCGGTGGCCCAAGTGTAACCTAGCAGCCCATAAAGGGCAGTATTTGCGTTGAAGGTGTAACCTGCTCGGAAAAATGCGGTAGTGACGCTGTTTAGTTCTACGTCTGCATTAATCCCTGCGGCGGTTGCAAATGCGTCTGTCAGATTTCCTTTATACTCGCCGAAGTTATATTCGGCGCCTATGCCGAAAATCCAACTGTTCGACTGCCAGTCGAAACCACCGCGAACAGCGTAATTTCCACCGTCAAGCTCGGCGATGCTCTTTCCCAACCCAGCAGATGAAAGTGCCGAGGCATAGGGGTCGACTGCATCCAACGATGAGTCACCGTAACTGGCGTTCAAGCCCAAATATCCACCCTGCCAAGTGGTCGGCGCAGCTGCGGGCTGAACAACGACAACTGGGGCTACTACGGGCTCGATGACTGGCGTGGCCAGACCACCTGCATTTGCCGCAAAAGCTGAAGTCGATGCGAGTAAAGCTGCGATATACAGATAGCGCATAGTCAAACTCCATTTTGTGTTTGGTGTTTCACTATTGCCTATATTTTTAGCTGCACGATGAGGTGAAAGATGACGTATGGTAGATTTGTTAATCGCGTTACTTTTTCGCCACATTTTACTTCCGGCTTAAGTGCTAATGACAGTGAACACGACCGCCATTGCTATTGTCAGCATGGCAGCACTGGCCGGGTGGCGATGACTTCCGGCAGCCGCCGCCGTGAGCCTCGGCGTTGTGCGCTAGGGCGGCTATGTAGCTGGCCAATGCAAAAACTGCGATGATGAAAAAACGCATGATCTATTCCAAATGAACAATGGGTTAATGGTGCGCCAGATTGTTAATGATTCGCTACCTTGTTCACAAAATCTCTCGGCAGGGAGAACGGTTGCACTTCACCTGTCGATCCGCCGCTTCTTTCCCCGCGGTCAAAAATCCTGTGGGTAAATCATCTTCGCACCTTCACAGGTGTTAGAGCTGATCGTAGCATAAGAACACAGAATCGTGAGGTTTCTTATGCGAAAACTACTTTCCATCAGCTTTTCAATTTCGATGTTTGCCATTGCACCCAATATAACTCTTGCTCAAAATACAAATCCAGCAACCTGCCATCATCGAACAACCGACACGGAGCGGTTGCTTTGCTACGACGCGGTCACAAAATATGAACCGCCAGTATCTTCGACTCAGGCCATTAGCCCTGAGCCGGCGGCCGGCGATGATGAAGTGTCGGGGGATCAGTGGCGCGTTTCTTCGCGAGGATCCATGTTAGATAACAGAACCGACGTTTTTCTCTCGTTGGAAAGTCTTAACACTCGAGGAAATTCAATCGGAAGGCCAGAACGCGCTAGTTTGTACTTACGGTGCTTCGAGAACCGAACTGCGGTTTTGCTGATGTTTAATCAATACATAAGTGATGCGCAGAATGTGCGCTTTAAACTTGACGATGGTCCCGTTAGGAATCTGTGGATGAACGAGGTCAACGGAAGTGACGGCTTGATATCAAGGTCAGGCGGCCCCTCTATCGAGTTCATAAAGGGCCTCCTTGATAAGGATCAGCTAGTTGTGTCCTTCAACAGCTACTCTTCAAATGGGCTGGAGTTTTCGTTCGATATCTCTGGGCTTCGGAGGCACGCGGGACAAGTTGCAAGCGCCTGCAATTGGTCGATTTGACTAGGCCTTTTTCACAAACTCTTTCGGCAGGTGGAGCCGCACCGGCGCGGCCCACTTGACCTGAACATCGTGCATGTTCGCGCCGGTCGGGTTCAGCGATAGCAGATGGAAAAGCCCAGGCGCCGTGCCGGGCTTGAGCTGCTTGACCCATGCGCGCCCGTCGGATGTCTCTGCCACGACGCGCTTGCCGATCGCTTCTGTGGGCACGCCGTCAGCCGTCATGCGGGTGTAGAACAGCACATCGCCGTCAAAGAAGTTCGGCTCCATGCTGCTGCCCTGAACTTCCACGGCCACGATCCCGTGCGGCGACAGCATAGGCGGGCATTGGATGTGATAGAGGCCGTCACCTTTGGCGTGGTCATCTGTGAGGAACACCTCATCACCAGCGCCGACGCGGCCGGGGACGGCGATAATGGCGGTTTCATCTTCCCCTAAGTCTCCGGCGTTCAGTCCTAAGATCTCTATGAGCTTGGTCAGGTTGCCCGCGCCGGGGTGCTTTTTGTTTTTCAAAAGCTGCTGAACGTAATTTGGGCCTTTGCCTGCGGCGAGGCTGATTTCGCGCATGCTGCGGTCATCAGACCGAATGGCCTCCTCGAGGCGGTTGAACCAGGTGTTTTCCATCAGCATTTTCTAGCACACCAGAAAAATGCACGCTTGAACGTTATAGCGTGTATTGCAATGCACGCGATAGCGTGTATAGCTTCGATTATGGAACAAAAACTTCTCTCCGACATTGAGGCATTCCGCGATGCGACAGGGCTTTCCGAGCATCGCGTAGGTATCATTTTGGCCAAGAACGGACGGCTGTTGGAGCGTTTGCGCGCCGACCGTCCGTTTCAGGTTCCTACTGTCAGAAAGATCAAGGACGCGCTTAAGCGAGAAACCGCGATCCGGCTGGCCACGCAACAAAGCGATGCGGCCAAATGACCGCCTCGCACCGTCCTTCCACATCTCAAGTTGAACCCACTGCACGGGATCAACATGCAATGGGAGCTTCCGGAATGTCCCCACGAAAGATTTCCGCCCGCACGCACAAGCTGGAGGTGCTGAGCTATCGCCAGCACTTCAACGCGGTATGGCAGCGGATCATGACCGAGAACTTCGAGACGCCGGCGGAGGCTGCCGTGTTTTTCGGGGTTGACCCCTCGACGGCGGAAAATTGGTTCGACGGCCGTAACGCGCCGCAAGGCTGGGGTGTCGGCTGGCTGCTGCGCAACCCCGAGACGCGGGCCTTTGCCATCGATGCGCTTGCGGGTGCCGCATGATCAGACGGGCCATTTCTACGCTTTGCGCATTGGAACTCACCATTGCGCTTCACCTCGGCGCGGCTGGGGAATGGTGGGCTGCGCGTGCAGCCCGTCGCTACGGAAAGTTTTCGGGAAACGCATCCAAGCCCTTGAAGTCGGGGCAGGGCGACACAGGGGAGTAAGCTATGGCTATCGGTTTTCAACGTGCGCGCGGCCTGCTGCTGGGGGGGATCGATTGATGATCACCAACGCTGACCCGCGCAAGCAGTCTGAAAAGACGACCTACGGACTGATCGACGCCGGACTTGTCGTTTCGGCTCCTGCCTATCGGAAGCTGCAGAGCAAGCTGGTGCCCGTCGGCGACGGGCTGTTTGGCTCCGAGTTTTCCCAGACCTTCACATATCGGGAATGAGCTATGATCGCCGATGTTTTGTCTGTGGCGTACTCACGCCTTTCGCGCTTCGGCTGCCCGGTCTCTTGTCGCAGCTACCGGCGGGCAAGCGTGGCAGCCTTGCCCATTGCAAGCAGCACGAGGCCGACGCCTTTGCCCGCCGAGACGCGGTTACAGGCGTGCATCGCCCGCCGCGCCCATCAACAGCGCCGAGCACACAAGGACGCCTCGACCTATGAAGGCACGCACCTGCGCCTTGCGCGAGAGCTGCAGGCCATACGGGAGGCAGGGCTATGACGCGGCAATCCCCCGAGCGGGCGGTGCATCTGGCTGTGCTGGCGTATCTGCGCGCCGTGCTGTTCGGCAATCCGGTCATCCACCACAGCCCGAATGAGCTTGGGTTGTCCGGCCCCGCGGCTGCGCGGCAGGTGGCCAAGCATAAGCACCTGGGGATGACCTCGGGCTTTCCCGACCTCGTGGCCTTCACTTTCCACGGACCGCTGTTCTTCGAGGTCAAGGCCGACGGCAACTATCCGACGCCCATCCAAAAGGCGCTCCATGCCGATCTGGAGCGCCTGAACTACCGCTGTGCTGTGGTGCGCAGTGTTGACGATGTGCGGGCCGCTCTGGCGCGCTGGGGCATCCCCACGCGCGAGACAATGCCTGAGGGGGAGATGGTGCCATGAGCGTCAAGATCATGTCTGCGATCTGGGAGGCCGAAGGGATCGATGCGTCTGAATGCCTCGTCCTGATCGCGCTGGCCGATCACGCCGACGATGAAGGGCGCTGCTACCCTTCAATCGCGCGCCTCTGCAAGCGCACCAAGATGTCTGATCGAGGTGTCCAAAAGGTCATCGCTCGGCTGATTGAAAAGGGCTTTGTGACGGTGGTTCAGAACGCGGGACGCGCCGGTTCTAACCTATACATCATCAATCCTGATGCGGGCAAAACCCCTGAACCGTGTTCACCCCCGAATGACGTTCACCCCGAACCACGTTCACCACCCCCCGAACCACGTTCCGAAAACCCCCGAACCACGTTCACCCAAACCGTCAAGAACCATCATTGAACCGTCAGTATCCCCCAAACCCCCAACGGGGGGATAGGCAGGCCGTGCTGATCCTCTCTGAGCTTCTTTCACCTGAGATGGCAGAGGACTTCGCAGAACATCGCCGATCGAAGCGAGCCAAGCTCACAGCAAAAGCCGCTGAGCTGATCGTTCGGAAGCTACGTGATCACCCAAACCCCGACGCCGAGATTGAGCGGACGATCATGCAGGGCTGGACGGGGGTTTTCCCAGAAAACCGCCAGTCGCAGCCAGCGCCGCAGAAGTCCATCACTCAAAGCGTTCTCGATGAATTCCTGATCAAGGATAGATCCCAATGAGCCGTGAAACCGAAATCAACGACCAGATTGCGCGCTTTTTGGTACGTTACTCGCCGCCGCGCACCATGGCCGAGAACCTCGATGCGCAACGGGATGAAATCCGACGCATTACCCGCATCGTTGTCCAGCATGCACCCAATGTCGGCTACGTCGAATGGGTGGCCACGCTGATCGACCAGATCGAGGTTGGTATGACCACGCGATCATGGCCCCTGATTGGAGAGGTGAACAAAGCGTGTGAGGCCCTGCGCAAGGAGGGGTTTCTGTCCCGTCCTGTCCTGAAAGACCCGCATGTCGAGGAGCACGGCCATTACGCCAAGCTGGCCGACCGCATCAAGGCTGGCGAACCGGTAGCTGAAAGCGTCCTCTACGGCGTCGAGGCGGTCGAGATGATCAAGCGCAACCTGCTGACCGAAGGCGATCTGCGCAAGCATCGCAGCGCTGCGTATTTCGCCCGCAAGGCGACATACGGCGAGGAAGCGGCAGAGGTCTGGGAGGATGGGCGCAAGGCCCTGCACGAGCGCTGCATGGCCGAATACGACACCATTGTGGCCCAGCGGGCCATTCCACGCGCCGGTCGCAAGGGGTTCAGCCCCAATATGCCCAGCATGCCCTACAGCGACGGGTTCGCCGCATGAACGCGCCCCGCAGCATCTTCGACGCGGATATGGCCGTCCGGCCTGCGCGCAGACCCGCCCCGATGCCCCTTTCGCCACGGAATGAGGTTGTGAAGCCCCCACGAATTGAGGTCGAAGCCCCATCTGCCCCCGAGATGAACGTGGCCATCCCTGTCACCATCCGTGGAGTGGTGTACCCATCACGCAAAGCAGCGATGCGCGCTCTTCACGTGTCGGACAAGACCCTGAAATCTGCCGAGCAATCCGGCAGGTTGGACGAGGTAGGGATGTCGCCGAAGCTGCGCTTCAGGATCTCTGTCGGAGGGCATGATTATCTGACTATTGCCGAGGCGGCCGCCGCTATCGGCGGAACAAAGGGGGGTATCGCAGTGGCTATGCGACGAGGCAGGGCGCTAGGGGTGACGCATGAGGAATACCTAGGCTACCGCATTGATTGGGAGGCGGTCGAATAATGGCCAAGGGCAAGACCAAGCGCATCAAGGGCAAGCAGATGCGGCATCCTGCAACGCTGGACTGGGACTTTGGCGCAACCGGACCGGCAAACCAGCAGGGGCTGGTCAAGGAGCGGTTGGCCGATATCGACGGCACCGGCACGATCAAGCGCGCCCGCCGCGTCGATATGCTGGAGGTCTGGCACAAACGGGGCTGGCTGTCGGGCGAGGCATGGGACATGGCCAAGAAGCTGCGGGATGCGTTCGAGGGCACGCAGCGGTCGCAGGGCGCAGACTATGAGCGGCCTCGCGTAGACAGAAGCCCGAAGCCCGATTGCGCTGTCGATATCCAGATCGACCGCTTGAGCCGATACCGCGCCATCACTAGCCACATTGCCGACGACGATCGGTCCGTCATCATCCGTTGCGTCATCAACGGCCGCGCGCCTGAGGGCCGAGGGCAGGAGGCGGTGCGGGCAGGGGTGCTGGGCTTGTCGCAGGCGCTGGAGCGCACATTGTCCTCGACACGGGGCGAGGTTGTGCGGTAGGAAGGGGACAGAACAGATTGCGAAAACTTGTTCGGTCCGACCGCTGCCGTTGGCTTTAACTTGCCGGTTTGGCCTTTGGCGGCGGTCGCAAATATCCCTTGATATAATCCGACTTTCATGTAAATTGGCATTATCGAAGTGGTGCGGGCAGATTGCCCTGCGCCACTTTTTTGTTTCGGGAGGTCACCATGCAAAAGAAGCGTGGCGCCCCAGCATTCCATTGGACGCCTGACTTAGAGGACGAAATCCTGACACGCATCATGCGTGGGGAGAGCGTGGCGACAATCTGCGGGCCTGATAGGGACGACTTCACGCCAAGCGAGGTGACCTTCTACAAGAAGCTGGCGGAAGACGACGATTTTGCGAAGAGATACGCCCGCGCGCGCGAAGTTCAGGCGCACCGCGAGTTCGATGAAATCCGCGACATTGCTGATCGGGCCGATAGCGAAAGCGTCGGGCTGGCCAAGCTTCAAATCGACGCTCGAAAATGGCGCGCAGGAAAGCTGGCCCCCAAGGTCTACGGCGAGAAGCAGGCGGTCGAGCACAGCGGGCCTGACGGTGGGGCCATCGCAGTGAGCGGCATCGCCCTGCGGATCGTGAGGGCAGATGAGCGAGGCGACACTTGATGTTCCTGAGGTCTTTGAGCCGCTTCTAGCCCCAGCACGCTACAAGGGCGCATACGGCGGGCGAGGATCAGGAAAGTCGCACTTCTTTGCAGGTCTCGGCGTCGTCCGCATGGCCACGCAAAAAGGCTTTCGCATCGTCTGCGTACGCGAGGTGCAGAACAGCATCAAGGACTCGGTCAAGCAGCTGCTGGAGGATAAGATCGGGGCCTTGGGCCTGTCCGAGTTTTTCACGATAACGGATCAGGAAATCAGGGGGCAGAACGGCTCGCTGGCAATCTTTCGGGGCCTGCAAAACCACACGGCGGCGCAGATCAAGTCGCTGGAAGGCTTCGATGTTGCATGGGTCGAGGAGGCTCAGACGATCAGTCAAGCCTCATTGGATCTGCTGACGCCTACTATCCGCAAGCCGGGGTCGGAGCTGTGGTTCGGCTGGAACCCCGTTAGCGAGGCCGATCCGGTCGATAGGCTGCTGCGCGGTGGCGCGCGCGACGACGCCATCGTGGTACAGGCCAACTGGTCGGATAACCCGTGGTTTCCTGATGTGCTGCGGGCCGATCTGGAGCACGACCGGATCAACAATCCGGACAAGTGGTTGCATGTCTGGGAGGGGCGCTATCAGGCGCTGTCCGAGGCGCGGATATTCCGCAACTGGCGCGTGGGCGAGATCGAGACGCATGAACGTCAGGTCTGGCACGTCGGCGTTGACTTCGGTTTTGCCAAGGACCCTGCGGCGGCGCTGCGTTGCGCGCTGGTCGGGGACCGGACGCTTTACATCGACAGCGAGGCCTATGAGGTCGGGGTTCCTACCGAGGCGCTGCCTGCCTTCGTGGGCCGCGTGACCGATGCGCACATCTGGGCAGGGCGGGCCGATAGCGCACGACCGGAGACGATAGACTATCTGCACAGGCACGGCTTCCCCAAGCTGCAGCCCAGCAAGAAGGGACGCGGATCGGTCGAGGACGGCATCAGCTTTTTGCAGGGCTTGGAAATCGTCGTGCATCCGTCCTGCGTGAACATGCAGCGCGAGCTGACCGCGTATGCCTACAAGATCGACAAGCGCACCAATGAAATCCTGCCGGTGCCGGAAGACGCGAATAACCACCTGATCGACGCGCTGCGATATGCCGTCGAGAAGCTGCACCGCAAGGGGCAACTGCTGCGCGAGCCGGAGCCGGACGCACAGCGCGAGCGCCGAGACTACGCGCCGATTGACGATGACGACGATATTGACGACTGGAAGGTGGCGTGATGGCAGAATTGGCAGTGCTGGTCAGCCGCTTCGAGGAGGCCGAGCAATCGGGCATGGATGCGCGTGCCGAGGGTGTGCGCGCCCGTAAATATTACGACGGCAAGCAGTGGACCGAGGCTGAAAAAGCCGCACTGGCGAAGAAGAAGCAGGCCGCCATCACGATCAACCGCATTCGGCGCAAGATCGACTGGCTGCTGGGGCTGGAGATGCAGACCCGCACTGACCCGAAAGCTTTCCCGCGCACGCCGAAGCATCAGCAGGGCGCACAGGCAGCAACCGACGCCATCCGGTTCGTTTGCGACCAGCAGGATTGGGATGGCGAGCGGTCGGGCGTCTGGGGGGATATGCTGATCGAGGGCTGGGGCGGGGTCGAGGTCATCCACGATTTTCGCCCGCCCATGACGCAGCCGCGCGTGGTCATCAACCGATACGCTGCGGATCGCCTGTTCTGGGACCCGCATTCGCGCGAGGCTGATTTCAGTGACGCCCGATACAAGGGCGCGGTGATCTGGTCGGACGCCGAGGCGCTGAAAGAGGAATATCCCGACGCCGCTGACGTGATCGACGCATCGCTATCGGCTGATTTCGGCGGTTCGGGCGAGTTCGAGGATAAGCCCTCGTGGCAGATCTGGAGCGATCCCAAGCGCAAACGCGTGCGCATGGTGCTGATGCACTACATCGAGCGCGGCGTGTGGAAGTGGGCGCAGTTCGTCCGCGCCGGTATCGTGGCCGAGGGCGAAAGCGAGTACGTTGACGAGGACGGCGACAGCCTGTGCCCGCTGATCATGGCATCGGCCTATGTTGGCGAGGGCGGCGACCGTCACGGCGTCATCCGCGATATGTTCGACCCGCAGGACGAGGTGAACAAGCGCCGGTCAAAGCTGCTGCACACCCTGAACACCCGCCAGACAGCGGGCATCAAGGGCGCGGTCGGCAGCGTTCGGGCGATGAAGGCCGAGCTTGCCAACCCTGACGGTCACGTCGAGGTGGATGCCGAGGCAGTCGAGGCAGCGGGCCAGTTGGGCATGAAGGCGTTCGAGATCCTGCCCAATCAGGATCAGACCGCAGGCCAGTTCAACTTGCTGCAAGAGGCAAAGGCCGAGCTTGATCTGATGGGGGCCAACAGCGGCCTTGCCGGGAAAGACGAAGCTGGTGGCGCATCGGGTCGTGCGATCCTTGCACGCCAGCAGGGCGGTTTGATCGAGATTGCGCCCCTGACGGATCGCCTGTCGCATTTCACGCGGGAGGTTTACCGGCAGATCTGGCTGCGCATCCGGCAGTTCTGGACGGAAGAAACATGGGTGCGGGTGACGGATGACGAGCGCAACGTGCGGTTCGTTGGCCTGAACCAGCCCGTGACGCTTGCTGATAGGTTGGGGCAGATCCCGCCAGAGCAGGCGCAGGCGTTCGTCGCCCAGAACGGGCTGTTCCCGGGCGATCCACGGTTGCAGCAGGTTGTAGCGATCGACAACAACGTCGAGGAAATGGACGTCGATATCCTGATCGAGGAAGCGCCGGACGCGGTGACGCTTGAGGGTGAGACGTTCGAGCAGCTTGTGAACATCGCCACATCGATGCCGGGGGCCGTCCCGCCGGACGTTCTGATCGAACTTGCGCCCGGACTGCGGCGCGAGGTCAAGGACAAGCTGCTAGAGCGCCAGCAACAGCAGCAGGCCCAAGCCGCGCAACAAGGGCAAGCACAAGCCCAGATGGCGCAGCAAGGCCAACAGATCGAGGCGCAGGCCAAGCAGGCCAGCACCGCGAAAGACGCAGCCGCCGCGCAGAAGTTGACTGTCGAGGCGGTTGCAAAGAGCATCGAGGCGCAACGCCTCGCTGTTTACGGGGTTTAACCCCACCACCTGCCGCCGAGGTCAACGGGCGATGATCCTGCCGCCGAGGTTACGGGCGCTCGTATCCCAAAAACGTAGAATGGAGCTTTGCCATGACTGGCGAGGATGATGACCTGTTCCCTGCCGCCACCTTTGATGAGGCGGAAACCGCTGTTCCCGAAACACCGGAAACACCTGAGGCCGAAGCGCCATCAGAGCAGCCCGACGCCCCCGAGGCCGAAGGCAAGACGGTTCCGCTTGCCGCGTTGCACAGCGTTCGCGATGAAAACAAGACGCTGAAAGCGCGTTTGGCCGAGTTTGATGCCGTGAAAGCCCAAGTGGCACAAATGGCGCAAGCGCAGCAACCTCCGGCGCAGCCTGTGCGGATCGACCCGAGCGACCCGAACTTCGGGCAGGTCTTGGCGCAAGGTGTTCAGCGAGAGTTGGTTCACAACAAGCTGCAGCAATCGCGTTTTTTCGCGGAGCGGGAGTTTGGGAAGGAGATCGTTGATGAAACGATGGCCTACTTCAACGCGCATCCGCAGGAAAGCCAGCGCTTTCTGGGTGAGCCATCGCCGTTTCATGCTGCTGTCGAGTTTTACAAGAAGCAGAAGGTTGCGGCGGAAATTGGCGATAACCCCGAAGGTTACGCCTCGAAGCTTCGGGAACAGATCAAGCAGGAAATCCTTGCCGAAATGGCGAAGGAGAGCGTCAAGCCGTCGCGCGGCCCGAGCCTTGCGACACAACCCAATCTTGGATCACGCGCAGCCCCCGAATGGACGGGGCCGATGCCTTTGGATGACATTTTGAAGCCGTGATCCGGCAATCATGCAGGTGAAACATGACTGATACGACCGTATCGACGGCGCTGCGCGTCAAGCAGTGGGATGACAAGGCCCACCGCGAATACGTGCGCGCCAACCGGTTCCGCAAATACATGGGGACCGACCAAAACAGCATCATTCAGGTGAAAGAGGACCTGACCAAAAAGAAGGGTGATGCGATCACCATTCCGCTGGTCGGTGCGCTGGATGCAACCACTGGCCCGAACACCGGATCGACCACGCTGGTTGGCAACGAAAAGGCGTTGCCGAACGACGGCCACCGCATCGAGGTTGGCGTCGTGCGCGATGCCGTTGTGGTGAACGTCGAGGAAGAACAGGCCTCGCCCATTGCGATCCGCAACGAGGCCAAGGTTGCCCTCAAGGACCTGCAAATGCGCTACCTGCGCAACTCGATCCTTGGCGCGATGGCATCGGTCAATGGCGTGGCCTATGGCTCGGCAACCGCAGCGCAACGCAATGCGTGGGCCGTGACCAACGCCGACCGTGTGCTGTTTGGCAATTCGACCGCCAATTACAGCGCGACGCACGCCACCGCGCTGAACAATGTCACTGCGGCCATGACCCTGACCCGTGACGTGGTGTCCGAGATGAAGGCCATTGCCCAGACCGCAAAATCGGTAAACGGCGACGGCCTGCGCCCGTACACCTACGGCGAGGACGAGGAAACCTTTGTTCTGTTCGTCGGCTCGCGCGCCTTCCGCGCCTTGAAAAAGGACATGGAAAGCGTGCTGACCGATGCCGAGAAGCGCGGGAAGGAAAACCCGCTGTTTACCGGCACGACCTCGCTTTACTGGGACGGCGTGGTTGTGCGTGAAATTCCCGAGCTGGGCACCTTTGCAAATACTGCCAGCACGCCCGTCACGCTGACGCCGACCTACTTGTGCGGCGCACAGGCTCTGGGTGTGGCGTGGGCCATGCGCACCAAGACTACGCTGCGTTCGGAAACTGATTACGAGTTCAAGCGCGGCGTCGGCTTCATGGAAATGCGCGGGGTCGAAAAGATCCTGTACGGCGAGAACGGCAAGCAGTGGGGCATCGTCTCGGGCTTTGTTGCAGCCTGACCTTTCCAGTGGGGCGGTTCGCCGCCCCATCACCAAGGCCAGAGGTGACGCATGAAAACCAAAAAGCAGATCATCGAGCGGGCGTTGCGTTCCATCGGCGTGCTGGCGCAGGACGAACCCGCCACTGCCGAGATGGAGCAGCAGGCGGGCATGGTGCTGGATAGCCTGTGGGCCGAGATCAACGCGGCTATGCCCGGGGCGACGTTTGACCCGCGCGCAGGCGTGCCGGACGAGGCTTTTGTGGCCGTCGCCCAACTGCTGGCGGCCGAAATCGCGCCGGACTACGACCGCGCGGGGCCGAGCCGGTCGCGGGCGTGGCTGCGGGTGCGGGCGCTGTATGTGACCGACGACAGGGCGCAGGATTGCAGCGAGGTGCGCGACTATGGCTGTCGTTGAGTTTGTCGGCAACTCGGGTCGTGACCGCGACAATATCGCGGCCAACACCTCGCGGCTGGTCAATTGCTACCTTGAGGAAACGACGGGCGGCAAGTGGGCCTTCAAAAGCGTGCTGGGCAGCAAACCCCATGCGGCAATGGCCGGTGTGTTTGTGCGGGCCATGGCCGAGGTGGGCGGGCTGATCTACGTCGTCTGCGGCGGGGCGCTGTGGACGGTGGATGCCGCAGGGTCGGTTGTGCGGCTTGCGGATATTCCAGACAGCGACCAGACCAGCATTTCATCGAATAACGGGGCCATCACGATTGCTGCGGGTGGCGAGTATTTCCTGTGGGACGGATCGACGCTGACCACGCCGAGCGGCGGCGCGTTCGAGGACGTTTCGAGCGTCGAGTTTGTCGATTACTACACCATGATGACCGAGGCGGGCGGTCGGCGCATCCAGTGGACGGCACAAGCCGCGCCAGAAACGCTGAACGGGCTGTATTTTGCCACTGCCGAGGGCCGCGACGATCTGATCGTGCGCGGCGTGACGCTTGGCAGTCTGTTCGTGGTGTTCAAGGCCGCATCGCACGAGCTGTGGTATAATACCGGCGGCGCGGGCGCACAGGCGTTTGCACGCGTCACAGGCGGCGTTCGCGATGTTGGGCTGGCAGGTTATGACCTGATAGCCAAGCTGCCGTCATCGGGCAGCGGGCAGGCGGCCTTTGTGGGGTCTGACGGGCGGCTTTACCTGTTCACGGGCGGCACGGCCAATGCGGTGTCAACGCGGCCTGTCGAGACAGCCATCGCCCAGTGCGAGGCGCTGTCAGTGCTGGCCTATGAGGACGAGGGCCACACATTCGTGGCGCTGGTGTTCCGCGACGAGGTGGCGTGGGTCTACGATCTGACAACGGGTCTGTGGCATGAGCGGGCCGAGGGCGCGGATCAGCGGCCATGGTCGGCGCGGCGGTCGGTCAAGCTGGGCCGGAAATGGTATGTCGGCCAGAATGGCGGGCAGATCGTGGAACTTGTCCGGTCGAACCGCGACGGGGTGACGCCGCTGTTTCGCGAGGCCACATCGTCCACGCTGACGATGGACGGGCAGCGCTTTTTGACGCGTGAGCTGGAGTTTTTTCCGCGCCAAGGCATCAGCAGCGCCGATGTGCAGCTTTCGCTGTCGCGCGACGGCGGGATGACGTGGACACGTGACAAGCCGCGCCCGATGGGTGGGCAGGGCAACTATGGCAAGCGCCTGATCTGGCGCAATCTGGGGCAGGCCCGTTCGCTGACGGCGCGCATCAGATGGACGAACCCCGAGGACGTTTCGTTTTCGGCAGAGGCAAGGGTGGTGGTGGGATGATGAAGCCGTTGCAGCCCACGACACCGGTCACGCAAGGCGGCGATCTGCCGTCCGTGGATCTGGTCATCATCATTCAGCAGCTGGTGCGTGAGATCGAGGCGCTAAAGGCGCAGGTCGCGGCGCTGACACCATGACCCGCGCCACATTGGACGACTTGCCCACGCTGATCCAGCGCATGGGCCGGTTTCACGCGGCATCTGGGCTGGCGTCACGGTTTGATCCCGAGGCGACCGGCGCTTTCCTGACCGCCTGCGTCATTCAGGGCGCGGTGTTTCTGACCGATCGCGGCTGCATTGGCGGGATGCTTGCGCCGCATTGGTGTGACCCGTCCCACATCATGGCCGTGGAAATGTTCTGGCACGCCGATGGCGACGGGCTGGCGCTGCTGCGGGACTTTGAGGCGTGGGCCAAGGGCGCGGGCGCATCGGAAGTGCGGATGACCTCACTTGCCTCTCTGCCGCGCGCTGATCGGCTGCTGAAAGCCAAGGGCTACGCGCCCTGTGAAATCTCTTATTCGAAGGTGGTCTGACATGGCGATTGGAACCGGCACGGCCCTGTTGGGCGGCTCGCTTATTTCCGGCCTGATGGGCGGCAGAAGCGCGAAAAAGGCCGCGAAGGTGCAGGCACAGGCGGCCACGCAAGCGGCGGACCGTTTGGAAAGCGCAGCGCGTGAGGGGGCGACGGCCCAACAGAACGCCTACACCAACGCAGGGCAGCTTGCATCTGACGCGCTGGGGCAGTCGGGCAATACGCTGACCAACGCAAGCAATGCCGCGCTGCAACAGCAACTGACCGGCGCGAGCGGCGCGCGGGATGCGGCGCTGGCGGGCGTGAATGGCGCGCAGGCAGCTTACCAGACCGCTGGCCAGCAGATGTTGGATCAGAACCAAGCGGTTTATGACGGACAGAGCGCGCTTTATAACCCCTACATCCAGAGCGGCACGAACGCGCTGAATGCGTTGAATTATGAGCTGGGCCTTGGTGCTGCGCCCGACGGGTATAGCGGCTACAGCGCGACACCGGGCTTTCAGTTCGCCTTGGACAGCGCAAACCGCGCCATCGAGGGCAGCGCATCGGCGCGCGGCGGGCTTTTTTCCGGAGCGACCATGCAGGCGCTGTCGGACAACACCGTCGGCATGGCGCAGCAGGATTACGGCAACTTTCTTGATCGGCTGACTGGTCAGTCAAACGTCGGCTACGGCGCGTCGGGGCAGATGGCAAATGCGCTGGCTGGCTTTGGCACCAGCAACAATGCGGTTTACGACTATCTAGGGCAGGCAAACGCCAATGCGGCGACGCAAACCGGTAACATCAATGCCGGATATGCGGAAAATGTCGGCAACCTCGGCGCACAGAACGCGCTGGATATCGGCAATATCGGGTCGAACGTTCTGCTGGGGCAGGCTGATGCGATGGGGCAAGCGGGCGTGAATTCGGCCAATGCGCTGGCCAATGGCTTGAATACAGCTGCGCAGGCTGGGGCGGCGGGCATCACCGGCGCGGCCAATGCCAACTCGGCGGGCATCATCGGGGCCAATAACTCGTGGCAGAATGCACTAGAGGGTATCACCGGCGGGATCGGTATCATCAACGGACAACTGGCCGGACAGAACAAGCTGGCGCAAAAGCCCGCCAGCGGAACCTCAGCAACAACCACGACGACAAGCACCCCGTTCTGGAGGTTCTGATATGGCCGACTTCCGCAATGCGCTGGCCATGGCCGAAAGCGGTGGCGATTACGGCGTCACCAACACGCTGGGCTATATGGGGCGGTATCAGTTCGGCGACGACCGGCTGACCGACTTCCAGCGTGCCACGGGCCAGCAGTTCACGCGCGAACAGTTCCTTGGTTCGCCCGATCTGCAAGAGGCGGCCTACGCGTGGCACATCGCGGATATCGATCGGCAGCTTGCGCCGCTGGTTGGGGCGGTGGTGGGCGGCCAGACCATGGACAGGGACGCATTGCGCGGCATGGCGCATCTGGGCGGGGTGGGCGGCGCGCGGCGCTATGTCGAGAGCGGCGGGGCCTACAACCCATCTGACGCCTACGGCACGGCGCTGAGCGACTATGCCGGCCGATTTGGCGGGCAGGGCACACAGGAGGCCCCAGCGGCCACTGTGAACGCGCTAGCGACGACCCCAGCGCCGCAAGAGCCGCAGCAGAACGCACTAGCCCTGCCGCCGCGCTGGCAGCCAAACTACCTCGATCCGCAAGCCTTCCAGCTTGACCTAAGCCAATTCGTGAGGCGCACATGAACGCACTGAACATCGACCACCGCATGATCCTTGGCGGCGAACAGCCGAACCTGACCAATGCACTAGCGGGCGGGGTGACGCTGGGCGGCCAGATAGCGGACATGCAGCATCAGGGCGCTTACCGCAACGCGTTGGCCGAGTACGGCGCGGGCGCACTGGGGGGCGAGCAAACCGCGGTCAATGCGCTGGCTGGTTTCGATCCTCAGGCCATGCAGAACCTGCAAATCGGCAGTTTGGGTATGGATCAGACGCGTTTGAGCATGGACAGCACCCGTCAACAGATGCACCGCCTTGACGCGCAAGAACGCCGTGCTGCCGAGGAATATGCACGAGGGTTGGCTGCTGACGAAGCCCAATCCATGCGCGCGCAGACCGAAGACATGTTGAAGCAGGCTGCATATCTATACATGACAGGGCAGCGGGATGCGCTGCCGGATTTTCTGGAAACGAACGGATTTGCCCGCGATGCAATCGCATGGGATGATATTCCGCGCGAAATCTACCGCCAAAACGAGTTTACTACCATTCTAGGGGATTTGTTCCCTGCGCAGCCAGAATACAGCCTAGTCACAGGCGATCAGGCTGCCGCGATGGGGCTTGACCCCGCTGGGGCATATAACCTTGGTCGCGACGGTAAGGTGTCGGCAGTCGGCGGAGGCGGCACGAATGTGACCGTGAACAACGGCGGTGAAATTGATCAGGGCAAGCTATACGAGACGCTCGATAAGGCCATTGGCGATCAGTTTGCGGGTCAGATCACGACGGGCGTCCAAGCGCAACGCAACCTCGCGCGGGTCGATGCGCTGGAGCAGATGCTGCAAGGCGCGCCGGGCGGGTTCATGGCTCAAGCCCAGATGCTAGCTGGTAACTTCGGCATCCAGACCGAAGGTCTCGCACCCTTGCAGGCGGCCCAAGCGTTGATCAACGCCATGGTGCCTGAACAGCGCCAGCCGGGTTCAGGCCCAATGTCGGACGCCGATCTGGAATTGTTCAAACAGTCACTACCGCGCCTTGTGAACACCCCCGAGGGCAACGCCTACATCATCGCGACCCTGCGCGGGCTGAACGGTTACGACATGCAGATGGGGGATATTGCCCAACGGGTCGCAAACCGGCAGATCACACCAGCCCAAGCGGCAACACTGCAATCGCAGCTGGAAAACCCACTCGCAAACCTTCGGCAACAACTGGATGTGGCGGGAACGGCGCCACCGGCAGCGCCCTCGTTGCAGCCCGCTACTGCTTTGCAATCTGCGCCGCAGCCGGAGGCCGAGCAAGGCGGGTACCGCCCGGGGCGTGGCGGCACAGGAAACACGCCGTCACAGCGTCGAAACCAAACGCTTGCTGCCCCGCAGGGCATCGATCCCAGTGAATGGGAATACCTGACCCCCGAAGAAAGGGCTTTGTGGCAATGACACCTGAACAGCAACGCGCCCTTGCTCTGGCCCGTGCCCGCCGCCGCCGCGCCGAGGCAGAGGGAACGCCGCGTGAAAGCCGTGGCTTTTGGACGGAACTGGCCGACAACGTGATCGGCTTTGACGACGGCGTGGACACCCCCGGAGAGAACATCGGCAAGTGGGTCAATCGCGCGATTGAAAGCGCCACGTTCGGCCTCGTCGGTGACGAAAGTAACGCCGCCGCCAACGCGGTGTTGCTGGGCCGCGATTACGAGAACGAACGTGACCGCTTCCGCGCGAACGAGGAGAGCCTCGGCACAGCAGGCCAGATCAGCGCGGACATTGCGGGTGCGCTGGTGCCCGGGCTGGGCATGGCCGGTGCGGCTGTGAGGGGGGCAAATGGAGTGGGCCAGATGGCGATCCGTGGCGCGGCGATGGGGGCCGCCGGTGGGGCAACTCATGGGTTTATGGAAGGCGAGAGCGGGGCTGAACGCGCTGTCGGATTTGGTGTCGGGACGGGTGTCGGTGGCATCCTCGGTGGTGCCGCACCCTATGTCGGCGCGGGCATCCAGCGCGGCGTTCGCGCCTACCAAGAGGGCGCGCGCAATCGTGCTATCGGCAACCAATTCGCCAATGAGTTGGGCATTGACCCAATTGCGGGGCGATACGTTCAGCAGACGCTTGCAGCTGAAAACCCCGAAGTCATTGCGGATGCAATCCAGCGTGGCGGACCGCGCGCTATGCTGGCAGATTTGCCTAGCATTGCAGGAGATGTGCGATCGCATGTCAACGCACCGGGGCCCGCGGCATCGCTTGCCTTTGGCAGGCTGAACGAGCGTGCCGCCGCCGAGGCCCAAGACCTCACCGCCGCACTGGATCGCACCATGGGCACCGCGACGGGCGTTCGACAGGCGCGCGGCGATGTGGCCACCCGAACCGCCGACGCCCGCAGGCAAGCCTATGACGCCGCCTATGCGCAGCCCATCGACTATAGCGCCGAGGCTGGCTCGCGCCTGCTGGGGCTGCAATCTCGCCTGCCTGCGCGTGCCGTCAGCTATGCCAACGAGCTGATGCGCCTGCGCGGCGAGCAATCGCGGCAAATCATGGCGCAGATCGGGGAAGATGGGGCGGTCGCATTCTCGCGCCCGCCGGATGTTCGCCAGTGGGACTTCATCAAGCAGGCCCTCGACCAGATGGCGGAGAGCGGCGACGGGGCAGGTGCCTTGGGCGGGCAGACCCGCATGGGGGCGGCGTATCAGGGCCTATCCCGCGATATCCGCAACAGCCTGACTGAGGCCGTGCCAGCCTATCGGACGGCCATCAATACGGCGGCGGATGCCATCGGCGAGAGCAACGCCATTCGCTATGGATCGGAACTGCTGCGGGACGGCGTGACGCGCCATGACGTGACGGCTTGGATGCAGAACGCCACGCGGCCCGAGATTGAGGCAGCACAGACCGGACTTCGCAGCCAGATCGACCATATCCTTGGCCGCGTGCGTCAAACCCCGAGCAATCTTGACGACGATGCGCAGGAGATTTCGCGCGTCTGGGGCCAGTTTATGAGCCGCAACAATCAGGAAAAGATGAGCGCCATTCTGGGCGACGAATGGCCGTCGCTGCTGGAGCAGTTGGAAAGGACAGGTGCGGCGATTGGGACGCGGCGCGGCGTCAGCGGTAACTCTGCCACCGCAATGAACCAAGCCACGCAAGACCGGCTCAACGAAATGACCCAGCCGGGGCCGATACGTCAAGGTCAGGTGCTGCCGACGGCGCGCGGGTTGTGGCAAAACCTAACAGGCGCAAGCCCAGAGGCACTGGGGCGTTTCCGCGCGGATCAGAGGCTGGATATCGTTGATGCCTTCACACGGGGCAGCCCGCAAAACGTGCTGAACCTCGCCAACCAGTCGATGCTGACAAATCCGCCCGTGAACGCGCTTGCAGGAGTAGGCCCACTAAACGCCGTCAATGCGCTTAGCCTAGGATACGCTCCACAAGCGGCGACGAACTGGCTGTTAGGCATACTACCAATAGGGCAATAGATGCGAAAACTAGGGCATAGATCGCATAGCCTCTATGCCCTGGGCGCTTCATGAACAGCATGGCGTAGATGAAGCCAAGAAAAATACCGTTGGCCATGAGCCCAGCGAGTACAGCTTGTGAAAACGTCATGTGGTCACCCAGTAGAGGCATGTCGATCGTGATCTATTTCGGGTTCGGCTGCGTGCATTGTCACGGCCAGCCGCAGCAAGGCTTTCATTCAGTGGCAGGAGGATTAGTTGGCGGGAAATAGTGAGATTTCTTAACCTTTAATTCCTTCGACAACTCGTTGATTTGCCTCGCGATCCTATCGCGCTTGATCGGGTCATCCGTATCTTGATAAGCATTTAAGGCGCTTTCGAAGAGATCAAGAAACCTATCGAATGAAGCCCAGTCCATCTTGGGAGCGGGATACTTTTCCTCCAGCGTCGCCACGATCTCGGCATTCATGCTGCGATTGTTAGCCTCGGCGGCAGCCTTGATCCGGTCGCGCAGTCCATCAGGGAACCGGACAGTATATTGCTCTGCGCCTCTGCCTACGGTTGCCATGCGATTCTCCTTTGGTTGATCGCATTACTGTAATTTTTTTTTGTTGACGCGCAATCGCATCACTGTAATGTAAGGTTACGGTAATGCTACATGGAAGGATTGGCGAAGTGACGTTGCAGCGCACCCCGTTCGGGCTTCGGATGCCTAAGGATTTGCAGGACTGGATCAAGATGAAGGCCGGGCGCGAAGATCGTTCGCAGAACTATGTGATCAACCAAATTCTGATGAAGGCGATGGCAGATGAGCATGCAAAGGCATGAAACGAATGAAGGCGCCGGGACGGCCATCCCAACGCCTTCGAAGAACCCAACCACTACGAAAGGGCTTCGGCCATGAATATGATCGTAAACCAAGACGATTTCAACGGGCTTGTTAATTCCAGCCTGAAAACGAACAGCCGTATCATCGCGGAGAAGTTCGAGAAGGAGCATCGCAATGTGATGCGCGATATCCGCGCACTGATCGACGCGAACCCAGATTGGGGTCTGCTCAATTTTGAGCAGACCCCCTATGTCGATGCCCAGAACGGCCAGACCTACCAGATGCATGAAATGACCCGTGATGGGTATTCGATGCTGGTAATGGGCTTCACTGGTAAGAAGGCGATGGATTGGAAGATTAAGTTCCTCGCCGCGTTCAACGCGATGGCAGAACAGCTGAAGCGGACGGCGGTGTTGAGCGGTCCGCAGTTGATGGCGGCGGCGCTGATTGAAGCCAACGCCACTATGAGCGCTCAATCGATCCAAATCGAAGCGATGAAGCCCAAAGTTGAAGCCTACGACGACCTCATGAACGCCGACGGTCTCTACGGGCTGCAAAATGCGGGTCGCGCCCTAAGCGCCCGTCCAAATCTGTTCGTTCGCTGGCTCAAGCAAGACTATCTGTTCTATCGCGGAAACGCCTTGGTTGCGCGAACACAGTTTGTCCAGCGGGGTTACTTCGAGGTGCGGAGCAAAATCATCGATGAGACAGCTCGACCTGAGACGTTCGTGACACCAAAAGGCCTGCTACATCTTCGCGACAAGGTACCATCCGAAATTCTGATCAGACTTTGAGCCAACCCGACGAAATACGTCGCCTTGGTTTCCATATCCGACGTATTTCGTCGGATGTTGTCAAAGTTTAGGTAGCACGTGCCCCATTGGGGGGTGTCGATATTTCTCGCTCATCCCCCATTGGGGGTTGGACGATATCGGCCCTTGGACGGTCTAGACCACCAACCAAGGGCCTAACCACCAATCAGAGAGAACCTGACCAATGGCTAAACCCCATACTAATGTCGCTTGTGCGGCAAATGAAGTCTCACGCAGAGGTATTCTTGCCGCGCTGCCATTTCTGGCACTGGCACCCGCTGCGGCAGTCAAAGCCGAACCAACCCGAAAGGAGCTTATCGAACAGCATGCCCAAGCGCTGCTAGACCTGATCCGCGAGGAATATAGCGGGCAGGTGGATGCGCTCGGCATTAGCATCCGCAGCAACCCTGACCAGCCGCTGGACGTGTCCGCATCGGCCAATCGCATCACCATATCGGAGCGCGGTTATCCTGTAGCCAATGCCGCCGGGGACTGGTCGCTCAAGGTCGGCTGGATCGGCTGACGCAGATATGAAAAAGCCGCGTCCCTAGCGGGGCGCGGCGGGAAATACGAGGTAGTCGCCTTGGATGGTCATTCAGCCGCGAGCAAATGCAGGCGCGCTGCGGGTATTTCCGCGACATCCAGTTCCCGACGGCCTGCTGCCAAGTCGTAATTCAGCTGCATATTCAGCCAGAATTCTGGTGTCGTCTCGAATAGCGCAGCGAGGCGAAGCGCGGTGTCGACCGTGACAGCAGTCTGCTCCTTCACCAACCGCTCAATGCGCGTGCGTGGGACTTTGATTTCCTTGGCAACCACTCCTGCGCTTAGGTGGTAGGGGATAAGATACTCTTCGCGAAGGATTTCACCCGGGTGCGACGGTGTTACAAGCATGCTCATTTTCGCTCCTTTCAGTGGTAATCCACAATCTCAACATTGTCTGGGCCTGCATCAGTCCAGACAAAACATATCCGCCACTGATCGTTGATCCGTATCGAGTGCTGGCCAGCTCTATCTCCTGCTAGTGCCTCCAGTCGGTTGCCTGGAGGTGATCGCAAGTCATCCAAAACGTGGGCAGCATCGAGCATGGTCAGCTTTCGATGTGCGGTCTTTAACAGGTCCTGAGGGAAACGACGTGGGCGGCCACCGTCGGCAACCTCTTTCGTCAAGCGATCCCTAAATCCCTGTATCATGTCGTGATACATATCATTGAATATGTTTCCTGCAAGTAAAACGTGCAAACCAAAGTGAAATAAAACTGAATTTTCCCAAATCGACATTCGAAATATGCCGAAGAACAGCTGAAATTTAATCGCGATTGAGCCGAGATTTCGCCGAAGTCCAGCCGGACAGTCAACAAAATCGCTTCGTAAGCCACCCCCACGGGTGGCTTTTTCATTTTCCGAGAGGCCCCATGAGCAACCTCATCAACTTCAACGTCATTCGTGCGCTGGATCTGGACGGCGTGCCGGTGTCTGGCGCGCAGGCGTTCTTTTATGACAGCGGCACGGATCAGCCCCGCACAGTCTATGCCGACATCGGGGCCACGGTTCCGCACCCGCAGCCGGTCATCGCGGATGGCGACGGTGTGTTTCCGGCCGCCTATGCCGAGGGTGGAACGCCCGTGCGCGTGGTGGTGCGAGACGCGGATGGCGCTATGGTCGCGGGTTACCCCGTCGATCCGGTGATGATGACGCCCGCCGGTGATGCGCAGGCGTCCGCGATCTCGTTCAACCCCACGGGGTCGATCCCAGCGCTGAACGTGCAGCAGGCTATCGAGATGGTGCAGGCGTCCAACGTGGAGCCGCTGAACGACGTGGGCTGGGGTGTGACGGGCAACGCGGGGCTGATCGTTGATATTGACGCGATCAATACACCGTCCGGCGTCTATCGTTTCGACGGTACCACCTTGGGGTCATTCCCCGAGGGCGTGACCAAAGCTTGGTCCGGCATTGTCCGCGTCGAGCGGCGCTCGGCCGCCTATGTCTTGCAGACCCTGCAAGCGGGAACGGAGGCCGTACCATACAGCCGAGTGCTGGACCAGAGCCTTGGCGGCTGGCAGCCATGGTTCCGCTTTTTGGACGCCAGCACGCACAATCAGGCAACGTGGAACGCTGGCCTGAACGCGGTGCCGAAGGCCGTGTCGCCGCTGGCCCTGCGCGGCGCGGCGCTGTCGCTACCAATCGCCACGCGCGAGGCCAAGGGGCTGATGGATGCGTGGCAGGTCAACCAGCTTACATTTGGAACCGCCCCCATCGGTGCAATTTTTATGTTTGCTGGGACAACCGCACCTGATGGTTGGGCGTTCTGCCGTGGGCAGGTTTTTTCCCGCACAAATGACTCCGCTCTGTTCGCAGTCATTGGTACCACATATGGCGCCGGAAATGGTACTACCACCTTCAATTTGCCGAATTTTTCAGGCCGGTCGCCTGTAGGGGCGGGCGCGGGGGGCGTCTACGGCGTGTCACAGCGGTGGCTCGGCCAGATGGACGGCACCGAAACTGTCGCGCTAACCGAGGCACAAATGCCGCGCCACAACCACTGGTTTTCTCGCCTGACGTCTTGGGCGGGCCGCCACAGGCACCGCATCCCTAACGTCGAGATAATTAACGGTGGTTCGACATTCCGGGGGCGATGGTCCGAGGGGGTCGGTGAAATGTGGACGGATGAGGTTGGCGACCACCAGCACCTTGTTGAAGGCGACACTGACGCCCGAGGCGGCGGCGAGGCGCACAACAACATGCACCCGTTCATCGGCATCAACTTCATCATTCGGGTGCGCTGATGGAAATCGTAAACCTTCCCCCTCTGCGAATGATCCAAGGGCAGCCATTCACCCAGACATGGCTGTTCCGCGACAAGGCAACGGGTCAATCGGTCAACATGGCGGGCTGGACGGGGCAGGTCAGCTTTGCGTGCGGCCAAGCCATCGAACCACTGCCGCTGTCGATCCTGCCTTCGGGCCGCATCATGCTGAACTTGACCGCCGAGCAGGTCGATGACCTCGGCCACGGCACCTATCAAATCAATCTTAACGCGCCGTCACCGGACTTCAATGAGGTCTGGCAAGGCACAGTTTTCGTTGCGGAGGCCGTATAATGGCGAAGCGGTATGAAGTTATTGTCGAGCGCGACAGCGGAGCAACCAGTGTCGCTGTTTTGGAGGTTATCGACGCTCTGCCGGTGATCGAAGCCGCTCCACAGGCGGCACGTGATGCGGAAGCTGCTGCGCTGGCTGCTGAATTGTCGCGCGCTTCGGCACTTGCTTCAGAGGGGGCTACACGAGCCAGCGAACAAGTCGCATCTGAGCACGCGGATAATGCGATGCGGAATGCCGCACGGGCGACCACCGCTGCTACATCCTCCGAAAATAGCGCTACTGCTGCCATTGCTGCAGCGACCGCAGCCGAAGAAAGTGCGGAGCGAATTGATCTTGGCGCATTAGATGATGCAGTTGCCGCCACAGCGGCGGATCGCGCTGCGACAGGTGGCTATCTCGCATCAACGCAAAGCCTAACTGTTGATGCCGAAAACGCAGCTTCGATCGCGAATGCAGCTAAGGAACAATCCGAAGCTAACGCGGCGACTGCGGCAGGATTTGCGGGAGATGCGGCCGCATATGCTTTGCAGGCACAAGCCAGCCAGTCCAGCGCAGCAGATCGTGCAACGATGGCAGCCAATAGCGCGGCCAGCGCTGCCGAAAGCGCGGAGGAAGCCGCAATAAAGGCGGGCACTGCTCAAACCAGCGCAGCATCGGCGGCAGTTTCAGCGACATCAGCGGCGAGCCAAGCAAGCGCAGCCGAAGTGGCGGCGTCGGATGCGGCATCTAATGCAACCAACGCATTGGCGGCGGCGAGATTAGCGGAAGATAGCAGGGATTTAGCCGCTGCGAGTGCTTTTGCGGCTTCCGAAAGCGCTGAAAACGCAGAGGCGCTTCTTGCGGGGAAGGCGGACAAGGCGGTGGTCGATGATCTGGCGGCCAAAACTGTCGGGCCCCGTGATGCAGATAGCGGGCAGGGTGTGACGTGGATCCTGTTTGACCGGAATAGCAACGCGCTAGCGGGATGGGACCAGACCGGCGCGCGGATCATCCTGTCGGACGAGACGGTAGCGGACATCACACGCCGTATAGATTTGCCCGAAGTTGATCTGGATGCGAAAGCAGACAAGGCAGATGTTGAGGCGCTGGCGGCCGAAACTACCGGCCCGCGTGATGCTGAACGGTTCGATGATGTCGCGTGGGTTCTGTTCGACGTGAACGAAAACGCGTTGGTCGGATGGGATCAGACGGGCGCACGCATTGTCTTGTCGGACGATACTATCGATAACATCGGTCGCCGCCTCGATCTGTCTGGGCCGATCGATACCGACTTCGATGTATCGACCGGCTTTCGACTATCCGGCCTTGCTTGGGATAGTGACGGTAATGTCGTAATCGCCTCGCGACCAGACGGCCTCGACATGATTATGGCGCAAGCGTTCTGGGATCGGGGCCGTGCGGCGTTGGGGATTGATGATCCGCCACCTGAGCCACAGCCGGGGGATGCGCTGTCAAAGACTGCGTGGCAGATCATCAGCGTGCAGGGGCAATCGCTGTCGGTGTTCGGCCCATATTCCGACCTCTGGAATAAGGCCAGCGTGGACGCAACGAACGCATCGCTGCCGGGCTATGCCTTGCAGCTTGCGGGCCTGACCGCCCAGCAGGAAACCGACCCCAGCCCTGTCGCGATCAACTCGACCGTAGGGGCGCGGGCGCGGGATTATGTGAAGACCACGCGGGCGTCAGGTGTCGCGCAGGCCACGACCGACGGGACGCTAGGGGCCGCGTGGCCGCTGGCGGCGCTGGTCAACCTGCACCGCGCCGACCTTGGCGTCGATCAGGTGCCGGTGTTGACCACGGCCCACGGCATCAGCGGGGTGGCGATCGAGAACATCGACCCCTATCCCGAGACCGGCACGGGTATCACTACGATCTGGGACAACATGGTGTTCTGGTATGGCGAGGCCGCGCGCGTGGCAGCCGAGGCAGGGAAATCGCTGACCGTCCCATGGCACGATTGGGTGCATGGCACATCCGCCGCGCAGTATCCGGCGGGGTCATACATCGACCAACTGTGGGACTATCGCCGCAACTATCTGGCGATGCTGCAAGATACGGGGATCGAGGGCGGCACGCTGATGATCCTGTCGCAGCCCGGTGGTAATGCCAACACGTCGCACGTCAACATGACGTGGCACTGTGTTGACGAGATTGAACTTTTCTGCGCGGCGGGTGGGGGTGTACTGGCGACGCCGGAATATGCCTACCAGATCGCCGACAACAACGTGCATCCCGACGCCTATTGGACGCTGCAGTTCCAAGAGGTGAAGGCGTGGGCGATTGCCGAGATCGAGGCGGGCCGTCAGTGGCAGATCCTGCGCCCGACCGCGAGTGTGGCGGGCAATGTGGTGACGCTGCAGTTCGACTTGCGCCCTGACGAATACCTCGTCGCGCACGACGCCAACCGCTACGGTGGCGTAGGGATCGACGGTAACCTCGGCTTTACGGCGGTAGGAGCCAACATCACCGGCACAGTGCTGCGCGGCCACCAGGTCGTGCTGACATGTGACGGGACGCCTACCGCCATCCATTACGCCTTCCAAAAGCAGGACGTGCGTGCCGTGCCGGATAACCTGTGGAACGCGCATCGCGGCCTGCTGCGCACGTCGCTGTCCAAGCCGTCTAAAGTTCTTGCTGGGGTGCAGCTTTACCGCTGGGCCCCGTCCTTCCGTTTGCCCCTGTAAGAGGATCGCATCATGCGTTTGCAGTTTGACTTCGTCGCCCCGACGGGCACTCACTTTGGCAAGGTCCAAAGCCTCGAGGAGGTGCTGGCCAGTATCAGCGCCCCTGTTGATCGCTGGGAGGATACCCCCTCATCCCTGACCTTGGTCGACGGGCGGGTATCGGAATGGGCAGGCCTGATCAATGGCCGCACGCTGACGCAGGCCAATGCCAACTTCCGCCCGCCTTATGCCGATGGCGTTGTCCAGTTTGGTAACCCAGCGACAGGGGCGGCTGCCGCCGCGATGGGTTTGACCGGCGCGGCTATCGGTCAGCAGGAAAAACTAACCTTGGCACTGCGGCTGAAGCTGCTGCCCGATCAACTGCTGACAGACAACCAAGGGATCGTCAGTTGCCAGACGGCCCCGCAACAGCGGTTGACCTATCGCTATACTGGCGGGGCGAAGCAGGTGCGCACAAGTTTTGCGGGTGTGTCGCCCTTCGTTGCATCGCCGCTGGATCTGGCGAATGACGGCAGCATCGGGATGGTGGTGGTCTATAACGGCCTGCGGTGCACGGCCCATATGCCGGGGGCCGATCCGGTCAGTGTTGAAATGCCAGCGCTGACGAATTGGTCAGAGTTCTATGTTGGCAGCATCAGCAACCTCAACAACCCCTCGCTGCGCGGGTCCATCAGTCGCATCGGCCTGTGGCAGTCAACGCCCACCGACGACCAGCTGGCCGCGCTGATGAATTGGGTGGCGTAACCGCACTCCGGCCCATTGTCGTCCCGCCCCGCCGCGGGCTTTTTATGCGCAGGAGGCGCTATGTCTGATCCATCCCCGCTGCGCAGTCCCGAGTTCTGGGGCGGCGTGGCCGTCGCGCTGATTGTGAAAGTGCGCACCAGCAAGCAGCTTGGCCCGTGGCAGGTCATCACGACGATTGTGGTGGCTGTGCTGGCGGCGTGGGTCGCCACGGAATGGGTGTCCGCCTTGACTGGCGTGCCCCAGCCTGTGGCGGCCGCCATCGTCACCCTGACGGCAGAGGGCGTCATGCGCTGGGTGCTGATCGCGGTGAACGACCCTAAGCAGGCCATCGAGTTGTGGAAGGCGTGGCGGAAGTAATCAGCCAGCGCCAACCAGCTCGCGGCGGGCGGCGCTGGCAAGGAATGATGAGCGGGTCATCTTACGCGACTTAGCGGTCTCATCGATCGCGCGTAGCAATCCGCGCTCGATGCTGATGTTCACGCGCTCGAGCGCGGTATCTGCGGCGATGTAGGGCACGGGCATCAGCACCGCGCCAGCGGCTAATTCTGCGGCGACATCGGGGCGTGCGCGAACAGCGTCCAGCGGAGCAGGGGCAACGTCCGGCTGATCCTCGAACCAGAGATCGAGGGCTTCTGTTGCAGCCTTGGGGATATCGTCCCATGTATCGGCGGCAGCGAAGGCACCGGGCAAATCAGGGAAGGTCAGGCCGTAGGCGCTGCCTTCGTCTTTGTGGATGATGGCGGTGTAATAACGCATTGGGGTTTCCTTTCCGGCGGGCGGGCGATGGTGGGCGGGGCTAGAGCAGCCCCGCCTGTTGGTAGATGCTTTTGACGGTTCCGAGCGGCAGGTCTTTCTTGGGGTGGGGCAGGATCACGACCTGATCCCCTTTACGTAGTTTGAGGTGTGATCCGCGTTTGGATACTTCCTCGAACCCTGCATCTTTCAAAACCTTCAGAAGCTTTCGTGAGTTGGTCTCTAACTCCATCGCCCTCCCTTTCATGTGTATTTATATACACAAGGGCAGCGGGATGCGCAAGGATAATGTGTAAATAAATATACAATAACTTCATCCCAGATCCCCATCAGCCCCGCCATCGTGCGGGGTTTTTCATTTCATAGGAGGCAGGCCATGGCGGTCAGCATCGACAGCGAGCACGCGCGGCGGATCATCATCGTCGCGCGTGAACAGCGGCTTACGCGCGCGCAAACGGCCTATGTGCTGGCGACGGCGTGGCACGAAACGGGGGCGTTCAAATGGCTGCGGGAAATCTGGGGCCCGACCCCCGCGCAGCTGCGGTACGAGGGGCGGGCCGACCTGGGCAACACCGTGCCGGGCGATGGTAAGCGCTTCATGGGGCGGGGCTATGTGCAGATCACCGGACGGCGCAACTATACCGATTGGTCAAAGCGCACGGGAATGGCCCTGATCTTCCAGCCCGAGCTGGCCGAACAGCCTGCCGTCGCCGCGCGCATTTTGGTGGAGGGCATGCGCCTCGGCACGTTCACCAAATATGCGCTGGCCGACTTCATTAACGACGCGTGCACCGACTTCGTGGGCGCGCGGCGGATCGTCAACGGCACCGACAAGGCCGCGCTGATCGCGGGCTATGCCGAGGCCTTCATGGCCCTGCTGCCCGACGACAGCGGCAGCCTGTGGGCGCGGATCATCAAAGCCCTGTGGGGCATCATCAAGGGGAATGCGAAATGATTGCACCGGTTGCACGGATCATCCTGCGCTATGTCGCCGCGGCGCTCGTTACCTATGGCGTGGTTGCGGCGGACATGGGGCGGCAGATTGCAAATGACCCCGACATCCTGAACGCGCTGACCATCCTGATCGGGGCGGTGGTGGGGGTCGTCACCGAAGCCGCATATTTGCTGGCCAAGCGGCTGGGGTGGACGACGTGATCGATTGGCTGATTGCGGCCATCATCGGGGCGGGGGCGCTGGCCCTCGCATGGTGGCAGGGGCGGCGCAATGGCCGCGCGGACGAACGGCAGCGGCAGGGAAAGACGAATGACCAGACACGCAAGCGCATGGATGACGTGGACAGCCCTCGGGGTGCTGATGATGCTCGTGAGTGGCTGCGCAAGCGCGGTCAGTCAGGGCGCGATCTGTGATGGGACGCGGCAGGCCCGCGCTGATCACGCCCGCGCACTGGCCGAAGATGGCGGCGATTTGTCGGTGGTGACTGGGGCGCGGTTGATCGGGCTGATCGACGCTGGCTGCGGCTAGAACTGCGTTTCCAAAACGCCAGCTAAGCTATTGATTCCTACGTGGGTTGGCTTGGGGTGTTTCCACGGCATCTTATTGAAAGATATGAACTTGCGCGCTCCTGTCGGGTGCGCCATCATCCAAATTCAGACATTTAAGACGCTGATAATTCAGGTTTTATTTTTCGAGTTGGAACTTATCTTTAAAAAGTTGGAACTATCGCGTTCGTCACTTGTTCCCATCAGGATGCGACGGCGTTCAGCCTTGCGGCTGTAATGGTCGATTTCCGCCAGAGATTCATGTCCTGTCCATGCCCCGATCTGGTGGGTCGTCGCGCCGTTTTCAGCAAGGGAAGAGGCGCGGGCCTTGCGTAGGCCGTGTGCCGTTTTGCCGACCAAGCCCGCTGTCGATGCCGCTTCTGAAAACCATGTGCTTGCCCCTTTGATCGACCGGGGTTTGCCATGTTCCGTCACCATGATGACCACATGGCGTTGCGGCCGTGCGTTCAGGGCATCGATCAGCAAAGCCTGATCTGTGGGATCTGCAAACTTGGGCGCTGGGGTCATAACGGGGATCGAAACCTCGCCGCCGGTTTTCTGTTGATTGAACGTCAGCCAGCCGTCGCGGCCGACCATACCTTCGGAAATTCTCACCGCGTCTGACATGCGCGCCCCCGTCCAATACAGCAGCTCCATTGCGAGGCGTTGTGAGAGGTGGTTCGGTTTATCTGAATATGTTCCGGGCGTTTTCCAAGTGGTTTTCCGCTTCGGTTAGGCGTCTGCCACTTCGGGCATTGGATGGTTGAAGTAAGCGTGATCGGGGGTTTTCCCGTCAAGCGATGAATGCGGACGGCGGGTGTTGTAGAAGTTCAGATATCGGCCGATCCCGGCGCGGGCTTCGGCCAAGCTTGCATAGGCCCGGAGATAGACTTCCTCGTGTTTGATGGTCCGCCAGAGGCGTTCAACGACGAGGTTGTCGCGCCATGCCCCGTGGCCATCCATGCTGATCTTGATTTCCCGGGCGTCCAGCACCTTGATGAAGTCTGTCGAAGTGAACTGGCTGCCGTGGTCCGTATTGAAGATCTCGGGCGTGCGGTATCGCGCCAGCGCCTCTTCCACAGCTTCTATGCAAAAATCGGCCTCCAGCGTGATCGACGCCCGTCATGCCAGGACGCGCCGTGTGAGCCAGTCCAGCACGGGCGCGAGGTAGATGAACCCACGCGCCATCGGAATGTAGGTTCCATCCATTGTCCAGACCTGATTGGGCCGGGTGATGGGCAGCTTCCTGAGCAGATAGGGGTAGCTCTTGTGCCCCGGCGCCGGCTTCAAGGTGTTCGGCCGGCGTTAAAGCGCCTCGATGCCCATGGTCTTCTCCTCGCTCGCAGCATCATGCCGCTGTTGCGCGGAAAAACCACTTATCCCAGATGTTCAGATTTCCGGAACCACCTCTGATAACCGCCGTTGGCCGGAGTGGCTGATCGAGGGCTGCCCGATTCACGACACAATCGACGCTGTGTGGGGTAAAAACGATGAACCTTGAAAACGTCCCAGCCCCCCGCAGCACCAAGGCGCAGGCCCAAGGCTGCCGGTGCGAGGTGCGCAATGTCGAGCCGCAGGACTACGCGAAATGGCCCAACTGGTTGACGCGCGGTTGCCACCTGCACGATGCCACGTGGCTTGCCGCCAGACATGGTCGTACTTGATATCATACCCGCCTCGTGCGGGCTTTTTTTATGCGCAGGAGGCGCTATGTCTGATCCATCCCCGCTGCGCAGTCCCGAGTTCTGGGGCGGCGTGGCCGTCGCGCTGATTGTGAAAGTGCGCACCAGTGAGCGCAGCTTGGCCCGTGGCAGGTCATCACGACGATTGTGGTGGCTGTGCTGGCGGCATGGGGCGCCACGGAGTGGGTGTCCGCCTTGACGGACGTGCCCCAGCCTGTGGCGGTCGCGATCGTCACCCTGACGGCAGAGGGCGTCATGCGCTGGCTGCTGATCGCGGTGAACGACCCTAAGCAGGCCATCGAGTTGTGGAAGGCGTGGCGGAAGTGACGCCCTTCACTATGATTGCATTACGCCGAGGCTTGGATCGACTTGTCGTTGGTTGCATGGCGTTCAATCAAGGTCTTGATAGCGCGACCTGACGGTACTGCGCGGGCCAGCTCTCGCTCTGCGCCGATTTCCTCCAGCTCGGGGAATATCGCAAAGATTTCGGCGCGCGACGCTGCTGGAAGGCTGGCGAGGGCAATCGGGCCGGTGTGAAGGCTTTCACTTTCAGCGCCATTGGCGAAGACGATTTCGTGCTGGTCAAATAGGATGTGGAAATATTCGACGCTCGCGGCGGCTTCATCGACGTAAATGCCGGGCAGGGCCGTCAGCTTGACTGCGGGCACCAGCACTTCGCCGCCAAACATACGCTCGGCGATTTTCGAACGCACAAGCATGCGGTGCTGCGGCGAGACGCGCAGGTCTTGGGCGGGTAGATTGTCCCCCAGCGCGCCAGCCGTGATGCAGATCGGGCGCATGTTATCAGTCTTCGTCCCCAAAGCAGCTCTCATTGCGCCGACCCATCTGATGGGCTGGGGGCCATGATCGGTCGTAAGGACCATATCACCCGCGCGGAGATCTTCGATTGTGCGATAACCTGTAGGGGTGGCAATCAACGTGCCGCGTGTAAAGCAGACGGCTTGTCCAGTCTTGGTATTAAAACCAACTTCGGAAAACTCGATTGTAACGCCAGGCGCGAACGAGACGGGACCAAGTGATATAATCGTTCCGACCTCTCCGATAACGTTGTATTCGGTTGCGGTTATTATAGCATATACATTTCCGCCCGACGTGCCCAGATATTCGATAGTTATTCCTGGCCCCGTTGGACTGTCAGGAAAGAGAATTTCGAGCTCATCTCCTACCCGAAAGACGGTGTCTGTCCCTTCTTTAGCAACTCCCCATGCGGTCTCCGGTCTTCCAAGTGAATAGGACCAGTAGGTAGAGGTAACGGTGCCGTCGTCGTTTGACGTGAATTCCGTGGAATACTGCACATTGAAGCGAATCATACTTCACTTAACCTTATCTATGCCATTGATTTCATTTAATATAATGCAATCAATAATGCTTGTCGTGTAGACGGGCGCTGTACGCCTCTTTCTTTAATCATTGGCGGGAGGGGACCTTAGTTCCCAATGCTAACCAATTCCTAACCTAGTATATAATTTCATATAAGCCCATAGCATATACGTATGATATTTGGCCGCACACCCCGCCATCGTGCGGGGTTTTCCATTTCATAGGAGGGCAGGCCATGACGGTCAGCATCGGCAGCGACCACGCGCGGCGGATCATCACCGTCGCGCGTGAACAGCGGCTTACGCGCGCTCAAACGGCCTATGTGCTTGCGAAGGCGTGGCACGAAACGGAGGCGTTCAATTGGCTGCGGGAAATCTGGGGCTCGACACCGGCCCAGCTGCGATACGAGGGACGGGCCGACCTCGGCAACACCGCGACAGGGGATGGCAAGGGCTTCATGGGGCTGGGCTATGTGCAGATCACGGGCCGCAGCAGTTACACCGATTGATCTAAGCGCACGGGCCTTGCCCTGATCTTCCAGCCCGAGCTGGCCGCCAGCGCCGGTGAAACTGCGTGCGGATGCACGGGCCAGCAGCTTCATTTTACGAAAGTTCAAGCGGCCGGCACTGGCTGTCGTGCTGGCTTTCGTGGTTTTGGTCGTGCTATTGTGGCTAGCGGCGCGCTGGGTTTTCGGCGGTTGAATTCAGTGCCTGCCGCTTTGATCCGATAGGCCGAAAGAAATGCATGCGCCCACCCATCGTTAATATATTGACATTTCATTCGCGCGGTGCGTCAAGTTGACGCATGGTAAGTCTAACGCGCTTGAAAGGATGGGCCAATGGTCGATACCAGAGCATTTAGAGACGAACAAACAACAGCTTGGGGCGCAGTCATCGCCGGTGCGGTGACCGTCTTCGCCATTTCCATGGTCGTGACCATGATTGGGGTCGGCCTAGGATTGGGGGCGGTAGATGTTAACGCCGCGAACCCCGTCGATGGCGTCGGAATGGCGTTCGGCCTCACCTCCGCCATCGGGTTGGTGATCAGCTTGGCCGCCGGTGGCTTTGTGGCGGGCCGCCTTGCCGGTCGCTCGGGGGCGATCCATGGCTTTCTGACGTGGGCATTGACGCTGTTCATCGCAGCGATCTTCAGCATCCTTGGTGCGGCGACAGTGCTGCGCGGCGCATCCGCGATTGTGGGCGGCGTTGCCAGTGGCGCTGGCCAAGTGGTGGGGGCTGCCGCGGATGGGGCAGGTGCCTTGGCGGGTGCGATCGACGGCGACATGCTGCCGCAAATCGACCTGACCGCCGCGACGCGCGACATCCGCGGCGCCCTGCGCAACACCGATATTGAGGCCTTGCAGCCCCAAAATATCGACGCTGCTGTTTCTGGGGCACGAGCCGATATCACAACCGCCGCGCGCCGCTTGGCGGTGACCCCCGGCGATTACGAGGCCATCGCGACCGATCTGGGCCAAAGCCTGCGCGGCCGCGTCGAAGGCATCGCAAACGACATAAACCGCGACGATATCGAGGCCGCACTGGTGCAAAACGGCTTTACGCAAGACCAAGCCAGCGATGCGACCGACCGCGCTATCGCCGCGTTTGATCAGGCACGCAACACCGCCACCGACGCGATCAACAACGCCGAGAAGATGATCGCCGACACGCAAACCCGCATCGCCGACCTGCAGGTTAAAGCGCAAGAGGCCGCCGCCCAAGCCGCCGCGGCCAGCGCCGCCGCAGCACTTTGGGCAGGCCTAGCGGCGATTGTCGGGGCTGTCTTGGCCGCCTTCGCAGGCCTTTACGGCGTCAATAGTCGTAACCGCGCCCGTCCGTAAGGCGGCTGCTTTACGGCAAAAGCCCCGCTTCGGCGGGGCTTTTTACCTTTGCCGCTGCTGGCGGCGCCAATCCCAAGGCGCGATGAATTCGCCCGCCCACATGCCGCGTTTCTCGCGGCGCGCGGCGCGCTCTTGGCCGTCGTAAACCGCACCGCCATATTGCCTGTAGGCTAGGGCGTGGCCATTGCGCACCATCACCGCGCCAACATCAGCGCCGTTCGCGTGACAGGTCGCCACGACGCGGCCATAGCGGTCGGTGTCGCGGTAGCGGCAGGCCACCGTCGCGCGCCCGATGAAGTCGGACAGGAACAGCGCAGCCTCGGTCCCGCAGCGATAATCATGCCCCCCGCGTGCGCAGGCCTGCCGCCCTTCGGGGGCGTCGATCCCATGTAAACGGATGCGCTGGCCGTGCATATCCAACGTGTCGCCATCGATGACCGAGACGACGCCGGTCAGGTTTTGCTGCGCATGCGCGGGCGTCAACGAAAGTGGCCAGATGGCGGCGAACAGGATCAGCATCAGTTTCATCGCGCCTGATTAGCAGCCGCTGCGGGGCACGGCATCAGGAAAATCGCTCGAATTTGCGCAGGTTTGCGCGTATTTCCGCGCGCGCGGCCCCGACCGGTTTGCACCCTTGGGCCTACTGCCTATCTTTACCCCCACACACTGACGAGATGCAAAACGCAGATTAAAAAGGGGGAAACCATGCGACTGACGGGCTTGTTCTACACCGCCCTTGCAGGGCAAATGGCCGCCACCGTGCCGGTTCTGGCAGATGATTTGGCCGACGGCGCACAGATTGCGGCGGCCTTTGTCGCGGGCGATACCGACCAAATCTGGGCCGCCGCCACGCCCGATATGCAACAGGCTTTCGGATCGGCCAAAGATCTGGCCGCTTGGCGCACTAGCCTCGGCACCGAATTCGGAACCGAGGAAGAGGTGATCGACGAACAGACCGCCGAAAGCGGCGGCTTCACCGTGTATAGCCGCGTTGCCCGCTGGTCGGACACACCCGACCCGATGGAAATCGTCATCTCGCTGGACGAGGGGCAGAAAATCGCGGGATTCGTGATGCGCCCGCAACCCGTCGCCGCCAATAGCGCCCAGATGGATTATGAAACCCAAGCCAATCTGCGGCTGCCGTTCGATGGGCCTTGGTTCGTTTATTGGGGCGGGCGCGACATCGCCGATAACTACCATGCTGCCGATCCTGTCCAGCGTTTTGCAATGGACTTTCTGGTCCAGCAAGACGGCCAAAGCTATGCCGGCGATGCATCGATTTTGGCGAATTACTATTGCTGGGGGCAACCGATTTTGGCGCCTGCAAATGGCACTGTGGTGGCCGCAGAAGGCGGCTGGCCCGACCAACCCATCGGCGAGACCGACCCCGTAAACCCGCTGGGCAACCATGTGGTGATCGACATGGGTAACGGCGAGTTCGTGTTCCTGGCGCATTTGCAGCAAGACAGCCTGACCGTTTCCGAGGGCGACACCATCAGCGCGCGCCAGCAAGTCGGGCGCTGCGGGAACAGCGGTAACTCGACCGAGCCCCACCTGCACATGCATATGCAGAACGATCCCACCTTTGGCCAAGGCGAGGGGTTGCCCGCCCAATTCAACCGCTATACCGCAGACGGCGAAACCGGCTTGCAGGGTGAGGTGCGCAAGGGGCAGACCGTCCAGCAGGATTAATTATATTTCAGGCGAGTCACCCTCGGCCTGTATCCGTGCGGCCTGTACCGCGTGCAAATGGCCGATCGACCAGCGGTGCAGGGCCGCCGGCAGCGTTTCCAACGACCGCCCCAGATTGGTGATTGCGTATTCAACCGAAACGGGCAAGCTGGCGATGAATCGGCGACTGATCAAGCCGTTATGTTCCATCTGCCGTAGGCACTGAGCCAGCGCTTTTTGCGTCACCCTCTCGATATGGCGACGCAATTCGTCAAAGCGTATAGGACCGGCTTTCAGAACGCTCAGCGCCATCATTGTCCAATTGCCGGTCACCTGTCCGAACAGAATCCTGCAGGGACATTCGGCCGAAAAATACGCGCAATCGGTCATGGGGTAGTTTACGCCGGTATACTTGGTTGGCATTTGGTGTCTAATTGACACTAGATTTACAAGATATACTACGCCTGATCTATGCCATAGCATCGGCTGTCTGTGTGGCGGCCGGTTGGATGGGAACGGACTGATAGCGTGAAAAACCTATTGATCTTCAATGGCCACCACAGCGTCAGCGCGTCTTCCGGCAGACTGAACTGCAGCTTCGTCGAGAAGGCAGAATACTTATTTGAATACAATGGGTTAAACGTATATAATTCGATTAGAAACGATGTATAGGGCATTCGCCCGGGGTCATCAAATCCATCCGCGCCGACGTCGTCTTCATGCGAATCTCGGTCAACTGGATGAGGTCTGGATGCTGGGCCTGCGCGGCACACTCTCGGCAGGCGACGGCGCACGGCTGCCGCCCCCAAGGAAAACTACGGCCTTGGCGGTAAGTTTACGGACAAATACATGCTCTCGGTCACCGGGAATACCCCTGAATAGGCGTTCAACAACCCCGCCGAGGATTATTTTGCTGCTTTTAGCGAAGTTGGCATGCTGCTGCCGCTGCACCTGGACTTCAAGTGAATCGGGCTAACACACTTCCCGACCTTCTTAGCTTGTGGTGTCGTGAAAGAAAATAAATTCAATAATGATATCAATATTTTATATTTCAATTTGAACGAGACATTTTAACACCACAGCGCGCGGATCAACCCCGCGCGCCGCTATCGTCAAAGCTTGACTGCCTAGCTTTGCAACAGGTTCAACAGGTATTGGCCATATTCATTCTTGCCGAACAGTTTGCCGCGAGCTGCCAGCGCGTCGGCGGTGATCCAGCCTTGCTCATAGGCGATTTCGTCGGGGCTGCCCGCTTGCATGCCTTGGCGCTGTTGCAAGGTCCGCACAAAATTCCCCGCATCCAACAGGCTGCTGTGGGTGCCGGTATCAAACCACGCGAACCCCCGGCCCATCCGTTGCACCGTCAGCGCGCCATCGTGAAGATAGCTTTCCAACAGTGTGGTAATTTCCAATTCGCCCCGATCGGACGGTTTCACCCCACGCGCACGTTCGGGTGCGGTACCGTCCATAAAATAGAGACCCGTCACAGCATAAGGCGAGGCCGGGACGGCAGGCTTTTCTATGATGCTTTCGACGCGGCCATCGCCATCAAATGCGACGACGCCATACCGCTCGGGGTCGGCGACGCGATAGCCAAAGACGGTTGCACCGCTGTCTTGCGCATCGGCCGCGCGTAGCAGGTCGGTCATGCCGTGGCCGAAAAAGATGTTATCGCCCAGCACCATGCACGACGGCGCTCCGTCGAGGAAACTTTCCGCCAACAGATAGGCCTGCGCTAGACCATCGGGCGAGGGTTGGACGATCCACGTCAGCGACAGGCCCCATTGGCTGCCATCGCCCAAGGTGCGCTGGAACTGGTCTTGATCTTGCGGGGTGGTGATAATCGCAATCTGTCGGATGCCGGTCAGCATCAGCACCGACAGCGGATAGTAGATCATTGGCTTGTCATAAACCGGCAGTAACTGTTTGGACACGCCGACGGTAATCGGATAGAGCCGCGTGCCCGAGCCGCCCGCCAGAATGATGCCTTTACGCTTCGTCATTGGAAATCTCTCAATTCTATCAATGTTGACGACAGATCGGCGCGCCAATCGGGGCGCGCCAGGCCGAAGATCGAAAGGGTGCTGCAGTCCATACGACTATTGGCGGGGCGCTGTGCGGGTGTGGGGTAGGCGCTGCTGGGTATATCGTTGATCGTGCAGGGTAATCCCGATTCGGCCATGATGGCGCGGGCAAAGTCGGCCCAAGATACATCGGGCGCGCCCGCGAAATGATACGTCCCGCTTTTGGTGGCATCTTGCTGCAGGGCTGCGGTGATTGTCAGGCACGCTCGCGCGATGGCTCGTGCCGATGTCGGGCCACCGATCTGGTCAGCCACCACGTTCAGGCTGGCCCGTTCCGCCCCAAGGCGGCGCATGGTTTTCACGAAGTTCTGCCCATGCGCTGAAAACACCCAAGAGGTGCGCAAGATGGCATAAACCCCACCTGCGGCGCGTGTGCCTTCCTCGCCCTTCAGCTTTGACCGCCCGTATGCGCCCAACGGTGCAGTAGGGCTGTCGGGGGTGAAGGCTTGCGTGCCTTGGCCGTCAAAGACGTAATCCGTCGAAATCTGCACGAAAGGCACGCCGATCTGCGCGGCGGCGGCGGCCATCGCGGTGGGGGCCTCGCCGTTGATGATCGTGGCGGTGGCTTCCTCGGCCTCGGCCTTGTCGACGGCGGTCCATGCAGCGGCGTTGATCACCGCGCTGGGGCGGTGGGCCAAGATCGCAGCGGCGCAGGTTGCGGGGTCGGACAGATCCGCAGCATCGCGCCCCAAAAACACCGCGTCAGGCGCCAGCTTCTGCAGCTCCAGCGCGACTTGGCCGGTGCGGCCAAAAACCAGAATCGTCATGCCTTGACACCCAAGCGGACACCAACACCCGCGCGCGCTTGCAGCGGGCGCCACCAAGCCTCGTTCGCCAGATACCAGTCTACCGTCCGCTCCAACCCCTCCTCGACCGTGACCGAGGGGGCCCAGCCCAGTTCAGCCCGAATACGGCTGGGGTCGATGGCATAACGCGCGTCATGGCCCGGGCGGTCGGCCACGAACGTGATCTGGTCGGCATAGCTGCCCGAAGCTTTGGGCAGCTTGCGGTCCAAAATCGCGCAGAGGGTTTTCACCAGTTCAAGGTTCGTCCGCTCGTTCTCGCCGCCGATGTTGTAGCTGCGCCCGACCGCCCCTTTTTCAACGGCCAGCAGCAGCGCGTCGGCGTGATCCTCGACAAAAAGCCAGTCGCGGATGTTCGCGCCATTGCCGTAAATCGGCAGCGGCTTTCCAGCCAGCGCATTCAGGATGATCACGGGGATCAGCTTCTCGGGGAAGTGGAAGGGCCCGTAATTGTTGGAACAATTCGTCAGCACCACCGGCAGGCCATAGGTTTCGTGCCACGCGCGCACCAGATGGTCGGACGCCGCTTTCGATGCGGAATAGGGGCTGCGCGGGTCGTAGGGGGTGTCTTCGGTGAACTTGACAGTGGGGTCGGCGGGCAGCGACCCGAACACCTCGTCGGTCGAGATGTGGTGAAAGCGGAATGCGTCGGGCTTGCCGCGGCGCGTCCAATAGGCGCGCGCGGCCTCAAGCATGTTGTAGGTGCCGGTGATGTTCGTTTCGACAAAATCACCCGGCCCGTCGATCGAGCGGTCGACATGGCTTTCGGCCGCCAGATGCATGACGACATCGGGCTGGTGGCGGTCGAACACCGCATCCAGCGCGGCGCGGTCGCGAATATCGGCTTGCTCGAACGCATAAAGCGGGCTGTCCGCCACACTTGCGACATTATCAAGGCACGCGGCATAGGTTAGCGCGTCGACATTCACCACAGCATGGCCGCGCTGCACCGCCAGCCGCACAACCGCCGAGCCGATGAAGCCCGCGCCGCCCGTCACCAAGATCTTCATCGTTAAGCTTCCCACTTAAAAGGGCTGTCAAAATCTGCCAGCATCGGCGCTACCGTGTCTTTGGCCGACAAGGTGGGCTGCAGGTCGCCCAAGCCCCAATCGATGCCGATGGTCGGGTCATCCCAGCGGATGCCGCCATCGCAGTCAGGCGCGTAAAAATCGCTGCACTTGTATTGCACTTCGCAATCGGGCGTGCGTGTGACGAAGCCGTGCAAAAAACCCTTGGGGATCAGCAGTTGATGGCCGTTCGCGGCGCTCAGATCGGCCCCGACCCACTGGCCGTAGGTCGGGCTGCCTTTGCGAATATCGACAGCCACATCGAAAATCACACCGCGCGTGCAGCGCACCAACTTGTCCTGCGCGTGGGGCGGGCGTTGGTAGTGCAAGCCCCGCAGCGTGCCGATTTGGGCCGAGAAGGAATGATTGTCCTGCACGAAGTCGATCTCGATCCCGGATTCGGCCATCTTGGCCGCGTTCCATGTCTCGGAGAACCAGCCGCGTGCATCGCCGAACTTGGGCGGCACGATCAACACGACCCCAGCCAACGCGGTCTTTTCAATTTGCATTCTGAAATCCCAGCATCTTAAAATTTTAACCCACGCGCTGTCACACAACCACACGCACGCTGTTATGATAGCTTTATTGCGACAATCTATACTATTGCGGCAATACGAATTTACGCATTTTTCTGCCTGAAAGTTTTTTTTAGGGCAAAGGCGATGTTGCGGGTGGCGCCGCAGGTGCGCCGCGTAGTGTCAGGGCGATGCCATGACGGGCGAAACGATCCGCGACCTTGTCCAGTGCGGCGCGGGCGGTAATGTCCATAAATTGCGCGCGGCGCAGGTCGATGGTGACAGGCTGGCTGTGGAAAGTGGGGTCGAACGCCTCGACAAAGGCATCGGCCGAGGCGAAGAAAACCGGCCCGCTGACGCGATAGGTGTCGCCATCGCGCACCACGGTTAGCAGCCGAGCCGCCTTGCTGGTAAAGAACACGCCGCTCATCAATACGCCGACAAGCACCCCCAGCGACAGGTTGTGGCTGGCCACGGTGACGGCCACGGTTGCGCCCATGACGCAGGTTGATAGCGGCGGCGTATGGGTGATTTTGCGCAGCGATCCCCAATTGAACGTGTCGATCGACACCATGATCATAATTGCTACCAGCGCCGCCACCGGCACCTGTGCGATAAATTGGCCAGCCGCAACCATAAGCCCCATCAGAATGACGCCCGCCGCCAGCGTGGACAGGCGACCACGTCCGCCGTACTTCACGTTCGAAACCGTCTGCCCGATCATGCCGCATCCGGCGATCCCGCCGAACAGGCTGGCGGCGATATTGGCAAGCCCAAGGCCGCGCGCCTCGGCGTTCTTGTCGGATGGTGTTCCGGTTTGGTCATCGACGACGGTAGCGGTCATCAGGCTTTCCAGCAGACCAACCATGGCAATGGCCAAGGCGGGCAGGGCGATGATCTGCAGCAGCGCCCAGTCGATCGCAACTTCGGGCAGTTTGAAGGCGGGCAGCCCTTGCGGCATCTGCCCCAAATCGTAAACACGCGGTACGGCGATGCCGAACACCCAGCACAGCGCCGTCAGGGCGACTACGCAAATCAACGGCGCGGGGATGGCCGTGGTCAGGCGCGGCGCAAGATAAATAATCGCAAGGCCTGCAGCCATCACGGCATACCCACTTACGCCCGCGTTGACGATATGCGGCAGCTGTGCGGCAAAGATCAAAATAGCCAACGCATTTACAAAGCCCGTTCTGACCGAGCTGGAGACATAGCGCATCAGCATCGCCAGCCGCCCGACCCCGAAGACAATCTGGAACAGCCCCGCCAGAATGCCCGCAGCAAACAGATATTCGATCCCGTAATCCCGCACCAACGGCGCGGCCACCAGCGCCACCGACCCCGCCGCAGCCGAGATCATCGCGGGGCGCCCTCCGAAGATTGCAATCACCACGCTGATTACAAACGAGGCATATAGCCCCACCGCAGGGTCGACACCTGCCGTGAACGAAAACGCGATCACCTCGGGGATCAGCGCAAAGGTGGCAACCGCGCCGGCCAATACTTCGCGCACGGGGTTATCGCGCCATTGGCGCAGATAAGTTCGGGTCATCATGCAGTGTCACACAGCCAGTTGTTGCAGATAGATGCGCACCGCATCTTGAATATGGCGAAAACGGTCGCCGCCCAAATGTTTGCCGCCAAACCAACGCGTCACAACGATGATGTGGTTTTGCAGATTATCACGCTCTAACATCCGCAGAATGACCATGCCTGCGCCAGCCTCGCCATCGTCGTTTTTGATGGGGGTGCCATCCAGCAAAAGTCCCCAGCTGTTATGCGTGGCCTTGGCGAATTTCTTGTTTTTCTTCAGCAAACGCAGAAATTCTTTTGCGGCTTCCTCGGTCTCGCACGGACCACCAGCAACCGCGTATTTTGAACCGCGATCACTGATCACCCCCTCTATTACCAGCATCAGCCCAAACCGATCCGCTGGGCTTTGGGCAGGCTGTCCCGCACCAGCGCGTAGGCGTCCGAGATCAGATCGCGCAGCAGGTCATCGTCGATATCTGGCCCGGCCAGAACCGAAATCCAATGCCGTTTGTTCATATGATAGCCGGTGCGAATGCTGGGCAGATGCTCGCGCAGGAAATGGCTCCGCTCGGGGTCGCACTTCAACGTGACGGCGGGGCGACCATCAACGGCGCCTATCAGGCAGAACATCTTGTCACGCAGCTTGTAAACGACGGCATCAGGGCCAAACGGAGTCGTTCTGACACTGGCCAGCAAGCTTTCGGCGTGTTCACTGGCAATGGCGTGGATGTCTTGGTCGCGCATGGGGCCCCCCGATTTTCACAACACCTAGCGCGGGCGGTGGGAACGGGAAAGGGCAGCAAAGCAAAGGCGGGCCGTTTTCAGGCCCGCCCTTAATTTTTTAGCGTGTCGCAGCAGCGTCAGCTGGCGTCAGAATGCCAGCATCATTGCCCCACGAATTGCGGATATAGGTGCTGACTGCGGCCACCTCCTCGTCGTTCAGACGGGTCGCGAACGAGGGCATGTACCCGAAACCATGGATGATCGTGCGCGGCAGATAGTCTTTGTCTTCCATCAGATCCGCACGGGCAGCCAGTGCGGGCCCTTGCATTCCCTGACCTGCGGCACCGTGGCAGGCGGCGCAGGCGCTGCCGTACAGGGTCTGACCTTGGGTGAACAGCGTGTCGTAATCAACATCGGCGGTGGCGGTTGCATCGGCGGTTGCAGCACCCTCGGTCGCGACCGAGGTGTATTGCGTTTGCGGTGCAGGGGCCGTCATCATGCCAGTTTGACCATCCGCATCTTCGCCCAGATAGGTGAAGACCAAAATGGCACCGGGGTTATGCAACACGTTGGTAAAGCCGGTGTTGCCGTATTTCTGCGCCGAGGTGCCGAAGTTGTCGGTCGCCACGAACACCTCGTTACCCGGCCCGATTTCGATATCGCGGTAGCGGTTTTGCGTGCTGAACCACAAGGTGGGCAGGCCGTCGACCGATTGGCCGTCATCGCTGAGGTGTTGCACATAGATGCCGCCGTGCTTCAGCGTCGGGATCAGGATCGAGTTGTCCCAAGCCGCAATCCCGTCTTCGCCCGCAGCATAGTAATAGGCCGACGACGGCGCGATGGTCGGGTTACAGATCCAGCCGCAGTTGGCGGTGAAGTCGTAATCGTTGTCGACCGTCCAATAGGTGGTCATCGGGTCGTGCATCTCGGGCGCAAATTCCAGCTCGGGGAATTGCGGCACGGTGTCGGGGATGCCTGCACGGCCGGTGTAGCGTTGACCCTCGGGGGCTTGGCTCCAGTCGGCATAAATATACGACTTACCGTCGCGATAGCCTGCAACGTTCGGCCAGCCGTAGTTGCTACCACCCGCGATGATGTTCAGCTCGTCATCGGTGTCGGGGCCGTGCTCGGTCGCGTAGATTGTGCCATCGGGGCCGAAGGTGATGCCCTGCGGGTTGCGGTGGCCATAGGTAAAGATGTGGCTGCGCACGTCGTCTATCGTCGGGTTGTCTTCGGGGATCGTGCCGTCCAGGTTCACGCGCAGGATTTTGCCGCTGTAGGCGACCCAGTCACCACCATCGACCTGTTCTTGCGTCGGCAGCAGTTGGGCGTGGTTCGGCTTGCGGTAGTTGCCGCCGAAGTTCGCGCCTTGCTCGCCCAGCGTGTAGAAGATGTGCTGGCCATCGGGGGCGAATTTGATGCGCCCACCGTTGTGGTCATTGCCTGCCGGAATACCCGAAATCAGGTCAACAGGGTTCACCAGTTGCTGCGCATCGGCGTCATAGGCGTAACGTACCAGCTTCTGCTTGGGGTCCGGCGCATCTTCGGTGCCCGTATTATAGGTGTGCACCAGATAGACGTAATCATTGCCTGTACCTTGCATGAATTCGGGGTGCAGTGCCAAACCCAGCAGCCCTTGGTGCTGCACATCGACCGAAAAGTCGGTCAGCGTCAGCAGCACTTGTTGCTCGCCCGTTGCGGGGTCGACGCGGGTTACCTCGCCCGAGGAACGCTCGGTCACCCACAGCATGCTGTCGGGGCCCCAGGTCACTTCCCACGGGTTCGACAGACCGGTGGTCAGCACGCGCGAGGTAAAGGTGTTGTTCGCGCCGACCTCGACTTCAACCGGGTTGACTTGGGCCATCGCGCCCGATGCGCCGACAACCACAGCCAGGACTGAAGCGGCCAGCAGCTGCTTGGCACGTGCTTGCGCTAACATGCCGGGCGCAGCAAAATGGGATAGTTTAGACATTTCCGTCTCCTTGCTTTCTGGCTTGGACGTCAGAATCGCTCGCGATGTGCGAAGATTCGCGACACTATGTCGCGCGCAACCTTTCAAAATTGTGATGGGATGTAAAGGTGCGGGGCATGTCGGGCGGCCCTTGCGCCGCTTCTTTGGGCAGAATATCCGGCGGTAATGAAAGTCCTATCACGCCTGCGCACCGCTATTCCCGAACTGTCCCTGATCGGCATTACCGTCATCTGGGGCGCCAGCTTTATTGTTGTCCAGTTCGTCGTCACCCAAACGGGGGTTCTGTTCCTGATGGGGGGGCGCTTTGCCGTGGCGGCGGCGCTGACCAGCGTGCTGTTTGCACGCTATCTGCGAGGGCTTACGGCGCATGAAGTGCTGGCCGGCGGCTTGATCGGGCTGTCGATTTTTATCGGCTACGGCCTGCAGGCCTATGGGTTGCAAACAATCCCCAGCAGCACATCGGCTTTTCTGACAACGCTTTACGTGCCGCTGATCCCGCTGCTGCAATGGGCCGTATTTCGCCGCCCGCCGCATCTGTTCAGTTGGTTGGGGATCGCGCTGGCGTTCATCGGCCTGTTGCTGATCACGGGCGAAGGGATCGCGACGCTCTCCCTCTCGCGCGGTGAAGTGGCGACGATTCTATGTGTCCTCGGCGTCGCGGCCGAGATCATGCTGATTAGCTATTTCGCCCCCACGGTTGACAGCCGACGTGTGACTATCGTGCAGCTGTGGATTGTTGCAATTCTGGCTTTCGGCACTATGGCGGCGACAAGCGCGCCGCTGCCAGCGTTTTCGTGGGGCTGGGTCGCGGGCTTGGTCGCACTGGGCGCGGCCAGCGCGCTAATCCAACTGGTGATGAACTGGGCCCAGCGCACCGTGTCGCCTACACGCGCCACGGTGATCTACACCGGCGAGCCTGTCTGGGCGGGCCTGATCGGGCGCATCGCGGGGGAACGGCTGGCCCCGCTGGCGTTGCTGGGCGGCGTTGTCATCGTAATTGGCGTTTTAATCAGCGAACTTGGTCCGACATTGTTCAAAAAGCCGCGGCGCAAGTATTAATACCGCCGCTGGGGCTTGCCGCTGCCGGCAAGGTGCGCGTATGAAATACGTATGAAAAAAACATACGGCACACCGGCGCGTCAGATGCGCAGTCTCTGCTTCGGGGCGGCGCTCGCGATGGCGACGGTGGCCAGCGCACAGGGCGCGCCCGCCCTTGTTCTTGCCATAGGGGGCGAGCCCGAGACAGGCTTCGATCCGCTTTTGGGCTGGGGCAGCTATGGCAACCCGCTGTTCCAATCAACGCTGCTCCGCCGCGACGCTGCACTGAAGACCGAACCCGATCTGGCGACAGGCCTGCAACTGTCGGACGACCGCCTGACGTGGACGATCACCCTGCGCGATGGCGTTTTTTTCACCGACGGCACGCCGCTGGATGCTGATGACGTGGCCTTCACCTTCAATCAGGCGAAAGCCGCCGCAGGCGCGCTCGACCTGCAAGTACTGCGCGAGGCCGTCGCTATCGACCCGCAAACCGTGCGCCTGACGCTGGATCGCCCTTGGATCACCTTTGCCGAGGCGTTCTTCACCCTCGGCATAGTGCCATCAGGCAGCTACGGGCCCGATTATGGCCGCCATCCGGTAGGGTCGGGCCCCTATAAAATGGTATCGTGGGACGAGGGCGCACAGCTGATCGTGTCCCGCAACGACGAATACTACGGCGCGGCCAGCGATTTCGCGCAAATCACCTTTCTCTTTACCGGCGAGGATGCTGGACTGGCGGCCGCGCAGGCGGGGGCGGTGCAAATGGTCGCCGTGCCTGCGCAACTAGCCGACAGCGTGCCGGCCGGTTTCCATGCTCGCAGCGTTGCGACGGTTGACAACCGTGGCATCAGCCTGCCGTTTCAATCGCCCACCAGTATCGATGGCCAAACCATCGGCAACAGCGTTACAGCCGACCCCGCCATCCGCCGCGCGATGAATATGGGGCTGGACCGCGCAACGCTGATCGATGTTGCACTGCATGGTCATGGTACGCCAGCCTTCGGCCCGGCCGATGGGTTGCCGTGGGGCGGCGCAGACGACCGTGTCGATTATGACCTGCCCGCCGCAAACGCGCTGCTGGACGGCGCGGGGTGGAAGGTCGGCAGCGATGGCGTGCGCGCCAAGGGCGGCCAACGCGCGGCCTTTGCACTGCACTACCCAGCCGGTGACACCACGCGTCAGGCGCTGGCCGAAACCGCCGCCGCTTTGCTGCGCCCCTTGGGTATCGAGGCGACGCCGACCGGCGGCAGCTGGGATGCGATCCGCCGCGTGATGCATACCGATCCGGTGGTTTTTGGCTTTGGCAGCCATTCACCCTACCAGCTTTACAGCCTGTTCGATTCCCGCAGGGCGGGCGTCGCCTACGACAACCCGTCCTACTACAGCAACCCGCAGGTCGATGCGCTGTTCGCGGGCGCGCAATCTGCCGTCGGGCTCGAGGCCTCATACCCCCTTTGGTCCGAGGCCGCGGCCATCTACGGCGTCAACGGCGATAACGTTTGGCTGTGGCTGGCCAACCTCGACCACGTCTATCTGATCAATGATTGCCTCGACATCGGCACCCCGCAAATCGAGCCGCACGGCCACGGCTGGCCCATCACGGCCACGCTGACCCAATGGCGCTGGACGTGTGACTAAGTGACCACCGCATTCCGGATCATCCTGCGCCAGCTTGCGCTGCTGGCCACCGTGGCGCTAGCCGTGTTCATGCTGATGAAGGCCGCGCCCATCGACCCGATCGACGCCTACCTCGGGCCGGCGATCGCCACCGTCGGCCCCGAACAGCGCGCGCAGATCGCGGCAGACTGGGGGCTGGATCAGCCCGCGTACCAGCAGTTTCTGGCGTGGGCCGCGCATATTCTGCGCGGTGATCTGGGGTTCAGCCACGCGTATAATGTGCCGGTCGCGCAGGTTCTGGGCGACCGGCTGGGGCCATCGCTGGCGCTGGCGGGTCTGGCGTGGCTGCTGTCGGGCGCACTGGGGTGCGTGCTGGGGGCGCTCGCCGCGCTGTTTGCGGGCCGCTGGCCCGACAGGGTGATCCGCCTCTACTGCTATGTACTGGCTGCAACGCCCACGTTCTGGCTGGCGATGATCATGCTGATGGTGTTCGCCGTCACATTGGGGTGGGCGCCCGTCTGCTGCGCGGGGCCGATTGGCGTGCCGCCCGATCAGGTTAGTTTCGCGGCGCGCGTTCATCACCTCATGCTGCCGCTGGTCGTGCTGACGCTGTTCGGTGTCGCGCAAATCGCGCTGCACACCCGCGTCAAACTGATCGAGGTGCTGCAAAGCGACTACGTCGCCCTTACGCGAACGCAAGGGGCGGGCGCACTCGACATTCTGCTGCACCACGGCGCGCGTAACGCCGCACTGCCCGCCGTCACTGCAATGTTGGCATCGGTGGGCGAGGTGATGGGCGGCGCTATTTTGGCCGAGCAGGTCTTTGCATGGCCGGGCTTGGGGCGCGCGACCGTCGCCGCAGGGATGAAGGGCGATGTGCCGCTGCTGCTGGCTATCGCGCTGCTGACCGCGCTGGTCGTGGCTGCGGCGACGGGGCTGGCGAATATACTTTATACCCGTATCGACCCACGGATGGCTGCCCGATGAACGCGCGCGGGTGGGCCGTTTTAACATCGGCTTCGGCCGCCAGCCTGATCGGCGCGGTCGCGCTGGCGGCGTGGGGATTGGGCGACGCGGGTGTGCAGCCCGACTTTGCCGCCCGCATGCTGCCGCCCAGCATGCGCCACCCCTTCGGCACCGACCAGATGGGGCGCGATATGCTGGCGCGCGCGGTGCACGGCCTTGCCCTCAGCCTGCAGGTGGGGGTTATCGCGGCGGGGCTGGCGGTGGCGATTGCGACTGGATTCGCGCTTGTTTCAACCTTCGGGCGGCGGGTCGACAAGATTGCGGCATTTATCATCGACGCGATGCTGGCCATGCCGCACCTGATGCTGCTGATCCTCCTCAGCTTTGCGTTTGGGGGCGGCACGCAGGCTGTCATCGCCGCCGTGGCGATTAGCCACTGGCCCCGCCTTGCACGCATCCTGCGGGCCGAGCTGCTGCAAATCGCCGCCGCCCCCTATATCGAGGCGGCGTATGCCATGGGTAAATCGCGCGCCTTTGTCGCGATGCACCATATTCTGCCCCACTTGGTCCCGCAGATGATGGTGGGTTTCGTGCTGATGTTCCCCCACGCCATCTTGCACGAGGCGGGGCTGACCTTCCTTGGCTTCGGGCTCGAGCCCTCGCGCCCGGCCATCGGCGTGATGCTGGCCGATGCGATGCGGCATATCAGTGCCGGGCGTTGGTGGCTGGCGCTGTTTCCGGGTCTGATGCTGCTGGCGCTGGTGCTGGCGTTCGATGCATTGGGCAACGCGATCCGCCGCCTGACCGCGCCGCGCGTGGCCCCATGTTGAGGGTCGCGGGCCTGTCCGTCGGCGTCGCCCGTCCTGTCGGTTTGCGCGGCACGCAGGTGTTGCCGCTGCTGACGGACATCAACTTGACCGTGGCTGCGGGCGAAATTGTTGTCGTGCTGGGGGCATCTGGCGCAGGCAAAAGCCTGCTAGCCCATGCGATCATGAACATTCTGCCCGCAAATGCCCAATGCAGCGGGACGATCGCCTTGCACGGGCATCCCATTACGCCCTTGCACCCCGTGGCGCTGCTTCCGCAACACCATGGTTTTCTGGATCCGCTGGCCCGCGTGGGCGCGCAGCTAAGCTGGATGGCACGCCGCAAGGGGCAGGCGGCGACCCCCGCCGCGCTGCTGGCCAGTGTGGGGCTGGACGCGAGCGTTAAACGGCTTATGCCGCATCAACTGTCGGGCGGCATGGCGCGGCGCGTGCTGCTGGCGCTAGCCCTAGGGGCCGCGCCCGACCTGATCATCGCGGACGAGCCCACGGCGGGCCTTGACCCCACCAACAGCACGATCGTGACAACCCATCTGCAAACCCTGGCCAAACGTGGTGGCGCGGCGCTGGTCATCACCCACGACCTGATGTCTGTGCTGCCCATCGCCACCCGCGTCATCGTGCTGGACAATGGCCGTATCGTCGCGGCGGCGCCTGCCGGCCAGTTCACGGGGGCAGGCGAGGCTTTGCCGCTGCCCGCACGCAACCTGTGGCGCGCCTTGCCTGAAAACGGCTTCACCGATGCTTGAGGCCCGCGCGATCACTGCCACCCATGGCCGCCGCATCGTGCTGGAAAACGCTAGCTTGGCGCTGCCTGCGGGCGAGATCGTGGGGCTTTCAGGGCCATCAGGGCAGGGTAAAACGACCCTTGGCCGCGTGCTGGCGGGGCTGCATCGCCCAAGTGCTGGCGTTATCACGATGGACGGGGCTGTGCCCGATTTTCGCGCTGTGCAATATCTCTACCAAGATCCATTGTCCGCCATGAACCCGCGCTGGCGGATCGGGCGGATCATTACCGAGGGGCAGGACACGTCCCCCGACCTGCGCGCCGCCATCGGCGTGCCAGCGGCGTGGCACGACCGATTTCCGCATGAACTCTCGGGCGGCCAGTTGCAGCGTGTTGCCCTGCTACGGGCCTTGGCGCTGCGCCCGCGCTATCTGGTTGCCGACGAGATCACATCCGCCCTCGACCCGCTGTCACAGCTGCATATCTGGCGGCTGCTACAGCGCGTCGCGCGCGATCAGTGTGTTGGCATTCTTGCGATCAGCCACGACAGGGCGCTGCTGGGGCAAATCTGCACGCTGGGTCAGGTTACACTGTAGCGATCAGCCAGGGCGCAAACGACCAAGCGGACGGCATCGGCGATCATAACCTCGACATCCGGCCACGCGGGGTCTTGGCCCATCATGGCGCTGTTGACGGCATCGGTCACAATCATGTCATGGAAAAAGATTGCTAAACGCCGCGCCTGCGCGTCGTCGCCCAGAAAGCGCGCGATCATCGCTTGGCTTTGGCGCGGGCCAACATCGTACCACTTCGCCATCAGCGCGGGGAACTGGTCCGACACCGCCAGCACCATGCGCTGAAACGCGATATGGCGGGGCTGTAACAACTGGCGCATCAAGGTGCGGGCCAGAATATCCAGCCCGACCGCAGGGGTCGCCCCGCCCAAGTCCAGATGGGCCAAGGGCGAGAGGAGCGTCGCGCAAAGCTGGGTCACAACCTCGGCGAACAGCCCCTCTTTCCCGCCGAACTGGCGGTAAACGCTGGTTTTCGACCCGCCCGCAACGGCCACCACCTCGTCAATCGTGACATTGGCAAAGCCTTTGGCCAGAAATAGCTCGGTCGCGGCGGCGATTAACGCTTCTTGACGGGCAGCGCCGCGCGAGGACAGTGGGGGGCGTGCGGACATGGTCTTTTCCTTAGCCCTTAGCGGGTTTGCGATCAGCAAACTGCCCCAGCAGCAGCGCGCCAATCACCACAACGACACCCAGGGCTTGCAGCGGGCTGGGCAAGACGCGATGTACCAGCGCATCCAGTACAAAGGCCACAATCGGCGTCAACAACATGAACGGTGCGATGGCCGACGGGCCCGCGCCCTGAATGCCGGTGAACCACAGCACGAACGGCACTGCGGTCAGCAGCACGGCCAAGATGACAAGGCCCAGCACGTTGGTCGCGCTCAGCGACGTGGGAACGTCGCCCATGATGACGGCCACGATGGCGAGTTCAACGCCGGCAATCAGCATTTGCCACGCCGTCAGGCTGACAACCGAGGACGGACGGCCCCATTTGTGCAGCAAAATTCCCCCCAGCGACAACGAAACAGCCGAGCCGAAAGCCGCCAGAATGCCGATCGCATCCAGACCCGCGCCGCCCCGCAAGACGACCATCGATACGCCGACAGCACCCGCCAACACAGCAATCAACTTAACGCGCGAAGGGGCGACCCCCAGCAGCGGCAGCGCCAGCAATACGGTAAACAGCGGTGTCAGCGCCTGAAACGTCGCCGCAACGCCGCCGGGTAGGCGCACAGCGGCTACAAACAGCAGCCCGAAGAACAACCCGTTGTTCAACGTGCCCAACACGGTCAACTTGCCCCACCAGGCGCGCGGCGGAACGTCACGCGCCAGGAACAGCAAAATGACCCCGCCCCCCAGCGCGCGCACAGCGGCAAGGAACATCGGGTTCGGCGGAAGCATGGTTGTCGTGAGGATGTAGGTGAAGCCCCACAAGATGGTTGCGGTCGCAGCAGCGGCCCGAGGTGAGAGTGGCATCTTATTGATCCATGATGAAGGCGGCGCAATGTGTACGATTGCGTCTACTATATGTACGAATTAGTATCATGACTGCCGCGGGTCAATGTTTTGGGGGCGCGAAGACTGTGCGCCAACGCGACGTAGTCTGTGCGCCGCCGCACAGCTTTGATGCTGGCGCGGGCGCCGCCTTTACACTAATTTTTCGCATAGTGACGATTTGTGTTGATTTTTGGTTCAAGTAAAACTATTGGCCCCTTCGCAGCCGCCAAACGGCTTGCGAGCGGGGCCAAGGTGCCTTCTGGCGCAGATAGAAAAAGCGCATAGAAAGCTATGCCATTTCTTCAATGAACAGCGCTTCTCACAACATCCATTTCCATTTTCTTCGTTAATAAATACGACGAATCTGTAATGAAAATTACGAACAATCGTATTAATACATTTTCACCTAGGGTTAATACAACCTAAAGTAGAAAATATCATGTTGATTACAATTTTAATAATCTAAAAATTGAGATCCGTTAACCAATTTCGGCTAAAACGGCATATTTTGGTTAACAAGTGGCATGCAAAATACGCAATGCAGCAATGCAAAAAGCGGCAACAGTTTCCTGTTGCCGCTTTTTATTTTCGTAAAACCTTAAGGTTCGAACCTTAAGCAGCGACCAACGGACGGTTGCGGCCAATGTGACGTACTACCAAGCGGCGCGCTTGGCGGCCGGTCAGCAGAACGCGGGCAGGGGTCGGCGCGTAGTCGCGGGCTTGCAGCTCGGGGAAGATCGCGAAGATTTCGGCGACAGCCTCGGTCGGCAGCGACTTCAGGGCCATCGGGCCAGTGAACAGAGACTCGGTTTCAGCGCCATTCGACACGACGATCTCGTGACGGTCGAACAGCATGTGGAAGTATTCCACACCGGACAGATCATCAACGATATCAATGCCTTCGATTTGCAGAAGTTGTTTGGCCGCGACCAAAACTTCGGTTGCGTCAAACATGTTACGCGCGATTTTCGAGGTCAGCAGGACGCGGTGCTGCGGCGACACGGTCAGGTCTTGCACGGGCATATTGTCACCCAGCGCACCAGCGCGAATGCGGATCGGGCGCAGGTTTGCACGCTCTTGCAGCTTGGCGGCGCTGACTTTGCTGGAGCCGATCCAACGCAGCGGTTGCGGGCCGTGATCCTTCGTCAGAACCAGATCGCCCTCACGCAGCGTTTCGATCGCGACGTCCCCTTTGGGCGTAGCGATCAGCGTGCCGCTGGTGAAGCACGCGATCATGTCTTCGTAGGGGATTCCAACGGCGGTATAAGAGCCGTCGGCGTTTTGCGTGCTGTCTTCTACCTTGGTGATCGTCAATTCGACGCCAACGGGGGGCACGCCGCCTTCAGCCGCAAACGAGAAGCCGATAACGTTGTTGTTACCACCGGTTGCGACAGCAACAGCAGTGTAAGTGTTTGTTCCGTCAGACAAAGTGATCAGATACTCGGCCTCGATCTTGGTCGTTGTACCCTCAATCGATTGGCCAACACCATCCTGACCCCAAATAGCACCTTGGCCTTCAATATCGTCGTCCGAGAACATCGGATCGTCGTCGTTGACCAGGACTTCTTTGAGTTCTGCGTTGGCGGCGATGGTGAACTTGCCGTTGAGCAAAGCGGCACCATCGCTGGAGTTCACGGGCCAGCTAGGGGAAATGGTAAGATCAGAAATCGCGTAGTAATGAACGGTATGGATCGCCACGGATTATCTCCACAAATACAATGTTAAGCCCCAAACAAAATGCCGGGGAACGCGTTAGTGTTAGAGATGAGGGAAGGTCGTTTGTGCCGGGTTGGGCATGTTCAGACGGCTATCAGCTCATCGATGCGGCCTTTGGGGCCAAAGCTTCTAAATCCCAGTTCCAGCGGCTTTGCAATACGTCATTAAAAAATTTTTAATGGATAATGTTTTCCGTTAATTCAAAAAATACCTAAGCAGATAGAAAATAATAAATTTCGGCGTCTTAAGATTAATGAAACGTAAACAATTCTACGTGTTTTTATCGCGCAGGCGCAGCAGTTCCCTCTCGATTCGCGCCAGCGCGTCGGGATCTCCCGCTTGGGCAGCCTTGATCGCAGAATCGATTCGTGACCAAGAGGGGTGATCATCCGCGATCAGACGGCCCTCCATATGCGCGACCATCACCGCATGCGCGTACACCGCGCGAAACTTCGCCTGACGAAAGGCCGCATAGCGCCACGTGCGCAGCCGCTGATGAATGGTTGTGCCTTGCATCGCACCGATATGGGGCGTGGCTACTGAAATACAACTCGCCTCAACTGGCCAGCGCGCGTCCCTAGGTGGCGGCTTCTTGCCGCCCCAAACCTGCCGAACCGGCAAGCTTTCGCCAAAACCAAAGAAACCCGCCCCGCCGCAAGTGATCTGCGGCGGAAGGGATTAACTTTCATCGATCAACTACAGAAGTGACCAAAGCATTT